>JAIEQJ010000026.1 GCA_019747815.1 Hyphomonadaceae bacterium
CGACCAGGCTGCAGGCGCTGCAGGTCAAGCAGCAGCTCGGCGTGCAGGCGCTGTCGATCGCCAACTCCTCGAGCCAGACGATCCTCTCGCTCTTCCGCTGAGGGATCACACGGTTGGGCACCCTTTGGCCGCGTCCTCGGGCGCGGCCAAAACTTTTTCAGCAGACCCGCACCAATGCGCGCGACGCAAAAGCCGCTTGCCACGGTCGCCGACCGCAGACACAGGCCGGTCAGCCGCCAAGCGCCAAGGTTGCACGCCGCAATTGCTCCTTGAGCGCCTCGGATGTCTGCTTCAAGTGTGCGGCCTGATCGGCCTGCAGCTTCTGCGCGGTCTGCAAATCGGGATAGGGGCCGTGAATGTTGACCGAGCGAGCCTCGATTTCCGCCCGCACGAAATAGCTGCCCCCGTCGTTGAACGTGTCCACGTTGGTTTGAATGGTCGTCTTATCGGTCATGCCGCTCTCCTGTCACAGCGGCGACAAGGGCAGCAAAGGAATTGGCCCCCATCATGGCCGCTGTGGCTCCGCTGCTAGCCGGCGGCCCGCAGACGATGCTCTTGCCCGGCCACCACCCGCACCTTGCGCGGCGCCGCCAGCCAGATCGCCAGCATCGACACCAGGCTGGCGGCTATGCCGATCCAGAAAGCCAGCGTGTAGTTGCCGTAGGCATCAAACAGCGCGCCCGTCGCCCAAGGACCCAAGGCACCGCCGCTGATCGCGATGAGCATCAGCGTGCCGAAAATGGTGCCGTAGTGCTTGCCCTGGAAAATCTCGACGACAATGGCGGCAAACACCGTTGTCAGGCCATAGCCGAGCCCGCCTTGGGCGGCGATCATCACGTACAATAAAGCCGTGCTCGGGAAGACCTGCAGGAGCAGCAATGCCAGATAGCACATGCTGAAACCCAGCACCCCGGCCGTCCAAACCCACTCGCGACCAAGGCGATCGGAAACATGGCCGAGAATGATCTGGCCGGGGATGCCAAGGAGGCTGACGAAGCCCAGCGCCCACGCCGCAACGGTGGGCGTGAAACCGACCTCGATGAGATACTTGGTCTGGTGCACCTGCACGGCATACCAGGCGTACAGGCCACAGAAATAGCCGAGTGCGATCCACCAGAAGCGCTGGGTGCGCACGGCGCGTCCGAGCGTCCAGTCGACGGCTGCCCAGGCCGGATCGGCAACGTTGGAAGCCCGGGCCGCCGCAGCCGTTGCCGGCGCGGCGTCGCCGTCCGGCTGCAAGCCGATATCCTCCGGGCGCTTGCGCAGCAGCAGGTTGATCGGCGCCAGCACGACAAGCGCCAGAAGTCCCATCGCCCAGCACGCCGTGCGCCAGCCCGAGCTGTCGATGACGAGCTGCACGGCGGGCAGCAACAGGATGGACCCTATGCCCACGCCGGCAAAGGCGACGCCGGTCGCAAGCCCGCGCCGGCGGATGAACCAGTTGGGAAGAAAGAGCGATTGCCCCGAGTAGCCGAGGCAGACGCTGCCACCCCCGACAAGAACGCCAAGCGTTGCGTAGAGCTGCCAAGGCTCGGTGGTCAGCGGCGCCAACAGCAGTCCCGCCGTCAGGAGCAGCACGCCGAGCTCCATGACCGCGCGCGGCCCCACGCGATCCATCATGCGCCCGAGCAGCGGGCTCATCACCGCCGAGACGAGAAAGCCGAAGGAGAAGGCACCTGCCGTGACGGCACGGTCCCAGCGGAACTCATCAAGGATCGGCGGGAACAGCAGGGAGAAGGCCGTGCGCGCATTGACGCCGATCGCCATCGACACGAACACGACGGCGACAATCACCCAGCCGTAGAAGAAGGGAAGACGCATGAGGGGACGCGACCTGTGAGAGAGCAGCACGAGACAACACGGCCGGGACGGCCTATAGCGCCCTCCCCTCCAGCCAGTCATGACCTCGCACGTAAAGCGCCTGCACCTGCGGCCCCTTGAGACCTGGCATGTCGGGCTTCACCTTGAAGCCGATCTCGGTCTGCAGATACGCCAGGTGGCGATAGCCCTCGGGGAAGCGTTCGAGCAGAGCCTTGCTCAGGGTCAGCTTTGCCGCCGGGTCGACGGGGTCCATGCGATCCTTCTCGTAGATGGGCTGGCGCAACACGATGCCCCAGCGACCGCTGCGCTTCTCCAGGAAATCGTAGAACCGGCCGGTGCACACCACGTCGACCAGGACATCATGCACGGCGGCACGCTGCGAGATGGTCATCTTGGTCTGCGCAATGGCACGGCTGCCCGCAATATCGGCGGAGTGGCCGCCGAGGAAGTGCAGAATGCTGACCCCCTTGTCGAACCCGGCGCGACTGACGGCAATGAACTCCTCCGCCGTGCCCTGGAACCAGGTGGCCATCATCCGCCCGTCGTCGTGCCAGACCGTGCGAAACCGCTCCCAGTCGCCCGCGTCCCGCCACAGGACCCAATTTTCAACCAGAGCCCGGATGGCCAGCCGGTCCAGCGTTTCCTGATCCATGTCTTGCCTCTCCATCGCTCCGTATCATCGCCCTCTCCATCGCCATGACCGACGATAATGCGCCGCCGGCGGCGGCGCCAACGCGAGATGACGGTGCACCATGGACCCGTGCGGCCCTGCAACGGGCGATAGTCGCACGCCGGCGAGCTGATGATAATATCGGCGCTGCCTGCCCGCAGAGGCTTGCGCCCAAGGCTGCAGGTCCGTGCTGCGCAAGCCAACCCGGCGCGTGCGAAGTCTGCTCCGAGGCTGTTCCTGCACCCCTCATGCAAACGCCCCGGCCGACGGCCGGGGCGCAGCTTCTCAAATCCCTGTCTTGCTCAGTGGACGCTGGCTATCTCGAGCTCGTCCCCCATCGCGTGTCCAACCGCGGCCTGGTGGCTGTCGGTCAACACCAGCGGCGTGCCGTCGGCGGCATGCAGCGCGTAGAGGTCGATGCCCGCCGGCAAGCCCTCGACGGCAGGAAACAGTTGCCGGGCTTCGTCGTGGGTCATCACCTTGATGTAGGCGACCTTGCCGCCTCCGAGCTTGGCGAGCTCGGTCATGCTCATGACGGGCACGGGCGGCGCCTCGATCTTCCTGCGCTTGGCAGTATTCCGGCTGTTCTTTTCCACGACGCTCACTCCTTCTCGATCGGGGATTTGCGCGGCTCCCCTTTGGACAAGGCCGGCGCTCGTATGACACCAACCCTGTAATGGACCCCAAGTTCCCAGCATCTTCCCGCGATTCGCATCCCGAGACTGTGGCAGGGAAGACCCAGGGCTAGAATTTGCCGATCTCGATCTTGCGCACCGAGCGCTCCGGCTCCCGTCGCGCCAGATCGATGGACAGCAAACCGTCGCTCAAGTCGGCCGACCTAACCTCGATGCCATCGGCCAGCACGAACGTGCGACTGAACTGCCGCGCGGCGATACCGCGGTGGATGTACTGCCGTGCCTTGTCGTCGACCTGACGCCCGCGAATGCTCAACTGGTTGTCCTCGACCGTGATCTCGATCTGATCGCGCTTGAAGCCGGCCACGGCCAGCGTGATGCGCAACAGCTCCGGCGCGTCTTGACCGCCATTTGGGCCGCCATTGGGACCAGTGCCGACAATGCGCTCGATGTTGTAGGGGGGATAGCCGTCGCCGCCGCCTTTGCCGACGCGATCGATCAGCCTCTCCATTTCCTCAAAGCCCAACAGAAGCGGGCTCGACAGCAGTGACATGCGCGTCATCTCAAAGCCCTCCTCAAGCGGCCTTGACCCGAACAATCGGCTGGCGGACCCCGGCTGGCCTCCGCTGCCCCAGCCCATACGCAGGCGCTGGTTGTGTTCGCCAACAAAATATGGTGTTGAGCGGCACAACTTCAAGGAACGGGTCGGGAACGGGGGCGGATGTCCACACCGATTGGGGACTGGGCGACGCTTGCCCTCATCTTGGCGGGCGCGCTGGCCGGCGGTTTTGTCAACGGCCTGACCGGCTTTGGCACGGCCCTCACGGGGCTGCCCATGTGGCTGCAGGCGGTCCAGCCGCTCATTGCCGCGCAGCTCGCGTCCGCCTGCTCCGTCATTGGCCATCTGACCACGCTGCCGGCGATCTGGCGGGCTGCCGATTGGGGCCGGCTCGCCCCCATGCTCATTGCCGGCCTCATCGGCGTGCCGCTCGGCACCTGGGTGCTGCCGCTCATCCCGCTCAACGCGTTCAAAATGGCCGTCGGCGCCGTCCTGATCATCTACTGCTCCTTCATGCTGTTCGTCGCCGGCCGTCTGCGGCTCGCCGCCGGGGGGCGCGGGGCGGAGGCTGCGGTGGGGCTGGCGGGCGGCGTGCTGGGCGGAATCGCCGGCCTCTCCGGCGTCTTGCCCACCGTCTATGCCTCGCTCAAGGGCTGGCCCAAGGATGAGCGGCGTGTGTTCTTCCAGGCTTTCAACCTGACACTGCTCACAGCCATGCTGGTGGCCAGCGCCGCGCAAGGACTGGTGGGACGGGATTTCCTGGTGGCGCTCGCCATCGCCGTTCCCGGCACGCTGGCCGGCTCATGGGCCGGCGTGCGCCTCTACCATCGGCTGGACGACCGGCGCTTCGACCGGGTCGTGCTGTTCGTGCTGCTGCTGTCGGGGCTGGGTCTGATCTGGTCCAGCCGCTGAGCCGGCGCCATACTTACGGTCGCTTTGCGCGCAAGATCGTACATGCCGGATCGGGGAGCTGTTAGCACATGTCGAAAATTCTCGTGCCGTGGGCGGCATCTGCCCTGCTCGGCCTGGGCGTCCTGGCCGTGCTGCCTGCGGCCGTGCCCGCGCAGGAGCGCACGCCGGATCCCAAGCCGGATGCGGCCGCGATGCCTGAAACGGAAGCCGAACGGAAGGAACGAGAGGGCCGCCGGAAGTGCGCGGCCCTGCTGTGCTCCACCCTGCACACCAAGGCGCCGGCCGACGGTCAGGTGGCCTGCCATATCCAGAAAACCTGGCGCAAGGAGGCGCTGACCAAGATCCTGTCGCGCGGCAAGGTCTCCTGGCCCTGGGGCGATACGCGCTGCGCATCCGAGCTCAAATTCGACCGCGCCATGCTCGTCAAGGCCATGCAGGAGCCCGATTTCGAGGCGCAGTTCGACACCTACGACATTCGCTGCCAGATCGACAACGCCAAGGACAAGTACGACGTCACGGCCCAGCTCCGCCCGAAAGTCACCTTCAAGCAGGGCAAGGCCGTCAAGGCCAACCTGAACTGGGGCAAGATCGAGGCCCCGACTCTGGCCAAGAGCGCGCTGTGGTCGATCACGGCCGCCGACAATACCTTCGGGCTCTTGCAGAGCATTGCCGTCGACGACATCAACGAGTTCGTTGCGACCAAGTGCATGGAGGTGAAGGACGAGTGGCAGGGCAAGTAGCCTGGCTGCGGATTTTGGTGCGCTGCGTGACGGCCAGAGGGCGGCAATCATGACGACGATGCTGCTCTTGCTGCTGAGCGCAATCTTGATCGGCACCGGCGTCAGCCTGATCTGGAGGGATTTGCACGGCAGGCGCCGCGATGCGTTCGTATCGCCGCGCGATCCGAAGGCCGAGGCGGGGTCAGAGCCCGAGGTGGAGGTCACGATCTCGCGTCCGGCGATGCCGGCGCCGCCGTCCGAGCCTGCGCCAGCGGAAGCGCCGGCGCCGCGACGCACGCTCAGCGGCCAGTTGCTGGCGCTCGCAGCCGGCGGCCTCTCCGCAGTCAATCCGGCCGCAGTCAATCCGGCCGCGATCGATCCGGCCGCCAAGGATGAAGCGTTGCCGCGCCCCGACGCCGCACGCCCATCGGCAACCGCGCAGCAGTGGGCAGGGCTGCAGCCGATGATCAGCGCGGCCGTGGAAGAGGTCAACGCCGTCCTGGCCGGCGCGGGCGTGGCGATCGGCACCCCGGGGGAACCCTCGTGGGGCGCGAGCAAGGCCTACGGCTCGGATCGTCGCATCCTGGTCGGCGGCCAGAGCCTCGCCTGGCTGCGGCTCGAGTGCACGGCGGGCGGCCGGCTCTTCGCCCTGGTCAAGGCGCACGAGGACGGCCCGGCCGAGATCGACAGCGACGCCAGCGCGCCGGCCTCGGGCCTGAGCGTCGGCCGCGTCAGCGATCTGCTCTCCGAATGCCTCAAGCTCACGGCGAGCCATGCCGTGCACACCAAGACCGATGCCGAGCAGCGGGCGAGCGAGGCGGCCTGGAAGGCGGTGGAGCCCGTAATCATCGCGGCGCTGAAGGCCGGCAACGGCGCCCTCTCGCAAGCGGGTGCCAAGTTCGTGCCGTTGGCAACGCCAGCCTGGGATGCGGGGCTGCGGCACCATCGCATGCCGGTGGCCGTGCTGGTGCTCGGCACCGACATCGCACGCATGCACATCGACCGGCTCGACCAGGAGCTGGAGGTTGCCGTCGGCGTTCCCGACGCGCATCTGGCAAGCCTCGGACGCCGCGAGCGCATTGCGCTGGAGGGCATGACGATGCACGCGCTGGCCGAGCTGATCGCCGGCTGCGCCTGGCCCGCAATTGCGCGCTACCACGACATGCGCCAGCACACGTGAGGGCACTCTGGCCTCGACCGGCGCGCGCCAGTTTCCGCCTGTGCTCCCGAGCGTCATCTGTCATCCCGGAATTGCGCGGCAAGCGCAATCTCCGGGACCCAGGGCCGCAAGCGATCGCGGTCGATGCGCAATCCCTGGGTACCGGCGCTCGGCCTGCGGCCTCGGCCGGCATGACAGCCAGGAGCACCAAGGGTTGCGTCCCCGGCCGAAGCACCCGCCCCTTTGCATCCCCGGCCGAAGAGCCGGGGTCTTTGCCCTACGCCGACGGCCGGCTGCCGAGCAGGGCCAGATAGGCCGCCTCCAGCGTCTGCTTGACGTGCGCCTCGGTGAAGCCTTGCAGCACGCGTAGCCGCGCGGCCGCCCCGAGACGGGCCCGCAGGTCCGCATCTCGCGCCAGACGCTCGAGCGCCTCGGCGAGGTGGGCCTGATCGCCGCGCGGCACCACCAGCCCTTCGACGCCGTCGCGAACGAAATGGCCGCCGCCGGCATCATCGGTCACCACCAGGGCCCGGCCGCAGGCGGCCGCCTCCAGCAGGGCGCGGGGCAGACCCTGGCTGCGCACCGCCGGCAACAGGCAAATCTCGGCGCGCCGCCACACTTCGCGCACGTCGGTGACGGGCTCGATGCGCCGCACGCCGGGATGCAGGCCCCATTGCGCGATGTCGCCCGGCGGCGTGGCATCGGCCGCGTCCGATGCATGCTCGCCCACCAACTCGAGCTGCAGGTTGACGCCGCGCGCCCACACGCGGTCGAAGGCCCGCATGAGCACGTCGACGCCGCTCGATGCCGTCATGCGTCCGATATAGGCGGCAATCGGCATCTCGCTCTGCGACGGCGGCAGGACCGGGTAGACGTCGGGATCGACGCCGGCACCGCCCAGCACGGCGAACCGCGCCCCGGGATCGGCGCCCTGTGCCCGCAGGGGCGCAAGATCGTCGGGATTTTCCAACAGCACGAACGAGGCCGGCCTGCGGACCAGCGCAGCCACCAGCCGTGCCGGAGACGGGCGATAGAGCCGCGCCAGACCGGTTGCGGGCTCGAGTCCATCGAGGGTTGGCAGGTGCACCATGACCTGCGGGCCCGCCACCAGCTTGAGCGCGAGGCCGCCGAGGGCCGCCGGCCTGACGCCGATGACGTGCATGGCATCGGCGTCCTCGGCTTCGAGGATGCGCGCAAGCTCCCAGGCGGCCAATGCGTCGCGGGCAGGGTTGCGCAGCGAAGCACGACAATCGAAGTCGGTGACGCCGGCACCGAGCCGCTCGATCTCGCCGAGACGGCCCGATGACCGGGCGACGACGACGACTTCCCGCGCCAGCTCGCGCAGCGCGGCAAGCAATGCCCGACAGTGCGACAGCACGAAGCCATCCTCGCCGGCCAGCAGCACGATCTTGCGGGCGAGCTTGGAGAACGGGCGAGGCTGTAAGCCAGGCTCCCCCGCATCCCGTTGCCTGTTGGTGCCCGCCATGCGGCCGCTCGCCAAACCGAAAGACAGCTCTGACAGAAGCTTGCCGGCAGAAGCTTAGCGGTGACGGCCCGATGCAAAAAGAGGCGGGTCGCGTGCCCGCTGCAGCACCTGAGCGCAAGGAAGCGCACAAAAAAGTGATGCGCGCGCGGGCGCGCCAGCCCGCCGCCCCAGCCCGTTGGCCGCCCAGCGCATCCCATGCGCCCGCCATCGGCCGACCGGCGCAACCAACGCCGTCGGAGACCCGCGGCCTGCGCCCTGCGCGGCGGCTCGTTTCTCAGGGAGCGGATTGGGTCCTATGATGGCGGCGAAACGCAACCCGGGGGAGCCCCATGCAGTTTGGCATCTTCTACGAGCATCAGTTGCCGCGCCCGTGGGTCGAGGGCGCCGAGCTCAGGCTGTTTCAGGAAGCGCTCGACCAGGTCGAGCTGGCGGACAGGCTCGGGCTCGACTACGCGTGGGAGGTCGAGCATCACTTCCTGGAGGAATATTCGCATTCCTCGGCGCCGGAGGTGTTTCTGGCCGCCTGCTCGCAGCGCACCAAGCGCATCCGGCTCGGCCATGGCATCGTGCTGATGCCGCCCGGCTACAATCATCCCGCCCGCGTCGCCGAGCGCATCGCCACGCTCGATCTGGTCTCCAACGGCCGCGTCGAATGGGGCACCGGCCAGAGTGCCTCGGCCGCCGAGCTCGGCGGTTTCGGCATCCACCCGGATGAGCGCCACGCCATGTGGCTGGAGGCGACGGCGGAAGCCGCCAATATGCTGGTGATGGACCCCTATCCCGGCTACCAGGGCAAGTACTTTTCCATGCCCTGTCGCAACCTGGTGCCCAAGCCGGTGCAGAAGCCGCATCCGCCGCTGTGGGTCGCCTGCTCGAAACGCGACACCATCCACCAGGCGGCGCGGCACGGCCTTGGTGCGCTCACCTTTGCCTTCATCGACCAGGGCGAGGCGGTGAAGTGGGTGCATGAATACTACGACATCATCAAATCGGACGCGTGCGTGCCGCTGGGCCATACGGTCAATGCCAATGTGGCCATGGTGGCGGGGTTCTCCTGCCATTCCGACGGCGAGGAGGCCCGGCGCCGCGGCCTCGATGGCTTTCGCTTCTTCGGCTATGCGCTCGGCCATCATTACATCTTCGGCGACCACATCCCGGGGCGCACCAGCATCTGGGCCAACTACGAGAAGGCGCGCGATCTCTTGCCCATGTCGCCGGGCGCCGGCGGCATCGGCACCCCGGACGAGATCACCGCCAACATGCGGCGCTTCGAGGAGGCGGGTGTCGACCAGGTAGTCTTCCTGCAGCAGGGCGGCCGGAACGAGCACGCGCACATTTGCGCCTCCCTGGAGCTGTTCGCCGCGTCCGTGATGCCGGCCTTCAAGGCACGCCATGCCGCGCGTGAAGCAAAGAAACGGGCCGAGCTGGCGCCCTACATTGCGCGTGCGCTGGCCCGCAAGAGCCTGCGGGCGCCGCTTGCCGACGGCGATATCCCGCCCGTCGCCGCGCTCGGCCGGCAGCAGGCGCAGCAGGAGTCCGCCGACGGCAAGACCGCCAACTTCGGCCGCGGCAGCGAGATGCAGGTGCCGCTCGAAGATCCGCTGAAGACGCTCCCGACGCCTCCGCCCTCCGCCTGATGCAGGGCCTCGCAGCAGGCCCCTGCGAGCCGCGCATGGGCCCGGAGAAACCGGGCCGGTCTCAGCCAACGGGCCGGTGTTGCTCCGACCCAAGGTTGCATCACCTCGGGAGATGTCGGGCATTCGGACGGGGGGAGGCAAATCCGAATGCCCGACGCCGACCGGGCTCGGGAGGCAAACCCGGTCAAGACGGCAACGCGCGGGATGCGCGCCTTCCGTCGCTACCTTGGCTCGCCGCGCGGCGCAGAATGCTGCGCCCAGCGATGATCGCGAAGGCGGCCCAGGCCCGCGCCTGGCCGCAAGACAACGCTTGCAACCGCCTTCTGGTCATCCGTCAGGGAGGCATAGAGCGGTTTGATGGCCTCGGCGTAGGCCTTCATGCGCTCCGCGCGCTTGGTCATGCGCTCGCTGGCGCGATCGAGGCGATCGGGCAGGGATGCACTTTGCTCGGCCGCACCCTGCTGGCGCCGCTCGCGGCGCTCCGCGCGGGCCTGCTGCCGCGCGGCGAATGACGCCCGCATGTGCTCTTCCACGGGCATCCAGAGCTTGAGCTGGGCATCGCTGAGCTTGAGGGCCGCCTTGATCATGGCGATGCGGCCATCCTGCAGTCTGGCGAGCGTTTCGGCGGAGGGACCGTCGGCAGACGCCGGCGGCTGGCCTTGACCTTGGGTTTGGGCGAGCACCGCAGCGGCGGGGATGCCGGCCGCCAGCACGGCCGGCACGACGAACTTGAACAGGTGCGTTTTCATGTCTCTGCGTCTCCTTCGAGGGGTGATGCCTCGGCCTGTGATCATCACAGGGAAACGCTGGGCCCGTGGACGCCCGTCGCCGCCGCGCATGAAAAACTGTCCATGCCGGGAGGCCCGCGAAGCCCGTGGCGCTGTCGAAAGTTGCATTTGAGGCACGCACGCCAAAAACCCGAAGGCGCGCGATTGTCATTTCTCGACCCCGGGAGGAAGAATGCCGCAAGCAGATTGTACGTAAGAAGTGGGATTGCCCCCGAACTGAGTGTTCGGCGTTTGATTTGATCGTTTGATATTGGGGGATGGCTGTGTTGGCGTATTGCGTACGCGCGGCGGCGCGTTTTCCCGTCCGACCAATCCTAGTCCGACCAATCCTAGGTGTATCCATCGGCGCGATTGCAGCGGGCTGCATGACAGCACCCGAGTTTCCTCGGCGTGTCAGCGTGGCTGAGGTCGTGCACAACGCGCGCTGCGAGCTCTATGCCGCTGTCCAGGAGCGGGGGCAGCAATACCCTTGGTTGAAGGAATGGGCTGCCGCGTTCGATTTCTCGTTCGTCGTAGATCGCGACGCCAATGCCACCACGGATACGGCCTACTTGCTTCCGATCCACTTCGGCACCTTCGGGCTCGGCCTCAAGGCCAATCTGAAGCAGAAGGCAAAAGGCACCTATACGGTCAGCTACAAGCTCCTGAAAGGACTGGGGAAGGGGTCGGAAGCCCACTGCGGCGCGGACTACAGCGCGGCCTTTGCATCCCACAGACTGCTGAGTGGCGAGATCGGCTTGCAGCGATGGGTCAATGACGTTGTTCCGCAACTGGAGGCCGCGCAAATCCAAAACGCGACCAGCCGTGAATCCAAGGAAAGCAGGGGCCGAAGGGCGGCGACGGGCGAAGTGACCGGTGTCGGCTACACCATAGAGTTCGGTATCACCGCAGACGGAACGCTGCTGCCCAGTTGGGCTCTTGCCTATCCGGACAAGAGGCAATTCAAGCCGGGCTTCGGTGTCACGCTCTCCGAAGCGGTCACCCACAAGCTGGTGGTCGCCATGACCCCCATCCCGCTGCAGACCGATCCCAAGGACAAATCAGGTGTGAGCGCCATCGAGGATGGCAAGGAGGTCATCATTGCGCGGCGGGTCTGCATCATCGACAACCCGAAATCAAATCAGTGCAAATTCGAGGAGGACCGGGCCGCAAGCGAAGCCGCGGAGAAAGCGCGCTTGGCCAAGAAGGACAGCGTGGAGAAGAAGCAGACCGAGGACAAGACCAAGCGAGAGGTCCAACTCCTGGAAACGATGCTGCCCGCCCAGGTGAAAACCGAGTTGCGCAATGTTCCCAAATCGCGCCTTCCCAACTTGAGCGAGAGCGAGGTCCAGACCATGACGCTGGCTCTGCCGGCTGACGAGAAGGATCTGTTCAACAAGTACCTGGATGCGCAGGCGCGCGCCGCGGAAGCCGCAAAGCAGCGCAAGGATGCCGATGAGGCGTATCGGCAAGCCGAGAAGGAGCGTCGCCTGCGGCAGGAGGAAAATCGAGCTGCAGCCGACGCAGGCAGGGCGCGCGCCCGGGCGGAAGCCGAGAGCGAGGCCTCGCGAAGACTTGATCAGCTGATCCAGCAGCAATTGCTGCGGGATGCCCTGCGACCGTAGGCTCGGCGTCGATCCCTCGTCCACTTTCTTGCCGCCCTTCTGGCTACTTTTGGAAAGACGGAGCACCTATATAGCTCAGGCATCGAGCCGCTCTAGAATGTTGGCATCAGGAGATCGTTCTCATGGCCAAGCGCGCTGTGCCCTCCAGATTTTCGACCATCCTCGCATGGGTTGCCCTTGCAGCCGGCGGCCTCCTCTCCCCCACCGTCTTGAAGGCGGACGATGATGCGGAGCAGCGGGTGCGGGCTGCAGAAGAAAGAGCGAAGGCCGCCGAAAAGCGCGCGATGGATGCGGAAAACCGGCTGAAGGCCATGGCCCGCAAGGACGCGCGCAGGCGCGCGCGCGATGTCGACCCTGAGGCCGAAAGGGAGGCCTCACGCCGATTGGATGAGATGATCACGCGGCAATACCTGAGGGATGCCGGCCGCCGGTAGGCCAGGCGCCGCCGAGCCGATCTCGATCAGGGGACGCGCTCAAGGGGAGCGTCTTCAGCCCGCGCCTGTGCCGCCTCATAGGCTTCGCTGGCGGCCAGCCACCGCGTCTCTGCCGCCTCGCGTGCGCGCTCGGCCTCGCCGCGCTCGCGTGCCAGCGCCTGCGCCTTCAGCGGGTCGCGGATGTAGAGGGCGCTGTCGGCAAGCGCCGCATCGATGGCGGCAATCGTCTTGCTGAGGCGATCGATCTCCGCTTCGGCCTTGGTGACGGCCTTCTTCAACGGGGCGAGCGCAGCGCGGCGCTCGGCGGCCTGCCGGCGCGCTTCCAAGGGCGTCGGCCTGGCGCCGTTCCCCTTCGGCTTGGCCCGCGGCGCGTTGGGGTCGGCGCCCCGCTCGGCCAGGCATTGGGCGCGGTAGGTGTCCATGTCGCCGTCGTAGCTGCGCACCGTGCCGCTGCGCACGATCCACAGGCGGTCGGCGCAGGCGTCCATCAGATGGCGGTCGTGGCTGATCAGGATGACGGCGCCTTCAAAGGCGTTGAGGGCGCGCACCAGGGCCTCGCGCGCGTCGACGTCGAGATGGTTGGTGGGCTCGTCCAGGATCAGCAGATGCGGGCCGTGAAACGTCGCCAGCGCGAACAGCAGCCGCGCCTTCTCGCCGCCCGACAGGCTCTCGGCCTTGGTGTCGGCCTTCTCCACCCCGAAGCCGAGCGCGCCGAGCCTGGCGCGGCGCTGGGCCTCGGTGGCAGCGGGCATCAGGTCGAGCATGTGCTGATAGGGCGTCTTGCCGGCGGGCAGATCGTCCATCTGATGCTGGGCGAAATAGCCGACGACGATCTTGTCGGAGGCATAGCGCCTGCCCGCCATGGCGGGCAGTCGGCCGCTGACCAGCTTAGCGAAGGTGCTCTTGCCGTTGCCGTTGGCGCCGAGCAGGCCGACGCGGTCGTCGGCATCGAGCCGCAGGTCCAGGCCCTGCAGCACTGGCGCGTTGGCGGCATAGCCTGCGGCGGCGCCCTCCAGGCGGATGAGCGGGCTGGCAAAGGCCTTGGCCGGGTTGGGAAACAGGAACGGCGCCACCCGCTCCTCGATCTGCTCGGCGATGGGCTGCATGCGGGCCAGCGCCTTGACGCGGCTCTGGGCCTGGCTGGCCTTCGAGGCCTTGGCCTTGAAGCGGGCGATGAACGCCTCGATGTGGCGGCGCTCGTCGTCCTGCTTCTTCTTGAGCTTCAGATCGAGGCGCTGCTTCTCGCGGCGCGTCTCCTCGAACTGGTCGTAGCCGCCCGTGTAGAGGGTCAGCTTGCCCTGCGCGAGATGCAGGATGGACGTGACGGAGCGGTTCAGCAGCTCGCGGTCGTGGCTGACGATCAGGACCGTGTGCGGGTAGTCGCGCAGATAGTCCTCCAGCCACAGCGTGCCTTCCAGGTCGAGGTAGTTGGTGGGCTCGTCGAGCAGCAGCAGGTCGGGTTCGGTGAACAGCATGGCGGCCAGCGCCACGCGCATGCGCCAGCCGCCCGAATACTCCGCGCAGGGCCGCTGCTGGGCCGCCTCGTCGAAGCCGAGGCCCGCCAGGATGCGCGCGGCCCGCGAGGGCGCGGCGTGGGCGTCGATGTCGGCGAGCCGCTCGTGGATGTCGGCGATGCGGCCGGGCTCCTGCGCCGTTTCCGCCTCGGCCAGCAGGCGGGCGCGCTCCGTGTCGGCGGCGAGCACGAACTGGATCAGGCTTTCCGGCCCGCCCGGCGCTTCCTGCGCCACCCAGCCGATGCGGGTGGCGCGCGGCACGGTGATGCCGCCGTCATCGGGGTGCAGCTCGCTCGCGATCAGCCGCAGCAGCGTGGTCTTGCCGGAGCCGTTGCGGCCGACGAAGCCGACCTTGTGCCCCGCCGGAATGCCCGCCGTGGCCCTGTCGAAGATGGTCCGCCCCTCGATGCGGTAGGTGAGCTCGTTGATATGCAGCATGGGCGCAAGGCAATAGCGGAACGGGGCCGAAATGTCATGGGTGAGCGTCCGGCATGGCGCATGCCGCCGCCGGCGGGGTCGCTCCGCTCCTCATGCGGGCCTCGATTGGCCGTTCTCGGCGAAGCTGAGGCAGGCGTCCAAAATCGCGCGCAGCGTGGCTTGGAGTGCGGCGGCGAAGCCGGGATCGTAGGGCACCGGCCAGCTGCGCTCGTCGACCGAGCCGATCGGCTCGCGCAGATAGCCGCGGCAGGCCAGCACCATCTGCACGGCATGCACGCCGCGCTCCGGCGCGCCGTAGTGACGGGTGATGTAGCCACCCTTGAAGCGGCCATCGATGACGGCGGAGAACCGGCTCGCGCTGGCAATGGCCGCGATCGGCTCGGCAAGGTCCATGTCGCAGGATAGGCCGGCGTTGGTGCCGATGCTGATGACCGGCAGCTCGCCGGGAAACAGGCGGGGAATGATGGAGCGGATGGCGTGGCAGTCATACAGGGCGATGCGCGCGTGCCGCCCGCGCAGGCGTTGGATCTCGGCGGCGAGGGCGGCGTGGTAGGGGTGAAAGTAGGTGGCGATGCGCCGTGAGACTTCCGCCGCCTCGGGCGCCAGGCCCGGGCGCCACAGCGCCTCGCCGTCGAAGGTCGTGGCGGGCACCAGCTCGGTGGCGGCCTGGCCGGGGTCGAGCGGCACGCCGGAGGGATCGCGATTGACGTCGATCACGGTGCGCGAGATCGCCGTGTGGATGGTGGTGGCCCCCAGCTCGCGCACGAAACCGTAGAGCTTGTCGATCCACCAGTCGCAATCCTTGCGCGCCAGCCACGGCGAGACGCAGCACGCCTCGATGTCGGGCGGAATCTCGGTCCCCGTGTGCGGAAGGCTGACGATCAGCGGCGCCTCGCGCTGTTCGACGGTGAGCCAGCTCGGGTGATCCGCCATCAGCACCCTCCAACGTCATCCTCTTCCCCCTCTCCCCACTCTTCCGTAGGGAGAGGGCCGGGGTGAGGGGCTGCCACAGCTCGACGGCGGCGAACCCAGCCGCCCCTCACTCTACCCCTCTCCCCGTGAAGAACGGGGAGACGGAACAGGCCGGCAGCGGCGCATGGGGAGCAAGATAGCGATCATCGTCGCGATGCGGAACCAAGGCCCGCGGCACACTCCGGTCGCGCTTCACGGTGCGCGGGACGGCGTGAAGGTCCAGCCCTGACCGCCCGACACGCGCTGACGGGCCGTTTCCGTTCTGCCGGCGTTGGCGGCCATTGAGCTCGTTCAACCCGCGGTCACGGGCAGGGCCATGAACATTTCGCGCTCGTTGCGCCGGATCAAGGCCAGCACGTGCTGCTTGTTCTGCCTGGCCGCCTCGTCCAGCGCGGCCATCAGGTCCTGCGGGCTCTGCATCTCCCTGGCGCCGATCTTGAGGATCACGTCACCCGGCGCCAAGCCCGCTTCCGCTGCCTTGCCGTTGGGGTCGACGCGGAGCACCGCGAGCCCCTGCTCGCCGATGCCCATCACCCTGGAGGCCGGCGCAACCTGGATGCCGAGCTTGCTTGCCGGCTCGCTGCGATCCGAGCCTTGCGCAGCCGAAGCCTTGCGGGCCGTTTGCTCCCGCACCTGGCCGAGCGTGACGCTCACCGCCTGCGCCTTGCCATCGCGGGCATACTCGAGCCTGACCGCCGTATTCGGGGTGACGCTGGCAATCCGCCGCGCCAGGTCGCGGGCATCCTTCACGGCGCCGCCATCGATCGCGGTCACCACGTCGCCGGCCTTGAGGCCGGCCTTGGCGGCGGGGCTGCCGGGCTCGGTGCCCGAGATCAGCGCGCCGGCGGCCTCCTTCATGCCGAGGCTGCCGGCGATCTCCTTGGTGATGGGCTGAACCTGCACGCCGATCCAGCCGCGCTCCACATATCCGCGCGCCTTGAGCTGAGCGATGACCGGCCTGGCGGTCGATGCCGGAATGTCGAACGCGATCCCGATCGATCCGCCCGAAGGGGAGAAAATGGCGGTGTTCACGCCCACCACCTGGCCGGCCATGTTGAACGTCGGACCGCCGGAATTGCCGCGATTGACCGCCGCATCGATCTGCAGGAAGTCATCATAGGGGCCCGAGCCGATATCGCGCCCCTGCGCCGAGACGATGCCCGCCGTGACCGTGCCGCCGAGGCCGAACGGATTACCCATGGCAATCACCCATTCGCCGATCTTGGGCACCTCCGGCGCGAAGGCCACGAACGCAAAGGTGTTGCGCCCGCCCTCAACCTTGACAAGCGCGAGATCGGTCTTGGGATCGGTGCCGACGACCTTTGCGGTCAGCGTGGTGCCATCATCCATCACCACCTCCACCCTCACCGCGTTGGCGATCACATGATTGTTGGTGACCACGTAGCCGTCGGCGCTGATGAGGAAGCCCGAGCCCTGCCCCTGAGCGAAGAACGGACGCCGCGACCCCGGTCCCTGCTCCTGGTCGGGCGGCCCGAACTGGCGGAAGAAGCGCTCGAAGGGCGTGCCCTCCAGGGGATTGGCGCCGCCGTCGTCGGTCATCACCTGCGGCGTGACGTCGGATTTGACGCGGATGGAGACGACGGCGGGCTTCACGGCCTGCACCAGGTCGACGAAGTTGGGCAGCGCGACGGCGGCGGACGCGGTGCTGGGCGCCCGGCCGAAGCCGGGGACGCGAGCGGAGGAGGGGGCGCTCTGTGTCGGTGACGGAGCAGCCAACGAGGATGCGGGCGTCTGCGCCGTCTGTGCGGGGCGGGGCCGCTCGGTTCGCAGCGCGTAGAACAGCAAGCCCAGGAACGCCACGGCCGCGAGGCCGGCGATCCAGCGGTTTCTCGCTTGGTTCATGGGTGCCTCCGCATGGATGCCCGGCTGATACGGGCACTTGCACCGCCTTCAATCGACGTCGTCCTTCGGCGGGGCCATGCCAAAGACCATGGCGGCCAGCAGGCGCTTCAGGTTCGCACCGTCGGACGATAGTGCCGCTCGCTCAAGCCATAGGTCCAGGCGACCGCTTCACGCGGCGTGCGCACGGTCGGCGGGACCTGCAGGAAATAGCGCTTGTAGGTGCCGTCCGGCTCCGCTGTGCCGTTGATGACCTCCACCGCGGCCCATGCCTCCCACCGCCACCGCTGGCGCCACAGGATGCCGACGTCATCCTGGGCCACCCGGTAGGCGCCGCCCTGCTCGATGAAGCGCTGTGGGGTCATGACGTCGATCATGCAGCGCCTGATTTGGGGGTCGTGCGCAGCCTCGATGCTGCGCACGTCGATGCGCTCGCGCTGCTCTATGATGCGCGCCGGAAGCAATATCCCCTTCCAAGCATAGACCTTGCACCCGTCGCCGTAGCGCAGCGCCGGGCCGTCCGGTGCATGCAGGCGGCCGTTGACGTCATGGCGAATGAGCTCAGGCCTCTCCATCAGCCAGCAGACGCGCGCGTGCGGCACGATCCAGGATGCCGAGCGGGCCAGCGTCCACAGGCCCACGAGGGCCTCGGTATGAGGCCGCAGGCCGCCGATATCGTGCAGATACTGCAGGCTGCCGAGCCACGGTGCCGAGAGGGGGCTGAAGCTGCTTGCCGCGAAGCTCAACCGGCGCCGGCGCCCCGGAAAGAAATCGGCCAGCCGCGTGCGCAGCGCCGGCTGGGTTCTCTCGCTGATGCGCAAGACCGCCTCGTCGATGCTGGCGGAGAACTCGGCTGCGCGGGAGAGGCCAGGCTCGTTGGCGAGCACCATGCGCACGGAGAGCGAGATGGCCCGGTCGACGGCGAGCTCCGCCTTGCGCCGCACCGCATCGACAATCAGCGAGCGCACATTGTCGCCCGCCCCGCCGCGCCGCTTCGCCCAGCCGGACGCGAGATCGGCCGGGCCTCGCTCCCAGACGATCTCGCCCGGTGGGGTCAGGCCGCCGGCCGCATAAGCATTGCGGACCCCATCCGCAATGCTCTCATGATTGGGGGGCGATGTCGCGCGCCGCAGCGCGGTCCACCGCGCCCCGTAGATGGCAAGTTGAGCCCTCTGCGCCTCGGACAGCGCAGCGATCTCAATCCGCGACAATAGCCGCATCCTTGGGCTCGAGCTCGCGTTGGCGGCGCACGCGGTAGGTGCCTTCGCCCAGCGCGATCGGTGCGTGCTCCTGATGGCGGAGAGTGGCGGCACCACCCTCGACTTTGAGGTGGCCGATGTAGAGACCCGCGGGAACCTCGCGGGCGAGAGCCTCGTCCCGGAACAACGTCACACGCTCGAAAATAGCATGACGGTGGCCTGTCAGCTCGCCCTCGGCAAGCACCAGGGCCCCGGTGGCGTCGGGTGCGATCATGGTGCCTGAGGGCTCCACATCATCGACCCGCTCGATCAGCAAATCGCCTTGGGCGTACATTTCAGTCATGGCATGGCTCCTGTCCTGACATGGCAACATCGGCTCGCCTGTAGAGACCAACCATCCTTGGATCGTTCCGGTTCCTCCAGTCGTGGTTCAATCGCGCTCGAGGCGCTCACGGTGGTTAAAGAAGCTCTTGCGCGACTGCCGCCAGTCCGTCTGGAAAGCGGACGCTCCTGGCGCCGGACACTTCAGCCCGCAACCCCGGCTCGATGCCGCTGGATGCGCTGGCCCGCGTGCACTCAGGAGCCCAGTTTAATTTGGCAACTTTGTGGAGGACAGGCACATAAGCGTGACCGAGCCATGCACCAAGGGGCGCCCTGAACGTTAAGCACGGCACGCGAATGAGTGGTTGAGATTGCCTGGAATCTGTGCGGAAATCCCCCACGCGGGTCCGTGCGGCAAGGGCTTTTGGTAAAGGTTGCAGGCTTGAGCGATTCGCCCGACACCGCCGACAAGGCTCTCCACGCACGCACCAAAGCATCGCCTATGCCATCAGCCACCAGCCGTAAACTGCGGGTTGTGCCCTCGGGCGCTGCCGCGCGGGCAACAGCCCTCAGTTCCGCCCTGCGCACGCTCGATCTCGAATGCGAGGGCCTGCAGCGCCTGCGGGGCGCACTGGACCGGGAGCAGGGCGCAGCCCTCGGCAAGGCCGTGGCAACCCTGGCCGCGGCCAAGGGCCGTGTCATCGTCACGGGCATCGGCAAGAGCGGGCATGTGGGGCAGAAGATGGCCGCCACCTTTGCCTCGACGGGCACGCCCGCCTTCTTCGTGCACCCGAGCGAAGCCGGGCACGGCGATCTCGGCATGATCACGCCGGAGGACGCGATCGTGGCCCTGTCGTGGTCGGGCGAGAGCGTTGAGCTCGGCAACATCCTGACCTACTCGCGGCGCTTCAAGGTGCCGCTCATCGCCATCACCTCACGCGCCGATTCGACGCTGGCCAAGCAGTCCGACGTGGTGCTGGAGCTGCCGCGCGCCAAGGAGGCCTGCCCGCACGGGCTGGCGCCCACCACCTCCACCACCATGCAGCTCGCACTCGGCGACTGCCTCGCCATCGCGCTCCTGGAGCACAAGGGCTTCACCGCGCATGACTTCAAGACGTTTCATCCGGGCGGATCGCTGGGTGCCGCCCTCAAGTTCGTCGCCGACATCATGCACACGGGCGAGCGCCTGCCGCTGGTCGGCGAGAACGCGCTGATGAGCGCGGCCCTGGTGACGATGACGCAGAAGGCGTTCGGCTGCCTTGGCGTGGTCGACAGCAAGGGCAGGCTGGCCGGCGTGATTACCGACGGCGACCTGCGCCGGCACATGGGCGCCGATCTTCTCTCCGCGCGCACGGCCGACATCATGACCAGGAAACCCAAGGTCGTCACGCCGGGCATGCTCGCGTCCGCTGCGCTGGAAATGCTCAATGCATCGCGCATCACGGCGCTGTTCGTGGTGGACAAGAGCAAGCCCGTCGGCATCCTGCACGTGCACGATCTGCTGCGTGCCGGCGTGGCCTGAGGCGCAACGCTGCGCGCTCGTCGCATCAATTCTGGAACACGTCCGCCCAGTCGGGGTGCTTCTTGCGCTCGGCGTTCACGAACGGGCACAGCACATAGATCTTGACGCCTTCCTTGCGCGCATCCTCCACCAGGCGCGTGGCGAGCAGCCGGCCGACGCCCTGGCCGCGGAAGACGTCGGGCACCTCGGTGTGATCGGCAATGATGAGGGTGGGGCTGGAGCGGCTGTAGGTCAGCTCGGCCTCGGCGTCGATGCCGTCCGCACGCGCCACATAGCGGCCCTTGGTGGGTGTTTGCTCGCGGGTGATCTTGGGTTCTGCCATGGCCCTCAATGCTCCAGCTCGACAAGTCGAGCCTTTCTATCAGGCCATGGGTGCCAGCTCCACCCGCAACACGTCCCCTCGGGCCGCGGTCACGCGCACCTTCGCGCCGGCCGGCGCATCGGGGCCCTCCACCATCCACAGCGTGTCGCCGATCCGCACCTTGCCGCGGCCGTGGGTGATCGCCTCCTCGACGATGCCGACCCGGCCGACGAGCTGCGCGGCCCGGCGGTTGAGGTCGGGCTGGTCGGTCTTCAGGACGGAGGGATGCGCCCAGATGAAATCGATGAGGATATCGGCGATGAGCAGCACGCCGGCGGCGGCCACGTACCACCAGCCGCCCGCCTCACCGCGCGCGACGCGCCAGAGACCGGCGAGGGCGAGCCCCGCAGCCGCCCACGGCAGCACCAGGCTGATGAAGGCGACGAGCCACGCGAGCGCGCTCGGGTCCTGATCATGCCGTTGCACGCTCGACCACGAGCACGGTGCCCTTGGCGCCGGTGACGGTCACGCGCGTGCCGGCCGGGGCATCCGGCCCCTCCGCGGCCCACAGCGTGTCGCCCACGCGCACCTTGCCGCGGCCGTTCTGGATGGCCTGCTCCACCACCAGCGAGCGGCCGATGTACTGATGCCCGCGCACGTTGAGGTCGGGCTGGTCGCTGATCGCCACGTCGGGCCGCGCATACTTGCGCACCCAGAACACGGTCAGCACCGAGAGCAGGCCGAACGCCAGCATCTGCCACTGCCAGGTGAGGCCGGTCAGCAGGCCCAGGAAGCCGATGACGATGGCAGCCAGGCCGAACCACAGGAAATGCACGCCCGGAAGGATAGTCTCCAGGATCAGCAGGGCTGCGGCCAGGATGAACCAGTTCCAGGGCCCGAGGCTGTAGAGCAATGCAGAGAGGCCTTGCATCCGTGTCTCTCCCCAAAAGTCCGTCCGGGCTCGTCAAGCCCTCATGTCGGCGGGACGCTGCCCGTGGCTCGTCCACCCGTGCGGCCGGCAGGTGCCGGGGCACCCTTGCCGAAGGCCTCGCCGGTGATCTCAGCCAGGCCGGCGAGCGAGCCTATCACGCTCGACGCCTCCAGCGGCATCATGAGGATCTTCTGGTTCGGCGACTTGGCGAGGGCCTCCAGCGCCTTCACGTAGTTGTTGGCGACGAAGTAGTTGATGGCCTGCACGCTGCCGCCGGCGATGGCCTGGCTCACCATCTCGGTGGCCTTGGCCTCGGCCTGGGCGGCGCGCTCGCGGGCCTCGGCATCGCGGAAGGCGGCTTCCTTGCGGCCCTCGGCGGCCAGCATCACGGCCTGCTTCTCGCCTTCCGCCTGCAGGATGGCGGCCTGCCGGTGGCCTTCGGCCTCCAGGATCTGGGCGCGCTTGTCGCGCTCCGCCTTCATCTGGCGGGCCATGCTGTCGACCAGGTCGCGCGGCGGGGCGATGTCCTTGATCTCGATGCGGGTGACCTTGACGCCCCAGGGCTCGGTGGCGGCATCGACCACCTGCAGCAGGCGCGCGTTGATCTGGTCGCGGTTGGCGAGCAGCTCGTCGAGGTCCATGGAGCCCATCACGGTGCGGATGTTGGTCATGGTCAAGTTGACGATGGCGCCGCGCAGTTGGTCGACCTCGTAGGCGGCCTTGGCGGCGTTCAGAACCTGGTAGAAGTTGACGCCATCGACGGTCACCATGGCGTTGTCCTTGGTGATGATGTCCTGCGAGGGAATGTCGATCACCTGCTCCTTCATGTTCATCTTGGCGCCGATGCGCTCCATCACCGGGATCAGGATGTGCAGGCCCGGGCCCAGGGTGCGCGTGTAACGGCCGAAGGTCTCCACCGTGTAGTTGAAGCCTTGCGGCACCATCTTCACCGTGGTCCACAAGGCCACCAGCGCCAGCACGACGACCAGCACCACGAAGACTTCAAAGCCACCGGAGAAGGGGGTCATGACAAGACTCTCTTGGTTTAATCTCGCTTAAGATCTAGGTGTGATCTGTAACGAGTTTTAGAGGTCGATTGCGAATTACTGGTAAATGACAGGTATATGGAAGGTGAATTGCGAAACGACGCGCAGTAATATTATATGCAATATTTGTAGCGGAACTGTGGCTATAGGCATGCCACGGCTCAGAGCCACCCCGCCAGCTCGCGGCGCACCATCGCCTCGATCACGCCCATCCCCGCTGGACCGTCGTTCAGGCACGGCACATAGGTGAACGTCTCGCCGCCGTGCTCCAGGAACTTGGCCCGGTTCTCCATGTCGAGCTCCTCGAGCGTCTCCAGGCAGTCGGCCGAGAACCCAGGCGACACCATCGCCAGGCGCCGGATGCCCAATTTCGCCAGCCGTTCCACGGTTTCGATGGTGTAGGGCTGCAGCCAAGGGTCGCTGCCGAATTGCGACTGGAACGTCGTGTGCCAGCGTTCGGCCGGCCAGCCGAGCCGTTCACGCACGAGGCGCGAGGTTTCCTGGCACTGGGTGTAGTAGGGGTCGCCCAGCTCGAAGTACTTCTGCGGCATGCCGTGAAACGACGCGATCAGCGCCTCCGGCTCGACCTTGCCGGCCGCCAAATGCGTGCGAATGGAGTCGGCGATCGCCTCGATGTAGGCCCGGTCGCCGTAGTAGGGTGGCGCCACCCTGATCGCGGGCTGCCGGCGCAGCGCCATGAGCGCGCGAAACGCTTGGTCGCACACCGTTGCGGTGGTGGCCGCGGCATACTGGGGATAGAGCGGCACCAGCAGGATGCGATCGCAGCCCTCATCATTGAGGGCGCCGATGCGCGCGGCGATGGCCGGGCTGGCATAGCGCATGGCCCAGTCGACGACGATGCGCTCGTTGGCGAGCGTGGTGGCGAGCTTCTCGGCTTGCGCGCGGGTGATGGTCTTGAGCGGGCCTTCGTTGCGCGCCCGATTCCAGATCTTGTCGTAGTCCCGGCCCTTTCGGCCCGGCCGCACGGTGAGGATGATGAGGTTGAGGATCGGCCACCACTTGAGGCGAGGCACCTCGATCACCCGCCGGTCGGAGAGAAACT
This sequence comes from Hyphomonadaceae bacterium, assembly GCA_019747815.1. Classification (GTDB taxonomy): domain Bacteria; phylum Pseudomonadota; class Alphaproteobacteria; order Rhizobiales; family Hyphomicrobiaceae; genus AWTP1-13. The sequence continues at coordinate 23,592 of JAIEQJ010000026.1, forward strand.
CCTTGAGGTAGCGCCGCATGGACCAGTAGTCCGTGGCGTCGGGCGTGCCGAGATTGATGATGAGCACGCCGATGCGGCCGCTCGGGAGCGCCGGGTAGGTCTCCGGCGAGGGTTGCTCACCGGCCGGGCCGGCGGTCGCGGTCATGCCTTGCCCACGGTGGGCCGACCCACGCTCACGTAGATGAAGCCGCGCCGCTCCATGTCCTCCAGGCGGTAGACATTGCGCAGATCGACGAGGATCGGCTTGCGCATGAGAGAGCGCACGCGGTCGAGATCGAGGGCGCGAAACGGCTCCCACTCCGTCACGATCACCAGCGCGTCGGCACCCTCGATGCAGCCATAGGCGCTGTCGGCGTACTCGATCGCCTCGAGCACGGCCTTGGCCTGCTTCATGCCCTCCGGGTCGAACGCGCGCACCTTGGCGCCGACATCGCGCAGCGCCGTGATGAGGGCAATGGAGGGTGCTTCGCGCATGTCGTCGGTGTTGGGCTTGAAGGTGAGGCCGAGCACGGCAATGGTGTGGCCGCGGATGCTGCCGCCGCACGCGGCGATGACCTTGCGCGCCATGGCGCGCTTGCGCTGCTCATTGACCGAAACCACCGTCTCGACGATGCGGCTGGGAGCCCCGAAATCCTGGGCGGTCTTCAGCAGCGCCAGGGCGTCCTTGGGAAAGCACGAGCCACCATAGCCCGGGCCGGCGTTGAGAAACTTGCTGCCGATCCTGTTGTCGAGACCGATGCCGCGCGCGACTTCCTGGACGTTGGCGCCGGCCTGCTCGCACAGATCGGCAATCTCGTTGATGAAGGTGATCTTGGTCGCCAGAAATGCATTGGCGGCGTACTTGATGAGCTCGGCCGTGCGCCGCCCCGTGAACATGATCGGCGCCTGGTTGAGGAACAGGGGCCGGTAGATGTCGGCGATGACAACCCGGGCGCGGGCATCGTCGCTGCCGATGACGATGCGGTCCGGATGCTTGAAGTCGGCGATGGCGGCGCCCTCGCGCAGAAACTCGGGGTTGGATGCGACCGCAAACTCCGCATCCGGACGCTGCTCGGCGATGATGCGCTCCACCTCGTCGCCGGTGCCGACCGGCACCGTCGACTTGGTGATGATCACCTTATAGCCGTCGAGCACCGAGGCGATGTCCTGCGCGGCCCGAAACACGTAGGAGAGATCGGCGTGGCCGTCACCCCGCCGCGACGGCGTGCCGACGGCAATGAACACCGCCTCCGCCGCCTTGACCGCGCCGGCCAGGTCGGTCGTGAAGGACAGCCGATCCTCACGCACATTCTTGGCCACGAGCTCGGCCAGCCCCGGCTCGAAGATCGGCATCTCGCCGCGCTTCAGGGCGGCAACCTTGTCCGCGTCGGTGTCGACACAGGTGACGGTGTGGCCGAAGTCGGCAAAGCAGGCCCCCGACACGAGGCCGACATATCCGGCTCCGATCATTGCCACGCGCATGGACTGCACCTGCCTTGGTTGCTGCTGCTGCCGTTCGACCGCCACTGCAGTCTATAGCCCGAGCCGCCGTGCCGTCACTCCAGAGCGGCGGCGTCTCACGCGGGCATCCGTACGCCGAATCGCCGAAATAGCGACGACATGTTTGTCGCATGAGCCGCCTTTGGAGTAGTACGACGTCCGGGGTTCACAGCGCGAGGGTCGCATTTTATGCTGTGTGCGGTTCGCGCCGGGTGGGGAACAGGGGCCCGGCTGAGCGGTTGAACGGGCGCGGTTGAACAGGCCAAGGCTCGTGGCTCGCATTTGGGATGCGCGCAAGTCGACGGTGGGGGGAGTCCGCGTGGGCACGGTCATAAAGAAACGCGATGCTTAGGGCGCAGGCGCATCAACTGGCGCGCTGGCTTGTGGAGCTCGACCGCTACCCCAAGCGCGTGATTCTAGCTGTCAACGATTTCATTCTCCTCAACATCGCGCTGTGGCTGGCCTTGTCGTTCCGGTACGGCCAGCTCTTTGTGCCGTTGGACTGGCCGATGTTTCTCGTGCTGGCGGCCGCACCCTTCATCGGCGTCGCCACCTTCTTCCAGATGCAAGTCTACCGCATGGTGACGCGCTTCATGGGCACGCGCGGCATCACGCTGATGGCCGCCGCGGTCGGTCTTTCAGCCCTGTACTGGGGCCTGCTCGTGTATTTTTCGGGCATTTACAGCGTTCCCCGCACGGTCGTTCTCCTGTACCCGGTGCTCGCAACGGCCTTGATCTGGCTGAGCCGCCAGGCTGCGGCGTCGCTGCTGAAACGGGCCGGCGTGGAGATCCCCACCCGCGTCCCCGAGCGCGACAGGACGGTGCTGATCTACGGCGCGGGCTCTACCGGCGTGCAGCTGCTCGAGGCGCTGGAGGCGACCGGCGGCTACCGGCCCATCGCCTTCGTGGACCCGCGCAAGACGCTGGCCAGGCAATACGTTTCGGGCCTGAGGGTGGTGGCACCCGAGCGCGTCGGCAACCTCATCGAGCGCTTCGAGGTGGACGAGGTTCTGCTGGCGATGCCCAAGGCGCAACGGCGCGAGCGACAGGCGGCCTTGCGGCAGCTCGAGCAGTTCAAGGTGCGCGTGCGCACGCTGCCGGCCATCGAGGACGTGGCGGCCGGGCGCGTGACGGTCAGCGACTTGCGCCCGGTGGACGCCGACGACCTGCTGGGGCGCGATCCCGTTCCACCCAACGCCGCGCTGCTGGCGCGCAACATTCAGGACAAGTCGGTGATGGTCACCGGCGCCGGCGGCTCCATCGGCTCCGAGCTCGTGCGCCAGATCATCCGCAACGGCCCTAAGCATCTCGTCCTGCTGGAGCGGAGCGAGAACCATCTCTACGAGATCGATCTGGAGGTGGAGACGCTGCTGGGGCCGGCGGCTGCCGGCACAGCCACCCGGCCGACCGTGGTCTCGGTGCTGGGGTCGATCCTCGACGGTCCGCTCATGCGCGCGATCATCGAGCAGAACGGCATCCAGACGATCTTCCACGCGGCCGCCTTCAAGCACGTGCCGTTGGTGGAGCACAATCCCGTCGCGGGGCTGCGCAACAACACCTTCGGCACCGCCGCGCTCGCCGAGGCGGCCATCGCCGGCCAGGTGGAGCGGTTCGTTCTGATCTCCACGGACAAGGCGGTGCGCCCCACCAGCATCATGGGCGCCAGCAAGCGGCTGGCGGAAATGATCCTGCAGGCGCATGCCGCCGAGAGCAGGGGCCGCACGGTGTTCACCATGGTGCGCTTCGGCAACGTGCTGAACAGCTCGGGCTCTGTGGTGCAGCGCTTCCGGCGCCAGATCGAGGCCGGCGGACCCGTCACCGTCACGCATCCCGGAATGGTCCGCTACTTCATGTCGATTCCGGAGGCGGCCGGGCTCGTCATCCAGGCGGGCGCCATGGCGGCCGGCGGCGACGTCTTCGTCCTCGACATGGGCCAGCCGGTCAAGATCGACGATCTGGCGCGGTCCATGATCCGGCTGATGGGACAGGAGGTGCGCGATGAAGCCCACCCCGACGGCGATATCGCCATCCAGTACGTCGGCACGCGCGACGGGGAGAAGCTCTACGAGGAGCTGCTGATCGGGGAGAACGTCGTCCCCACCGAGCACCCCCGCATCATGCGCAGCCAGGAGCCTTTCCTGCAGGGGGCGGACCTGAAGGCCGTCCTTGCGGATCTCGATGCGGCCATGGGGGAGGGGTCCAAGGCGGCAATCCAGGCCGCGCTGGCACGCGGAGTGGAAAACTACTGCCCGGCGCGCCGCGACCTCGACGGGGGCGAGCCGCGCGAGGCCGCCTGAGCCCTGGGCCGGCGGGTGGCGGCGACCTTTCGGCTGGCCCGCGTCTTCCTTCCGCCGTTGTCGTTGGGCGGCGCCAGGGCCGTCAGATCGCAGGCGGCGGACCAATAGAGCGCCAGGCGCTCGCGCAAATCGGCGGCCGGCTCGGCAAACAGCCTGGCCCCCCGCGGCTGGGCAACCCGTCTGAGCTCGTCCTGGATCGTCCGGCCCATGGAGCCCAGCGCCGCGAGCTCATCGGCCGCCAGCACGGCCTTGCCGCGATCCGCCGCGAAGGCCAGCAGCACATGCACGTCGTGGTCGTCGCCGAGCAAGCGCGACAGTTCCTTCGCCTCGCCGGCCCGCCCGCTCAAGACGTCCGGCCAGGCCCGCGAGATGAGCTGCATGTGGCGCCAGTGCTGCTGCACGGTCTTGCGCCATTCGTGGAACGCCTCGTCGGTCGGGGTCGCGTACGCCTCGCGGAACGCCCGCCGCGCCCGCCGATAGGACCGCTCGATGCCGTCCGCGAGGTGATCGAAGGCGACGGGGCGCCGCTCCAGGCGCGCAAAGAATGCCCGGGCGTGCTCGAGGTCCTTGAGGGCCTGGCGCCGCTCCTGCCCGCCAGCGCGGGCGCTGCGGGCGCCGGCGCCGTTTGCCGTCAGCTTGGCGAGCTTCACCCCCATGCCCTTCGGCAAAGCCTTGAAGCGAGCCTCGAGCTTGGCCAGCGTCTGCTGCATGACGTGCTGATCGCGAACGTCCGCCAGCAGCCGGCCGATGGCGGCGATGCGGTTGGCCTCGCGCCGGTAGGCGGCCGCGGCCAGCGCAGGCCGGATGAGGCGCAGCAAGGCCCGCAGCCGCTTCAGGCAGCGCCGCGCATCATGGATGGCGGCCGGAATGTCCTCGCGACTCGCAAGCCGCGCCTCGGCAATGTCGATCTGCTCGAGCCCGATGCGGCTCGCGCCGCCGGCGACCGTCTCGCTAAGCTTGAACCGGTAGGTCATGCACCCAACAACAGCGGCTGCGGCGCCGGACAGTTTGGTCCCGATCGGCATGCCCTGTCATCTGCGAGCTTAGCAGGCCGGGCTGTCATAATACCGTCATGGCGGTTTAACGATCCTAAGTCGCGCGCATTGAATGGAAAACTCGAGCTTTGCAATGCGCTGCCCATGCAAGCCATTGGCGGATCCGGGCGTCCGGATCCGAATGCGTGAAGAAATCGGTAATCACGGCAAGGCTGTCGGCGCCGGCCGCCACCACGCCATCCGCCCGCTCCGGCGTGAGGCCGCCGATGGCGATCAGCGGCACGGCGCCGATGCGGCGCTTCCAGTCGGTGACGCGAGCGAGGCCCTGCGGCGCCCATGGCATGGCCTTGAGCTTAGTCTCGTAGACCGGCCCTAAGGCCACGTAGTCGGGCTCGACGGCGAGCGCGATGGCGAGTTCGTCGGTGCTGTGCGTGCTGATGCCGAGCCGCACGCCCCTGGCCTTGAGCGCCGCCACGTCGCAGCCAGCCAGATCCTCCTGGCCCAGATGCACATAGTCGGCACCAAGCGCCAGCGCCTCGCGCCAATAGTCGTTGACGATGAGCTGGCAGCCGTGGCGCGCGCAGATGTCCAGGCTCGCCGCGATCGTGCTCAGCACCACATCCCCCGCGGCGTCCTTGAGGCGAAGCTGGACGGTCTTGACGCCCAGCGGCACCAGCCGCTGCAGCCACGCCAGATCGGGCACGATGGGGTAGAAGAGATCGGGGCCGCCACGCCGGCCTGTCATCGGGATTTGTCCAGATCGAAGAACGGCGTGCCGGCCACCGGCGTGGACGGCGCCGCCATGTCGCGCATCTGCATCAATCCCGCCTCGAAGGCCATGCGCCCGGCCTCGATCGCGCTGGCGAAGGCCCGCGCCATGCGCACGGGATCGACCGCGGTGGCAACCGCGGTGTTCAGCATCACGGCATCGTAGCCGAGCTCCATGGCCTCGGCCGCGTGCGAGGGCGCACCGATGCCGGCGTCGATGATGAGCGGCACGCCGGGAAAGTACTCGCGCAGGGCTGTCAGCGCATAGCGGTTGGCAAGGCCGCGGCCGGTGCCGATCGGCGCGCCCCACGGCATCAGCACCTCGCAGCCGGCGGCCATCAGGCGCTCGGCCGCAATCAAGTCCTCGGTGGTGTAGGGAAAGACCTTGAAGCCGTCCCTGCTGAGGGCCGCCGCCGCCTCGACGAGACCGAAGAGATCCGGCTGCAAGGTGTCGTCGTTGCCGATCACCTCGAGCTTGACCCAGTCGGTCGCGAACAGCTCGCGCGCCATCTGCGCGGTCGTTATGGCCTCCTTGGGCGTGCGGCAGCCGGCCGTGTTGGGCAGCACGGCGACACCCAGCTCCTTGATGAGGCCGAGAAAGTGCTGGCCCGCTCCCGCGCGCGCCATCTCGCGGCGCAGGGAGACCGTAACAACGGACGCGCCCGAGGCCTTGACCGACTGGCTCATGACCTGCGGCGAGGGGAAGCGCGCGGTGCCGATGATGAGGCGCGAGGCCACCTCCCTGCCATAGAGGGTCAGCGGCTTCACCGGAGCCTGGAGTTCATGCACAGTCATGGCTGGAACCTATCAGCCGCCCTGCCGGGGCGCCACGATCTCCACCCTGTCGCCCGCACTGAGCAGGGTCGCGGCCCGCGCACCCCTGGGCACGAACTCGCCATTGAGCGCGGTGGCCACCTCGCTCTCGCCAAAGCCCTGGGCTGCGATCAGCTCCGCCAGCGTGCGGGCGCCCGTGTCGGTCCGTTCGCCGTTGAGGACGAGTGCCGTTGTAGGGGTTGGTGCGTCGAGATGCATGTTCACTTCCAGCCTGCGTCTGCTTGCATATCTGCGCCCGTATGCAGCCAGATTCAAGGGTGTTGTGCACCCCTGCGGCGACTGGGGAAACCATCGGCATGGCGGTGCGCAACGCGGTGATCCTCTTCGTGCAGATCGACCGGCATCTCGGCCACCGAGCATCGCTTGCGGCCGATCCAGTTCACGCTGCAAGCCCAGCGGGTCCCCGTTGCTCGCCCGGGCGATTGCGGGCAGCAGCCATGCCTGAAATGATGCGCATTAATGGCCCATCATCCTGTTGGGCCTACAAGAGGCCACGAAATTGACGGATGCCCGCGGGGTTGCGCGTTCCCAGGAAGAGGAACGGCCCTGAGACGAAGGGTGCCAGAGGAAGCCGATGTTCAAAGCCTTGATGACGTCGCGGCGTTTCGCGCCCCTGTTCTGGTGCCAGTTCTGCTCGGCCCTCAACGACAACTTCCTGAAGAACGCGCTGGTGATGCTGATCCTGTTCGGGCTCGGCGGGGCGGGTGCGGTCGCCGGCGGCTACGGCCCCGTGCTGGTGACGCTGGCCGGCATCGTCTTCATCGCACCCTTCTTCATCCTCTCCGCGCTCGGCGGGGAGATCGCGGACCGTTTCGACAAGGCCCATGTTGCCTCTCGCATCAAGCTCGCCGAGATCCCGATTGCCGCGCTCGCCGCGGTCGGCTTCTACCTGCACTCGGTGCCGATCCTGTTCGTGACGCTCGCGCTGTTCGGCATGGTGGCCGCGCTGTTCGGGCCGGTGAAGTACGGCATCCTGCCGGAGAAGCTCCAGACCGCGGAATTGCCCGCCGGCAACGCGCTGGTGGAGGGCGCCACCTTCCTCGCCATTCTGATCGGCACGATTGCCGGCGGCATCGCGGTGGCCGAGGCCAAAAGCCCCGAGATCGTCGTTGCCGTCATCCTGGCGCTGGCGGTGGTGTCGTGGATGTTTGCGCGCAGCATCCCCGCTGCCGGCCCCGCTGCGCCTGAGCTTGCCATCACGCGCAATCCGTGGACCTCGACCGTCGCGCTGCTGCGCGAGCTCAAGGGCGACGGGCGGCTGTGGGGCGGCGCGCATATCGTGTCCTGGTTCTGGCTGGTCGGCTCCGTGGCGCTGTCGCTGCTGCCCGCCTTGGTCAAGGACCACATCGGCGGCACCGAGGGCGTGGTGACGCTGGGCCTCACCACGTTCGTGATCGGCATCGCCACCGGCTCGGTGCTGGCGGCGCGGGCGAGCCACGGCAAGCCCAACCTGGCGCTGGTGCCGCTGGGGGCGGTGCTGATGGGCCTGTTCGCGCTCATGCTCGGCGGGCTGGCCGCGATCATGGCGCCGGGGCCGCTGCCGCTGCGCCCGCTGGGCGTGCTGGGAGCGGGCACGGGCCTCGGCGTGATCGCAGCCCTGATGGGGCTCGCGATCGCCGGCGGCCTCTTCATCGTGCCCGCGTTCGCGGCCGTGCAGGCCTGGTCGCCGCCGGAGCGGCGCGCGCGGGTGATCGCCGCCGTCAACGTGATGAATGCGGCCTACATGGTGGCGGGCGGCGCCATCGTCGCCGGCCTGCAGGCCGCCGGCGTCGGCGTGGGCGCGATCTTTGCGGCCCTCGGCGTGCTCAGCATCGCCGCCGTGGGCTATGTGGTGCGCGCCTGGGGCTCGGACGTGATGCGCGGGCTCGGCCGCACCATCTTGGGCTTTTTTTTTCACCTCGACGTGAGGGGCCTGGAGACTCTTGACGCGGCGGACGGGCGCGTCGTCATCGCGCCCAACCACGTCAGCCTGCTCGACGGCCCGCTGCTGCATACCATCCTGCCCAAGGAGGCGTCGTTTGCGGTCAACTCGCAGATCGCCGCGGCCTGGTGGGTGAAGCCGTTTCTCAAGGCCATCCACGCCTATCTGCTGGAGCCGACCCGGCCGCTGGCGGCGCGCACGGTCGTCAACGCGGTCAAGGCCGGCGAGGCGGTCGTCATTTTCCCGGAGGGACGCATCACCGTCACCGGCGGCCTGATGAAGGTGTACGACGGCGCTGCCATGATCGCCGACAAGGCCGACGCCGCCATCGTGCCGGTGCGCATCGACGGCCCAGAGCGCTCGCCCTTCAGCTATCTCAAGCCCACGCAGATCAGGAAGGCGCTGTTCCCCAAATTCACCGTGACCTTCCTGCCGCCGCGCCGCCTGGCTCTCGATCCGCAACTCAAGGGCAAGCGGCGGCGGCAGGCGGCCGGCCTTGCCCTGCAGGACATCATGGTGGAGACCGCGGTTGCGACCGCGCCGATCGACCGCACCCTGTTCCAGGCGCTCAGCTTCGCCCGGGCAACGCGCGACACCGGCCGGCCCGCGGTCACCGACCCGCTGGGGGCCGAGCTCAGCTATCGCAAGCTCATCCTGGCGGCCCAGGTGCTGGGCCCGAAGCTCGCGTCCTATGCGGCACCGGGCAAGGCCGTGGGCGTGATGCTGCCGAACTCGGTGGGCGTGGCCGTCACCTTCTTCGCCCTGCAGACCATCGGCCGTGTGCCGGCGATGATCAACTTCACGGCGGGCGCCCCCAACATCACCGCCGCGTGCCGCGCCGCCGACGTATCGGTGATCCTGACCTCGCGCACGTTCGTCGAGCGCGGACGCTTCCAGGCGCTTATCGGCCATCTCGAGCCATCGGTGCGCATCGTCTATCTGGAGGACGTCCGGTTCGGCGTCGGCTGGTGGGACAAGATGCGCGGGCTGCTGGCCGGAACGAAGGCCCGGGTGCCGCGCCAGGCCAACGATCCCGGCGTCATTCTCTTCACATCGGGCGCGGAGGGCGTGCCCAAGGCGGTGGTGCTCTCCCATCGCAACGTGCTCGCCAACTGCGCCCAATGCCTGGCGCGGATCGACGCCAGCGGCCAGGACCTGGTGTTCAACGCATTGCCGGTGTTCCATTCGTTCGGGCTGACGGGCGGGCTCATCATGCCGCTGGTGGGCGGCGTGCCCGTATTCCTCTATCCCTCGCCCGTGCACTACCGCATCGTGCCCGAGCTCATCTACGACACCGGTGCCACCATCATGTTCGGCACCAACATGTTCCTGGCCGGCTATGCGCGCGCCGCACACCCGTACGACCTGCGCAGCGTGCGCTTCGTGGTGGCGGGCGCGGAGGCCGTGAAGGAGGACGTGCGCGCGGCCTACATGGACAAGTTCGGCGTGCGCATTCTGGAGGGCTATGGCGTGACGGAGACCTCGCCGGTGCTGGCCATGAACACGCCGATTGCCAACCGGCCGGGCACCGTGGGGCGCCTGTCGCCCCTGATGCAAGCGCGCCTGGAGCCGGTGGCCGGCGTGCCAGAGGGCGGCCGGCTGATCGTCAAAGGCCCCAACGTGATGCTCGGCTACTATCGGCCGGAGAACCCCGGCGTGCTCGAGCCCCCGCCCGATGGCTGGCATGATACCGGCGACATCGTGAGCATCGACGATCAGGGCTTCATCAAGATCCAGGGTCGCGTGAAGCGCTTTGCCAAGATTGCCGGCGAGATGATCTCGCTGGCGGCGGTCGAGGCTCTGGTGGCGGAGGCCGTGCCGGGCCAGGACCTGACGGTGGTGGCGGTGCCGGACGCGCGCAAGGGCGAGCACACCGTGCTGCTGATCACGGACGCCTCGGTGACGCGCGAGATGCTCTCGCGCCATGCCAGAGCCAAGGGTGCGCCCGAGCTGATGGTGCCGACCGAGATCATGCTGGTGAAGAGGCTGCCGCTGCTGGGCAGCGGCAAGGTCGATCACGTGGCGGCAACGGCGCTGGCGCGGGATCGGACGGCAGACGCGAAGGATGCCAAGACCACCGCTGCCGCTTGATTGTCGCCCGGCACTTGGGCACATTCGCCTAAAGACCAGTGCGACAGGAAGGGCGCACTGGCGAGATCTGCCCGCAAATCAAATGTTTGCCGGCAGATGCGGCACATCACAAAACCGCGAGCGCGCCTGCTCGTACCGTCCACCCGGCCCCATATTGCTGCAGTGCACACAGCAGCGCCTCGTAGGGCTCTTCTCACAGGGGTTTCATGTCGTCTGTCCATACCCTCGGCCGCATCGCGGCCGTTTTGCTCCTGCCTGGTCTAGGTCTTGCCCTCGCCGCCTGCGAGCGCAGCGAATCCCAAGCCAAAACCCCGCCGCCGCCGCAGGTGACGGTGGCACGGCCGGTCACCAAGACGATCACCGACCAGGACGAGTACGTCGGTCGGTTCGTCGCGGTGGATGCGGTCGAGGTCCGTGCGCGCGTGTCAGGCTATCTGGAGAAGGTGCACTTCCAGGATGGCCAACTGGTGAAGAAGGGCGACCTGCTGTTCACCATCGACCGCCGGCCGTTCCAGAATGCGCTCGATCAGGCCCGGGCCAGCCTCACCCAGGCCAAGGCCAATCTGGCGTTCGCCGAATCCGATCTGGCGCGCGCCGAGGGCCTGGTTGGCGGCAACGTGATCAGCCGCCAGACCTTCGAGCAGCGCACGCAGGCCATGCGTGTCGCCGAAGCCAACGTCGTGGCGCAGGAGGCGGCGGTGCGGCAGGCGGCGCTCGATCTGGAATTCACCGAGCTGCGTGCCACCGCGTCGGGGCGCATCGGCGACCGTCGCGTGTCGCCGGGCAACCTCGTGATGGGCGGGACCGCAGGAACCACGACCTTGCTGGCGACCATCCAGTCGATCGATCCCATCCGCTTCGAGTTCACGATGGATGAGACGTCGTATCTGCGCTACCTGCGCACCGCCAAGGGCGGGCCGGATCCGGCCAGCCGCGATGCCAACGTGCCCGTGCAGCTCAGGCTGCTCGACGAACGGGCGTTCGCGCACCAGGGCAGGATGGATTTCGTCGACAATGCCATCGACCGCTCGTCCGGCACGATTCGTGGACGCGCCGAGTTCGCCAACGCGGACGGCACATTCACCCCGGGCATGTTCGGCCGCATCCAGGTCGCGTCCGGGCCACCCGGCGAGGCGCTGCTCGTCCCCGATGTCGCGATCGGCACCGAGCAGGTGCGCAAGTTCGTGCTCGTGGTGGACGATCAGAACATCGCCCGCGCCAAGTACGTCACGCTGGGGTCCGTGATCGAAGGCCTGCGGGTCGTGGCCTCCGGGCTCGATGCGAACGACCGTGTGGTGGTGAACGGCCTGATGCGCGTGCGTCCCGGCGCGAAGGTGACGCCGCTGCTGTCGACGGCGGCTGCTTCACCGAAGGGCGCGCAGGCGCCATCCAACGACCTGGCCAACTGAACCGGCAGGCAGCCACATGCGCATCTCGCACGTTTTCATCGACCGGCCGATCTTTGCGGCCGTCGTCTCCATCGTGTTCATCGTCCTGGGCGCCGTCGCCTTCGGGCGCCTGCCGGTCGCGCAGTACCCCGAGATCGCGCCGCCCGTGATCAACGTCACCGGCCAGTATCCCGGCGCCAGCGCCGAGGTGGTCGCCGCCACGGTGGTTGCGCCGATCGAGCAGCAGATCAACGGCGTCGAGAGGATGCTCTACATCTCCTCGAACTCGACGGGAGACGGCCGCTTCTCGATTTCCGTCACGTTCGATCTCGGCACCAATCTCGATATCGCGCAGGTGCAGGTGCAGAACCGGGTCGCCATCGCGCAGCCGCGCCTGCCCGCCGACGTGCGCAACATCGGCGTCACGGTCGCGAAGGCCTCGCCCGACCTGATGATGGTCGTGCACCTCTATTCGCCGGACAAGTCGCGCGACACGCTGTTCATCTCCAACTACGCCAACGTGCAGGTGACGGACGTGCTGAGCCGCATCGAGGGGGTCGGCTCGATCACCGTGTTCGGCAGCCGTGACTACTCCATGCGAGTCTGGCTCGACCCCGATCGCCTGCAATCGCTGGGGCTGACGGCCGGCGATGTCATCGCCGCGCTGCAGGCGCAGAACGTGCAGGTGGCCTCCGGCGTGCTCAATCAGCCGCCCGTGGCGCAGCCCGGCGCATTCCAGATCGCCGTGCAGACGCTGGGGCGTCTCGCCGATCCCGGCGAGTTCGGCAACATCGTCGTCAAGCAGACCGAAAGCGCCGTGGTGCGCATCAAGGATGTGGCCAAGGTCGATCTGGCCGCGCTCGACTACACCACCAACTCCTATCTCGATCGCGACCCCGCCATCGGCATCGGCATCTTCCAACGGCCGGGCTCGAACGCCCTGGCGGCGGCGAAGTCGGTGCAGGCCACCATGGACCAGCTCGCCAAGAGCTTTCCGGCGGGTCTCAAGTACACCGTCATCTACAATCCTACCCAGTTCATCCAGCAGTCGGTGAATGCCGTCACCCGGACCATCGGCGAGGCCGTGATCCTCGTTGTGCTGGTGGTGATCCTGTTCCTGCAGACCTGGCGCGCGGCCGTCATTCCCCTGGTCGCCATCCCCGTATCCCTGATCGGCACCTTTTTCGTGATGGCGATGTTCGGCTTCACGCTGAACAACCTGTCCCTGTTCGGCCTCGTGCTGGCGATCGGCATCGTCGTCGACGATGCCATCGTGGTGGTCGAGAACGTTGAGCGCAATATCGCCGCCGGCCTGTCGCCGCGTGACGCCGCCAGGAAGAGCATGGACGAGGTCGGCCTGGCGCTGATTGCCATTGCGCTCGTGCTCACTGCCGTGTTCGTGCCCTCGGCCTTCATCACCGGCATCTCGGGCCAGTTCTATCGCCAGTTCGCGCTGACGATCGCCGGCGCCACCATCATCTCCCTCATCGTCTCGCTGACCCTGTCGCCGGCGATGTGTGCGCTGCTGCTGAAGCCGCATGCCGGCAACCATCGGCCGGCGAGCAAATGGGTGCAGCCGCTGCATGCCGGCTTTCGCATCTTCAACACCGGCTTCGACAAGCTGGCGGCGGGCTATGGCTGGCTGGCCGGACGCACGGTGCGGGTGGCGTTCATCATGCTGCTGGCCTATGCGGCCGTGCTGGTTTTCGGCCTGAACGAGTTTCGCCGGACGCCGGTGGGGTTCATACCCCAGCAGGACGCGGGCTATCTCATCGGCGTGACGCAGCTTCCCGCCGGCGCCGCGCTCGCGCGTACCGACGAGGTCAATCGGCGCGTCGTCGACATCGCCCTGCAGACCCCCGGCGTCGCGCATGCCGTGAACATTGTCGGGTTCTCCGGCGCCACGTTCACGAATGCGCCGAACGCAGGCGCGGTGTTCATCGTGCTCGAGCCGTTCGAGCAGCGCGCGGGCGATCCCACTAAATCGGCCGCAGCCATCCAGGGCGCCTTGTTCCAGCGGCTTTCCGGCATCCAGGAAGCGCTGGTGCTGGTGGTGCAACCGCCGCCGGTTCCCGGCATCGGCAATGCGGGCGGCGTGCGCATGATGATCCAGGACCGGGCCGGACGCGGGGCGCGCGAGCTTCAGGGCGCCACCTACGCCATGATGGGCGCCGCTGCCAAGACGCCCGGCTTGACGCAGGTGTTCTCCCTGTTCGAGACCTCGACGCCGCAGCTCTACCTCGACATCGACCGCACCAAGGCGCAGATGCTGGGCGTCAACGTGTCCGACGTGTTCGGCGCGCTGCAAACCTATCTGGGCTCCACCTACGTCAACGACTTCAACCTGCTGGGCCGCACCTTCCGCGTCACCGCGCAGGCGGACGCGGCCTATCGGCTCGACAGCAAGGACGTGCTCAAGATCCGCGTGCGCAACAGCCGCGGCGATACGGTGCCGCTCGGCTCCTTCACCACCGTGCGCGATACGTCAGGCCCCTATCGCGTGCCGCGCCACAACCTCTATCCGGCGGCCGAGCTCGACGCCACGGCGGCGCCCGGCACGTCGCAGGGCCAGGTGATCGAGGCGATGGAGAAGCTCGCCGCCGAGACCCTGCCCGAGGGCCTCGGCTACGAATGGACCACGCTGGCCTACCAGCAGATCAAGGCCGGCAGCACGGCGATCTTCGCCTTCATGCTGGCGGTGGTGTTCGTGTTCCTCGTGCTCGCCGCCCAGTACGAGAGCCTGACCCTGCCGCTGGCGGTGATCCTGATCGTGCCCATGTGTCTCATCGCGGCCATCACCGGCGTCATCCTGCGCGGGCAGGACAACAACATCCTGACCCAGGTCGGCTTCATCGTGCTGATCGGCCTGGCGGCGAAGAACGCGATCCTGATCGTGGAGTTCGCCAGGCAGCTCGAGGACCAGGGTCGCGATCGCTGGACGGCGGCGGCAGAGGCGGCGCGGCTCAGGCTGCGCCCCATCGTCATGACGTCGCTGGCCTTCATTCTGGGCGTGGTGCCCTTGGTGTGGGCGGTGGGCGCGGGTGCCGAGCTGCGCCAGGCGCTGGGCACGGCGGTGTTTGCGGGCATGATCGGCGTCACCGTGTTCGGCCTGATCTTCACGCCGGCGTTCTACGTGCTCTGCCGCTGGCTGGCGGGGCTCAAGCTCCCCGGCAAGCGGGTGCCGACCGAGCGGCCCCTGCCGGCGGAATGAACCGGAGGGTGCGAGCGGATGGAGCCAAGCGAAAGAGCGCCTATCCCCGCTTCGCCAGCGAGGCGCGTGCCGTCGCAATGGCGTCCTGCAGCACCCGGGCATCGCCGATGTGGTTGGCCAGCAGCAGCACCAGCCGCGCGTTGAGTGCCGTGCTGTCATCCTGCGACAGGCCGGCGTGCGCCTCGAGGATCGCCGCGTACAGCGCGTCGGCATCGCTGACGGTGGCATCGCGCTTCAAGCCCATGGTGGGATCCTCGCATGCGCCGTGGCACGGGCCAGGCAATGCTGCACCGCTGCGGCGGAGAAGGTGCGCCAGCGCCCCGCCACGTGCTGGTCGGGACGCAGCAGATAGAACGCCGGCTGGGCCTCGGCCCCGTATCTGGCGCACGCTGTTTCACGTGAAACAACAACCATTTGGTTAACAGGCAGGGGCTGCCGCCCCAGGGCGGCGCAGCCCTCCGCGACCAGCCGGGGAACCGCCCCGTCGCGGCTGAACCAGACCCCGGTGAAGCCGTCGCCCAGCCGATCGAGGAGCCAGCCACCCGCCTCCAGCGGCGCATCGAGGGCTGCTGCGCCGGGGCAAACCGCCGGAGCCTCGCCCAGGGAAAAGTCGTCGGCGGTGTTGAGGATCGAGCCGGCGTAGCAGGTGGCCGTGGAAAGCCTCCCCGAATTGACGAGCCGGCGCGCGAACGGCTCGGTCTCGGCCAGCGCCAGGGCGCCATCGCGAAACACCCGGCTGATCATGCTCTTGGGCGCGATGAAGTCCGTCGACCGCGTGGTGTGCAGCAGATTTTCATCTGCCGCCTGCGCCCGCTCGGCGTGGTAGCTGTCGAGCAGGGCCGCGGGCGCCAGGCCGCGCAACACGAGGTCGAGCTTCCAGGCCAGGTTGTCGGCATCCTGCACGCCGCTGTTGCCCCCGCGCGCCCCGAACGGCGACATCTGGTGCGCGGCGTCGCCGGCAAACAGCACGCGGCCGTGGCGAAACTGCTGCAACCGTCGCGACTGGAAGCGATAGAGGCTGATCCACTCGAAGCTGAACGCCACGTCCTCGCCCAGCATCGCACGCACGCGCTTGGCCACGTTCTCGGGTCTTGTCTCCTCGTCGCGGTCGGCCTGATCGCCCACCTGGAAGTCGAGCCGCCACACATCATCGGCCTGCTTGTGCAGCAGTGCCGAGCGGCCGCGGTTGAAGGGCGGGTCGAACCAGAACCAGCGCTCCGCCGGCCGGTCCATCTTCATCTTGATGTCGCAGATCAGGAACTGGTCCTGGAACACGCGGCCCTCGAAGGCGAGGCCCAGCAGCCGGCGCATGGTGGAGCGCGCCCCGTCCGCGGCGATCACCCAGTCGGCGAGCACCCGATAGGCGCCGTCAGGCGTGGCGATGGTCAGGAGCACGCCGTCGCTGGCGATCTCGAGCCCCCGCACCGCCTCCTGCCAGCGCACCTCGATGGCACCCGTCCTGGCCGCAGCCTCGATGCAGGCGTGCTCGAAATAGTACTGCTGCAGGTTGACGAAGGCCGGGCGGCGATGCTCCGCCTCGGGCAGCAGGTCGAAGGCGAACACCTGCTTCTCGTCGAAGAAGACCCGGCCGGTCTTCCACGTCACGCCCCTGTCCACCAGGGCCTGCCCCAGCCCCAGCCGGTCCATGATCTCGAGCGAGCGCTTGGCCCAGCAGATCGCGCGGCTGCCCTCGGACAGGTTGCTCTTGGCGTCGATGACGATGCTGCGATGGCCCTTGCGCGCCAGATCGAGCGCGGCGACGAGCCCCACCGGCCCGGCGCCGACGATGACGATCGGATGATGCGCCGGCTGGGCGCGATCCTGGTCCGGCGACCGGGTGTGGGCAAACGACAGATGCCGGATGTCGGTCATGGCGAGCCGGTGCCCTATTCCGCGGCCGAGGCGGGGCGCAGCGCCTGCTCGATCGCAGGAGACAAGTAGGCGCCCTGGCGCAGCAACGCCCGCTGGATCGCGGCTGCGTCGAGGTCTCGGGGCCGGCAGCCCTGCCCGGCGGCCAGGGCTGCGGCGACGCCGGCGGCCTGCCCCGTCAGCCAGCACTGCGGAATTTCGCGCAGGAAGGTGTGCGAGCTGGCATCGCACGCCACATGCCGGCCGGCACCGAGGATGCCGTCGAGCTCCGCCGGGAGCAAGGCACCGTACGGCACCGAGATGTTGGCGAACTTCGGCGCCAGCGACGTCGACACGCCGATCTCGTCCTCCCAGACCCGGCCGCTGTCCCACTGCTGGCGCGTGACCTTGCGCACGCCGCTGAGGCGGCGGCTGTGGCGCACGCCGATCTGCGGCGCGCCCAGCATCAGGAACGCATCGGCAAAGCCGGGCGCGAGCGCCCGGTAGACCTCCAGATGACCGACGGCGAGATGACGCGAGCGCACCTCCACCGCCGTCAAATCCTCCACGTCCACGGCGCTGTAGCCGGCCAGGCGCGGGCCCATGAACAGGGCGACGTCATTGCGCCAGGACACGAACGGCTTCTCGAAGATTTTGAGCCGCTGCCGCCCCTGCACCATGAACTCGGCGAAGCCCTTCGGGTCGTCGCGACGGAAGGCCAGCCAGCGCTCCATGTCCACCCCGCCCAGCAGGAAGGCCGTGTTGATGCAATGGTGGATGTCGCCTGCGTCGATGTCGGACTCCAGCGACGCCTGCGTGCGCGCGATGAGATCGGCGTCGCCGGTGGTATCGATCACCACCTTGGCGAGGATAGCCTGCCGCCCCTCCTTGCTCTCGAAGACGGCGCCCTTGACGACAGTGCCGTCGAGAATCGGCGCGGCGGCCCAGGCATGCAGCAGCAGCCGCACCTTGGCCTCGCTCACCATCTGCAGGGACACCGTCTTGAGCGCCTCCGGATCGACGGTGGGCGACCACGTCACGATGCCGTGGAACGCGGCCGTGCGCTGCGCCCAGTAGGCGGCCGTGGCGGCATCCCTGGAGCCCCATTCGGATGGCCGGGGCCCCTGCACGGCATCCTTGGGAAGGCGGTCCATGATGTCGCCGGCAAAGCCGCGGATGATCAGCCGGCCGGCCCAGTCCGACATGCGGTCGATCCAGATGACGAGGCCGCCTGTCGAAAGGCCGCCCAGGTGATTGTAGCGCTCCACCAGCAGCACGTCGGCGCCGAGGCGCGCGGCAGAAACCGCCGCCGCCGTGCCGGCCGGGCCGCCGCCGACGACCAGCACGTCCGTTTCGGCGAAGACGGGGACCTCGCGCGCCGGCTCGCGATAGGTCTTGGCGGGCCGCTGGCGCCGCTGCGGGATGCCGCCGCCGCTAAAGGCCTCCAGGTCCTGCTCGGCGCCGATGCTGCTGCTTAGGTTGGCTCCGGCCTCAGGGCTGGTGCCGGCACTGGCGGAGTGCCGCGGGCCGTCCTGGAAGATTTCCGATTGATAGAGGATGCGCCCGCTGCTCTCGCTGCTTTTCTTGTCGTCTGCCATGCTCGTTGCCTACCGCTTGATCGGCCCTTTCACCCCTGCAGCGCCGCCCACATGGCGCGGTCGCGCTCCGCGGTCCAGATGCGCGGCGTGTCGATGCCCTGGGCCTCGTCATAGGCGCGCGAGACGTTGAACGGCTGGCAATGCTCGAAAATCGGCCACGCGCTGTACTTGGGCCGCATGGCCGCCGTGGTCTCGTCGAAGCACTCCTTGAGCGAGGCGCCGCGCGCCACGCCGCGGGCCACCGGCCGGTAGAGATCGCCGAGGAACTGGCGCGTCAGCGCGATGCCCTCCCGCACCGTATCCTGCCCGATCAGCGCTTCACCGCGCCCCGGCACCAGCGCGTCGCTGCCGAAGGCCGCCAGCGCATCGAGCGTCTCGGGCCAGTCTGAAAAATGCGCATCGCCGCAATAGCAGGCCGACTTGTACTCGACGATGTCGCCGGAGAACACGACGTTGGCATCGGGCACGTAGACAACGATATCGCCCGCGGTATGCGCCCGGCCCAGGTGCATCAGCTCCACGCGGCGCTTGCCGAGATAGAGCGTCATGCGCTGCTTGAAGGTGACGGTGGGCCACGTCAGCCCCGGCACGCTTTCTGCCGCCCGGAACAGGCGCGGGAAGCGTCCGTATTCGGAATCCCAATCCTCCTGCCCGCGCTCGGCGATCATGGCCCGGCAGGCCTCGGAGGCAATGATCTCCTGGGCGTGGTAGGCGGAGGCGCCGAGCACGCGCACGGCGTGGTAGTGCGAGAGCACCACATACTTGATCGGCTTGTCGGTGATCTTGGCGACCCGCTCGACCACCTTGCCCGCCAGCACCGGCGTTGCCTGCGCGTCGACGACGATGACGCCGTCGTCGCCGACGATGATGCCGCTGTTGGGATCGCCCTCGGCCGTGAAGGCATAGAGCTCCGGACCGATTTCCTTGAAGGTGATCTTCTTCTCTTCCAGATCGCCCGTGGAGGCGAAGGTCTTGGTCATGTCGGCGTTTCCTCTCTGGCTGTCATCCCGGAATCGCGCAAGAGCGCAGTATCCGGAACCCAGGGCTAAGCGCTGCGCGCTTCGCTCCTAAGTCCCGGATCGTCGCGCGACGTCCGGGATGACGCGCTGCGTCCCTCACCTTGCATAGCGCACGACCTCCTGCTCGATGGCGCCGAAGATCGAGCGGCCGGCCGCGTCCAGCATTTCCAGCCGCACCCTGTCGCCGAACTTCAGGAATGGCGTCTTGGGGCTGCCCTCCAGGATCGTTTCAACCGTGCGCACCTCGGCCAGGCAGGTATAGCCGGCGCCGCCCTGCTCCACCGGCCTGCCCGGTCCGTCCTCGCCCTTGTTGGAGACCGTGCCCGAGCCGACGATGGAGCCGGCCGCTAGCCGCCGCGTCCTGGCGGCATGGGCAATGAGCTGCGGGAACGAGAACGTCATGTCGACGCCGGCGTTGGGCTTGCCGAGCAGCTTGCCGTTCACCTCCGCCCGCAGCGGCAGATGCACCCGGCCGTCATGCCACGCCGGCCCCAGCTCGTCCGGCGTCACGGCCACGGCCGAGAAGGCCGTCGACGGCTTGCCGTGAAAGAAGCCGAAGCCCTTGGCCAGCTCTGCCGGGATGAGATGGCGCAGCGAAACATCGTTCACCAGCATGAGCAGGCGGATGTGCTGTCCCGCCTCCTCGGCGCTTGCGCCCATCGGCACATCGCCGGTGATGACGGCCACCTCGCCTTCCAGGTCGATGCCCCAGGCCTCGTCGGCGAGCTCGATCGGGTCGCAGGGCCCAAGCAACGCGTCGGAGCCCCCCTGGTACATCAAGGGCTCGGTCCAGAAGCTCGCCGGCATCTCCGCCCCGCGGGCACGGCGCACCAGCTCCACGTGGTTGACGTAGGCCGAGCCATCCGCCCATTGATAGGCCCGCGGCAATGGTGCAGTGCAATCACGGGCCTTGAAATCCCTTACGGCCATGGAAACCGGAGGCCCGCCCCCAACGTACCCGTTGAGATCGGCATAGACCCCGGCCACCCTGGGTTGCACGGTCTGCCAATGGTCCATCAGGTGCTGCAGCGTTTTCAGGCCGGGGATTGCCGTTTCGGCCAGGATCGCCCTGGTCAGATCACGTGACACAATGGCCAGCGCGCCATCCCGGCTACCATCCTTGAGAGTTGCGAGTTTCATGATGTCGCCATGTCGATTAAGCTAGCCGGGAGCATGGGGCTGGAGGGAATGTCGTGAAGCGCAGAGCGTTTCTCCGCACGGGTGCAGCCATGGCCCTTGCCGGCCCAGCCGTAGCTGCGCCAGCCATTGCCCAGTCGGCGCCTGAGATTAAGTGGCGCATGACCTCCAGCTACCCGAAGTCGATCGATGCCATCTTTGGCACCGCACAAACCCTGGGCCGTTACATCGCCGAGGCCACCGACAACAAATTCCAGATCGAGGTTTACGCGGCAGGAGAGCTGACGCCCAGCCGGCAAGCGCTCGAAGCCGTCACCAGCGGGTCCGTCGATTGCGCTTTCACGCCGCTGTACCTCTACCTCCACAAGGACCCTGTGCTCGCTGTCGGTTGCGGCCTGCCGTTCGGCCTCAATGCCCGGCACCAGCTCTCCTGGTGGACCTTCGGCGGCGGCAAGGAGATCGTCAATACGGCCCTGAAGAAGTTCAACGCCTTCGGCATGCCGGCGGGCAGCACCGGGGCGCAGATGGGCGCATGGTCCAAGAAGGAGATCAACACGGTCGAGGATCTCAAGGGCCTGAGGATCCGTGTCGGCACGCTGGGCGGGCCCATCTTCGAGCGGGTCGGAGCCCTGGCCTATTACCTCGGCCATGCCGATGTCTATGCGGCCCTGGAGAACGGCACCATCGACGCCGCTGAGTTCATCTGTCCCCATGACGACGAGAGGCTCGGCATCGCCAAGCTGGCGAAATACAACTACCATCCCTGCTGGTGGGAAAGCGGCGGCATGGTGCATCTGATCGTCAATCTCGAGCGGTGGAATGCACTACCCAAGTCCTATCGAGCCATTGTCGCGCGCGCATGCGATTCCGCCAACTCCTGGCTGCTTGCAAAGTATGACGCCATCAACCCGGCCGCGCTGAAGCGCCTGGTCGCTGCGGGCGCCGTCCTCAAGTCCTTTCCGCAGCCCGTGCTGGAGGCCTGCTACAAGGCGAGCAACGACCACTTCGGCGCGATTGCGGCCAAGGACCCGAATTTCAAGCGGGCGTTCGACTCGGTCACCCAGTTTCGCAGGGAGCAGCTTCCCTGGTGGCAGATCGCCGACTATGCGTGCGACAGCATCATGGTGGGCATGCGCAGTTGAGCTCAAAGCTTCCACCTGTCATCCCGACATCGATCTGTCATCCCGGCCGAGGCGCCGGGACCGGGGGCTGCAGAGCGGCGTGTGATCGTCTATGCCCCGCATCCCCGATATTCGCCTGCGGCGAATTCCGCAAATGACAGGGTGAAGCTTTGGCCGGCCGGCATCACGTCTCTCCTGTGAAGGTCTTCTCGAGCGGCGTCCAGCAGTCCGCATAGTTCTCCTGCAGCGACTCGTGCTCGGCGGCGAACCTGGTGAGGTGCTGGGGAAAGCGCGTCTCGAACATGAAGGCCAGCGTGTTGGTGAGCTTCACCGGCTTCAGCTCGCCCTTGGTGGCGTGATCGTAGGCCGCCTTGTCGGGCCCGTGCGGCAGCATGCAGTTGTGCAGGCTGATGCCGCCGGGCAGGAAGCCTTCGGGCTTGGCGTCGTAGACGCCATAGATCAGCCCCATGAACTCCGACATGATGTTCATGTGGTACCAGGGCGGCCGGAACGTGTGCTCGGCCACCGCCCAGCGCTCCGGGAAGATGACGAAATCGACGTTGGCGGTGCCGGCCGTCTCGGACGGGGCGGTGAGCACGGTGAAGATCGATGGATCGGGATGGTCGAAGGCGATGGCGCCCACCGGCGCGAAGTGGCGCAGATCGTACTTGTAGGGCGCATAGTTGCCGTGCCAGGCCACCACGTCGAGCGGTGAATGGCCGATCTCGGCGACATTGAAGGTGCCGCACCACTTGACGGTCAGGCGTGACGTCTCCTCCCTGTCCTCGAACGCCGCCATCGGCGTCTTGAAGTCGCGCGCGTTGGCGAGGCAGTTGGCGCCGATGGGCCCCCGGTCGGGCAGCGTGAACTTGGCGCCATAGTTCTCGCACACATAGCCGCGCGCCGGTCCATCCATGAGCTCCACCTTGAACTTGACGCCGCGGGGGATGACGCAGATTTCGCCGGGCTCCACGTCGATGCGCCCGAACTCGGTGAAGAAGCGCAAGCGCCCCTGCTGCGGCACGATCAGGAATTCGCCGTCGGCATTGTAGAAGTAGTCGCTCTCCATCGACTGCGTGACGAGATAGACATGCGCGGCCATGCCGGCCTGGGTGTTGACGTCGCCCGAAGTGGTCATGGTGCGCATGCCCGTGAGAAACGTCAGCTTCTCGCCGGGGATCGGCAGCGGGCTCCAGCGCAGCTGCCCGATCGGGCGATCGTGCTCGCCCGTCGCCGGCGCCGTCTTCCAGTGCGGCAGCGCGGTCTTGCTGAATTTCTGCGCGTGCTGCACGGAGGGGCGGATGCGGTAGAGCCAGGAGCGCTCGTTGGTGCCCCTGGGCGCGGTGAAGGGCGAGCCCGAGAGCTGCTCGGCATAGAGGCCGTAGGCGGTGCGCTGCGGCGAGTTCTGCCCGACGGGCAGCGCACCGGGCAGCGCCTCGGTCTCGAAGTCGTTGCCGAAGCCCGGCATGTAGCCGGCGGGCGTGGCCTGGGTCCATTGCCCGCGCTGGCCGTCGGTCTCGGTCTTGCCGCCCGGAGCGGTCTTGCTGCCGTCTGCCATGTCAGCTCCTCCATGATGTTCCTGTCATCCCGGAACGCGCGCGGCGCGTAGCCGGGACCCAGAGCCACGTGTCGCGTGTCGCGTGTCGCGCGCTTGCCTTGGGTCCCGGCTCGCGGGCTGACGCCCTTGGCCGGGATGACAAGCCTCGAGCATCATGATAATTTCGTTTGAAACGAAATCAACTGGAATCGAGCCTCCCATGGACGACGTTTCCCAAGCCGAGCCGGCGCTGATGCTGGAGGCGTTCGCGCCCTATCGCCTCGCGGTGGCCGCCCACACCATCAGCCGGGCGCTGTCGGAGGTCTACACCAGGGAATTCGGCCTCTCGATCCCGGAATGGCGCGTGCTTGCCAACCTCGGCCGCTTCGGTCCGCTCAATGCCGGCGAGCTGGCCGAGCGTTCCAGCATGGACAAACCCAAGGTCACGCGCGCCCTGCAGCGGCTGGAGGCGCGCGGCCTCACCCAGCGCGCCGTCGTCAGCGCCGACCGGCGGCAGGTGCGGCTCGCGCTGACCCGGCGCGGGCGCCTCGTTTTCCGCCAGATTGCGGCGCTGGCGCTGGACTGGGAGGCGGGGCTCCTCGGCGCGCTGTCCGAGGCAGAGCGCAAGGCTCTGGACCGCATCTTGACCAAGCTGATGCGCCAGGCCGAGACTATGCGCGCTGCGGCCCAACGGGTGGCCCGCAGCCGGGGGACATCGCGCGGTGCTGAAGCTTTATAGCTACTATCGTTCGTCAGCAGCCTATCGCTGCCGCATCGCGCTCAATCTCAAGGGCCTCGCGCACGAGACGGCGTTCGTGCATCTCATCAAGGATGGCGGCCAGCACACCCAGCCCGCCTACCGCGCGCTCAACCCGCAGGCGATGGTGCCGACGCTGCAGCATGACGGCCGCGTCATCACGCAGTCGCTCGCCATCATCGAGTATCTGGAGGAGATCTACCCCGAGCCGCCGCTGCTCCCGGGCGATGCCGCAGCCCGCGCCAAAATCCGCGCCTTCGCGCTGGCCATCGCCTGCGACATCCACCCGGTCAACAACCTGCGCATTCTCAACTATCTCAAGGGCCCGCTGCAGCAGGACCAGGCCGCCGCCGACGCCTGGTACCGGCATTGGATCAAGGAAGGTCTCGAGGCCTGCGAGAAGCTGCTGCCGCCCGCGGCCGGCCGCTTCGCGTTCGGCGACCGCCCCACGCTGGCCGATACCTGCCTCATCCCGCAGCTCTACAACGCCCGCCGCTTCAACTGCGATCTGTCCAGCGTGCCGCGGCTCGTCGCCATCGACGCGGCCTGCCTCGCCCTGCCCGCCTTCGCCGACGCCGCGCCCGAGGCCCAGCCCGACGCGGCCTAGTGTGATTCAGATCGGGAAGTTCGTTCAGCGCCTGCTGCAAGATCCGGCGAACTTCGCGATCGGGACACTAGATGGCAATCGCTACGACGGCTCGACCACGAACACCCGATTGTCGATGGCGCCGGTCTCCAGATAGGCCGCCACCAGCTCCGCCAGCGCAGGCGCCAGCAGGAAGCCGTGGCGGTAGAGCCCGTTCACGTGAATGGTCTGCCCGCGCACGGCGACCTTCGGCACGTTGTCGGCAAATGCCGGGCGCACGCCGGCGCCGGCATCCACGATCTGCGCCTCGCCGAAGGCGGGATGCAGCGCATAGGCCATGCCCAGCAGCTCCAGCGCCGAGCGCACCGTGATCGGGCTCATGTCATCGCTTTCGATCACGGTGGCCCCGATCATGTGCCGGCCATCGCCCCACGGCACCACGTAGATCGAATGCCGCGGATGCAGGACCCGCACCGGGCGATGCAGGCCGATCTCGCGCGTGCGCACGATCAGGCGCTCGCCGCGCACGCCGCGCAGGTCGGCGAGCTCGGCGCGCGCACCCAGGCCGCGGCAGTCGATGACCATCTCATCCTTCGCCGCGCCATCCCGCCATTCGGTGCCGAAGGCAACGTTCACGCCCGCGCGCTTGATCTCCTCCAGCAGGAACTGCATGGCCGCCAGCGGTGCCACGTGCGCTTCCTGCGCATAGAACAGTCCCGTGCTGAAACGGCCCGCCAGGTCGGGCTCCAGCCTGGCGATGGCATCGCCGCCGATGCGCTCATACCCTTCCGTCAGCCGTGCGAAGTGGTCGACCTCGCTCCTGTCGCGCGCACTGGCGATGACCAGCGTGCCTGCAACCACCGTGCCCGGAAACGTCTGGCGCCATAGCCCGATGGACGTGAGGCCCAGGTCGCGGATGACCGGGGCATAGACCTCCGTCTCGCAGAAGGGACCCAGCATGGCCCCGGCATAGGCGCTGGCAGCCGTGCCGAACGGCTCCTGCGATCGGTCGAGGAGCCGCACGCGATGTCCCTTGCGGGCCAGCGTCAGCGCCTGCCACAAGCCGGTGATGCCGGCCCCGACGACGGTGAGGTTGCGTGTCTGCATGCACCAGAAGCCGTCAGTCTCCGCGTGCCACGCCCTCGCGGCGCGGGTCGGCACCGCCCTCCAGCCGCCCATCCTTGCGCACCACGATCACGTGCGTGCCGGAGTTGAGGAGGTCGGCGCCGATGGTATGCCCATACGGTTTCATCTTCAGCGCATGCCAGAGCGCCGCGCGGTGGTCAATCTCGATCTCGAAGGCGCCCCCGCGGCTGCCGAAGTTCATGAGCGCGGCCGCGGCCTGCGCATCCATTTTCCAGTCGATCAGCGCCACCAGCGTCTTCACCACGTACAGGATGATGCGCGAGCCGCCGGGCGATCCCAGCACGGCCCACGGCTGGCCCTCTTCGTTGAACACGATGGTCGGCGCCATCGAACTGCGCGGCCGCTTGCCCGGCCCCACGGCATTGGCCAGCGGCCGCCCGCCGCTGTCCTGCGGGCGGAAGGCAAAGTCGGTCATCTCGTTGTTGAGCAGGAAGCCCGCGGCCCACAGCCGCGAGCCGAAGGCCGCTTCGATGGTGCTCGTCAAGGACACGACATTGCCGTCGCGATCCACCACGGAGATGTGGCTCGTGCCCTCCTTCTCCACGGTCTCGTCGAGGCCGGGCAGCGGGCCGCTCAGGTGCGGAGGCGTTCCGGGGCCGGGCCGGCCCATGGTTGCTGCCGGATCGATGAGCGTGCGGCGCGCCGCCAAATAGCCGGCGTCGAGCAGACCGGCAGGAATGCGCACGACGTCGGGATCGCCGATGTAGTGGTCGCGGTCGGCGAAGGCGAGCTTCTCGGCCTCGGCGATGAGATGCATGGCCTGCGTGTTGAGCGCATCCGACGGGCCTTGCCCGAGATCGAAGGCCTCGACCAGCCGCAGCGCCTGCGCCACCGCAAACCCGCCCGAGGACGGCGGCCCCATGCTGCAGATCCGGTTCCGCCGGTAGGTGAAGCAGAGCGGCTCGCGCTCCTTCACTCTGTAGCCGGCCAAGTCGGCAAGGGTGATATCGCCCTTGTGGTTGGGCGCGGTATCGACCGCGTTGACGATGGCTTGGGCAGTGCTGCCGTCGTAGAAGGCGGCCGGGCCTCGTTCCGCGATCGCGCGCAGCGTGCCGGCAAACTCCGGGTTCCGCAGCAGATAGCCGGCGGGGCGCGCGCTGCCGGTCTGATCGAAGAAGTACCGTCGCGCCTGGGGCGCGAAGTTCTTTGCGCCCATCCAGCGCAGCAGCCAATGCAGGCGGGGCGAGACGCGAAAGCCGTGGTCGGCCAGCCGGATGGCCGGCGTGAAGAGCCGGGCCCATGGCAGCCGCCCGTGCGCCTGATGCATGGTTTCGAGAAGACGCAGCGTCCCGGGCACGCCAACGCTGGCGCCGCCAAAAATGGCATGGCCGAGCGGCATGGGGCGGTTGTTGACCAGGAACCGGTCGGGCTTGGCCGCCGCCGGCGCCGTCTCTCGGCCGTCGTAGCTCTTGAGCTCCTTCTTGTGCGCATCCCAATGCAGCACGAACGCACCGCCGCCGATGCCGGAGGATTGCGGCTCCACGAGATTGAGCACGAGCTGGGCGGCAATGGCGGCATCTGCAGCGCTACCCCCCTCGCGCAGCATCTGCAGCCCGGCGTCCACCGCCAGCGGGTTGGCCGCCGAGACCATATGCAACTTGGCCGTTGCGGCCGGCCGCGGCGACCAGCCCCAGGTCGTCGCCGCTTCCGGCTGCACGTCAAGGAGTTGCGCATGCGCTCCGGCCGTGAGGCCAATGAGCGCAACCGCGCTAAGGGCAAATTTACGGAGCCCCATTATCGAGGGCATGGTCGGGTGCACCAGCGGTTCCGATCAGGTGCCACTGTTGCCGTCTTTCTGCGTCGTGCAAAGACCCGCTCCTGTCGGACAGGCGGTCTTTGCTGCCTAGGTCGAAGGGATATGTGGCGGAAAACGCACATGTCGACACAAACGGCGTCCCGTGGGTTGCGTCCTGTCGGCGACATCGCCACACTCCAGTTACTTTCGAGCAAGTCTGTGACGGACAAGCGGGAACTAGGCTGTTTTCGTTCGGAATTCTGCGTCGGCGAGGGTCTCCGGGACGCGTGTTTCCAGTACGGCTACCCAGTGCTGCATCGCAGGTTGGCAAGCAAGGCAAGAGCAAAAAGAAGGATGGTGAGATGATCGTACGGGGCAAGCTTGGCGCGTTGATGCTCGGCGCAGGCGCGCTGGTTGCAGCCACCAGCATGCAGTCGGTACCGGCATCGGCGCAGGCATTGTTCTTCGACTGGGGCGGCGGCGGCAAGACCGTCGGCGGCAGCGGCCGCGAGGTGGTGCGCTTCAATCCGCAGTACAGCAAGGGCCAAGTCATCGTCAGCTTCAGCGACCGGCGCCTCTACTACATCACCGCGCCCGGTGAAGCGCTCAGCTATCCCATTGCCGTTCCGCGCGAGCAGAGCCGGTGGGCGGGCGTCACCTCCGTCAGTCAAAAGCGCGTGAACCCGTCGTGGACACCGACGCCGAGCATGGTCGCCGAGAACCCGCGCCTGCCGCGCTGGGTGCCCGGCGGACATCCCATGAACCCGCTGGGCAATCGCGCCCTCTATCTGGGGTCCAGCATGTACCGCATCCATGGCACCGACGCGCCCTGGACCATCGGCACGGCCGTCTCGAAGGGTTGCATCCGCCTGTACAATCAGGATGTCGCCGATCTGTATGAGCGGGTCGGCGTCGGCGTCAAGGTGACGGTCACTTGGGACCGGTTTACCACCACCGCGTCCGCCAGCTCGGTCCCCGCCAGCCAAAGCGGCAGCAGCGCCGGCGGCGGCGGCGGGACGGTGTTTGATCTCTTCAGTGACGAGGAGGAGGAGCCTGCACCGAAGGCGCCGCCCAAGCGTACGCCGCGCTCGAAGGCAGCCAAGAGCGCTTCGATCGAGTAGCGCGGGCCAACACGGCATTCTCAGAAAAAGGGCGGCCAAGAGCCGCCCTTTGTCGTGATGGGCCCTCCCGCCCTATGGCGTCCCCTCGGTCTTGATCTTGGCATCGCGGATGACCTTCGCCCATTTCTCGATCTCGGTCTTGATCTGGGTTGCGAACTGATCCGGCGTATTGGCGACCACCTCGAAGCCGAGCGCTGCGAAGCGCTCCTTGACATCGGGCAGCGCCACGACCTTCAGCACCTCGGCATAGATGAAATCGACTACGCTGCGGGGCGTGCCGGCCGGTGCGAGCAGGCCCTGCAGCGTATAGGCCTCCTGGCCCGCGAGGCCCACTTCCCCCACCGTCGGCACCTCGGGCAGGGTGGCCGAGCGCCTCTCGCTGGTGACCGCCAGGGCGCGCAGCGTGCCCTCCTTGACCTGGGGTGCAGCGGGCGGCATGGCCGTGAACGCGATCTGGGTATGTCCTCCTACCGCCGATTGGATGGCAGGCCCGGCGCCGCCGAACATCACCGGCACGAGATCGAGGCCCTGCGAGACCCGGAACATCTCGCCGGACAGATGCGGCGTCGTGCCGATGCCGGGCGAGGCATAGCTGAACTTGCCGGGATTGGCCCTGATGAGGTCGACCAGCTCCTGCACGGTCCTCGCCGGCACGCTGGGATGCACCAGCATGACGTTGGGCGTCACGCCCACATTGCTGATCGGGGCGAAGGCCTTGACCGGATCGGTCGCCACCTTCGGGTTCATGCTGGGGTTGACCATAAGGCTGGTGCTGACGAGCAGCAGCGTGTAGCCGTCGGGCGGTGCGGCGGCGACCATCGCCGTGCCCGTATTGCCGCTGGCGCCGGGCTGGTTGACGACATAGACCTGCTTGCCCAGGCTGGCGGAGAGCTTGTCGGCCAGAATGCGCGCGATGATATCGGTCGGGCCGGCCGGCGCGAACGGCACTACAATGCGCACGGGATGATCGGGATAGGAGTGAGCCGGTCCAGCGTTCACCAGAGCCAATGCTGCGCAGGCGACGGCAATGAGCCGAGCAATCGCTTCCATGGCGTCCTCCCGGGCGGTTATGTTTTTGGCCACACTAGCACCGCATGCGGCGCAACGAACAGGCGCCGCAGCCAACCACAAGCAACAAGGGAAGAACGCCGCGATGACCGCCCGCAAGCTCAATCGCCAGGACCTGCGCGACGCCGCCGAGACGTACAAGAACTGGGGCAAGTGGGGGCCGAACGATGAAATCGGCACCCTGAACTACACGCAGCCGGAGGATATCGTCGCCGCCGCCGGGCTGGTGAGGAAGGGCAAGGTGATCTCGCTGGCGCTCAACTACGACGAGAAGGGGCCCCAGGGCGCCAAGACCACGTATCCGGCGCTCGGCCGCATCAATCCGCTGCACGTCATGCTGCGCACCGGCACCGACGCCTACTCCGGCATCCTGGACAAGCGCGGCATCCGCGCCGCCGACGACATGGTGGTGCTGCCTCTGCAAAGCGGCACGCAGTGGGACGGCCTCGGCCACGTGTTCTACGAGAACTACATGTGGAACGGCTACGACTGCCGCGAGGTGACCTCGTTCGGCGCGCAGAAGTGCGGCATCGAGAAGACCAAGACCAAGATGGTCGGCCGCGGTGTGTTCCTGGACGTGGCGCGCGCGCTCGGCAAGGAGTGGCTGGAGGACGGCTACGGCATCACGTGCGCCGACCTCGACATGACGGCCGAGCAGCAGGGCGTCGAGCTCAAGCGCGGCGACTTCATCGTGGTGCGCACCGGCCAGTTGGAGCGCTGCCTGAAGAGCGGAAGCTGGGACGGCTATCCGGGCGGGGACGCGCCGGGCATGGCCTTCGAGACGCTGGCGTGGGTGCAGCGGACCGAGCTTGCCGCGCTCGCCACCGACACCTGGGGCGCGGAGGTGCGTCCCAACGAGAGCGAGCCCGGCATCAACCAGCCCTGGCACTGGATCACCATCCCCATGATGGGCATGACCATGGGCGAGATTTTCAACGTCAAGGAGCTGGCCGAGGATTGCGCGGCCGACGGCGTCTACGAGTACCTGTTCGTGGCGCCCGCCCTTCCGATCACGGGCGCTGTGGGCTCGCCGGTCAATCCGCTGGCCATCAAGTGAGCGGCCACCCCGGGGTGCCGGCGCCAGCCCGAAGCCGGCGCACGGGTCTGGGCCCAGTTTGCGGGGTTGCCTCGCGGCTCCCGCAGGGCCATCGTCAGACAGGACTGCCTCCACCAACCCGCGCGGAGCCCCGCATGGACACCAAGCAATATCCCGTCACCCGCACCGAGGCGGAGTGGCGCAGGCTGCTCACCCCCGAGCAGTACGCCATCATGCGCGAGCACGGCACCGAGGCGCCCGGAAGCTGCGCGCTCAACCACGAGAAGCGCGCCGGCACCTTCACGTGTGCGGGCTGCGACCAGCCGCTGTTCGTCTCGAAGAGGAAGTTCGAGAGCGGCACGGGCTGGCCGTCCTTCAACGATCCCGTCCCGGGGGCGGTGGAGACCACGGAAGACCGCAGCTACGGCATGGTGCGCACCGAGGTGCATTGCAGCCGGTGCGGCAGCCACCTGGGCCACGTCTTCGACGACGGGCCTCCGCCGACGGGCCTGCGCTACTGCATCAACGGCATCGCCATGAACTTCCAGCCGGAGTGAGCGGATTTGCCATCCCGGAAGTGCGCTCCGGAATTGCGCCAAGTGCAATATCCGGGACCCGGCAGATGAAATAAAACGGCACTTGGGGCCCTGGGCTCCGGGGGCTCTGGAGTCCTGGGCTCCGGCCCTCGCGCGTCGCGCTTGGCCGGAATGACAAGATCACCGATTGATTTGGTCCGCACGGAAACCGCTCAATGAAACCCACCATTCTCACCTGCGCCGTCACCGGCACGTTCCCGACGCGCGCGCACAATCCTGCGCTGCCCGTCACGCCCGAGGAGATCGCCAACGCCTCAATCGGTGCGGCCAAGGCCGGTGCCGCCGTCTGCCACATCCACGTGCGCGAGCCCGACACCGGCAAGCCGAGCATGAAGCTCGAGTACTATCGCGAGGTGGTGGAGCGCATCCGCCGCAGCGACACCGACCTTGTCATCAATCTGACCGCCGGCCCCGGCGGGCGGTTCATACCAAGCGACGACGAGCCCGCGAGAGCGGCGCCGGGCACCATGCTGACCACGCCGGAGATTCGCACCGAGCACATCGTCGAGCTGAAGCCGGAAATCTGCACGCTCGATCTCAACACGCAGTGGTTCGGCGGCGGCGCGGTGATCAATTCCCCGCGCAGCATCAAGATCATGGCGGAACGCATGTATGCGGCCGGCGCCAAACCCGAGCTTGAGATCTTCAACACCGGCGACATGGTGCTGGCCCACGACCTGATCGCCGACGGCACCTTGCGCACGCCCGCCCTGTTCCAGATCGTCACCGGCATCAAGTATGGCCTCCCCTCCACGCCGGAAACGATGAGCCTCATGAAGTCCATGCTGCCCGCGGGCAGCGCGTGGGCCGCCTTCGGCGCCGGCCGGCATTCCTTCACCATGCTGGCGCAGGCCTACATCCTGGGCGGCCATTGCCGCATCGGCATGGAGGATACCGTGCATCTGTCGCGGGGCACGCCGACGCCTGGCAACGCGGCACTGGTGGAGAAGGCCGTGCGCATCATCCAGGACCTGGGCGGCAAGGTTGCCTCCGTCGCCGAGGCGCGGCAGATCCTGGGGCTGGCGCCGCGCGCCGGCGGTGCACGGCGTGCCACCTGAGCCTTCCTCGTGTCCGCCACGAATAGGAGGGACCTGTCATGGCACGCAGGGCCAACATCTACAGGGCGCTGGCCCACAGCCCCAACGGCCTGCGCGCCTTCAGCACGCTCGGCGGCTTCATCCGTTTCAAGAGCCGGCTTGATCCGAGGCTGCGCGAGCTGGCGATCCTGATGGTCGGCTATCTGGCGCGCGCGCCCTACGAGTGGTCGCACCATATCGCCATCGGCAAGACATTCGGCGTGTCGGACGGCGACATCCGCGCCCTGATCAACGAGGCGGAGGGCCGCCCGAGCACGCTCGAGCCGCTCGCCATGGCCGTTGTGAGGGCGGCACGGGAGATGAGCGAAGCTTTGGCCATCTCGGATGCCACTTTCGTTCAGTTGCGCGAGGGCCTCGATGACGAGCGGATTGTCGATCTGGCGTTGACCATAGCCTTCTACACCGGTGTCGTCCGCGTGCTGGCGAGCTTGCAGATCGATGTCGAGGACGACTACAAGCGCTATCTGGACGAGTATCCACTGCCGGCCGGAGCCAAAGGAAACCCCTGGAAATGAGTGAAAAGCCCAAGACTCCGGTTCCTGCGCGGCCGGCCTCCACCGTGGTCATCCTGCGCGATGGTGCCGACGGCATCGAGGTGTTCATGGTGGTGCGCCATCATGAAATCGACTTCGCCTCCGGCGCGTTGGTCTTCCCCGGCGGCAAGGTCGATGCGGAGGATTCCGATGCCGCCTGGTCGGCGCTCGCGCCCAGCGTGCCGGCGGCGCCGGACCGCGCGTTCTTCGTCGCGGCCGGGCGCGAGACGTTCGAGGAAGCGGGGCTCATGCTGGCACGCCGGCAGGGCACGAACGAGATCATCGAACCCGACGCGGCGCACGGGCTCGTCGAAACCTACCGGGCGGCCCTGCTCAAGGGCGACACGACATTCGTCGACATCATCCGCAGGGAGAACCTCGTGCTTGCCGGCGACCTGATGGTGCCGTTCGCCCACTGGATCACGCCGGAGCCGGTGCCGAAGCGGTTCGACACGCATTTCTTCCTGGTTGCAGCACCCATGGCTCAACTCGGCCAGCATGACGGCAGCGAATCCGTCGAGGGCCTCTGGATCACGCCCCAAGAGGCTCTGCGGGAGGCCGAGGCCGGCACGCGCACGCTCGTGTTCGCAACGCGCATGAACCTCGAAAAGCTGGCGCGCTATCGCACCGTGGCCGAGGCTGTGGACGTGACGCGCTCTCGGCCGGTGGTGACGGTGACGCCGAAAATCCTCCTGAGCGACAGCGGCCGCAGGCTGCAGATCCCTGCCGAGGCCGACTACGGCGTGACCGAGGTGTTCGTGGAGGAGGGATCGCGCCTCGGCACGGCGGCACACCGCGGGTAATGGTGCGCCAACCGATGCTGGATTAGCCGCTGCTCAGGATGCGCGGCTCATCCGACCTTCAAGTACGCAAACCCCTTGCGCTGCAGCTCGGCGACCGTCGCGACGCCGGACGGCACGAGCTTGATGAAGGGATCGGTGCGCGCCTTCGCGAGGTCGATCTTGTTGTTCCTGAAGGTGATGGCACAGAGATAGATCTCAACCCCATACTTGGAGAGGCTGACAAAGCGGGTAAAAATATCCGGATCGACCTTGTCGGCGGCCCATAGCGTCCCCTCCAGATCCTTGAGGAAGGGCTTGACCCCCGGCCCGTGCGCGACGACCACGATCTTCACCTTGAACGGATCGAAATCGTAGACGGACAGGTGGTTGTTGATGTTGCCGGCCATCTGATTGAGCCGGCCCGGATCGCTGAAATCGCAGTGATAGACGCAGGCGATCTCGGCCTCCGCCTTGAGGTCCTGCGGCTTGAGCATGCTCGGCTGCGCGGCCGCCGGCCCGGCTGCGGCCGCAGTGCCGACCATGGCCAGCCCGCCGAGCAAGAGGCGCCGATCGATCTGCGTCATCGCTTCGCTCCCCGGCTATTTTGGTTCCTATCGCTCCTTCCGACCCGCCCGCCCAAGCCGCGGTATGGCCTCAGTCCACCCGCGGCGCAGTCTTGCTTTCGGGCGTCACGTCGAGCACCCGGGCGCGACCCAGGACCTCCACCGTCTTCTTGCAATCCTTCATGCACGGCTGCTTGTTCCAGAAGCTCTTCTCGGTCTTCTCCCGATCATCATCGTGGAAAGTGGCCGCGTTGGGCATCTTGACTTTAGCAAGGTTCCCTTCGTTTAGCTCCAACTTTGGGTCCTTGGTCACATCGTTAAGGAACAGGATGTAGGCCGTCAGCGCGTACAGCTCGTCGGGCGAGAGCGACTGCGCGTTGCCGAACGGCATGGCCCTGCGGACATAGTCGAA
This sequence comes from Hyphomonadaceae bacterium, assembly GCA_019747815.1. Taxonomy (GTDB): domain Bacteria; phylum Pseudomonadota; class Alphaproteobacteria; order Rhizobiales; family Hyphomicrobiaceae; genus AWTP1-13. The sequence goes on from JAIEQJ010000026.1 coordinate 58,268, forward strand.
GACGATCGTGGGATAAGGCCAGAACGAGCCCACGGTCTTGTCGGGGCGATCATTCTTGAGAGAGCCGAGCCCTCCCGCAATCGCCGGCCAGCGGTCCTTGCCCTCGCCGAACTCGCCATGGCAGACGGCGCATTGCGCCTGAAAGATCTCCTCGCCCTGTGCGACGGTGCCCTTGCCCTTCGGCAATCCCAGGCCATCGGGTCTCACATCGATGTCCCAGGCGGCCACCTCCTGGGGCGTCGCCTCGCGCCCAAGCCCCAGCTTCTTGCCCGCCAGGGTCGGCGTGGCAATGACGATCGCCAGCGCCCAGGCGACGAGCAGACTAGGATACTTCGACATTCTCGGTCTCCCCATTGGCGCGCACGAGCCAGGTCTGGATGCCGTTGTTGTGGTAGATCGAGTTGACGCCGCGCACCTTGCGCAGATCGGCCCGCGTCGGCTGCACGTAGCCGGTCGAGTCCATGGCGCGCGACTGGATCATGAGCTCCTGGCCGTTCCAGTCGAACTCGACGTAGAAGCGGGTCAGCGAAGCCTCGAGCACCGGCCCGTCGATGCGCGCCGTGCGCCAGTTGCGGCCGCCGTCGAGCGAGACGTCGACGCGCTGAATGGTCCCACGCCCCGACCAGGCAATGCCCGAAAGCACATTGGCGCCCTTGTATCTTAAGGGGGCTTGCGGACTAGGGTTGGTGACGACCGACTTCGCATCCATGAAGTACGTGAAGCGACGCGAGCGGCCATCCGCCAGCAGATCGGTGTATTTCGAGGTCTCCTCGCGCGTGTGCCAGGGCTGATCGCCCACCTTGATGCGGCGCAGCCACTTCACCCAAAGGTTGCCTTCCCAGCCCGGAACGACAACGCGCAAGGGATAGCCCTGCTCCTCGCGCAAGGCCTCGCCATTCATCTTGAAGGCGAGCAGAGTGTCCTTTAGGGCCTTCTCCAGCGGCAGCGACCGCGTCATGCCGGCGCTGTCGGCGCCCTCGAGCAGGAGCCATTTGGCATTGGGCTTGAGGCCCGCCTCCTCGAGCACGAGCTTGAGCGGCACACCGGTGTACATGACGTTGTGCACCATGCCGTGGGTGAACTGACAGCCGTTGAGCTGGGCCCCGCGCCATTCCATGCCGGAGTTGGCGGCGCATTCGAGAAAGCAGATGCGGTTCACGCGCGGGAAGCGCTTGATGTCGTCCATGGTGAACAGCAGCGGCTTGTCCACCAAGCCGTTGATCATCAGCCGATGGTCGAGGGGATTGATCTGGGCGATGCCGCCGTGATGGCGCTCGAAGCACAGACCGTTGGGCGTGATGATGCCGTCGAGCTCGTGCAGCGGCGTGAAGCTGACCGAGCTCTCGCGCGAGGCGGTCAGCCATTCCACATCCCGGCGCACCACATGCGCCTCGTATTTCGACGGCTTGCCGTAAGGATGGGCGGCGACACCATCGCCCAGCACCTTCGACCAGTCGGGAACGTTCGGCGGCTGGTTCTTCGGGTTGGCAACAATCGGCTTCTTGGCGGACTGCGCGTCGACGCTGCTGGAGCCGGCCGCGACAAGCCCGGCAGCGCCGGCCGCTAGGAAATGGCGACGCGACGTGAGGCGCCCCCGCCTGATCGCTCGATCGTCGGTCAAATCGGCCATGCCACGTTCCCTATGCTCTAGTGCGCCGTCAGGCGCCGACCACCTTCACGGCCGCGCTCGGTTTCACATCGATCGTCTTGCGGCCGGCCACGTGCTTGGTGACCACCTCCCAGATCGGCGGCCCCTCGGTGCCTTCGTTGATGCTGGCCCAGCCGGCGACGACATACTCGCGACTTGCCTCCAGCGGCTTGCCGGTCTTCAGCAGCGTGAGGTTGGAGATGCGCCTGCCGGCGCCCGCGGTGATGTCGAGCGTGAAGCCGAGTCCACCGGTGCGCACCATGTCGCCGCCCTGCTGGTAGTAGGGATCGGGGTTGAAGATGTTGTCGGCAACGTCCTCCAGCACCTCCTTGAGGCGCGCGCCCGTCATCTTCATGCGGTAGCAGGCGGGATAGCTGACCGCACAGGCATTGGTCACATCCTCGAAGGTGATGGCCTGCCCGGGCAGCAGCGTCCCGCCCCAGCGGAACCCGGGCGAGAGCGCGATCTCCGCATCCCGCTCCACCAACATCGCCTCGCAGAACAGATCATCCAGGGTGCCGGCGACGTTGCCGCGCCGATAGAGCAGGGCCTCGGTGCGGCCGAGGGTGCGCGCCAGGTCTGCGGCATAGGGTGCGCGGTGCTTGCCGATCAGCGTTGCCATCTCGGCGTCGGGGGTGATCGCATCGGAGAAGACGGGGATCAGGCGGAAGCGAAAATCCTTGATCTCCTTGCCCCGGACGTCGAGGTCGAGCCGCGAGACGAACTTGCCGTGCGAGCCGGATGCGACCAGCAGCGTTCGGCCGACATGCATCACGCCGGGCAGCGCATCGTGGGTGTGCGCGGCGAGGATCACGTCGATGCCCTTGACGCTGCGCGCCATCTTGCGGTCGACATCGAAGCCGTTGTGGGAGAGGACGACGACCAGCTCGGCACCGTCCGCCCGCACCTCGTCGACACGCTTCTGCATATCCTCGTTGCGGATGCCGAACGTCCACTTCGGAATCATCCAGCGCGGGTTGGCGATCGGCGTAAACGGGAACGCTTGGCCGATGACGGCGATCTTCACGCCGCCACGCTCGAACATCTTGTAGGCAGGAAATACGGGATCCTCGAACTCGGTGTCGCGGATGTTCTGCGCCAGGAACGGAAACGCAAGCTTGTCGGCGATCTCCTTGACGCGCGCTTCGCCGAGCGTGAACTCCCAGTGGCCGGTCATGGCGTCGGGCGCGAGCAGGTTCATGGCATCGACCATGTCCTGCCCCTTGGTCTTGTACGACGTCCAACTGTTGGTCCAGGTGTCGCCGCCATCAAGCAGCAGGGTTCGGCCCGGGCGATCGGCTCGGATGCCCTTGACCAGCGTGGCGACGCGATCGAGCCCGCCCATGCGGCCAAACGTCCGTGCAAGCTCCGCGAAGTCCTGATCGGTGAGCGCGTAAGCAGCCGACGACTTGGGCTGCAGACCGAACTTCTCCAGAAAAGCCTTGCCCGTAATATGCGGGATGACGCCCTTCGCCTCGCCGACGCCGAGGTTGACGGACGGCTCGCGGAAATACAGCGGGACGAGCTGGCCGTGAACGTCCGTCACGTGAATGAGCGTGACATTCCCGAGGCCTTCGAACCCAAGCAGCTCCTGCTGGGTGAGGCGGCCTTGGGCAACAGCACGGCCGACGCCGCCCGCGGTCCCACCGACAAGGGCGGACGCCGCCAGGGCTGCCTGGAGAAAGTCGCGTCTTGAGATCATACCACTGTCCCTGATGGAACGGCTGCGGGCCAGGGGCGAGCGATCAACCGATGGTGACCTTCTGCTCGGACTTGTAGACGGCGCCGTCGTCGTCGACCCAGGCAAACTCGAACGTGCCCGCCTCGGGGACCTTCACGAAGAAGCCCAGATACGGGTTGGCAGACACGGCCGGATGCCATTCGCTGCGGAAGATTTCCTTGCCATTGAACTTGGCGGAAAAGCTCTTGATGATCTTGCGCGGGATGGTCTTGCCCTCGGCATCCTTGCGCTGCCCCGTTTCCATCTCATGCGAGATCAGCGTCTTGACCTCGATCACCTGTCCGGCTTTCACCTGGGCGGGCATGCGCACACGCGGTGTAGGGTTCGCCATTGTCGTTCCTCCTGTCCCGTGTCGTCCGACTAGCCGCCGCAGCCGCCGATCGTGACCTTGACTTCCTTTTTGGCCGTGAAGAGCGAGCCGTCGGACATCTCCGCCACAGCCACGATGTTCTGGGTCTGCGCCAGCCGCATGCGGAACTGGGCGGCGGCCTTGGGGCTCAGGGGCGTGAAATAGAACGACGCCACCCCAGCGTTGGGATTGCCATCGGCGAACACGTGCACGGCCTTGACATAGTCCTTGTCGCTCATCGGGCTCTCCACCTCGAAGTTGAGGGGAACGACAAGGCCATTCTCAGCGATGGTTGGAAGGTCGAGCTTGATCTTGCCCTCGACCATCTTCTTGCCGGCGTAGAGCTTGTTGATCTCGGCCTCGACCAGTGCCCCCGTGGCAGAGGCGAAACCCGGGCCCAGCACCAGGGCCATCGCCGCGGCGCTGCTCGCAATCAGCACACTACGTCGGCTGGGCCTTTGGCAATCCTGTTCCATCGAACATCCTCCCGGTAGAAACCGCAACTCGGATTGTTATCTTGTCATATTATGGTATCTGAATGTAAACTGCAATCACGTTCGTACGAGATCGCGTGCGAATGTGCGCTTGGGCCGCTGCGTCGCAAGCGGCCCTGCATAACTAAGAAGCTCCGCCCGGGTGCGGAGGTGGGAGGTTTTATGGCGAGGCTGAGACGTGCGATGCCGTACCACTGGCTGCTGGTGGCGGCGGTTGCGTTGACAGCGTTTCACATCCCGAGTTTTGCGCAGCAGGCTGGCGATGACAGCGAGAAGGAGATCGAGCGCTATCGCCAGATGCTGAAGGCCGATCCCTGGAGCAATCCGGCCACGCTCGACATCGATCGCGGCGAGGAGCTGTGGAAAACAGCGCGCGGCCCCAAGAACGTCTCGCTCGAAGCCTGCGACCTCGGCAAGGGTCCGGGCGTCGTCAAGGGCGCTTTCGCCGAGCTGCCGCGCTATTTTGCCGACGCCGATCGCGTGATGGACGCGGAAGCGCGCATCGTCTGGTGCATGGAAAAGCTGCAAGGGCTTGATCGCAGCGCCATGCTGAAGAAGCCCTATCCCGGTGGAGGCAAGGCCACCAAGGACATTGGTGTTCTTGCGACCTACGTGGCGCACCAGTCGAATGGCTTGAAGCTGGCCCCGCAAGTGACCCACGCGAAAGAGAAAGAAGCCCTGGCCCTGGGCGAAGCCCTGTTCTTCCGGCGGGTCGGGCCGATGGATTTCTCCTGCGCGACGTGCCATGCCGACCAAGGCAAGCGCATTCGCCTGCAGGGCCTGCCTTTCCTCTCCAAGCCAGCGGAGGCACGCAAGGTGGTCGGCGATTGGCCGGCGTACCGGGTTTCCTCGAGCCACGTCATGACCATGCAGCATCGCATCTATGACTGCTTCTGGCAGATGCGCATGCCGGAGGTCGAGCTGGGGTCGGAGGTGCCGGTGGCGCTGACCATGTATCTGGCGAAGACGGCCGAAGGCGGGGAGATCAATTCCCCAGGCCTCAAGCGCTAACCCGGAGGGCAATCAACATGCGCAAGAGCTTTCCCGCCGCCGCCCTCACCGTGATCACCATGGTCGTCGGCGCTGCATCGGCCACTGCACAGAGCCCGGCGGTCAATGCCGCCCGGATCGAGGCCGCCGTCAAGAGCAGCTGGCCGCAGGCGCCGACAGACTGGAAAGAACGGCTGGTGCAGGACGAGACGATGGCCGCCTGCAGTCAGTACAAGAACAGCCCGCCGCGGACCGTGGCGGATGCGATCGTTGCGCGCGAAAAGGCGGCGATCAAGTACCCCGCCGACGGCAAGTTGATGGGCGACTGGAAGAAGGGCGAGAAGCTGGCCCAGTCGGGCTACGGCCGCCGCTTCACGGACTATCCGCCAAGGACCGAGAACGGCGGCAACTGCTATGCCTGCCACCAGCTCGCCAAGGCAGAGCTGAGCTTCGGAACCCTCGGCCCGAGCCTTCTCGAGTACGGCAAGATCCGCAAGTTTGCGGAAGCGGACGTCAAGGCCGTCTACGAGCGGATCTACAATCCCCACGCCGCGGTACCTTGCGCCGACATGCCCCGCCTCGGAGCGGGCGGGCATCTGTCCATCGAGCAGATCAAGGACCTTGTCGCCTATGTGATGTCGCCGGATAGTCCGGTAAACAAATAGAAGGGGCCGCGACCGGCCGATCGACCATGACACTGCTGGCGAGACGGAAGGGCTGGGTGTGCCATATGGCGCTGGCCTTTCTGTGTCTCGCCGGCTCTCTGGTTGCGTTTGGCGGCAGCGTGCGGGCTGCCGAACTCATCATGTTCGACGACCCGGCCTGCATCTGGTGTCAGCGCTGGCATGCGGAAATCGGCCCTTCCTACCCGCGCACGGACGAAGGCCGGCGGGCGCCGTTGCGTCGCATCCACATTCGCAACCAGGCGGCTGCGGGCGTGGCCCTGCGGCAGCCCGTCACCGCCACGCCGACATTCGTGCTGGCCGAGCAGGGGCGGGAAATCGGCCGGATCGTTGGATACCCGGGCAGGGACTTCTTCTATGGCCTTCTCGGAGAGTTGCTGATGCGTCTTCCCGCGCGCTCGTCCACCGATGCGCCCAAGCGCGCCGGCAGCATCTGTGCGATGCCCGCGTGAACATGATATTATCAGGCGAGTGAATTGCGTCTTCTGACGCCGAGAACCCGGCAATGACACGCGTTCTTTCAAACAAGGTCGTCGAGGCGCTCGAAAGTGACGCCGAGCTGTCGCCCGAGCTGACGGAGATGATGAAGAATGCCCGTGCGGCAAGCGACTTCCTGAAGGCGCTGGCGCACGAGAACCGGCTGCTCCTGCTGTGTCTGCTCTCAGAGCGCGAGAGATCCGTCACCGAGCTTGAGGAGCTGCTGTCGCTGCGCCAGACCACGGTCTCCCAGCAGCTCGCGCGGCTGCGGCTGGACGGCCTGGTCGCGACACGCCGGGACGGCAAGACGATCTACTACAGCCTGGCCGACGCCAACACGCTCAAGTTCGTGAAGGTCATCTATGAGATGTTCTGCTCGGGACCGAACGTCGAGAACGGCCAGACCTGAGCACGACGGCAACGGCGCCTCCATGGGCGCTCCTTGCTGATTAAGAGGAAACGTTGTGGACGGCCTGGTACTGCCGGTCGGCGGCCTCATCTGCGGTTTCCTTGCCGGCTTTGCCGCCCAGTACGGGCGACTCTGCACGGTCGGCGCGATCGAGGACGCGGTTATAGGTGGCGACTATCGCCGCGCGGGTGCCTGGGCGCTCTCCGCTGCGCTCGCCGTCCTGCTCACCCAGGCGCTCGTGCTCGCCGGCGTGCTCGACCTTTCCGCCACCTACCATGCGCGCCCGCACCTTGATGTGCTCGGCCTGGTCCTCGGCGGCCTGCTGTTCGGACTTGGCGCCGCGCTGGTCGGCACGTGCGCGTTCGGGCTGCTCGTGCGGCTGGGCACCGGCGACCTGCGCGCCCTGATTGGCGCCCTGGTTCTGGGACTGGTCGCCTTTGCTGCCACCGGCGGCATCCTCAGCCCGATGCGCACGGCCCTGGCTCGGTTCGGCGTCATCGACACCGCCGCCATCGGCGGCAAGACACTGACGGGCATCGCCCTGGCCCAGTTCGGAGCAGCGGCGGCCATCGCCTGCGTTCTGATCGTTGCGGGCGCGCTGCTGGCCTTTGCCCTGACCAACCAAAGGCTGTACCGCAAGCCCCGCCTCATCGCCGCCGCTTTGGTGATGGGCGGCGCCATCGGAGGCGGTTGGCTCGTGACGGGTGTGCTGGCCGACCCCTTCAGCGGCCAGCGCCCCGAGAGCCTCACCTTCGTCGGGCCGCTTGGTCGCCTGATCCTCCAATGGATGGGGGAGGCGCTTTCCAACACGGGCTTTGCCGTGGCCACGCTGTTTGGGGTCGGCATCGGCTCCTTCGTGGTGGCCGCCGTTCGCGAGGAGCTGCGTTGGGAAGCCTTCGACGATCATCGCGAGATGCGACGCCATTTGCTGGGTGCGGCGCTCATGGGCATCGGCGGCGTGCTGGCCCACGGCTGCACCATCGGCCAAGGCCTCACCGGCACCAGCACGCTCTCCATGGCCGCGCCCATTGCGCTTCTTGCCATGGTTGTCGGGGCGCGGCTGGGCCTGACCCACCTGATCGAGGGCGGCCCGCTGCTGGCCCGTCGGCGCTGATGCTTCCAAACACCACACGTGCAACGGAAACCAGCCTAGGCTCTTGATTTTTCAGCCGCCTCATGTATGCAAAAATTCAAATGTATGGGAGGCACCATGATGGCGCGTGCGGTTGTTCTTGTCTTGCTGGTTGCGATGTCTTCGGCGGCCTACGCCGACCCGGTCGAGGACGGCGCCGAAGTCTTCAAGAGGTGCCGCGCCTGCCATCAGGTCGGCGAGAACGCCAAGAACGTGCTGGGCCCTCAGCTCAATGGGCTGTTGGGCCGTAAGGCCGGCAGCGTCGAGGGCTTCAACTATTCCGATGCCAACAAGAACTCGGGGCTGGTGTGGGACGAGAAGGCGCTTGCCGACTACATCAAGGACCCGAGAGGCGCGATGCCGGGCAACAAGATGGCATTCCCCGGCATCAAGGACGAAAGGGACGTCGCCGACCTCATCGCCTATCTCAAGACGTTTGGCGAGAACGGCAAGCAACCCAAATAGCGTCCCGCCTATGTATAGCCGGGGTCGGGCATGCTGAAGCGGACGATGGGCTCGGCCAGGATCGACAGGCTGGCCCCGGTGTAGAGCACCATCAGAATCGTCATGGGAGTGAGCGCGCGAATGGCGCTCCGCCTGGACGGCGACGTGCGCAGCGCCACCACGTGCGCCAGACAGACGGCGATCACGTGGCCAACAACGATCGCGCCGACGGCGACATACCAGATGGTGCGGGCATCGACGACCGTCAGATCCGGCGGCCGGCCGGCGGTGCCGAACAGATTCCAGCCTGCGCCGAACGGGTCGGACAGCAGAGCGATGAAGGCCTGGCTCTGGATCAGGATGTAGGAATAGTTGTGCGCCATGTTGTAGCCGACGGCGATCGGCACCAGCGTGAGCACATAGAGGCGCGCCACCTTCGCAGCCGAAGCCTCCCCGAGCACCCTGGCCATCGCCGCCGCCGTGAGCAGATAGGCTGCGAGGAATAAGCCCCAGGTCGCCAGCAGGCCGATGGTGCCCGCCACCATGCCGTCGGCGTGCGCGGGAAGCCGAGGCTCGATGCTGCGCCAGAGCGCCGTGCCGAGCAGACCGTCAAACAGCACAGTGGACAGCAGAAGCAGGACCAGCGCAACGGCCGCCATGGAGGGCAGGGACTGGCTTGTCGGCAGCCCGGCGGAGAGCGGGCGCAGAATGAGCGCGCCCGTCCGCACCTGGCCGGCAGACGCCGCCCTCTCGGCCGGCGGCACCGGTGATGCGTCGCGCGCATATCCGACGGGTGCCAGGCTCCCCAGAATGCCGAACGCGATCGAGAATACCTCGCCGCGCTCCAGCCAAGTCTCGCGTCCGAATGCGGCCATGCCCGCCCATGTCACAATCGTGTAGGCGAGGGCGAGGAGCGCCAGCGCAAATGGCGTAGAGCTGAACGGAGAAACGAGCTCGATCCAGACGAAGATCAGGAGGAAGACAACGGCGGGCCATTCCGCCAATCCATCGGGATAGGGCCGGCCCTGCCGCCGACCGCGCAGCCGTTCTCCCAGTTGCGCGAGCGTGCGCCACGGATTGAGCAGGGGCCACACGTCGGCGACGCAGGCCACGAACAGGCTGAAGGCGCACCACCACATGATCCAGACCAGGGTGGGCGCGAGATTGCGCGCAGGATGGGGGCTGCCGAACAATCCCGTGGCGACGACGGCCAGCAGCGCGACCACGCCGATGACCTGGAGAAGGATGGTGAAGGTGGATTGCAGCGGCGCTGGGACGCGCAGCGACAGCACAGCGCTTTCGTGCTTCTGCGCCGGTTTAGCGTAGACGAAGGCAGCCGTGATGAGGAACGTCACCGCCACGACGGCCGCAGCGCCGGCGACATAGAAGCCGAGCGGCACCGGCAGGTCGTAGCGCTCGGCGATGGCATGTGCTCCCGCTGACGAGGACCAGGCGATCAGCGCACCGGAGGCCGCCACAGCCGAGCGCAATCGGGCCAATCCAAGCATCATTTCGGCATCACTTCCAGAAAGGCCAGCGGCGGACCGTGGTGGCGCGCGCGCCGGTCGGCCCCCACCGCATGCACCTCGACCGGAAAGCGGCCCGTGGCCCGGGCCGTGAAGCTCATGCGCGCCGAAGCTCCCGCACCGACGACGAGCTCCAGGTTGAGGCCGTGGATATGCAGCACGAGCGCCCGGTCGGCCTTGACCTCGAGGGTGACGGCATCGTCCTTGCGCACGCGCAGCGTGCGCATTGCGGGCGCCAGGCTATTGCGCGCGATGTCGAGGACGAGCAGCCGGTCTTCGGCCGCCACAGGTACGGTCGACGCGGCGGCAGCCAGGACGCCCGCCACGAGGCAGGACGCAATAAGCCGCAAAGCCCGACGTGATGTCACAGCTCAGCTCCGGCGCAGGCCGCATTCGCATGAAGCTGCGGCGCACCGGGACGTGCGCCGCAGCTTCAGATCATCGTCTCACCGCTTGACCTCGTGGGCCGTCGAATCCTGGAGCACGGAAAGTACCAGCTTCTTGGCCGCAGCCATGTCGAAGTTCGCGCTCTGATACTCCTCGTAGATGCGATAGTCGGAGATGCGCGTCAGCACGAACCAGGACAGCTTGTTGGCTTCGAGCGATCCGGCCTTGAGGCCGAGATCAACGGCGACCTGCTCGATGATGTTGAGGGCCGTGTGACCCGCAATGTAGTGCGAGTAGGACCATGCGCTGTCGGTATAGGTGACAAGCCACCACTCGGCCATCTGCTTGCCGGGCTGCACGACGATCGGCGGCATGTTGACGATCTTGGCCGCTTCCGCCAGCGCCGGATTGAGGCCCTCGCCTTCCTTGTCGAGGTCCCAGTGCGGGTCAAAGTGCGACGCGGCGGTGGCAACCACCAGCGACGGGGAGACACCCCGCTTCATGAGCTCCGCGTAGACGACCGCGCCGTGCTCTCCCATCCACTTCCATTTCGCCTTGCCGCGCTCGCCGCCCCACGACTGGGGATACCACTGCGGCTTGACGACCAGGCCGGTCTTGGGATCCCACTCGTACCAGACCTTGGCCCAGTCGTGCAGCACGAGGGCCGCAATGATGATGTCGCGGTCGGTCTTCTTGAGCTTGTGGATCTTGTCGTTCACGTCTGCCCAGGCCAACGCGATCTCGATGCATTCGAGCGCATGCACCGGCAGGCCGCCCGGATAGTAGTGGTGGCCCTTGCCGCCGGCTGCGGGCGACGCAAAGTAGGACTGCGTCGCCTTGGCGTTGAAGACCTTGCTCTCGGGGCGCTGCACCATCTCGAGCACGAACTCGCGAAGCTTCTGGTCCTTGATGCTGTTGATGTGGGCCAGCAAGCGGTCGTAGGCCGACTTGGTCCAAGCCCCGGTCGAGGCCATCTGCTCGGGCGTCATCTCGAAGATCGCCTTCAGCCTCGTCTCAGGGACGGACTGGGCCTGCCCGGGTGCAGCCAGGAGCAGCACAGGCAAAACGCACAGGGCACTCAGAAATCGTCGCATTACTGTCTTCCTCCCACTTAGAAACCGAAGTTCCGAACTTTCGCTTTACGCGTCCATCGTTATGGACGTGTGACATCAGTCGTTGCTCTCGCTCTCCACCTCCATCACCGAACCCTTCAATTGCCTCGACAAGCTTGGAGGAAGAGCGCGCGAACCGCGGCCTCCTCGAGCTGAACCGGATTGGTGGGGGCCGTCGGATCGGCAAGCGCGGCGCGCGCGATCACCTCGGCCTTGCTGTCGTCGATGCCGAGCTCTGCCAGCGTCCGCGGGACGGCGAGGTCGCGGCACAGCTCCGCGATCCATGCGGCAACGCCGTCAAAGCCCTGCTGCGGCAATCCGAGGGCCTGGGCGAGAACATCCATCTTGGGCCCGATGGCGGAACGGTTGAACGCGAGCACATAGGGCATCAGCACGGCATTGAGCAGGCCGTGGTGGGTGCCATACATCGCGCCGATGGGGTGAGACAGCGAGTGAACGGCACCGAGCCCCTTCTGGAAGGCGACCGCGCCCATGGTCGCCGCGACCAGCATATATGCGCGCGCCTGCATGCTGCTCCCATCGCGATAGGCGATCGGCAGCCACTGGCGCATCAGGCGCAGGCCTTCCACGGCAATGCCATCGGCCATGGGATGGAACCCCGGTGCGCAATAGGCTTCGAGGCAGTGGGCAAGGGCATCCATGCCGGTCGCCGCCGTCAGATGCGGCGGCACGCCCAATGTCAGGGCCGGATCACCAATCACGGCCACGGGCATGATGCGCGGATGGAAGATCAAGCGCTTGGTGTGCGTTGCCGCGTCGGTGATGACCGAGACGCGACCAACTTCCGAGCCCGTGCCGGCCGTGGTCGGGACGGCAACGGTTGGCGCAATCCCGCGCGGGTCCGCACGCGTCCAGTTGTCGCCGACATCCTCGAAGTCCCAGATGGGTCGCGACTGCCCGGACAGGAAGGCGATGGCCTTGCCGGCATCGAGCGCGCTGCCGCCGCCGAGCGCGACCACACCGTCGTGACCACCCGCCTTGAAGGCGCCGACCCCGGCGATGACGTTGGCCGCAACCGGATTGGGCATGATGTCGCAGAAGAGCTTCGCTTCCAGGCCCACGTCGGCGAGATGACGGAGCGCGCCGGCCACCATGGGCAGCTTGGCAAGGCCCGCATCCGTCACCAGCAGGGGTCTCGCGATGCCGGCCGCCTTGCAGACGCTGCCAAGCTCGGCGATGCGGCCCGGCCCGAACTTGATGGCGGTCGGGTAGTTCCAGTTGGCGGAGAGCGACGAGGGATCGAGCGACATGGAGACCTATGCGGTTGCAAGACGCAGATGGAAGGATTTGGGATGGGTGAGGTGGTCGTAGCCGAGGGCCGACAGCGTTACACCGCGCCCCGATTTCTTCTTGCCGGTCCACGCGAGATCGGGATCGAGGTAGTCGCAGCGGTTCATGAACCACGTGCCCGTTTCGACGCGGTCGCCGATGGCGATGGCGGCCTCGGGATCAGCGGTCCAGATGGCAGCGGTCAGCCCGTACTCGCTATCGTTCATGAGCGCGATGGCTTCCTCATCCGAGCCGACCTTCATGATGCCGACCACCGGGCCGAAGCTCTCCTCGGTCATCACCCGCATCCCGTGATCGACATCGACCAGGATCTGGGGAGCCAGATAGGGCGTTCCGGCCCGGCTCATGGCGAAGGGCTTCTCATCGATGAGCGCGCGTGCGCCCTGTCGCACGGCCTCCGCGGTCTGGGCGCGCACGAAGTCCGCCGCCGCCGAGCGGACCAGCGGTCCGAGCGTGGTGTCCTGCTCCAGCGGGTTGCCAAGCACATAGCGGCGCGTCAGCGCCACGGCGCCCTCGACAAAGCGGGCATGGACGGCGGCGTGCACATAGATGCGCTCGATGCCGCAGCACGACTGTCCGGAATTGAAGAAGGCGCCATCAACAAGATTCTCGACGGCATGGTCGAGATCGGCATCGGCGCGCACATAGGCGGGATCCTTGCCGCCAAGCTCCAGTCCCACCCCTATGAAGCGGCCCGTCGCCGCCCCTTCCACTGCCGCACCGCCGGCAACCGACCCCGTGAACGCGACGTGGCCGACGCCATCGTGGGCGATGAGGCGGGCGGTCGCCGCATGCGACATGTGCAGGGCCTGCAGCAGGCCATCCGGCAAGCCGGCCCGGCGCGCTGCAGCCGCAAAGCGCTCCGAGCACAGCGGCGTCTGCTGGGCATGCTTGAGGAGAACCGCGTTGCCGGCCATCAGCGCTGGCACCACGGCATTGACCGCCGTCAGATAGGGGTAGTTCCACGGCGCGACGACCAGAACCACGCCCACCGGATCGCGGCGGATGAAGCGCCTGAACCCCTGCTTGGGGCCGACGTCGATGTCGGCCAGCGCCTGCGGGGCCAGCGCAATCATGGTGCGCGCCCGCTCCTCAAAGCCACGCACCTCGCCCGGCGTATAGCGGATCGGCCGCCCCATCTGCCAAGTGAGCTCGCGGGCGATGTCGTCGCCATCGGCACAGAAGGCGTCGACAAGGGCGCTGAGCAAAGAAGCCCGCTCGCCGACCGGGCGACGGCGCCAGTCGGCCTGAGCGGCGACGGCGCGCGCCAGCGCGGCCGCAATATCCTGATCCGAAGACTGCGCCCGCTCGGCGTAGACCGAGCCGTCGACCGGGCTGATGGTTCGAAACGTTGCCATTCCCAAGGAACCTCAGATGATCTCGAAGTAGCGCGCCAGCTCCCAGTCGGTGATGTGCTTGCGGAACTGGCGTTCCTCCCACTCACGGGTGGCGGCGAAGTGATCGACGAAGGCATCGCCGAATGCGGACCGGGCCTCCGGCGAGGCCTTGAGGCGCTGCGCCGCCTCCCACAGCGTGCCGGGCAGGGCCAGCTCCGGCGGCGCGGCCTGGTCGTAGGCATTGCCCTTGATGGCCGGCAGCGGCTCGACCTTGTTCTCGATGCCCCACAGGCCGCTGGCGAGGGCGGCCGCGAGGGCGACGTAGGGATTGGCGTCTGCGGCCGCGATGCGGTACTCGACGCGCTGCGCTGCCGGGCTGCCGGGAATGGCGCGCAGGGCCGTCGTGCGATTCTCGACGCCCCAGGTGGCGCTGGTGGGGGCCCAGAAGCCCGGGACGAGGCGCGAGTAGGAGTTCACGGTGGACGACACCATCGCCAACCACGCCGGCATCAGCCGCTGCTGCCCGCCGATGAAATGGCGCATGGCCGTGCTCATGGCGTGCGGGCTGCCGGCCTCGTGAAAGACGGGCTTGCCGGCGCGATCGCGCAACGACACGTGGATGTGCCCGCTCTGACCCGGCCAGTCGTTCGACCATTTGGCCATGAAGGTGGCCATCAGACCGCGGCGCTGCGCCAGCACCTTTGTGAAGGTCTTGAACAGGATCGCCTTGTCGGCCGCGCTGAGCGCGTCGTCGACGGCGATGGCGGCTTCCAGGACGCCGGGTCCCGTCTCGGTGTGCAGGCCTTCCAGCGCCATGTCCATGGCGCGGCAGGTGGCCATCAGCTCCTCGTAGATCTCGGCGTGCACGGAGCTGCGCAACACCGAGTAGCCGAAGTAGCCGGGGGTGAGCGGCTTGAGGTTGCGATAGCCCTTGGCGCGCACGCTGTCGGGCGTCTCCTCAAACAGGAAGTACTCATACTCGAACGCGGCGGAGACCTCGAAGCCGAGCTGGCGTGCCTTGTCCAGGACCCGCCGCAGCAGGCCGCGCGGGCAAACCGCCTCGGCGGCATCGGTCAGCTCGCAGAGGAAGAAGGGGGTGCCGTTCTCGAAGGGCAGCAGGCGCCCGGTGTCGGGCAGGATGCGCGCCGGAGCGTCGGGATAGCCCGTGTGCCAGCCGGTGTAGGTGACGTTGTCGTAGAGCTGGTCGCTGCTGTCCCAGCCGACGACCACGTCGCAGAAGCCAAACCCCTTGTCCAGCGCACTCAGGAATTTGTCGCGCGAGACGTACTTGCCGCGCAGGATGCCGTCGATGTCGGTGACGCCAAGCTTGACCTGCTGCACGCCCGACTGCGCCACATAGCTCTGCGCGTCGGCCGCGCTTTTGAAGCGCACGGGCGGACCTGCGCTCACCTGTCCTGCCGCAATATCCCTGCTCACGCTCAGTCCCCCCTTCATGCGTTGAGATGGTCCAGGATCTCGGCGTGCAGCGACGGCGTTGCCGCCGCAAGCACACGGCCGTCGCTGCCCAGTCCGAGCGGCCGGCCCGACCAGTCCGTGATCACGCCGCCGGCCCCCTCGATCACAGGGATCAGGGCCATGAAGTCGTACGGCTTGAGCTGCGCTTCCATCACGGCATCGACGAACCCGCTGGCGAGCAGGGCATAGGCGTAGCAATCGCCGCCGAAACGGCGCATGCGCGCCTGCGCGCTGACCGCATCGAACAGGGCACGGGCGCCCCCCTCGAAGATGTCGGGGGTCGTGGCATAGAGCACGGCATCGGCCAGGCGCGTGCACGCGCGCGTGCGGCACACAGTGCCGTTCCAGAGGCTGGGCTGGCCGGCAATCCCCACCCAGCGTTCGCTGAGCGCCGGGTGGTCGACAACGCCTAGGACCGGCGTCGTCCCATCCAGCAGCGCGATCAGCGTGCCGAAGGTCGGCATGCCGGTGATGAAGCTCTTGGTGCCGTCGATCGGATCGATCACCCAGGTCAGGTCGCTCGACCCTGCCTCGCGGCCGTGCTCCTCGCCGAAGAGGCCGTGCGCGGGAAAGCACTCGCGGATGCGCCGGCGCAGCAGCGCCTCGATCTGGCGATCCGCCTCGGTCACCGGCGAGGCATCGCTCTTGGTATCGACAGTCAGCGGGCGGCGGAAATAGCCGAGCGCGACCGATGCCGCCATATCAGCAAGGCTCTCGGCAAACGCCGCCGCGTCCTGCAACCGAAAATCTGTATGAGCCGCCACGATTGTCAGCGCGCCGTCATGAATGGGTCCTAGCCTGTTGTAGACAAATTTCCCCAGATTTGCAATTCTGCACAAAATTACACATCTGCAGCGGCGCAATGGGTGCTACTCATGACGGTCATGGCGATGCGCACACTCCGGTGGTCCTGCTGCCTCACGATGCTGCTGGTCGGCTCGGTGCAGGCGGGAACGGTGACGGCCTACACGGCGCTGGAGGAGGATGAGATCGCCGCCTATGTCGCCGCCGCCAAGACGGCGCTGCCCGATGTCGCCTTGAAGGTGCTGCGGCTCTCCACCGGCGATCTCAGCGCCCGCATCCTGGCCGAGGCGGCCAACCCCCAGCACGACGTGATCTGGGGCCTCGGCGTCACCAACATGCTCGACCCGCGCATCCAGGCCCTGCTGGAGCCCTATACGCCCAAGGGCGCCGACAAGCTGCCGCCCAGGGCGCGCGGCGCCGACGGCCGATGGTTTGCCGCCACCGGCTACATGGCGGCCTTCTGCGTCAACACCGAGCGGCTGAAGGCCAAGGGCCTGCCCAGCCCCAGGGACTGGAGCGACCTGCTCGATCCCAAATACAAGGGCGAGGTGGTGATGCCGAACCCGGTCTCCTCGGGCACGGGCTATCTGCAAGTCGCCGGCATCCTGCAGCAGCAGGGCGAGGAAGCGGGCTGGAAGCTCATCAAGGGGCTGGATGCCAATGTGGCCCAGTACATCAAGTCCGGCTCGCGGCCCTGCAAGGTGGCGCGGGCCGGTGAGTTCGCCATCGGCGTGTCGCTGGCTTTTGCCGCCATTCAGTCGGTGGAGGAGGGATTTCCCGTCACGATGGTGATCCCGGCCGGCGGCGCGGGCTATGAATTGGAGGCCTCCGGGCTCATGCGCACGTCCAAGAACCCGGCCGACGCCAAGCGCTTTCTCGACTGGACGCTCTCCGAGGCCGCGGCCGCGCTCTATGGCCGCTACAAGGAGATCGTCACCACCCCCGGCTACAAGCCCTCCGCCGCCTTCATCAAGGCCGGGCTGCCCGAGGACGTGTCGGCGGCCCTCGTCCGGATGGATTTCGACATGTCGGCCAAGATGCGCTCGGCCATTCTCGAGCGCTGGCAGAAGGAGATCGGCCGCTAGGCCCGGCACCGCCCGCCAATGCAGCTTCAGATCCGCAACCTGCGCAAGGCCTACGGCGCGACCATCGCGCTGGACGGCGTATCCTTCACCGCCAGCGCTCCGCAATTCGTGTGCCTGCTCGGCCCCTCGGGCTGCGGCAAGACCACCCTGCTGCGCATGATCGCCGGACTGGCCCAGCCCGACGGCGGCGAGCTGCGGCTCGGCACGCAGGACCTCACCCTGGTCCCCGCGCGCCGGCGCGGCTTTGGCATCGTGTTCCAAAGCTACTCCCTGTTTCCGAACATGACCGTAGCGCAGAACATCGGCTACGGCTTGCGCATCCGCGGCGACGCGCCCGAGCGGATCAAGGCACGCGTCGGCATCCTGCTGGACATGATCAGGCTGCCGCAGCTTGCCGATCGCTATCCATGGCAGCTCTCGGGCGGGCAGCAGCAGCGCGTCGCGCTCGCGCGCGCGCTCGCACCGGAACCCAAACTGCTCCTCCTCGATGAGCCGCTGTCGGCGCTGGACGCGAAGGTGCGCACCGAGCTGCGCACCGAGATCCGCTCCCTGCAGCAGCAGCTCGGCATCCTCACGCTCATGGTCACGCACGACCAGGAAGAGGCGCTGACGCTCGCGGACCGGATCGTGTGCATGCGGCAGGGCGCCATCGCCCAGGCCGGCACGCCGGAGGAGCTCTACAGCCGCCCCACCAACCGCTTCGTCGCCGACTTCATGGGCCTCAGCAACATGATCGCGCCCGAAATCGTGCGGCGGCTGGCGCCGCACCTGCTCGATGGCGACGCGCCGGAGGCCGATCGGATCGCGTGCGTGCGCCCGGAGGACATCCGGCTCGACGCGTCCGGCACGGGCGCGCGCATCCAGCAGGTTCAGTTCCTCGGCAACCTCTCCAGGCTGCGCGTCGATTGGCCGGGTGGCGAGCTCATCGTGGAGGAGACGGGCTACACCCAATTGCGGCCTGGAATGGAGGTCGGCGTCGCGTTCAAGGCCGACCGCTGCGCCTGGGTGTCGGCCTCGTGACGGGCACCATCAAACGCGCGCGCGACTCCGACCGTTGGCTGCTTGCGGCCTGTCTGGGCGTGCCGCTTGCCGCGCTCCTCATCTTCTTCGCCAACCCGCTCGCCACCGTCGTCGCGTACAGCCTCATGGAGCCGGACGGCCAAATCGGCCTCGGCAACTATGCGAGCGTGATGGCCGCGCCGAACTTCTGGCGCGCGACCGCCAACAGCCTGGTCATGAGCCTGTCGACCACGGCTGTGGCTCTGCTGCTCGGGCTTGTCATCGCCTACGCCACCCAGCGATGCCGCGTTCCGGGCCGTGCCTTGCTGCTCGGCGCCGTCGCCCTGCCCCTGCTCGCGCCCTCGCTCGTGCAGGGTCTCGGGCTGATCTTTCTGCTTGGCCGCAACGGCCTTATCACCAAGCTGCTCGGCATAGAGATCAACATCTACGGCTTCTGGGGGCTGCTGATCGCCAACACCCTGTATGCCCTGCCGCAGGCCGTGCTGATCATCGCTGCGGCGCTGCGCTCCGCCGACGCGCGCATCTATGAGGCAGCTGAAGTGCTGGGCAGCTCAGGCGTGCGGCGGTTCTTCGACATCACCCTGCCCAACATCAAGTTCGGCTTGCTGAGCGCCGCCTTCATCATCTTCACGGTGACCATCACGGACTTCGGCAACGCCGCCACCATCGGCGGCGACTACGCCATCCTCGCCACCGAGATCTACGGCCAGGTGGTCGGTCAGATGAACTTCAACATGGGCGCGGTTGTCGGCATCCTGCTGCTGCTGCCGACCCTGCTCGCCTTCTACCTGGAGCGGGTGGCGACCGAGCGCCAATTCGGATCGGGCAGCGAGGCCGCCGTTCCGCTCACGCCGGCATGGACGCCCGCGCGCGATCTTCCCATGACCGTGGCGGCATGGCTGATCGCCCTGCTGCCGGTCGTGACGATCGGCATCGTCGTCTACGCCAGCTTCGTGTGGCTGTGGCCGTATCGCTTCGACCTCACGCTGCGCCACTACGCCGTGAAGATCTCCGGCGGCTACGAGCCGCTCTGGACGACGGTGCAGGTCTCGCTGGGGGCTGCTCTTGCCGGCACCCTCCTGCTGTTCGCGCTCGGCTTCGCCCTGCAGCGCCTGCCGCGCGCGATCGTGAAGCCGATCTATCTCCTGTGCCTGCTTCCGGCAGCGGTTCCCGGTCTGGTGCTCGGCCTGGCATACGTGCTGACATTCAATGCTCCCGGCATGCCCTGGCAGGCCCTCTACGGCACGGCCACCCTGCTCGCCGTCTGCAACATGATGCACTACTGGACGCAGGGGTTCCTCACGACCATGACGGGGCTGCGCCAGGTGCCGTCCGCGCTCGAGGAAACGGCGGCCTCTCTCGGTGCGGGGCTGCCCAGATTGGTGCGCGACGTGACGGGGCCCTGGATGGCGCCCACGCTGGTGTCGGTCTTCTTCTTTCTGTTCATGAGATCGATGGTGACCTTGTCCGCCGTCGTCTTTCTCGTGACGGCCTCTGTCAGTGTTGCGTCGGTCTCGATCATGCGGCTCGACGAAGCCGGCTTCACGTCCCAGGCCGCCGCCTATGCCACGTGCACGATGGCCGTCGTCGTCCTGGCCGCGGGCCTGATGCGGCTCTCCTTGCGCCTGCTCGGCCGCGGGGGTTAGTCACATGTGGTCGGGCGAGCGCGAGCAGCACATTCTGCGCCTTTTGTCGGCGGCCGAGGGCCGGCTGGAGACCGATCGTCTCGCCGAGATGCTGAAGGTCTCGCGCGAGACGATCCGGCGCGATCTGCTGCGCCTGGAGTCGGCCGGCAAGGTCCGCCGGGTGCACGGCGGTGTGTTTGCGGTCGAAGTCACCGCCGAGAAGCCGTTCCTGGCCCGTCGCCGCCTGCATGCCGAGGCCAAGCAGCGCATCGCCCAAGCGGCCGCTCGACTGCTGCAGCCCGGAGAATCCTGCTTCATCGATGCCGGCACCACGACGGCTGCGTTCGCCACCGCCCTCAGCAGCGTTCCGCTCGCCTCTGTCATCACCAATTCGCTCGATGTCGCCACGACGCTGCGCAATGCCCAGCCTACTGCGGATGTGCTCCTGCTCGGCGGCAATCTCGGCACGGACGTGCCGGGCACGCACGGCGAGCTGACCATCAGTCAGATCGGGCGTTTCCGTCCCGCAATGGCGTTCATTTCCACCGTCGGCGTCCATCACAAGCACGGCGCCACGAACTATCTTCTCCCCGAGGCCGAGGTCGCGCGCGCCATGATCGCCAATGCCGGGTGCGTGGTGCTGCTGGCCGACCGCAGCAAGCTGGGCGAGGTCAGCCGCGTGCAGGTGTGCACCTGCGCCGAGATCGATGTGCTGATCACCGAGCGCGGCGGCCATCCGCTCCTCGCACAGCTCAAGAAGGCGGGCATACGCAACCTGGTGGAAGCCTGAGATATGGCGCCCACCCGCCCTTCGCGCCGGCGCAGGCCGAGGCCCAGTCCCGGCGTTGTCTCCTCCAAAGGATAGCAGAGCTGATCCTCAGCCCACGCAGCGGCGCGGCCACAGCCTCCTCCAGCGAATCACTTTAGGGTCACGCGTCTCCGGCACGCTCGGAATGCATCCTCTTCATCCACGGAGAGCTTGATCATGCGCGTGAGGCCTTGTTTCCTTGGCTTGATTGCCATCTTCCCCCTCTTGGGGGCAGCGCCGTCCGCCATCGCTGACGAGTATTCCTTCTCGTCCTATGGGCTTGGTGGCGCAGCCTTTGGAGCGGGCGTGACACCCCCGCCAGGAACATACGTTTCCTTCGTCAGCGGCCTCTACAGAGGCAAGATCGACGGCACTATCAACTTTGGTGGCGTTATCCTTACGGCCGGCCTCAAGGCCGATTTCTTCCAGGCCGCCCTGAATGGCCTCTATGTTCCGGAGCGGAAGGTATTGGGCGGCCAGCTCGGATTGTCGGTCACTGTTCCTGTCGGCTATATCGACATTGAGGGCGGCGTAGCCGTCGGACCTGTGGCGGCCATACGCCAGACCAATGGTTGGGGTTTGGGAGACATCGCGCCACGGCTTCAGCTCGGATGGCAGCACGGCAGCTTCTCCCATCTCGTGTACATCCAAGGCGCCCTCCCGACAGGCCGATATGACATCGGTTTTGCTCCGAACATTGGTTTGAACCGTCCCGGCATCGATACGGGGTGGGCATTCACCTTCACGGACAAGAGCACCAAGCTGCAGTTCAATGGCGCGCTTGGCGTAACGTTCAACTTCGAGAACGAAGCCACCAACTACCAGAGCGGCAACGACTTCCACTTCGAGTGGGCGATCGGCCGCGAGATTGCACAGGGACTGGTTGTTGGGATCGTCGGCTACGACTATCGCCAGCTGAACGGCGATAGCGGCTCCGGCGCGCTCCTTGGCCCCTTCAAGGGCAGCGTCGACGCCATCGGCGCAGGCCTCAGCTACACAACCCTGATCCAGAAGACGCCGCTCGTGCTCAACTTGCGCCACTATGAGGAGTTCAACGCTGAGCGCCGAATGGATGGCCGAATGACCATCTTCTCCGGCACCGTACGATTTTGACTTGTGCGTGCCTCAGGCGCTCAGAACGGATTTACATAGTTCAGGATTGCCGTTTGCCGCAGCACGACCTTGCGGATCACGTGGCTGGGCTTGACCCGGTCCGTGTAGATGGCCGCAAGCCCCGTGCTGCCTGCAGGCAGGCGTTGCGCGACGTCCTTGTCGTCAAGCACGATGCGCACGACGAATGGCGCCGACTGAACGTCCGGCGGCGTAACCGCTAGGCCACTGGGTTGCACCTGCCCGGTGGAGAGCGCCTGCAGCACCGTTTCAACCCGTCCCGTGTAGATGCGGCCCGGGAAGATCTTGAATGTAATCTCGGCAGGCTGGCCGGCTTGAATGTAGCGCGCGTAGATCTGGGGGATCTCAATGCCAAGCACGGTGTGCGATACGTCGATGAAGGCCATGGCCGCCGACTGTGCCGTGACGCGCGCACCCTTGCGAAGGGCCAGGTTGGTGACATAGCCCTCGGCAGGTGCTCGCACCGTGGTCTTCTCCAGGCTCCACCTTGCGCCTTCGAGTTGTGCGCGCAATTGATCGACCTCGGCCTCGCGCTGCTCGGTATCGAATGTCCGGCCGGCTCCCCGCTGCTCCAACTGTGTCATCTGCGACAGTCGCAGCTCAGCGAATTTGAGCTGTGCCTCAATCGCGCTCACCTGAGCTGAGTAGGTGGTGGGGTCAATGCGAAAGAGGACGTCGCCTTCCTTGATCGGCGCATTCGAAACGACCGGCACATCGACAACTTCGCCGGACACTGAGGGCACGATTTGCACCGAATAGCGGATCACCATCGCCGGCCCCGAGGGGGCGCCCCAGCCCATCGGAATGAACAAGCCGACAAGAAGAGCAAGCAGCACGATGACCGGCGATAGTTTCCAGAACAGATTGAGCGGAATGAACCTGAGCCAGACGAACAGGGCCAGCAGGGCAATATAGGAATTGAGCAGGACAACGATCATTCGCGCCGCTCCCGCTTCTCGGGGAAGTCGACGTAGGCCCAAGTCAGCACGAGCGGCCAAAACACGAAGCCGCAGATGAGCGTCGCCCAGCCCCCAACCGACACCGCCTCGGCCCACGGGTGCCCGCGCCTGTGCGCAACGTGGCCCGGAATCATGCCGAGCGCGACGAAGACTGCGACGATCGTTGCAACCAGAACCGCCAGCACGATCCAACTGAAGACATCAATGAGAGACATGGCGCTGATCCTTCAAGTTCCAGTTGCCTGATCGAGCCTTTCACTACTGTGCCGCCATCCTCTCGATGTCCGGCAGCGTCCAGGTCTTGTCGAAGAGCGGCTTCTGGGGCCCATAGAGGCGGAAGAGCACTTCGAATTTTCCATTGGCGTCGGTCGGAACCCAATTGGACGCCATGCCCGTCGGTGCCTTGGGACCGAAATAGACGTCCACCGATCCGTTGGCGTTCCTTTGCAGCTCGGGGTTCTGTGAAGAGCGGCTGGACCTCGGCAGGTTGCGAATGAGGGCATGTGTTGCCCGGTCATAGACCGTCGCCGACCAATACTGCGTGACAGGTGCATGCGCCGGCACCGTCAGGCGATAGGCGCTCCCGCCATCAAAGGGCTGGCCGGCCCTGTCCCTGATTGTCATCAGATAGAACTGACCTGCCCCCAGGTGCTTGGCGCTGAAATAGGCATACGAGAACGTGAGGCCGCGGCCATCGATCGGGTAGACGTCGGGGTTTGCAAACAACGTCTGCTGTCCCTCGATGACATCTGGGGAGGCCGGCACCGCCCATCGCCTGCCTTCAAAGTAGGGGGTGGAGAAGGCGGCCTCATACCGGACTTCCAGCCAGACCTGAGCTTCGCGAGCGGCCTCGTTCAGGAGGCGCTGCATCCTTGCGTCGGGATTGAAGGGCCTGCCCTTTTCGATGCCGAGAGACTTGAGCGGATCGATCATGGCCTTGTCCCGGACCAGCCAGATCTCCTGCTGCACGAATCGGTCAAGCGACAGGAAGAAGCGCAGGTCATAGGGAATCGTCGAATCGAACACGACATCGGCCGCATCGATGAACATCGTTGGCGGCGGCCTGGCCGCCTGCGCGAGCGGGTAGACATTGATCCGCTTGCCGTAGGCCACGGCCTTGGCAACGTCGGCTTCGCTGCCGCCCTTCAAGATGGATCGCAGGAGGGCATAGCCCTGATTGGTATCCGACGGCAGGACGACGTAGCCGCTGGGCACCTTGTTTGCATGGCCTGGCGGCAGGACGAGATATTTGCCGCCGCGCCCCTTGTCCACGCCGGCCGGGCCCACATCCTCCAACGCTGCCTGCCAGGCATCCATGATGGTGCCGGTGATCGAGCCGTCGTCCGCTGGTGGAATCTCGATCACGACCGGCCCGGTCTCCTTGGCATTGATGAAGGTTGTGAAGTAGATTGCGTCGGGATTTGGGGTCAGCGTCTGCAGCTTCCAGTCAGGGAGGCGCGACCAGTAGACGATCTGGTTGAGCCCTCCGTTGATCTCGCGGACCGCCTGGTACATCAGGTCGAAGTTGACCGCCGGCATGCCCCATATGATGGCCTCCACGGCACGCCGCTCGACCGTGCGCCGCTCAATCTCCTCGGCGGAGAAGTTTTGCGCCTGCACATCCGTCAGTGTTGCGGCGAAAATGAACGCAAGCACTGAAAATTCTGCTCGTCGCATGTGCCGCTCCTTCTCCTGTCATTCGGCGGCGGTTCACTTCAATTCACCGGCCTGATCGGTCTGCGCCTGCGCTCGGAAAGAGCGTGCGCCAATCCCGCTGCATGTCGACGATCGTCCAGCCTCGCGCCCGGCCTTCGTCGAGCGCCTTGTCCAGCTTGCCGACGTGCGATTGCCTGTCGTACGCGTATTCGCGCTCGGCGTCGGTATGGTGCACGATGCCGATGAAGCGTGCACCGGCGCCCGCCGCCGTCCACTGCAGCATCTGCAGATCACCGTCGGAATTGCCGAACGCGAAGATGGGCCGCCGGCCGATGAAGCGGTTGATGCCCACGGGCTTGCCGGGGCCGTCGTCGACAAATTCCATCTTGGCAAGCTTCAGCAGGACCGGCTTGCCGTCCGGGCTCAGATGGAATTCGGTCACGCCGGAGGAGCCGACCACTTGCTCGGGCGGAATGCCGTAGACCTTCTCGGTCCACGGCCGCATGAACTCGATGCCGCCGCCAGACACGATGAAGGTCTTGAAGCCGTTGGCGCGCAGATACGCGAGCAGCTCCAGCATCGGCTGATAGACCAGCTCGGTATAGGGCCGGTTGAACCGCGGATGGCGTGCGTTTGCCATCCAGTCGAGGACGGCTTTGGAGAATTCCTCGGTCGTCATGCCGGTGTGGGTGGCGGCCAGGACCTCAAGGAGTCCCTTTTCGCCCGTCGCCGCAAACGCCTTGATGTCCCCTTCCAGCAACGTCTTGAACGGCTGTTTTGCGCTCCATTCAGGGTGCTGGGGCGCCATCTGCTTGGCGCGGTCGAGGGCGAAGGCGACCTGGAAGTAGGCCGGCTGCTCGCACCACAGCGTGCCGTCGTTGTCGAAGGTGGCGATGCGCTCAGCCGGCGGCACAAAATCTGCGCTGCCCTCCGTCGTTACGCGCGCGACGAAATCAATGATGGACGTCTTGGGCGCGCCATCGCGCCAGGAGGGCAGCGGATCGGACTGGGCGAGGGCTGCATCCCATGCGAGGCTGCACAACGTGGCGCCGAGCAGCATTGCCATCGCGCAGCGTCGGCTTAAGGCTAGCATTGGCCTGAGCATGACGTTCTCTCCTGTGACCCTGAGCTTTCAATGTTGGCCGTCGGGCCCTTCAGCATCTCGACACACCGTCGACACGTGCGCTCGATGATCTCGGTCGCGGCTGAAACATCGGAGTGCCGCAATTCGGCCCGGCTCCGAACGGCGAAGATCGAACAAGCTCTAGATAGGGGTCCCGCCGCACGATACGTGGAGGAGGCGCGGGGCCCGGTGCGCGAGCGTTGATCGACGCCGGTCAAATGGCAAATGCAATAATTGGCGCTGCGTCGACGACCGTGAGGCTGAGCGCACCCCTTGAAAGCCGATGGGCTCGGTGGAGGTCCTGGCTTGGATTAGCCCGCATTTGCCCACTTTCCTGAGCGAGAGTGCCCCCATTCCAGCCGGCATCAAGCTTGACCCCCGGCCCTTCAATATCAACTTTCAACTGCAGGCTTGGTTAAGCAAAATCGCCTGGATTTGCGATGAAGCGGAGCAACGAAAATCGGCTTGCGATAGGACACGCCCTGCATGCCTACGGGGTGCGCCGCGCGACCGCTCTGCTCAGGCAACGCGAGCTGGCTCGGTTGAGCTGCGCAGATCGATGACGCCGGGCGCGGCCCACTCATCGCACGGCATTCGCGGCAGCCCTATTCGAGCATCACGCGGTCTGAACAGCTACCGGACCCACCGCCGCGACCGACCTGCCGATCGCCTCAAGAAACGCAATATTGTTTTCGGCCGCCATCCTCGTGACCGGAAATCCCTCTCTGCCCGCTACGGCATCGGCAAATGCTTCCAGCTCGGCACGCTCGATATCGGCGTCCGGAAAGTCGACCACGCACTCCGCCTCGCCGATGCGCGCAAGGCGCAGCCGGTTGTGCCCCTCCAGCTCGGCCCAGCCCTTGGAGCCGAACACGCGCAGGCGGAACAGGTCGGCAGTGGCAGTGAGCGTGGCCAGGGTGGCGGTGGCGCCGGAGGCGAAGCCAATGAGCATGACCGTCACATCGTCGAGATCGGCGGTCAGGACATGCCGCGTGCTGCGCGCATCGACTTCGGCGATCGGGCCAGCCAGCAGGATCATCAGGTCGGACATGTGCAGGCCCTTCCCCGTCATGCCGCCCCAGGGACTTTCATGTGCGCTCGCCCGCCAGGTGCTGGCGGCGTGCCGGGCACCGCTCGACCCGGAGAAATTGGCCTCCATGTGCAAAAGTCTACCGAGCTCGTCCGCGCGGAGTAGCCGGTGGATTTCCTGCACGCCCGGCAGGAAGCGGCGGTTCTGGCCGACGGCAAGCAGCACGCCGGCGCGGGCGCAAGCGTCGAACGCCATGGCCGCATCCGCGCGCCTCAACGCAAGCGGCTTCTCCACGAACACCTGCTTGCCGGCCGCGGCTGCCGCAACGACTTGATCGATGTGCTGGGAGTGCGGCGTGGCGATGATCACGGCATCGATGGCGGGGTCGGCCAGCACACTCGCATAGTCGGCGCCGACTGGAATTCCGGTCATGCGAGAAAACTCGGCCGCCTTCGTCACCGTTCGCGTCACGCCGCGGACGATGCGCAGCTTGTCGCTCTTACCGTGCACCGAGCGGGCAAGCCTCTGCCCCCATTCGCCGAGACCGACAATGGCCGCGTTCAGCATGATGCCGCCTCTCTTCCTGGAGCGAGGGCTTTGCGGGTGATCACCGGACGGCTCACAGCGGCATCGGGCCGACGGAGGAGCCGCCGCACACGTGCAGCGTCTGCCCGGTGATGAAGCTCGCCTCGCGACTGAGGAAGAAGGCGATGGCAACTGCGATCTCATCCGGCTCGCCGAAGCGCCCCATCGGCACATCGGCCAGGAAGCGTCGCCTGGTCGCCTCCGCCTGCGGGCCTTCGAGGTTGTTGCGGCGGAACATTTCCGTCGCGGTGGGGCCGGGTGAAACGACGTTGGCGGTGATGCCGTGGCCGGCGAGCTCGAGCGCCCAGGTGCGCGTCATGCCGACGATGCCGGCCTTGGCCGCACCGTAGCTCGTGCGCTTGCTCCGGCCGAGCGCACCCCGGCTCGATATGTTGACGATACGTCCATAGCGGCGCCCGATCATGCCGGGCAGGACGGCCTGCGTGCATTGCACGGTCGCGCGAATGTTGACGTCCAGCACCTGCTGCAGATGATCGAGATCGACCTCGCCGACGCCTTCAGGGATGTTCAGCCCGGCACAGTTGACGATCCCATCGACGGCAACGCGCGACGTGATCTGCATCAGGGCGGCGGCGGTCTCCTCGCGATTGCCGAGATCGGCGGCAAAGAAGCTGCCGGGGAACTCGGGGTTCTCGCGCCGCGCGATGGCGATGACGGCATGCCCCTGTGCGGCGAGGCGCTTGGCTGTGGCAAGGCCGATGCCGCGCGTTCCGCCGGTGATGAGGACGGTGTTGCTCACCCGAGCCGCTCCCGCGCGCCAAACTGCTGGAGTGCTGCAACGAAGCGGCCATAGCCTTCCACGCCGAAGAACAGGCCCCCGATTCGATCATCCGTGGGCTGCAAGGCGAGGATGGCCAGCGAGGCCTCCAGCTCGGCACGGCTCAGCCCCTGCGTGATGAAGACCAGTTGCGAAGTACGCTCGCTGGAAGGCCAGGCCGGCAGCACCTGCGGCTCGAAGATCACCCTTTGGACCGCATGGATGATCACCGGCTGGCCTTCGACATTGATCAGCCCCTTCATGCGCAGCAGGCTAGGCCCCCGGAACCGGCCGATCGCGTTCAGCCACAGGCGCAGGCCTTCAGCAGAGACGGGCGGCTCGTGGCGCACCGAGAATGTGCTGATGCCGCTTGTGCCGTGGCGATGAGGATGGCCGCCACGCTCGCCATGTCCGCCGACATCCCAGCGCGCGCCAAGCCATGCCGGCGAGGCCTGCTGCGGTGGGGAGCGGAACACGTCGGCGATTTCCTTGTCGGCTGCGGCCCCGACTTGGATCTCACTCCCCGGATTGATCTCTGCCAGGCGTGCCGACAAAGCCGCCACGGCGCCGGGCGCCGCGATATCTGTCTTGCTGATGATCAACCGGTCCGCGGTGGTCGCCTGCTTCAGCGCCTCGTGGTGCCGATCGAGGTCGGCCGCGCCGTTCAAGCCGTCCACCACCGTCACGACCCCCGTCAGCGCGAAGCGCGCAGCGATCAAGGCATCGTGCTGCAGCGACTGCAGCAGCGGCACCGGATCGGCAAGCCCCGTGGTCTCGATGACGATGCGGCGCACCGCCGGGAGCTCGCCGGCGTCCCATCGCCCGGCGAGCCGCGTCAATGTCACGACAAGGTCGCCGAGCATGGCGCAGCACAGGCAGCCGTTGGCCAGCAGGATGGTCTCGTCCTGCGGTGTCTCGATCAGCAGATGATCAAGGCCGGCCTCGCCGAACTCGTTGACGATGACCAGCGTGCCCTCCATGCCCGGCATGCGCAGGAGGCGGTTGAGGAGGGTGGTCTTGCCGCTGCCCAAGAAGCCGGTCAGCACATGCACGGGGATGCGGTTGTCGGCCGGGCTGTCCATGGCGTCTTTGCTCCTGCCCTATGCGTCGATGATCTTCCAGGAGCGGTACTCGAACGGCATCACGCGGACATTCTCGCCGGGCCGCCGATCGAGCACGCGCAGCCCCTCCTTGAACACGGTGTGGATGTTCTCCCGGTCCTTGAGGACGCGGATGTCCTCGGAGGGATCGCCGTTCACCAGCACCAGGTCGGCGAGCTTGCCCGCCTCGATGGTGCCGAGGTCCTTGTCGAGATGCAGCGCCTCGGCCGCATTCCTGGTCGCGGTGAGGATCGCTTCCATCGGCGTCATGCCGAGCTCGACGTAGATCGCCAGTTCGTCAGCATTGCTGCCCATGTCCGGCTCGAAGCCCATGTCGGTGCCCATGGCGATCTTCACGCCGGCCTTGTGCATGACCTGAAACGTCTCGAAGCAATGCGGCTGGATCTGCTTCATCTTCTCCAGCGTGAATTTCGGCGTGCCGGTCTCGCGGCGGATCGCAATGGCGTGGTCGGTGCGGTGGGAGAGCGTCGGCGTGACTGGGGTGCCGCTCTTGACGATGCGCTCCAGCGAGTCGCCGTCGTGGAAGACCATGTGCTCGATCGTATCGGCTCCTGCCGCGATCGCCATGCGGTGGGCATTCGGCGTGAAGCAGTGGATCGACACGTGCTTGTGCTGGGCGTGAGCCTCATCGGTGATGGCGTCCAGCTCCTCCTGCGTATGGTTGCGCACATCCGGGGCTTCCTTGTCGGTGCCGCCGCCCCCCGACGCGCAGGTCTTGAGCCAGTCCACCCCCGCCAGCAGGTTCTTGCGCGCGAGCTTGCGCATCTCGTGCGGTCCGTCGGCGGTGATGCCCTCGGGGCGGAAGGAGGCGCGCGGATTGATGAGATCCAGATGCGAGCCGGTGCCCACCGTGAAGGCGCCCGCGAGGATGCGCGGCCCGGCAAAAATGCCGGCCTCGATCGCATCACGCACGGCCACGGAGGCATGCGTCATCAATCCATGCGCGGAGATGTAGCCAAGATCACGCAGCGTGGTGAAGCCGCGCTCCAGGCAGAGCTGGGCATGAAACAGCATGTACATCTGCTGGAGCTGCGGCGTCACCTCCCATTGCGCCACGCGGTAGTTCTTGAAGGTCAGGTTGTTGAACATGTTCATGTGGATGTGCAGGTCCATCATGCCCGGCATCATTGTCAGCGACGGCGCATCAATGACGGTGGCATCCCGGGGCACATGCAGCGAGGGCGCTACGCCGACGGCCGTGATGCGCTTGCCCTCCACCAGCACCACGGCGTTGCGCAGCACGCGCCCGCCCCTGCCGTCGATGAGCTTGCCGATCTTGACTGCGGTCAGAGATGCCATGGAGGGTCCTTGTGCTCTGTGCTCTGGCATTCGCTCCGGCGGAGCTCAATGCGGGAATGAGTTGTATCGGTGGTCACGACGGGCCCTCCGCCGGCCTGCCGCGCAACGTGACGCCGGCACGCTCCTCCCAAAGGCGGACAATCTCGGTCTGGTCGGCTGCGGCACCCAGCGTTTCGGCTGCTTGCGCCCACAGCGCGGCCGTCTGCACCACGATGGGTGACCAGAGCGCGAGCGCCTGCGCCAGATCCCCGGCGAGCGCGACGTCCTTGCCGATCAATCCTATGCTTCCGCCGCTGGCGTACCGGCCGGTCAGCACCTGGCTCTCGATCTTCTTCTCAAAGGGGTGATTGCGGCCCGTGGTGGCTGCGCGCAGCGCCTCGACCATGGTGGCGATGTCGATGCCGAACCGCCTGCCGACGGTCATGGCCTCGGCATAGGTGATCAGCGCCTGCGCGTTGATGAAATTGTTCAGCGCCTTCATCGCATGGGCCGAGCCGAGGCCGCCGCAAGGCAGCACCGACTTGGCGAAGGCGCTGAGCACCGGCGTGGCACGCGCAACATCGGCGGGCTCCCCGCCCACCATGACGTCGAGGTTGCCTTCCTCGGCAAATATGACGCCGCCGGCGACGGGCGCATCCACCATGCCAATGCCCCGCTCGCGCAGCAACCCGCCCAGCCTTCGCGTCTCCAGGGGCGCGGAGGAGGAACAATCGACGAGGATGGCAGCGGACGCGAGCCGTTCCGCCAGCCCATCGGGCCGCGTCACCACCTCGGCCACCTCTCTGCTGGTCGGCAGCATAGTGATGACGATCTCGGCGGCGCCCAGGTCGGCGAGACTGCGTGCCGGCGTTGCCATGTTTGCGGCGCAGAACTGCACCACCACGTCGGCCCGGCTGTCATGCACGACAAGGGGAAATCCAGCCGCGGCGACATGTCGTGCCATCGGGTATCCCATGCGGCCCAAACCGATGATCGCCGTGCGCGGCTTGCTCATCTCAACCCCTAGCGCCGCGCGGAAGCCGCCATTCCCCATTTGCGAATGGTGGCCTCCTCCAGTGCGTTGAAGATGAAGCGTTCGGTGATCACGCCGATCAGACCGATTACGACGAGCACGCTCAGCATGACGCTGGCGTTGAGAAACTCCTTGGCGTTGAAGATGATCTGGCCGAGGCCGAAGGTGGGGCTGGCGAGCATCTCGCCGCCGATGACGCCGATCCAGGCGCGGCCGACGGAGAGCCGCGTGCCGGCGATCACATAGGGCAGCGAGGCCGGCCAGACGACCTTGCGCCACAGCGCCCAGCGTCCTGCGCCCATCACGGTGGCGGCACGCGTCCAGATCGGCAGCACGGAGCGAACACCCGCCCAGACATTGTAGATCAGCGGGAAGAAGGCGGCGTAGACCACCACGCAGATCGTGGCCGTATTGCCGATGCCGAACCACAGCGTGAACAGCGGCACCCAGGCGAGCGACGGGATCGGCAGCAGCACGCTGACCACCGGCAGGAAGAAGCGCTCGGCAAAGCGGCTCCGGCCCATCAGAATGCCGAGGGGCACCGCGATCAGCGCGGCAATGCAAAATCCGAGCAGCACGCGGCCGAGCGTATGGAGCGTATTGATGAGCAGCGTGCCGTCGACGAGCATGCCGGCCAGCGTCTGGCCGATCAGCTCAAGAGGCGGCGTCAACGAGGTGGAGCGGCTGGTCCTGGCGAACATCTCCCAGAGCGCCAAGCAGATGAGGACTGCCAGCACGCCACGGATCAACCCGGCCGAACGGATGCGCCTGGTCCTGCTCATGCCGCAGCCATCCCCCAGCGCACGATGGTCGCCCGCTCGATGCGCTCGAACACCTGGGTTTCGAGCAACACGCCGATCAGGCCGATGACCGCGATGGTCGCCAGCATGACGTCGGTGTTGAGGAAGGTTTGCGCGCCGAAGATCAGCCACCCAAGCCCGCTTTGCACCGACATCAGCATCTCGACGGCAATGAGAATGCGCCAGGCATTGGCGAGCCCCAGCCGCAGGCCCACCATGACGTAGGGCAGCGCGCCGGGCAGCACGATGTGGTGGAGCATCTCGCGGTCGCCGGCGCCCATAACTTCGGCGGAGCGCAGCCAAATGGGCTTGATCGATTTCACCCCCTTCCACGTGTTGAGGATGATCACGACGCAGGAGGAAATGCCGACCAGGAGGATGGTCGGGACGTCCCCCAGCCCGAACCAGAGGATAAACAGCGGCGCATAGGCGAGGCCGGGGATCGGATAGACGAAGCTGACGATCGGCAGCAGCATATCCTCGATCCATTGCTTGCGGCCCATCAGCCCGCCGATGAGAAGCCCGATCGCGGCCGCCATGGCAAAGCCGAGCAGCAACCGGTTGAGCGTGGCGAGGATGGCCGTCCACAGCACGCCGTTCGCGGCAATGCGCACGAGCGCTGCGCCGATCATCGACAGGGTCGGCGTGAGCTTCGGCGTGTAGCCGCCGAAGCGCGCAAACGCCTCCCAGGCAGCGGCCAGGCAGAGGATGGCGAGCAGCGTGATGCAGATGGATGTGATTCTGCTCATCGGGGGGCTGGATCTTGGGCCGAGGTCTGGCTCATGTCGATTTGCGCGCTTCGCTGAGCAGCGATGCATCGAGGCGCACGGTCCAGTCGGGCACGGCCGCGATCTGCTTGTTGGCAACCAGCGTCTGGGCCTCGTTGGTGAGGTAGTCTCTGAGCTCGGGGATGAAGTCCGGGTTCACGTCGATCTTCGACAGCAGCAACTTGATGGCCCGGTCGGTGATCTCGAATCCCTGGCTTTGAAAGTGCTTGGTGACAATGGCGACGGCCTTGCCCGGATCGGTTCTGTAGAGCTCGATGGCTTTCAGCCAGCCGCGCAAGAAGGCAACCACCGCCTCGCGCTTCTGCTCGATGGCTGAGCGATTGGCGGTGAGGATCACCGGCGTGATGTCCCACTTGGAGTAGTCGACCAGCACCTTGCCGAGCCCATTCACCTCGGCCACGGAAGGAAAGGGCTCAACGCCAGCAAAGGCGTCGATCGAATTTGCGGCAACTGCGGCAATATGATTGGGATGCGGGATGTTGACGATGGTCACATCGCCGGCGGCAATCCCGAAGGCCGGCAGGATCTTGTTCTGGAAGACGCTGTCCGTCGCCGAGCCGATCTGCGAGCCGATCTTCTTGCCCTTGAGCTGCCGCATGTCGGCAATGCCGCTCCTGGCCCCTGCCACCACCGACAGCGTCTTGCCTGCGTACATCGCCATGCCGATGGCCACGACTTCGCCCTTGGCCGCCCCGACGACGAACGGGGTTGCACCAAGCACGCCGATGTCGACGCGGCCTGCGACCATGGCGTCGCGAGTGGTCTTGCCGCTGTCGAACCTGTAGACGGTGACGTTGCCGCCGGCCTTCTTGAACATGCCCTCGGCCTCGGCGATCATGCCGATCGCCCCCCAGGACGTGTTCTGATAACCGAACGCGAGTGCTGCAGCCGCACCTCTTTGCGCGAAGGCCGCCGAGGGCAGCGCAGCTCCCATCGCGCTCAGGCCAAGGATGCCGAGGACATTGCGCCGGGAAGTGATGAAATCCGCCATGGTGCTTCCTCCGTGTTTCCCGTTGTCCTTTGCTGCCCTTCGCTATTCGGCAGCTGCGCGCGCTGGCGGCTTGCGTGCGCCGAGCACGGTCAGCAGATGTCTCTGCGTGGCGATGAACTCGTCACTGAGCGGATCGCGCGGGCGCGCGAGCGGAATGCGGATTTCCTGTCGGATGGTGCCGGGATGGGCGGCCATCACGATGACTTTGTCGCCGAGATAAACGGCCTCCGCCACGTTGTGGGTGATGTAGACGATGGTCTTCTTGGTGGCGGCCCACACGCTGGCGACCAGGCCCTGCATGTCGTCGCGCGTCATCGCGTCGAGCGCAGCAAACGGCTCGTCCATCAGCAGAACGCCGGGATTGTAGGCGAGCGCGCGGGCGATGGCGACGCGTTGCTGCATGCCACCCGAAAGCTGGTGCGGGTAGGTGCTTGAAAATTTCTCCAGCCCAACAAGACGGATGTATTCCATCGCGGTCGCCCGCCGCTCGGCCTTGCCGACGCCACGCATCTCCAGGCCGAACTCCACGTTGGCGAGCGCCGTGCGCCAGGGAAAGAGCTGGGCAAAATCCTGGAAGACGACACCACGATCGGTCTTGGCCTTACCCAGCGGCTTGCCGCCGATCAGGATCTCGCCGCGCGTGGGCGCCAGAAAGCCGGCGAGCATGTTGAGGATCGTGGTCTTGCCACACCCGCTCGGGCCGACGATGCACAGGAACTCCGACGGCGCCACGGTGAAGCTGGCGTCCTTCACCGCCAGTACGGAGCCCAAGCCGGTGCTGTATTCGAAGGTGACCCCTCTCACCTCGATGCCGTCGGCCATGAGACTTCACCCGAGCCGGCAAACGTGCCGAAGAAGAAACGGCAATCGGGCAAACTTGGCCAGCGCGGATGCACGCCGCTCGTTTGGCATCGCCTTCCCCAACGTCGTGTCGTTTTCTTGGTTGGCGAAGGCTACGCCGCACCCACAGGCGATGCAAATGGATAGAAATTATCGTCTCAATAGACGCGGTCTATGGTGAGGTGCCGACTTTCCCCGTGACGCCGTAGGTGGTCCGGATCATCGCCGCCATGCGTTCCGCGGCGGCGGAGCGCTGGCCATGCCGGCGCCACAAGATGGCCACCATCCGCCGCGGCACCGGATCATGCAGGTCGATCAAGTGAACGCCCTTGGCGCTGGAGATCGCGCCGTTGGACAGGACGGCGGCGAATCTCGAGCTGCGGACGATGGCGAGGATGGGCTCGATCGCGTTCATCTCCAGCACGATATTGGCCGCGAGCCGCGCTTGGCGGAAGTGATTGTCGACGAACTGACGGGCGGCGAATTCCGGTGTCAGCAGAACGAGCGGGATCTCCGCCAGCGCCCCCATCGGCACCGATCTGCGTCCCGCCCAGGGATGGTCCGGCCCGACGATCAGCACGAGCGTCTCCTCGGTGAGCGTCTCGACCGCAATATGCTCCGAGTCATCCGAGACGTAGGCGATCGCCAGATCGAGCTCGCCCGCCACCAGCGCCCGCTCCATTTCCAGGCGTGGGATCACACGCGCCACCACCCGCACACCCGGGTAGCGGGAGGCGAATTCCGACAGCGCATTGGGCAGCATAGAGCTGGAAAAGGAGTGCGATACCGCCATCCGCAGCGTGCCGCGCATCAGGCCTTCCAGCTCGGAGAGCGCGAGCGCGCCCAGCTCCAGCTCCTTCAGCATGCGCTCGCAATAGGGCCGGAACAGCGATCCGGCTTGCGAAAGCTCGACATCCTTCGACCGGCGTTCGAACAGCACCGCGCCAATCGCCATCTCGAGCTGCTTGATCTGATGCGACAGCGTCGGCTGGGTGACGTTCAGCCGCTCGGCCGCAAGCGTGAAGCTGCGCGCGTCCGCGAGTGCGAGGAAATACCGGAGATGCCGGAGTTCGATCAGGCGCGACGGATCGGGAGCATCACGCACAGGCGGAGAACCAGCCCCTAGTTTCCAATTCGCTCATAGTAGAGGCTGCACGGTGATACGCAAGCCGGGCCGGGCGTCCTGTGCTGCCGCGGGCTCAAACTTGCACTCAACCCTTCTCGATGCGCGCCAGGGCGCTCAATGAGCATGCACTGAATGCGTTACTGGGTGCCGGCAAGATACAAGGGATAGACCTCGTCGAAGGAGCCGGTCTTGCGGATTTGGCCATGGTCCAGCCAAACGAGCTTGTTGCACAGGCTCTGCATAATCAGCGCATTGTGGGTGGCCAGAACCAGGATCTTGACGCGTTGCAAGAGGGCGGCGAGGCGCGCATGGGCCTTGGCGATGAAATGCGCATCTCCCGCGCCGATCATCTCGTCCATGACGATAATATCGGGCTCGACCGCCGTGGAGATCGCAAACGCCAATCTCAGGAACATGCCGGTAGAATAGGTGCGCACGGGCATTCTCAAGAACTCTCCGAGTTCCGAGAACTCCTCGATCGAAGGCGAAAGCCTCTTGGCCTCGGCAAACGAGAGGCCCATGAACACGGAGCGAAAGACGATGTTGTCCACGCCGGAGGCTTCCGGGTCCATTCCCAAGGTGATATCGGTAAAGGACGAAAGCCGGCCGTCGATCGAAAGGGCGCCATGAGAGGGCTGATACACGCCGGCCAGCACGCGCAGCAGCGTTGTCTTGCCGGCGCCGTTATGCCCCACGATGCCGACACGGTCGCCATCCTGCAAGTCCAGATTTACGTCTTCCAGCGCACGGACCACGATGCATTTCTTGTACTCCGCAAGCCGACCGCCGATGGCCGCCAGCATGTGGAGCTGCAGTGAGCGGGAGCTGCCATTATGCACGGGAAACTCAACCGCAACGTCGGACAATTTGATGTGCGCCATGGCTCTTCCTACAGCCAGTAGACGAGGCGTCGCCTAAAGCGACCGATGATCGTCAGCGCGAGCAGAAGGCCGCCAATCGAGACACCGACTGCAGCAAGCCAGCCTTCGAGCGGCACTGTGCGCCCGAGCAAGGGATCCCGGACCACCGCCATCAGAACGGCGAGAGGGTTCCATTCCGCATACGCGCGCAGTTCCTGCGGCAGCATTTCCGGCTTCCAGAGAACAGGGGTCACGAACATGGCGACATGCAGGACGCTGTTGACAATCTGAACGACATCGCGAAAGCGGGCGCAGAGAATGGCAACGACGAAGCTGCTCCAAAAGCATGCGACAAGCAGGAGCGCGAGCCCGGGAAGAGCGAGCAGGGCGTTCATGGTCACCGGAGTGCCAAGCGCGACGGTCAACAGAATCGGGAACACGATGTTCAGCAGCAGCGTAATCGTGTGGCGATAGAGCATTGAGAGAAGAACCGTCGAGGCGGCCATATATTGATTGAGGAAGTAGTGGCCGTTTGCGGGCAGTATGGTGGTGGCCTCGCCCAGAACCCCAGACATGAGCTGCCAAATTAGCAATCCAAGGGCCACGAACGGCACAATATCGTGCACCGGCAATTGCCAGAGGTAGGACCACACCAGCCCTATGCTCGAGATCATGACGACGCTCGAGATCATGATCCAGAATTGGCCGAGCTTGGAGCGGGCATACCGCCGGCGCATGTCGGAGGAACCCATGAGATACCAGATGCGCCACTGACGGCACCCATCGAGAATATCGCGTGCCCCGGCCAGGGAAGTGGCAAGCAGATTGCTGCGGTCCTTGGGTTGATCGGCGAATGCCAGTAGCGACACCGGAAACCTCCGTGCTCCAGGCTGCATCCCTCAGCAAAGACGATGG
The DNA here is from genome assembly GCA_019747815.1 of Hyphomonadaceae bacterium. Taxonomy (GTDB): domain Bacteria; phylum Pseudomonadota; class Alphaproteobacteria; order Rhizobiales; family Hyphomicrobiaceae; genus AWTP1-13. Next base: position 96,140 of record JAIEQJ010000026.1, read on the forward strand.
GGGCTCATGTGCTCACGGCGACGCCTGCACGGGGCGCAAGCCCCACCGCTCTACACAGTCCAGGCGCAGTCAGCCGATCGGTCCACGCTCCGAGAGCGCGATACAGCAAGAAGCATTGTTCCCTCCGAACTCGTGCCACCGAGCGTTGAAGCCTCCGCTCTCCCCAATCCCCCTACCTCGCAGCGCTGTCGGCGTTCTCAAGCGTCGGCAACGGCGAGCTGCTACGCACGGCCCAAGCTCACGCGACACCAGATGAGGCAATCGAGTCTTCTATTCAATATAGAACATGGAATATTATGTGCTTGATATTGCATTAGAGTTGGAAACCATAATCCCAAGGTTGGGCAAATTCAATATTATCAAAGACGCCGAATAAAACTCCTGGTGATAATGCATCACAGGCTCACCGCACGGCGTTAGGGTGCGGAAAACGCTGCCCCTGCACCGTGATCCGGGAAGCCGTCGACGGCTCGCGCGATCCGCGTCCCGTGGACAGGTGCATTCGCCGCGCAGGCACCACCGCTGTCCACTACCTGGCCGCGCCGTCTGCCCGAGACAAGGCATCTCTGAGAATGCCGGCCACATGGCGGGCAACACGACCCGTACCATCCTGGATCTGATGCCGGCAGGAAAATCCATCTGCGGCAATGATCGTCTCCGGCGCAGCCCTGCGGACGGCTGGCAGCAGAGAAAGCTCGCCCATGCGCATGGACACCTCGTAGGTATCCGCGCCGTAGCCGAAGGCGCCGGCCATCCCGCAACAGCTCGACTCCACCAGCTCGACGCTCAGGCCCTCTATGAGCCCCAGTGTGGACTGAATGGCGCCCATGGCGCCGAATGCCTTCTGGTGGCAGTGGCCGTGCAGGAGGACTTTGTGCTGACTTGCAGCAATGGGCTTTGAAATGCGTCCGGCAGCGACCTCGCGAGCCAGGAACTCCTCAAAGAGCAAAGCCTGCGAGGAGAGCCGCGCCGTCTCCGCGCCGGGCAGCATGGACAGAAACTCGTCACGCAGCGTGAGCAGGCAGGAAGGTTCGAGCCCGACGATGGGCACGCCGCGCTCGAAGAGCGGCGCCGCGGCCGCCAGGACCCGGCGCGCCTCGGTGCGAGCTTCATCGACAAGCCCCGCCGATAAAAACGTGCGGCCGCAGCACAGGGGCCGGCCGCCGTCAGCGGCTGCCAGCACCCTCACGCGGTAGCCGAGCCGGATCAGGACTTCGACAGCGGCGTGCAGGTTTTCAGGCTCGAAGTAGGTGTTGAACGTATCGGCAAAGAGGGCGACGTCGCGTTCGCCAGCGGCATCCCCGTCCTGTTGGCGGGAAGGCGAGCCGGCGGCGGACCGGGCGGGGCGCTGACGAAATACATCACGGCGCCAGCGGGGAAGACAGCGCTTGGCCGAGAGGCCCGTGAGGCCCTGCGCAAGCCACGCAGCGCCGGGAACGGCGTCGCGAGCATTCAGCAAGGGCGCCATGCGAGCAGCCTGGACGGCGTAGCGCGGCAAGTAGGCGACCAGCCGATCGCGCAACGTCAAGCCGCGGCGCTTGTTGGCAGCGGCCAGCACCTCGATCTTCATCTTCGCCATGTCGACGCCAGTCGGACATTCGCGCCGGCAGCCCTTGCAGGAGACGCAAAGCTTCATGGTCTCCAGCATGTCATCGGAGGCCAGAGCATCCGGCCCCAGTTGGCCGGAGATGGCAAGACGCAGGGAGTTGGCGCGGCCGCGCGTGACGTCGCGCTCGTTGCCCGTGACGCGGAACGACGGGCACATCACATTGGAGACATGCTTGCGGCACTCGCCGTTGTTGTTGCACATCTCGACGGCGCCTTGAAAACCGCCGCCGGCACCGGGATAGGCCGACCAGTCGAGCTCCGTTGCGATCTGGGGCACGTGGTAGCCGGGCTTGAAGCGGAACAGCGTGCGATCATCCATGCGCGGCGCGCGCACGATCTTGCCGGGATTCATCAACCCCGAGGGATCGAAGCGGTCCTTGACCTCCTCGAACAGGCGCACGGTCTTGGCGCCGTACATCTGCTCATGGAACTCGGAGCGGACCAGGCCGTCGCCGTGCTCGCCGGAGTGGGCGCCCTTGTACTCTTTCACCATGGCGAACGCCTCCTCGGCGATGGCGCGCATGGCGCTGGCATCCTTCTCCAGCTTCAGGTTGAGGATCGGCCGCACATGCAGGCAGCCGACAGAGGCGTGCGCATACCAGGTGCCCTTGGTGCCGTGCCTGGCGAACACGGCGGTGAGGCGCTCCGTATAGTCCGCAAGGTGCGCGAGCGGCACCGCGCAGTCCTCGATGAAGGACACGGGTTTGCCCTCGCTCTTCATCGACATCATGATGTTGAGACCGGAGGCACGCACCTCCCACACGGCCTTCTGGCCGGCAGCGTCTGGCACCTTCACGACGCTGCGCGGATGGCCGAGATCCCCCATCACTTCATCCAGCCGGTCGAGGCGGCGCAAGCTCTCGGCCTGATCGTCCTCGGCAAACTCGACCAGCAGGAGGGCATCGGGCTGGCCCTGGACGTACGTCTCCATCACCGGCCGGAACATGGCAATGTCGCGGGCGAGCTCGATCAGCGTGCGATCGACCACCTCGACCGCAACCGGGCCCAGCTTGACGATGTGCTGGGTTGCCTCCATCGCCTGGCGGAACGTGGCGAAATGGCAAATGCCCAGCGCCTTGTTCCTGGGCAGCGGCGCCAGCTTCAACGCGATGCGTCGTGAGATAGCCAGCGTGCCCTCCGACCCGCACAGCAGCGTGGCCAGGTTGATCGGCCCTTTAGCGGGTGCCAGCGCGTCGATGAGATAGCCGCCCACGCGGCGCGACACGCCGGGAAAGGCTTGCGCAATGTGGTCCGCCTCACGCCGGCCCAGCGCGATGAGGTCGCGCATAAGCTCGCGGGCGGCATCCGGAACGTTGCGTCCATCGCCGCTGCCGGCCTCGGCAAATCGCGCGTCCGTTCCATCGGCCAGGATCGCATCGATGGCCAGCACATTGTCGCGCATGATGCCGTAGCGGATGGAGCGGGTGCCGCAGGAGTTGTTGCCCGTCATGCCGCCGATGGTTGCGCGGCTGGCGGTGGAGACATCGACCGGGAACCAGAGGCCGGAGGGCTTGAGCTGGCGGTTCAGCTCATCGAGCACGATCCCCGGCTCGACAACGCAGGTCTTCGCGGTCGCGTCGAAGGCGACCAGCCGATTCAGATACTTGCTGAAATCCATGACCAGCGCGCGGCCCACGGTCTGACCGGATTGGGACGTGGCGCCGCCGCGCGGCAGCACGGGCACCCCCTCCTCCCGCGCCATGGCCATCGCTGCGCGAACGTCGTCATCGGTCCTGGGGACCACCACACCTACGGGCTCGATCTGATAGTGGGAGGCGTCCGTGGCATAGCGGCCGCGGCTGAAGCGGTCGAACAGCACGTCGCCTTGCAGCTCGCCCTTGAGCCGGGCGGCCAGACGGTGCGAGGTGGGGGTGGTCTTGGTTGCTCCGGCCATCGTCCGGTCATGCCGGTTCTCGGCACCCCACGCAAGACGGACGTGGCATGGCAACCACCCCGCCAAGTTAGCGCCCTGCCCGCACCCAGCGACTTGACACCCTGCTCTCCAGCGGGAACGGCGCGCATTTCGCAAGGGCCGCCGGTGGCGCAGCATGGCTCAGATGCACCTCTGTTGGCTTCTGGCCAGAACGCTGCTTAGGTAGGCCGGTGAGCACGGAGCCCTCCGATGTCGAACGAGCCACGCCGCGCGGGCCGCCATTTCCTGCAGATTCCGGGGCCAACGCCCGTTCCAGACCGAATTCTGCGGGCCATGGACATGCCGGTCATCGATCACCGCGGCCCTCAGTTCAGCAAGCTGGGCCTCAAGGTACTCTCCGGCATCAAGACCATCTTCAAGACGAGCCATCCCGTGGTGATCTATCCCTCGTCGGGGACCGGGGCGTGGGAGGCCGCGCTGCTCAACACCCTTTCGCCCGGCGACAAAGTTTTGATGTACGAGACCGGGCACTTCGCGACGCTTTGGAAGACCATCGCCGTCAAGCTTGGCCTGCAGCCGGAGTTCATCGCGTCGGACTGGCGCAGCGGGGCCGACGCCGGCACGATCGAGGCGCGCCTCAAGGCGGACAAGAGCCACACGATCAAGGCGGTGTGTGTGGTGCACAACGAGACGTCCACGGGGGCCACCTCGCGCATCGACGAAGTGCGCAAGGCCATGGATGCAGCCATGCACCCCGCCCTGTTGATGGTGGACACCATCTCCTCATTGGCATCGGTCGACTACCGCCATGACGAGTGGGGTGTGGATGTCACCGTGGGCGGCTCGCAAAAGGGGCTGATGCTCCCGCCAGGGCTGGGCTTCAACGCCGTGAGCCAGAAGGCACTGGCGGCCAGCAAGACGGGCAAGCTGCCGAAAGCCTATTTCGGCTGGGAGGAGATGCTGGCATCCAACAAGGACGGCTTCTTCCCCTATACGCCGGCCACAAACCTGCTCTACGGCCTGGCCGAGGCGATCGACATGCTGCATGAGGAGGGTCTGGATCGCGTGTTCGCGCGACATGAGCGGCATGCCGAGGGGGTGCGGCGGGCCGTTCGCACCTGGGGGCTCGAGATCCTGTGCAAGGACCCCAAATACTACTCGCCCGTGCTGACGGGCGTCGTCATGCCCGAAGGGCATAATGCCGACACCCTGCGCAGGACCGCGCTGGACCACTTCGATGTGTCGCTGGGCACAGGGCTGGCCAAAGTGGCGGGCAAGGTGTTTCGTATCGGCCATCTGGGCGATACGAACGATCTCACCATCATCGGCACGCTGGCCGGCGTGGAGATGGCCCTGTCGCTCGCCGACGTGCCGCACATGGCCGGCGGGGTTGCTGCCGCCATGGCCTATTTCACCAAGACGTCAAAGGCGGGCAGCACGTAAGACCCGCATCGATCAGGAGCATATGAGCACGATGAAAGACACCCCCAGCGATGACCTGCTGTACGAGGTGAAGGATCAGGTCGGCCTTGTCACCTTCAACCGGCCGACAGCGCACAACGCGCTCACGTTCGAGATGTATGATCGACTCGGCGAGATTTGCGCCAGCGTGCCGAGCGACAGATCGGTGCGGGCCATCATCATCACCGGCGCAGGCGGACGCGCCTTCGGCGCCGGCACGGACATCTCCCTGTTTCGCGACTTCAGCTCGGCCGAGCAGGGGCTGGCCTATGAAGCGCGCATGGAACGGATGTTCGCCAAGCTGGAGCGGTGCCCGGTGCCCACCATTGCCGCAATACCCGGCATTTGCACGGGCGGCGCAGCGGTCATCGCCGCCGCATGCGACCTGCGCATTGCCACACGCAGCATGAAGTTCGGGTTTCCCATCGCCCGCACGCTCGCCAATTGTCTTTCAGCCGCCAACATCGCCCGCGTCGCCATGTTGACGGGGGTGGGCCGCGCCATGGACATGCTGATGACGACGCGCCTCATCGAAGCGGACGAGGCGCTGACCATCGGACTCGTCAATGAGCTGTTCGACACGCCGGAGGCCCTGATGCAACGCGCCCGCGCGCTGGGTGCGCAGATCGCCACGCAGGCCCCGCTGACCATGCAGGCCGGCAAGGAGGTGGTGCGGCGCATGCGGGAACGCTTCGGCGGAATTGAGGACAAGGATCTGGTCGGGTTGTGCTATGGCAGTGCCGATTTTCGCGAGGGGCTCGACGCATTCCTCGGCAAGCGCACCCCGCAGTTCACGGGGCGATAGCCTGCTCAATCTGGGGAATGACGACTGCTCCTGCATCCCGGCGGAACAGGACGGTCCGGGCCACCACTGGAGGACATCATGGCAAAGATCGGAGTGATCGGGCTCGGCAACATGGGGCTCCCCATGGCCGGCAATCTCCTCAAGAAGGGGCACGAGGTCGCGGGCTTCGACCTGGTGCGGGACAACATGGACCAGGCGGCCGCACGCGGCGTCGGCGCGCGGCGCTCGGCAGAGGAGGCCGCAACCGGAGTCGATTGCGTGGTAACCATGCTGCCCGCCGGCAGGCATGTGCTGGAGGTCTATGGCTCGGGCATCCTGAAGGCCGCCAAACCCGGCACGCTCTTCATCGATTCTTCCACCATAGATGTGAGCGCGGCACGTGCGGCGCACAAGCTGGCCGGCGAGGCGAAGATGCTCTCCCTCGACGCACCAGTATCGGGCGGCGTGGGCGGCGCCGAAGCAGCGACCCTGACCTTCATGTGCGGCGGCACCAAGGATGCCTTCGGCAAGGCCAAGCCCATCCTCGAAGCCATGGGCAAGAAGATCGTGCATTGCGGCGACGGCGGCGCCGGACAGGCAGCGAAGATCTGCAACAACATGATGCTCGGCATCAGCATGATCGGCGTATCAGAGGCCTTCGTGCTGGCAGAGAAGCTCGGCCTGTCGCATCAGGCGCTGTTCGATGTGGCCTCCACCTCGTCGGGTCAATGCTGGGCGCTGACGAGCTATTGCCCGGTGCCCGGGCCCGTTCCGACATCGCCGGCCAACAACAGCTACAAGCCGGGCTTTGCCTCCGCCCTCATGCTGAAAGACCTGAAGCTGGCACAGGAAGCGGCGGCGGCGGCAGGCGCCACAACGCCGCTTGGCGCTGCGGCCGCCCAAATCTATGGCATGCACAACGCCTGGGGCGAGGGCGGCACCGATTTCTCGGGCATCATTCAACTGATCAGGGGCAAGGGAAAGTAGCGGCATATGCGCCTCTATGTGTTCGATGCCTACGGCACGCTGTTTGACGTGCACGCCGCTGCAGAGCGGCACAAGGATGCGATCGGACCCAAATGGCAGCAGCTGTCGCAGACCTGGCGCACGAAGCACATCGAGTACTCCTGGCATGCAAGCCTGATCGGCAGGCCGGCGATGTTCTGGTCGCTGACCGAGCGCAGCCTCGACCATGCGATCGCGGCCGTCGGCGGCGGCGTGTCGTCGGATGTGCGGGCGAAGCTGCTTGCGGCCTACCGCGCCATGGATGCCTACCCAGAGGTGCGCGAGGTGCTGAGCGCGCTCAAGGCGCGCGGCGACAAGCTGGCGATCCTCTCCAACGGCGACCCTGACATGCTGGCGGATGCCGTGCGAGCGGCCGGGCTGGACGGCCTGTTCGATGCCGTGCTGTCGGTCTGGTCGGCCGGCAGCTTCAAGCCCAGCATGAAGGTGTATCAACTCGTGATCGATCGCTTCGGCGGCGGTCCGGCCGATGTTTCATTCCAGTCCTCAAATCGCTGGGATATTGCCGGTGCCAAGGCATTCGGGTTCACATGCGTGTGGATCAACCGCACCGGCGCACTGGACGAGTACGCCGACCTGGCACCAGACCGTGCGGTGCGCGATCTGCGCGCTCTGCTCGATGCGGTTTGATGCGCGGCTCTTGCCGTTCGAGCCGGCCATAGCTGCTTGGCCCTGACCGGCCTCTCGCCGCCATGACGAAGCCGGGTGGCGTCTAATTCGCGCTCAGGCTGTAGCCGGCACCCCGGACGGTGCGGATGGGATCGCTCCTCCATGCCTGCAGCAGAGCCTTGCGCAGCCGGCCGATATGCACATCCACCGTGCGGTCGTCGATGTAGACGTCATCGCCCCATACGTTGTTGAGAAGCTGCTCCCGGGAGAACACCCGCCCGGGCGCCTGCATCATGAACTCGAGCAGGCGGTAGTCGGTGGGGCCCAGATGCACCATCTGGCCGCGACGCTTGACGACCATGGCCGCGCGATCGAGCTCGATATCGCCGACATGAATGATCTCAGCCAGCAGTTGCGGGTTTGCCCGCTGCAGCAGCCGGCTGGCCCGCGCCACCAGCTCGTTCACCGAGAACGGCTTCACGACGTAGTCGTCCGCGCCCGTCTCGAAGCCGCGCAGCTTGTCCGGCTCCTCGCCCCGCGCCGTCAGAATGATGATCGGCAGCCGCTGGGTCTTGGGCTTCTGCCGCAGGCGCCGGCATAGCTCGATTCCGGACAGGCCGGGCAGCATCCAGTCGAGGATCAGCAGATCGGGTACGCTTTCCTTGATGCGCGCATCGGCTTCATCACCATGCATGACGATTTCGACGGCATAGCCGGCAGCGGCAAAGTTGTAGCGCAGCAATTCGCTCAAAGACTCATCGTCTTCTACGATCATCAGGCGCAGTGGCATCGGTTCTCCAAAAGGTCGTCAGGACTGTGGGGGGCGCAAGTTGGCAGACTCATCGGCCTTGGGTCGTTCGGCCGCGAGCATGTCGCCGGTGATCACATAGTGCGTCGTTTCCGCGATGTTCGTGGCATGGTCGCCGACGCGTTCCAGGTTCTTGGCGCAGAACAAGAGATGCGTGCAGAACCCGATGCTGCGCGGGTCTTCCATCATGTAGGTCAGAAGCTCACGGAACAGCGAGGTGAACAGCGCATCGATGGCCCCGTCGGCCCGCCACACGTCCAGTGCAGCCCTATCATTGCGATCGCGATAGGCCCAAAGCACTTGAAACAGCTGCTCGCTGACGCGCCGCGACAGCGTGCCGAGCCCCGAGGCGACGGTGACCGGCGAGGGCTGCTCGCCGATGGCGATGACACGCTTGGCAACGTTCTTGGCCAAATCGCCGACGCGCTCCAGGTCGTTGGCAATGCGCATGGTGGAGATGATCTCGCGCAGATCGATCGCCATCGGCTGCCGCTTGGCGATGGTGGATACGGCTCGTTCCTCGATCTGATGCTGCAGATCGTCGATGCTGCGATCGGCGGCGATGACCTGCTGCGCCAGGTGCACATTGCGCTCCAGCAGCGCCTTGGTGGCATTGGCGAGGGCCTGGCCGGCACGCGCGCCCATATCGCCGATCATGCCGGCGAGGGCCTCCAGGTCGGCATCAAAGGATGCAACGGTGTGTTGGCTCATGGCAGATGGTTTCCTGCTATCGGGAGCCGCGTGAGCCATGCGACGCAAAGAGCAAGCTCACCCGAACCGCCCGGTGATGTAGTCCTGCGTGCGCTTGTCGTGCGGCGCCGTGAAGATCATTTGGGTTTCACCCGTCTCGATCAGCGAGCCCAGATACATGAAGGCCGTGAAGTCCGAGACGCGGGCAGCCTGCTGCATGTTGTGGGTCACGATGACGATCGTGTAGTCCTGCTTCAGCTCATCGATCAGCTCTTCGATCTTGGCAGTGGAAATGGGATCGAGCGCGGAGCAGGGCTCGTCGAGCAGGATCACCTCCGGCTTCACCGCCACCGTGCGGGCTATGCACAGGCGTTGCTGCTGTCCGCCGGACAGGCTCAAGCCGTTGACATTGAGCTTGTCCTTGACCTCGTCCCACAGTGCCGCGCGTCTCAGCGCATGCTCCACCCGGCCATTGAGCTCGCTGCGCGGCAGCCTTTCGTAGAGCCGGATGCCGAAGGCGATGTTCTCGAAGATCGACATCGGAAACGGCGTCGGCTTCTGGAATACCATGCCGACGCGCGAGCGCAGCAGATTGAGATCCTGCTTCGGCGAGAGGATGTCCTCGCCGTCAAACTGGACCTCCCCGACCGCGCGCTGATTGGGATAGAGGTCGTACATGCGATTGAGCACACGCAGCAACGTCGACTTGCCGCAGCCCGACGGCCCGATGAATGCCGTCACCTTGTTCTGGTAGAGTGACAGCGTGATGTCCTTCAGCGCATGCGCCTCGCCATAGTAGAAATTGAGGTTCCGGATCGAGATCTTCGTGATCAGGCTGGCCGCAACTGCCACACGCGCATCGACCGGCAATGCAGGCGCACCTGGTGTCATGAGGTTCATGGGGTCTTTCCCGCGGCTAAAAGGGTCCGCGCCAGGATGCTGAGCGCGAGCACTGCCACAGTGATGAGCAGAGCGCCGGTCCATGCGAGCTTCTGCCAGTCGCCATAGGGCGAGAGGGCGAACTGGAAGATGACCGCGGGCAGGCTTGCCATCGGCGCATTGAGGTTGGTGCTCCAGAACTGATTGTTGAGCGCCGTGAAGAGAAGCGGCGCGGTCTCTCCGCTGACGCGGGCAACCGCCAGCAGGATGCCCGTGACGATGCCGGCGCGCGCCGCGCGGTAAGCGATCCGCCGCACGATGTAGGCACGCGGCAGGCCGAGGGCCGCGGCGGCCTCACGCAGGGGATTAGGCACCAGCAGCAGCATGTCCTCGGTGGTGCGCACCACCACGGGAATGACGATGATCGCGAGGGCGACCGCCCCGGCCACCCCCGAGAAGTGCCCCATGGTGACGACCATCACCTCGTAGACGAACAGGCCGACCACAATCGAGGGCGCGCTGAGCAGGATGTCGTTGATGAAGCGCACGATGCCCGTCAAGCGGCTGTGGCGCCCGTATTCGGCCATGTAGGTTCCGGCCAGAATGCCGATCGGCGTGCCCAGCGCCACCCCCAGCGCCGTCATGATCAGGCTGCCGATGATCGGGTTGAGCAGGCCGCCGTCTGATCCCGGCGGCGGCGTCATCTCGGTGAACACCTTGAGAGACAGGCCGCTGAAGCCCTCCCAGAGAAGGGCGCCGAGGATCAGGACAAGCCAGCCGAGACCAGCAAACGTCGCGCCCCAGGCCAGGGTCATCACGACCAAGTTGCGGCGCCTGCGGCCGACATAAAGATCCGTGTTGACGGCTTCGGCCATGGCGCTACCCGATCCGGCGCTCGATCCGCAGCAGCATATAGCGCGCCGCGGCGAGCACGATGAAGGTGATGATGAAGAGGACGAGGCCGAGAGCGATCAGCGCGGAGGTGTAGAGGTCGCCGACGGCTTCGGTGAACTCGTTGGCGATCGTTGCCGAGATGGTGGTGCCGGGCGCGAGGATCGATGCGGAAATCCTGTGTGCGTTGCCGATCACGAAGGTGACCGCCATGGTTTCGCCCAGGGCGCGGCCGAGGCCCAGCATGATGCCGCCGATCACGCCGACGCGGGCATAGGGCACCACGACGTTGCGGAACACCTCCCAGGTCGTGCAGCCGATGCCGTAGGCTGCCTCCTTGAGGACGGGCGGCACCGCCTCGAACACATCGCGGGAGATCGAGGTGATGAACGGCAGCACCATGATGGCGAGGATGAGACCGGCCGTCAGCACGCCTATGCCATAGGGCGGGCCGGCAAACAGGGCCGACAGGACAGGCACGGGGCCGAACGTAGTGATCAGCAGCGGCTGCACGTGCTGCTGCAGGAAGGGCGCGAATACGAACAGGCCCCAGATGCCGTAGATGATGCTGGGGATGCCGGCCAACAGCTCGATGGCAATACCAATAGGCCGGCGCAGCCGCTGCGGGCAAAGCTCGGTCAGGAACAGAGCGATCATGAGGCCGATTGGAACCGCAATCAGCATGGCAATGAGCGCCGTGACGATGGTGCCGTAGATCGGCGCGATGCCGCCGAACGTCTCCGTGACCGGGTTCCATGCCTCGGTGGTCAGGAAGCTGAGCCCGAATTTGCGCAACGCAGGCATGGCGCCGACCAGCAGAGCTGCGATCACGCCGCCAAGCAGCGCCAGCACCGCAAGCGCCGCGGACATGGTGAGCACGCGAAAGACCGCATCGCTGAGGCGCAGCCGCCTCAGAATGGCAGCCCGCACCAGGCCGTCGGCTGTCCTGGCGTCAACTCCGTGCAGCGCAATATCAGGCACCGTCAGCCCCTGTTTTCGCCGGCCTCGCGTGAGCGTCTGCGGCGTGTCCCCTCCGTCGGCCATTCTTGTCAGGCGGAAGGCGCCCGACGGCGCCTCCCACGCCTTCGCCGTCTTTCAGTTTCTCATGGCGAAGAGTGACTTGCCGCTCGCATCCTTGACCTCGGCGGCCCACGTCTTCTCGATATCGTCGATCACACTCGCGGGCATCGGCACATAGTGAAGGTCTTCAGCCAGCTTGGCTCCATTCTTGTAGGCCCAGGCAAAGAACTTGAGGGCCTCTGCGGCCGCGGCGGTATCCTGCGGCTGCTTGTACATGAGGATCCAGGTGGCGGCTGTCATCGGCCAGGACCGGTCACCAGGCTGATTGGCCAGAATGACACCGTAGCCCGGTTGCGATTTCCAGTCCGCATTGGCTGCCGCGGCCTGAAAGGTCTCGGAGGTGGGAGCGACCGTCTTGCCCGCCTTGTTGATCATCCGGGTGTAGATGAGCTTGTTCTGCAGCGCGTAGGCATATTCGACATACCCGACCGCGCCTTTGGTCTGCGCCACATTGTTGGCCACGCCTTCGTTGCCCTTCGCGCCAATGCCAACCGGCCACTGCACCGAGGTGCTGACGCCGACCTTCGCCTTCCAATCCGGACTGACTTCGGACAGGTAGTGGGCAAAGTTGAAGGTCGTGCCGGAGCCGTCCGAACGGTGGACCACGGCGATCGCCTGGCTCGGCAGCTTGACGCCGGGATTGAGGCTCTTGATGGCGGCGTCGTCCCAGTTCTTGATCTCACCCATGAAAATCCTGGCAAGGGTCGGACCATCGAGCACGAGATCGCCGGCTTTGATGCCTTCCAGATTCGCCACCGGCACAATGCCGCCCATGACCATCGGAAACTGCGTCAGCCCGAACTTGCTCAAGTCACCGCCCTTCATCGGCGCATCGGTGGCGCCGAACGTCACCGTCTTGTTCTGGATCTGCTTGATGCCGCCGCCGGACCCGATGGATTGGTAGTTCAGCCCGATATTCGTCTCCTTCTTGTAGGCATCCGCCCATTTTGCGTAGATCGGATAAGGGAAGGTCGCGCCGGCGCCCGAAATATCCGCCGCAAGAGCCATTGTGGCGCCACCCGCAATGACCGCAGCAGCGGCCGCCGAGAGGGCAATGAACCTGATGTTCACGCTCGTTCTCCCTGTTTGATCGGCGGTGCTCCGACCGCCCCGCCGTGACCAACAACGCGTCAGGCGGGGGCATTCAGTAGCAGCACTGCATAACACGTGTGTGACGCGTCAAGATATTGAAAAACAACAAATTTCTTAGAAACTTGCGCCCGCCAGCCGATGGCGGCGATCCGTGGCGCTGAGGGCGGGCACAAAATGGCCACGGTGAAGCTTGCACCGAAGACCTGCCAGCACGCTACGCAGCTGGACGGGTCCGCCGGCGCGGCATCGATCAGGCGCTGCCCACGCCTCCGGCCATGACGTGACTGATGCGTATCCGACCGCCAACCGTGTGGCCGATGTCGATGCCCTGTGAAACGTCGCCCATTTGCATCGGCCTCACCGGCGCGCCAGCCGGCAAGCGTCCATGGATCCCATCCGAAACGGGAGTGCGACTTGTAGAGAGCGTGGCAATCGGACCACGTGCCGGCGTTTTCGACAAAGCGCGATGCGGGTTTCGATACCAAATTGTCGCGAACACAAATATCGCTGCACAATCAACGCATTTCCGATGATTCGTCAGCGACAATCGCAGCAAAGGGCAGCACATGAAGAAAATCCCGATGAGCATCCCCAGGGTTGCTCCCTCGAAGAAGCCGAAGGTCGAAACCGTAACGCTCCGCCACCTGGCCACGGCCTTGGCCGAGAGCACCGGCGTGAAGAAGGCGCAGGTCAACGCCATGCTGGCGGGCATGGTCGAAGATATCGCCAAGCATCTCAAGAAGGGGCGCCGCATTCGCCTAACCGGCCTGGGCATCATCCAGGTGCGCAAGCGCAAGGCACGCATGGGCCGCAACCCGGCCACCGGCGAGGCCATCAAGATCAAGGCCAGCAAGAAGATCGCATTCCGTGCGGCCAAGGACCTCAAAGAGGCCATCTGAACCGACAGCACGGTATTCGCCTGAGCCCCGCTTCGGCGGGGCTTTTTCTTCTGGCAGGCCGACTTGAGCCGGCTGGCTCAACGGCGCAGTGACTCAGCCCCGCCGACCGAACAGCCGGCGCCACAATCTCCGAAACCATCCCTCCCGCGCGGGAGCCGCCGGCATCGGCACCCCCGCCGGCGACCCCACGATCGCACCGAACCTCTGGAAGAACTCTCCGGCGAGCTTCCGGGCGGTCGAGTCGATCAACCGGCCTCCGAGCTGTGCGAGCTTGCCGCCGACGTCGGCCTTGGCCTCGTACTTGAGGAGCGTGCCGTCGCCATCCCCGACGAGACGAACCACCGCCCCGCCCTTGGCATAGCCCGCGACGCCGCCCTGACCTTCGCCGGAGATCCTATAGCCGTTCGGCGGATCGATATCCGAAAGGGTGACCTTGCCCGAGAACACCGCCCGCACCGGACCGATCTGGAGCTTCACCTTGGCCGTCATGTCGGTGTCGGACACCTTCTCCAGCGACTCGCAGCCGGGAATGCTTTGCCTGAGCACGTCGACATCGTTGAGGGCTTTCCATACGACATCGCGGCTGGCAGAGATCCGCTCCTCGCCCTTCATGTCCATGCCCATGCTCCTTGCCGATTGCCGAGACCGACTGCACCGAGTGTAGCCGCTGTTGCCGCTCCAAGCGACTGAATGCCCGCCCGCGCAACGACACCGAGAGCACTCAGCGGACTGCCAGGGGTCGGTTGCACAACCGGTCGAGCCGCTCTCGCCACAACGCGAGCGCCGGGGCTACCAAAAGCTCCATGACGAGCCCACCGAGCATCGCCAAGGACGGCACGCCGACCAGGACCAAGCCGGCCAAACGGGCAAGCCCCCCCGTGAACACCAGCAGGGTCAGCAGCCGGAAGCGCACGCCCTGCGCTTCAATCCGCGGCACCGTTGCCCAGAACGCCAGCCCGATCGCGAGCAGCAAGCCGGAAAGATAGCGGCCGGCACTGTCGACATCAGACCCCAGAGATGCGGCGGGCCCGAACACGCCGATGCCGAACAGCGCGCCGGCAAGCCCCGCCCCGATTGGAATGAGCGCCAGGGTCGCCACGGCGATCTGCAGCGTTCGGATCTGCGCGGTGCAGGTCGCTGTCGAGCATGCCATGGCCATGATCGCGATTGTTGTAGCCGCGCTCCCGCTGCCGCCCGTGCCGTGGGGCGACACCCTTGCAGTACGCGGGAATGCGAACGGCCGGTTCAGGGGATAGCCGCCGGCCGGATCAACAACGTGTGATGGCTGAGACGAGCCTGCCTATCTCGACGGGCCGCCATCCTCGCGCAGAAAGCGCCCAGCCACCCACCCCTTCCGGCCCTCATACTCAACCTGACACCAGCGCGATCGGGCAGCCTGGTCGCGCTGAGCCTTGGTCATGCGCTTCCACTGCTCGAATGTGACGTCGTTCGGGCAGCCGTGATTCTTCAGCCCGCGCGCGTTGTAGGGGATGCGGGCGATCGCCTCGCTGTCTGCATTGGGCGCCATGCGCATGTTGAGCGCATCGTTGGACCTCACCCCTGTAACGGCCCAGAAATCCGGGCCGTCCGCGCCCTGGCCGTGAACCAGCCCCGAGCCGGCGGCCAACAGCATCAGCACACAAAGGATATGGGCGCCACGTGCAAACATGGGGCAATTTAATCGCCACGCAAGTCAGTTGCCAAGATGGCAACCGCCGACCACCATCCCGGCACGGAAAAGCCCGGTCCAAGGAGAGAAGGCCCGAAGGTTTAAGTGTTTCGAGACTTGTTGGACCGGGCCGAGTGCCGATGGCGCGCACTATAGACGCATTTGGGGCATGGCCACGGTTGGCACGTGGCGAAGTCATGACTTCTGCGCTGGGCCAAGCCTTTGGCATGGACGGCGGCAACGCGCTTGCCTTGCCGGACCAAAGTGACGATCATGCCACATGCTCTCGCACAGGAGGCGCCTTTGAGCGAAGCCGAGCCCATACAGGTCAGCCCGCGCGCTCGCGCGGGCCTTGCAAGCACAGTGGCTTACCTCCCCTCGTCCCATCCCACGACAATCTATTTCAACCGCCAGGAGCTCAGGGAGATTCTGGCGCTGTACGGCCGCAAGGTGGCGGCCGGCGAATGGCGCGACTACGCCATCGACTTCGGCAAGGATAGAGCCGTCTTCTCCGCGTTCCGACGCACCAGCGAGGTGCCGCTCTATCGCATCGAGAAATGCCCGAAACTGACACGCCGGCAGGGCGCCTACAGCGTGGTGACGGCGACAGGCCTGATCCTGAAGCGCGGCAACGACCTGAGCCGCGTGCTGGGCGTGCTGGAAAAGAGCGTGCGGCTGGCGGCGGTGTAGCAGCGCGTTTGCGCCGCCTTCAGCGCAAGGCACCCCGAGCCTATCTCTCCGCCGGCGGGGACTGGTCACCGTCACCCAGCGGCAGCTCCATGTAGACGCTGTCGAGCCAGCGGCCAAACTTGTAGCCGACCGAGTGAAGGGTGCCGCAGAAGGTGAAGCCGGCGCTGCGGTGCAGCGCGATCGAGCCGAACTGGCGCGAGTCGCCGATCACGGCCACCATCAGCCGGTAGCCCTGGCGGGTCGAGGCATCGATCAAGTGGTCGAGGAGCGCCGCGCCGATGCCTTTGCCCTGCGCCTCCTGTGCCACGTAGATCGAATCCTCGACCGTGAAGCGATAGGCGGGACGCGTGCGGTAGGCGCTGGCGTAGGCATAGCCTACGACCCGGCCGTCCTGCTCGGCGACAATGTAAGGATAGCCGGCATCCGTCACGGCCTTGAAGCGGCGCAGCATCTCGGCCTCGCCGGGAGGCTCCACCTCAAAACTGGCCGTGCCGTGCAGCACCGCGTGCCGGTAGATGGCGGTGATGGCTGCAATGTCAGCCGACGTCGCCTCACGCACGCTGGCTTTGCTCATTTTCAGTGCGCCCTCGACGAACCCATCCGACATTGCGTCAACCACCGCTCAAAAGCAAAGGGCCCCGCCGAGGCGGGGCCCTTCGTTCTCACGGTGTCACCCGACGCTTACTCGCGACTGCCGAACAGGGAGAGCAGCGAGGTGAACATGTTGATGAAGTCGAGGTAGAGGCTGAGCGCACCCATGATGGCGCCCTTGGCCAACGCCGACCCATCCGACATCAGCTCGTAGTAGCCGTCCTTGATCCGCTGCGTGTCATAGGCGGTCAGGCCCGCGAACACCAGCACGCCGATCACCGAGATGGCGAACTGCAAAGCGCTCGACTGCAGGAACAGGTTGACGATGGCTGCGATGATGATGCCGAACACGCCCATGATCAGGAACGATCCCCAGCCGGAGAGATCCTTCTGGGTCGTGTAGCCGTACAGGCTGAGCGCGCCGAAGGCTGCCGCCGTCACAAAGAACACCTGCGTGATGGAGGTTGCCGTGTAGCGCAGGAAGATCGAGGACAGCGACGCGCCCATCACCGCTGCGAACAGCCAGAACGCGATCTGTGCCGCACCGACGCTCATGCTCGAGATGCGCCACGACAGGTAGAACACGAATGCCAGGGGCGCGAAGATCATCACGTAGAGCAGCGGCGTGGTGAACAGCGTTTGACCGAGCGGGGTCAGATACATGCCCCGATGCAGCGCCAGGATCCGGCCGCCCGAGTTGGCAGCCAGCGCCGCATCGCTGGTCACAGAGTAGGTGAAGATGAGATAGGCGACCACGCCGGTCAGCGCGATGCCGGCCGCCATATAGTTATAGACGCGCAGCATATACGCGCGCAGACCCTCATCCACTGCGACGCCGGTCCGCGCGGCGGTTCCGCCAAGCGCATACCTGTTGTCGATCTGAGCCATTGTGATCCTTCCCTTCAACTTTGGGCGAAGCATTCGCTTCGTCCCACGATTATGGCGACGGGACCTCAACGTTGCAAGGCCACCACGCCAATGGAATACCTGCGACAAGACGTAGGCATGACCGTGGCGATTAACAAGTGGTGAACGCTGGCTATTCCGACCGCAGGTAGGGCACCGGCCGCGCCTTTAACACCCGCCACGTTCCGTATCCGCCTAATATTGCAACCAAAACGGTCGCCAACAGCATGGCTTCGGCTGCCGCCTGCGCGGAAAATGAGAAAGAGAAATCCATCACTTGCGAAACCGTGATCCAGGCCGCGAAGCTGCCGATCAAAAGGGCAATCAGCGAGGTTAACAGCGCCAGGATCAGATATTCGAGCAGATGGGAAATCAGTATTCGCCGCCGCGTTGCCCCCAAGGTTTTGAGAATGACAGCCTGCTTGATTCTGCGCCTCTGGGCGGTCGCCAGTGCGCCTGCCAGCACGAGCGCTCCCGCCAGCAAAGTCACGCTGCCCGCCGCCCGCACTGCGACCATGACGCGGCTGAAAATGACATTGAAGGCATCGATCGCATCCTTCACGCGGATGGCGGTCGTTGCAGGGAACGCGCGGCCCAGCTCGCGCGCCAGCTTGGCCTCGGCGGCCAGCGACGCATCCTTGGGCAGCGTGACCGTCGCCAGCAGATTGTGGGGCGCGCCAGCGAGCGTATTGGAGGAGAACACCAGGACAAAATTGAGCGCCAGGCTCTCCCATTTCACCTCGCGCAGGTTGGCAATGCGCGCGGTGACGTTTCGTCCCAGTATATTTACGGTGACAAAGTCCCCGAGCTTGAGGCCGAGCTTCTTGGCGATGTCGGCTTCCATCGACACCAGCGGCTCGCCCGCATAGTCCGCGGGCCACCATGCTCCCGCCACCACCGTCGAGCCCTCGGGGACGGTCGCGGAATGGGAGAGGCCGCGATCGCCGGTCAAGACCCATTGCACCTCGGGCGGCGCCTTCACCGTCTCGACCGGCCGCTCGCCGAGCTTGACCAGGCGACCGCGCAACATCGGCGCCTGCTGCACCTTGGCACCCGGAAAGTCGCGGCGAACAAACGCCTCGAACGCGGTGCTCTCGTCGCGCTTGATGTCGAGCACGAAGTAGTTGGGACTTTCCTCCGGCATGCGGTCCGTCAGCTCAGCGACGATCGAGCGATCGACGAGCGCCACCGTGACCAGCAGCGAGAGGCCGGCACCCAGCGAGAGCACCACGGCGCGCGTCAGCCCGCCCGGCGCCCCCAGGTTGCCGATGGCAAGGGCCAGCTCGGGGTTTCGCGGCCGTCGGAGGCGCTGCGCCAGCCAGGTCAGCCCCGACCCCAAGCCCAGGAATACAGCAAACACGCCGACCACCCCGAGACAATAGTAGAGCGCCAGCAGCGGCGCCTCCGACGAGAGGACGGCAAGTCCGGCCAGAGCCAAGCCGATGGCCACGGTGAAGGCGACGATGCGGCGGCTCGGCAGAACCCGTTCGGGCGCAATCTCGTCGCGAAACAACA
Source organism: Hyphomonadaceae bacterium (assembly GCA_019747815.1). Taxonomy (GTDB): domain Bacteria; phylum Pseudomonadota; class Alphaproteobacteria; order Rhizobiales; family Hyphomicrobiaceae; genus AWTP1-13. The sequence goes on from JAIEQJ010000026.1 coordinate 115,208, forward strand.
CGCCCGCCCGCACCTGCCCGGCGCGCCCGAGCGGCCACAAGGTGAACAGCAGAGCCACCAGAAAGCCGTAGGCCACGGCGGTGAAGAGGCTGCGTGCCGTGAGATTGAACTCGGCTCTGATCGGCAGGGCCGCGCCGAACAGGCCGGCCACGGCCAGCGGGATCAGAAGCCCGACGGCGATGCCAATCGCGACACCCACGGCAGCAAAGAACAGCACCTGCAGCAGGTGCACGCCGAAGATCATGCGCGCCGTGGCGCCGAGACTCTTGAAGGCGGCGATGACCTTGCGGCGACGGTCGATGTAGGTGGCAACCGCGTTGGCAATGCCGACACCACCCACCAACAGCGCGGTGAGACCCACCAGAGTGAGAAACTGGCGCAGCCGCTCGAGCGTGCGCGACACCTGCGGCGATGGATCGCGCCGGTCGCGGACCGTGAAGCCGCCCTCCGGCAGCGCCTGCTTGACGGCGTCGCGGAATTTGCCCAATCCGGCGTCGGAGCGGGCGGCGGCATCGCCAAGCTTCACGGCATATCGCCAGCTCACCAGGCTGCCCGGCTCGATGAGCCCCGAGCGCTGCAGCGTCTGCAGCGATACCATCACGCGTGGACCGACTGTCAGGCGCTCGGTGATCTTGTCCGGCTCGGTGGCGATCGTGGCCCGGATCGGCACCTGAATGGTGCCGATGGACAGGCTATCGCCGATCTTGAGCGAGAGACGCTCGAGCAGGATCGCGTCCACCACGGCGCCAGCCTCGCGGCGGATGGCCTCCGCGAGCGGCATGCCATCCGAAAGGGCGACCGTTCCGACCAGCGGATAGGCCTCGTCCACGCCCCTCAGCTCTGCCAGCGCCTGCTCGGCGCCATCGGGGCGGCGCGCCATGGCGCGCAAGGTCGCGCTCTCGCTCACCTGGCCCTGCTTCAGCAGCCAGCCGCGCTCAGCACCTTCCGCCGCCTTGTGCGGGCGCGACAGTGCCACATCACCGCCCAACAACACCTCGCCCTGGCGCTCGAAGTTTGCGCGCAGGGCATCCGCGAGCGCACCCACGCCCGTGATCGCCGCCACCCCCAGTGCAACACAGGCGATGAACACGTAGAAGCCGCTGAGCCCATTGCGCTGCTCGCGCAGGGCAAGACCGAGCACCAGCGGCAAGCCGCGGCGCGACGATCGGGTCCGGCGATCGAGGGCGGCTGCCGTCATGCGGGCGCCAGCTCCCGCTCGACGCGGCCATCGGCCATGCGCACGACGCGTCCGCAGCGCTCCGCCAAGCCGGTGTCGTGCGTCACCAGGATGAGCGTGGCCTGGCGCTGCCGCTGCAGATTGAACAGCAGATCGACAATGTGGCCGCCGGTCTTGCCGTCGAGGTTGCCGGTGGGCTCGTCGGCAAGGAGGATCTGCGGCCGAGGGCTGAGCGCCCGGGCCAGCGCCACACGCTGCTGCTCGCCGCCCGAAAGCTGGGCCGGAAAATGATCCATGCGATGCGACAACCCGACCTCCTCGAGCAGGCTCTGGGCCGTGGCGAAAGCGTCCGCCTTGCCGGCAAACTCCAGCGGCAGCGCGACATTTTCCAGCGCGGTCATGGTCGGCACCAGGTGAAACGACTGAAACACGATGCCGATGTTGGCGCCGCGGATCAGTGCCAGCTCGTCCTCGTCGCGTGCCGTGAACTCATGGCCGGCGACCTGCACCTGCCCCGACGTTGCGCGCTCCAGGCCCGCGATCACCATCAGCAGCGAGGTCTTTCCGGATCCGCTCGGCCCGACAATGGCAATGGATTCGCCAGATGAAACAGATAGATCAACACCTTTGAGGATCTCGACCGGCCCGGCGCGGCTGGTGAGGGTAAGCGACACATCCGCAAGGGCAATGACGGGCTTGGCCACGATCGCAACGGCTCCTGCCGGGGACTTGCCCCGAGCTTTGCAAGTTTCTACTTCAACATCGTGATGTGCGGCCTTGGCGACAGGAAACTGCAGATGCGGACACTGCCACCGAACCCGACCCTCGCAAACATGGTGTTTCGCGTTCTCCTCTGCAATTGGCTGCTGGCGGCCATTGCGTCGGGCGCCGTGGCCCAGGGCCAAACCGCGCCAACGCGCATTGTCGTGCTCGGTGACAGCCTTGTGGCCGGCTTTCAACTCAAGGCATCCGACGCCTTTCCCATGCAGCTCGAGCGCGCCCTGAAGGCCAAGGGCCACGCCGTGGAGATCATCAATGCCGGCGTTTCGGGCGATACGACGGCAAATGGGCTGGATCGGTTGCGCTGGGCGGTGCCCGAGCGCACGGACGCCGTCATTCTGGAGCTCGGCGCCAACGATGCGATGCGCGGTCTCGACGCCGGGCGGGCGAAGGCGAACCTGGACAAGATCATCGCGACGCTCAAGGCCGACGGCACCGAGGTGCTGCTGGCCGGCATGCTTGCACCGCGCAATCTCGGCGAGGAGTACAGGCGCGCCTTCGACGGCATATACACGGAGCTGGCGCAGAAGCATGGGCTCATCCTCTATCCCTTCTTTCTGGATGGCGTGGCCCTCAACGGCGACCTCAACCTGGCAGACGGCATCCATCCCAATCCCAAGGGCGTGGCCGAGATCACGCGGCGCATCCTGCCCAAGGTCGAAGAGCTGATCGCGCGGGTGCGGACGCGTCGGCGCATGGACTCGAAAGGATAGCGCATGCCGCGTCTCTTCACGGCGCTTGAAATACCGGCGAGCCTGCGCACACGGCTGTCGCTCCTGCGCGCTCCGCTCAGCGGCGCAAAGTGGGTCGAGCCCGAGAACATGCACATCACCCTGCGCTTTGCCGGCGATATCGACGGACGCATGGCGGACGACTTCGCCGATCAGCTGGCAGAGGTGAGCTCTGCTCCCTTCCCGGTCTCGATCACGGGCGCCGGCGCATTTGGCGGACGCGATCCGCGCGTGCTGTGGGCGGGCGTGAACACGAGCCCGCAACTGGACGCGCTCTATCGTGCCAACGAGCGCGCGGCGCGCGCGGCCGGATTGGACGTGGACCCGCGAGCCTTCAAGCCGCACGTGACGCTGGCACGCATGCGCGGCGTACGACAGAGCGCAGTGGCGCGATTTCTCGAGGCTTTCGGCGACCTGCGCCTGGAGCCGTTCACGGTCACGCGCTTCGTGCTGCTGTCCGCGCGGCCGGGCTCCGGCGGACCACCCTATGGCATAGAAGCGGAATATCCGCTTTGAACGCACACGCAGAGCGGCCGGGTCATTCAGCCGTGCGGCTCAACCACGGCCGGCGGAACCGTCGCCACAACAGTCAGAGCACCGGCAAGGGAGAAAACCGCAGCAAGCATGAGCCCAAGCCGGTAACCCGAGGCGAACGAGGCGACACCCGCAGCAAGCGCGACGCCGCCGAGCTGAGCGACGCGGCTGGCCGCATTGTTGATGCCGGATGCCAGACCTTCGTCGGCTTCCTCCACACTCGACAGGACGGCTGCCGTGATCGGCGCCGCGATCACGGCAAACGCAACGCCGAGCAGCGTCATCGGTCCGATCACGCCGAACAGCAATGGAGCGTCCTGTGCAGAGGCCATCCAAAGGTAGGCGGCGGCGGCGGCAACCGGGCCCACCATCAGCATGAGGCGGGCACCGATCGCATCCGCCAGCGCGCCGAAGAGGCGCGAGAGAAGGCCAACCGCGAGGGTGAAGGGCAGGAACGCCAGACCGGCGTCGGTCGCCGACAGACCACGGCGATCGACCAGCTCGAAGGGCATCAGGAAGAACATGATCGCGAGGCCGGCGTAGATCATCAGCGTCGCAAGGCTCAGGCCGACGAACGGCCGGTTGGTTGCAAGGCGGGGTGGGGTCATCGGGTCCGGGGCCACGCGCTCCCAAAGGGCATAGGCAGCAAGCCCGACGCCGCCGAGACCGGCAGCCACGACAATGGCTGCGGCCGGCGGCGATGCGGCGTGTGCCGCCGGAGCCTCACCGGACCCGACCTGGCTCAACGCCCAAGCCAGCGCGGCCAGAGCCGCCGCAAGGATCGCCGCGCCGATGGTGTCGAAGCGGCGCTGCTCGCGCCGATCCTCCGGTGCGTAGGCAACGAGCAGCCCCACAGCGGCAAGCGCCAGCGGCGGATTGATCCAAAATACGAGCTGCCAGCCGTAGACCTCGGTGAGCCAGCCGCCCAGAACCGGACCGGCGGCCGTCGTCAGCGCGGAGGCCGCCGCCCACACGCCGACGGCCCGGCTGCGCTCGTCTCGGGGATAGGTGGCGCCGATGAGGGCAAGACTTGCAGGCGTGACAATCGCCGCAGCCACACCCTGCACGACACGGGCGGCAATCAACCAGGCCGTGGACGGAGCCAGTGCGCAGGCTGCCGACGCCAAGCCGAACATGAGGCAGCCGATGACCAGCATGCGCGCCTTGCCATACACGTCCGCCAGCGCACCCCCGATCAAGGTGAGCGACGCGAGCGCGAGCACATAGCCGTTGACCACCCACTGGACGGACGCCAGATCGGCGCCGAGATCGGCCCGCAGCCTGGGCAGCGCCACCGTGAGCGCCGAGCCGTCGATGAAGGCCATGGAGGACGCGAGCACGCAGGCTGCAAGCACCATGCGGCGACGCGCGGGCGCCATCTCCCGCCCAAGCTCCCGCGGGCAAGGCTCGGCGGCAATGATGCCGCGACTGCAGGGCTCGACGTAGGGCTGCGCCATGGCGTCCGGGATGCAAGAGGGAGACCGGCAGGTGCCGGCCCCCAAGATCGTTCAGCGGATGGCAATGGGGTTGATGATGCCCTGCACCGCGCCGGTGATTCTGGGCACGCCCAGCACAAACAGGAACTCATAGGCCTTGTCGGCGGCCAGAGGTCCCGTGTTCATGTTCTCGAGGATGTGGGTGCCGTTCATGGGGATGAGGATCTGGTGCACCTCGAAGAGATTCTGCGACTCGAAGGGCACGACCTCCACGCCCCACGTGTCGGCGCCAACGGCAACGACGCCCTTGCCCACCAGATATCTGGCGCCCTCGACGCCAAGACCCGGCTCGCCGGAATTGAAGCGCTTGTCGTCCTTGCCGATCAGGCCGGCCCAACCCGTGTGAAAGAGGACGACGTCGCCTTGCCTAATCTCGACGCCCTGCTTCCTGGCAACCTCCTCGATCTCCTTGCTGTTGAAGGCCGTGCCCTCCTTGACGATGTCGGTGCCCAGATGGGCCGCCATGTCCAACAGCACGCCGCGCGCAACGATCGGCGGGATCTTCTCTGCGCCAAGCTTCTTGAGACCGCTCGGGTCGGCGAAGTCGGCGAGCTTGTTGCCATTGTAGTAGACGTGCTCGACACCGATATGGCCCAGTCCGTCGATCTGGCTGCCGACGCCGACCCAGCCGTCGATGATGTCATCGTTGTAGGTGGTCTTGCTCGGGCCGAGGCCGGCAATGCCCGCCTGTCCCGGCTGCACGATCGTCACCCTGAAGGAGCGCGGCGGATAGGCAGGCGTCTTTGAGTTCGTCTCGATGCCGAGCGCGTAGGTCTTGCCGGCCTTCACGAGCTGAGCCGCCTTGATGACCAGCTCCGGCTTGAGGTAGTTGGCAGCGCCGATCTCATCGCTGGGGCCCCATTTCGACTTGGTCCAATCCTGCCCAAGGGCCGGCACGGCAAGCGGAGCGAACACGAGCAAGGCGAACACAGTCAGCTTCCTGTGCATTGCGGCTTCTCCCATGCTGATGTTGCAGCTTCGACGGCGGCTGCGGTTGCAAGTGTGCGTCTGGAGAAAAGCGCGGTCCACTGCATTTTGCCGCTCCTTCGAGCCCGTGATCCAAGCGAGATCCTTCGGCGTTGCAATGCTAATCTGATCGCAGGGACGGTGTGCGCGCGTTCTCTTCTGCGAGAGCGCGCATCAAAGGAGAGATGGCGATGGCACAGAAGCTGGATGAGGCAGCGCGCAAGGGCATGTCTGCGCGGGTGCCGGGATGGCGCCTGGTGGAGGGCCGCGACGCCATCCAAAGAACGTTCAAGTTCAAGGATTTCAACGCCGCGTTCGGGTTCATGACGCGGGCCGCGCTCATTGCCGAGCAGATGAACCACCACCCCGAATGGTTCAACGTGTGGAACCGCGTCGACGTCACACTGTCCACACATGACGCCGGCGGACTGACCGAGCGCGACCTCAAGCTTGCCGAGGCCATGGACCGGCTGGCCGGCTGATGTCTAACAACGATCGTCAGCGCGCACCGGGCCAACTGTAGAGGGACCTCGTTCGGCCGGCTGAACCTGGACTGGAAAGCCAACCCCGGTCAGGCGCTTGCCCGGGCGCCGGCGTGGCGCGCGGCAACGCGTGCGGATCGTCTCGTGCCGGCAGACTTTGAGGCGCAATGGAGATGGGCGAGGTCTGCGGCACGTCCGGCGCAGCGCCCTCCAGAGCGGCGCGATCGACGGGCTGGGGCGCCACGGCTGGCCCGGGCTGCGCAACCGGGACGGGCGGCGTGTATCCGGCCGGCACGTGTCGCACACCTGCATTTGCACTGCCGGGGGCTTGCGCTGCAGCGTAGGCGCGATGGCGCGCGCGCTCGGCCTCGCTCCACGGGTCCGGCCGGCACTGGCAACCCTGCACCAGCGTCGTGCGATACTTGAATGCGAACGCATAGGACGTATAGGCGCGGCCCGTCAGGTCCAGCATGGTCTCCGCATCGCCGCCGCCGATGCCTGGAGTATAGAAGAGGCGCGCTTCGCTGCCGCATGCTGCGGTGCACTTGGCGGCATCACGCAAAAGGCTCCCGCTGCTGGCGGCATTGCTGATCGGAAAATAGAAGCCGTCGCACGTGCGCACGCACACGGTGCGGTAGGTGGTGGAGCGGGGCTGTGGCTGGTCGTACTGGAAGGGGCTGAAGATGCCGTCGAACAGCGACGGGACCGGTTGGGTGCGGGCGTAGCCGCGTGACGAGCGGTAGGGTGAGGGCCCATTCGAGCCGAACAACGACTGCAGAAAGCCCTGCGCGCCGACCGGTTGGCTCGGCAACACCAGCAGAGCGACGAGAACAGCAAGGCGGGCGCACAACGCCATCGCAGCAGCTCCCTCGATGCGCCGGCGGAAGGTGCGACCGCAGACGCCCTAGGCGTCATCCAGCGGTTGCGCGCAGCCCACTCGGCAGGCATCACTAATGGTGCTGATTTGCCAATTTTTTCTGAATGGCAGCAAATCCGGGCCAACCGCGGCCGGCACGCCTCACTCGGTGCGGCCGAACGCCCGGCGTACCCACCCGGGATCGCGCCCCTGCGTGCGGGATGGCTGACCCTTGACCTCGCGGTGGGTGCGGGCACCCAGGGCCATTCGCCCACGGTCGTCCTCCGGCTGGCTGCGGCGCCGAGACGGGCCAGCTCCCCGGTCGGCGCCGGCGCGCGCCTTGGACTCCTCAGTGGGCATGGCGGCCTGCGCCGGCCCGCCACGGTTGCGCTTCATCTTCGCCATGAGCGCGTCCAGCTCCCTGGCGGCCTCCTTGTCGCCTTTGCGCTTGGCGGCGGTTAGTGCGTACATGCGATGCCGCTCGCGGGCCTCGGCATCCCAGGGGTTCGGCTGACACCTGCACGCCGGCACGTATTCCTGCCGATAGAGAAAGGCCGTACTCAACTGGCGGTAGGGCCGGCCGCGCAAATCCACCATGTCCTCCACGTCGGCCCCGGGGTTGCGATAGACGAACAGGCTTGCCTGCCCTCCGCCGCACCTGCTCTCGCAGGTGTGGGCATCGCGCGCGAAGCGATCCTGCGAGGCGGCGAAGCTGATCGGAAAGTAGTAGCCGTCGCACAGCCGCACGCACATGGTACGGTAGGTGCTGCCCTCCTCCCGGGTGTGCTCCTCCTCATCGTGATCGTCGTCGTCCTCGTCATCCTCGCGCGCGCGTCGCGATGCGCGGCCCCCGTATCGGGACGCGCCGCCGAGGACCACCGGCGCGACGAGGCGGGACGGCGACGTGTCCGAGAGCTGGCTCGCGAGCCTCGCCTGCAGTGGTGTCATGAACGCCTGGCGCTCCGCCGGCTGCGGCAACGGCTTCGCGGCCTGGCGCACGCGCAGGGGCTGTGCCGGCAAAGCAGCAGCCGCGGCGCCAGCTTTGCTGCCAGGCGGCAGCTCGGAGAGGATGGTGTTGATCACCCGATAGGAGCCGAGCGCGGTGACCGTGCCCGCCAGCAGCACGCCCACGCCATAGGCGGCTACGCTGACGCCAAAAGACAGCCGCCCCCGTTCCCGAGTTGAAAAAAACATCAACGGTACTTACGCCTTACCCCAACCGCGTCACACTTGGCGTCAACCTACCTGTCGACGCTCCGGCGACCAAGTCAAAGAAATGTGCGCAAGACGCGCCGCGCGCACCAGCGGCACGCGATCGGGCAACAGCGCGGCGCCGGCCTCAGCGAGGCGCCATCCGCAAGGCGCCGTCGAGGCGAATGCATTCGCCGTTGATCATGACGTTTTCGCAGATATGGACGGCAAGTGCGGCATATTCGGCCGGGCTGCCCAGGCGCGAGGGAAACGGCACGGAGGCGGCGAGCGATTTCTGCGCCTCATCGGGCAGGCCGTCGAACATCGGCGTCAGAAAGAGACCCGGCATGATGGTGACGACGCGAATGCCGTCGCGCGACAGATCGCGGGCCACGGGCAGCGTCATGGCGGCCACGCCGCCCTTGGAGGCGGAGTAGGCCACCTGGCCGATCTGGCCGTCCTGGGCCGCGACCGAGGATGTGCAGATCATGACGCCGCGCTCGCCATCGGCATTGACCGGCTTGGTCTCCTGCATGCCGACGGCAGACTTGGACATCATGAGGAAGGTGCCGATCAGATTGACCTGGATCACCTTGGCGAAGGTGGCAAGATCGTGCGGCTCGATCGCGTTCGTCTCCTTGATCCGGCGCGAGATGCGCTTGGCGACGCCGATGCCGGCACAGTTGACGAGGATGCGCTCCTGACCGTGCGCCTTACGCGCCGCCGCCAGGGCATTGGTGGCGCTGGCCTCGCTGGTGACGTCGCATTCGGCGAACACGCCGCCCAACTCCTTCGCCAGCTTGGCGCCGGCGTCTGCATTGAGATCAAGCAGTGCAACCTTCACACCCTTGGCCGCCAGGGCCCGTGCCGTAGCCGCCCCCAAGCCGGATGCTCCACCTGTGACGACGGCCGAGATGTTCTGGTCGAGCTGCATTGTGTCCACTCCACTGCTACGAACGACTTGCCTCTTGCGCCGGCCCCGGCCGCACCCATTGCACCAGCACAGCCACGCCTGCAAGCGCGAAAGCGAGGACATGCGGATAGGCGAGGGCGATGCCGACGGGCCGCAGGAGCGTGGCGATCAGCTCCGGAAACACCAGCAGCATGCCCGCGATCGTGAAGAGCACGGTCTCGATGAGGGTGCTCTTGCGCAGGAACCGGCCCTGGAACGCGAACCCGAGAATGGCGATGCCGGCCATCGTCTCGATGCTGACCCTGAGAATATCGAGCCAACTGCCGCCCGGAGGGATCTTGAACAGCAGGCCGACCCCCAAGGGATCGCACACAAAGACGAACGGCACGAGGAACGCCGGCATCGTGTATTTCCACGCCTGCAGCGTGGTTCGATACGGGCTACCGCCGGTGATGGCGGCCGCCGCGAACGGCGACAGGGCGGTCGGCGGCGACACCTCAGAGAGCACGGCATAGTAGAAGATGAACATGTGCGCGGCGAAATCGGGCACGCCCAGCTTGATGAGCGCCGGCGCCGCAATGACGGCGCACATGATGTAGGACGCGGTGACCGGCACCGCGAGGCCTACGACCCACACGATCGCGGCGGAAAACAGCGCCGTGAGCACCAGGCTGCCCTGCGCATAGCCGATGATGATGTCGGCAAAGCGCTGGCCGAGGCCCGTCAGCGTGGTTACGCCGACAATGATGCCGGCGGTCGCGCATGTCGCAGCGATGCTCAATACCCCCGTGGTGCCCTCCGCCAGCGCGCGCACGAGCTTGGGCGGCACCAGCGCCGTGTCACGCCGCAGATAGCTGACGGCGATGGCGAGCATGGTGGCCCAGAACACGGACAGCACGGGCGAGAAGCCGTACAGCATGAGGACGATGATGGAGACCAGCGAGCCGAAGTGGAACCAGTAGCCCTTGGTGAGACGCCACAGCGTGCCCTTCTCCACCAGCAGAGCGGCGCCGCCGCCGTACTTGGCCGCATCGAGCTCGACCATCACCAGAATGCTGAAGTAGTAGAGGAGGGTCGGGATGGCGGCCATCCAGATCACCTCCAGATACGAGATCTTGAGGAACTCGGCGATCAGGAAGGCTGCAGCACCCAGCACCGGCGGCGAGATGATGGCGCCGAGGCCGCCAGCCGCGAGCAGGCCGCCCGCCGCATTCTTCTCATAGCCGGCCTTTTCCAGCAGCGGATAGGCGACCGTGCCGATCGTCACCGTGGTGGCAACGCCCGAGCCCGACGGACCGCCCAGCAGGAAAGAGGACAGAACGACCGCGCGACCGGCCGCGTTGCGCTTGCCGCCCATGGCGGCGAACGAAAAATCGATGAAGAACTTGCCGGCGCCGGAATACTGCAGGATAGCGCCGAAGATCGTGAACAGAATGATCAGGCTGGAGGAGACATCAACCGTCGTGCCGAAGATGCCTTCCAGCGTCATGTAGAGATGGCCGACGAGGCGCTCGATGGAATAGCCGCGATGGGTCCAGGGCGGCGGCAAGTGCTTGCCGAGCAGCGCATAGGCGATGAAGCACAGCGACACGACCGGCATGATCCAGCCGGTGGAGCGGCGCGTGGCTTCCAGCAGCAGAACGATCAAGACGATGCCGACATAGAAGTCCATCGGCTCGGGATCGATGGCGCGGTCGCCGAACTCGGGCCCCTGATAGAGGATATAGCCGAGCACCAGCAGGCTTGCGCCGGCGCACAGCCAATCCATCGGCGTGACGCGGTTGCGCAGGCTCTTTGCAAAGGGATAGAGAACATAGATGAGCGCGAGAACCAGGCCCACGTGCAAGGGCCGCAGCGTGTAGGTGGGAATGATCGGAGAGCCCGTGAACGGCGGCGAACCGGCGACCGCCGCATAGAGATGGATGACGGAGACGCCGACGGCGAACGCGACGACGGCCGTGCCAAGCCACCCGCCGAGGCGGTTGGTTGCTCCCTCCTCCTCCTCGATCAGCTCCTCGACCTTCTTGCGCTTGTCTTCGGCAAGCGCGCCAGCCGACAGCGCTTCCTCGAGCGAGACATCACGCCTTTGCGGTTCGGCAGCCATGCAGTCCTCCCGTCCGCGCGCTTTGCGCAGTCATTCTTCCCTGGCCGTGAAGCTAGCGAAAACGCTTTCACGACGCCAAGCCGGAACCATGGGCCGCCGTTACGCCCGCTACCAAAGCACTAGAAAGAGAAACTGCCGGACGGAAGCCCGGCAGTGGAAGTTCGTAAAGGCGTGCAATGCCTCAGTCGACCTTGATGCCCTTTTCGGCAAAGTACTTCAGGGCGCCGGGATGCCACGGAATCCCGACATTCTGCGTCTTCTGGTTCTCGACCTTGATGTTCAGCGCCTCCTTGTGGACGCGGCCGAGGTCCTCACGCTTCTCGAGCATGACCTTCGCCAGCTTGTAGGCAAGGTCCTCGGGGAAGTCGTCCCTGACGGCCATGATGTTCCACACGGCGACGACCTTGCTCTCCTTGTCGAGATTGGGATAGGAGCCCTTCGGGATGACGGCCGGAGCGTAGGCTGGACCGTACTTCTCGGCCATCTTCTTCACCGCCTGGTCGTGGTCGACCAGCAACATCTTGACGCCGGGGGTGGCGGCGACGTCAGTTATGGCTGCCGTCGGCACGCCGGCCACGAACATGAAGGCATCGATCTTCCTGTCCTTCAGCGCGTTGCCGGACTCCGCGGCGCTCAAGCGCTCGCGCGTCATGTCCTTGTCCTTGTCGAGGCCCATGCCCTCGATCACGCGGAACGCAAAAATCTCGGTGCCGCTGCCCGGCGCGCCGGTAGAAATGCGCTTGCCCTTCATGTCCTCGAACTTGGTGATGCCGTTGCCCTCGAGCGTCACGACCTGCATAAGGTTCGAATACATGACGACCAGGGCCTTGATCGGCAGCTTCTTGGGAAACTTGTCGCGCCCGTTGACCGCGTCGACCGCGGTATCGACCTGCGTGAAGGCAACGTCGGCGCTGCCCGATCCGACCAGCTTCATGTTGTCGATCGAGCCGCCGGTGACTTCTGCGGTCGCCGTGATGCCGGGAATTTCCTTGGCGAGGATGCTGCCGAAGCCGCCGGCCAGGGGATAGTAGATCCCGCCCGTACCGCCCGTGGCGATGGACAATTGCTTCGCCTGCTGGGCTTGAACCGCAGCGGCACCTGCGAAGGCCATCGCGCCGAGAGCCAGTAGCGCCCTGAATTTCATTTGTATCCACCTCCCTGATATTCTTTGGGCCCGCACACCTGACGTCCTGGGCCCTGAATGGCTATTAGCCGAAACAACGCGGCTTGGGCAAGCATCGGCCCTTGCTGCATATTTTGCCGATCTTGAAGGACCGGCCGGCCGGGCTTACACCGCATGGGAAAAAAGAGGCAAAACGAGGCATCATGCGCGGAACGGAACCGGCCACACTGCCCCGCGGCTACTTCGGCATCGGCGCCGAGCGCATTTCCAAGGCTTTGAACCTCGGCAACCTGATGCGCTCCGCACATGGTTTCGGGGCGAGCTTCACATTCACCATCGGCGCCACCTACCAGGCCCTGGAGGCCCGCGCCGACACCTCCAAAGGCGCCCAGCATCTCCCGCACTACAATTGGCAGGAGGTGGGCGAGCTGAGGCTGCCGACGGGCTGCCGGCTGGTCGGCGTGGAGCTGCTGGACGAGGCGATCGATCTGCCGAGCTTTCATCATCCGCCGCAGGCGGCGTATGTGCTGGGGCCGGAGCGAGGCGCGCTGTCGCCCGCGCTGGTCGCGCGCTGCGATTACATCGTCCGCATCCCGACGAGCTTCTGCGTCAATCTGGCGATGGCCGGCGCCATTGTCATGTACGACCGGGTGCGCTCGCTGGGACGGTTTCCGCCGCGCCCGATCGGCGAGGGCGGGCCGGTGGGAAGCGGGCGCCCCATGCGCGGCAAGGTCGGACGCGGCGGCGGAACGGGATCAGCCTAAAGTCCTTCCGTCCTTGGTGGAATGACCAAGCCGCGGGCTCGCCCTCGTCCTGAGCCTCGTCGAAGGACGGGCTGCGCACAC
>JAIEQJ010000055.1 GCA_019747815.1 Hyphomonadaceae bacterium
GATTTGCGCATGCTTCCCTCCGTCAAGGAGGGCAGTCTCTCAACTAATCCTTGGTCCGAAAACCCTGAGGCAGGTCAGGCTGCTGATTGAGTGGCCCGAGGGCGAGGACGCCCCAATCAAATACTGGCTTTCGACGCTGCCTGCCGGCACACCCATCGCGACGCTCGTCGATACCGCCAAGCTCCGATGGCGCATCGAGCGCGACTTCCAGGACCTGAAGCAGGAGATTGGCCTCGACCACTACGAGGGTCGAGGCTGGCGGGGCTTCCATCACCACGCGGCGCTCTCGATCGCGGCCTACGGATTCCTGGTCTCCGAAAGGAGCCCGATTCCCCCCTCAGGCGCCCTCCGCCAAGCGCTCATCGCAAGAGCGCCGATGCCGAACCAAAGCTACCGTCCGCGCGGACACGCCGCTCCGGCCTGAGCGCCATACGTCCAATTCGATCTCGACCCTGCGAAAGCTCGTCGCCGTCGCGCTTGCCAAGCGGCTACCGCGATGCCCATGCTGCATGCGAACGCGTGATGGCTAGAGAACACGTCGCTTATGACACAGTAAGACTAGGCCGCGAGCGGCCGTTGCCGTACTGGCGCATTCGCAGGCTCTCGCACGAGCTGCCGCGCTGGCTCGAAGGTCGGGGCCACAACAGGTGCGCTCACCTTGGCGCATTCGGCGATGAGACGGTTGAAGGCGTGCTCGGCCGCATCAATCTGCAATGCCGCACGCGCCTGCATGGACTGCAAGTCCGGCGCACGGGAGAGCTCCGCCAGCGAGATGCTCATGATCTTTTGCCATTCGCTACCGGGCGCAAGCCGGCGCGGCAATGGTGCAGGCATGACGATATCCTTTCGATATCTGCGCGCCTGATCCGGCTGCAGAAAAGGGATGGACGCAGCGAGCCCCGCGACACCAACCATCCAGCCTGCGATGTCCGCTGGTATCTGTTTCAGGATTTGCCCAATCCGATGCACGTTGCAGCCGCCGTAAGGTGAATGAAATGATAATTCCCTCTTTCAATATTCCTGCTGCTCCTCAGAAATTACCAAATACTTAATGCACTATCCTTAATATTCGTGGTGTGGCGCAATTGATGCGTAACTGTATGCACATCCCTGGCACTCACGACCCGGCAATAAAAGGAATTCGCCGGTGATTTTCCGGACGAGTGGTCTGAAACGCCCCAACCCAGTGCAGTGGCGAATATAAATCACCATGCGGTGCCGGAATTGCGGCGGGGCGCAGGCCGCTAATGCAACCCGAGCAGGCGGTGCACCTCGGGCACGGACAGGCCCCCCTTCCGCAGAGAGCGCAGACTCGTGTCCCCGGCGCTCTTGGCCAGCTTGCGGCCAGCCTCGTCGACGATCAGGCGATGATGGTGATAGGTCGGCTCGGGCAGCTCGAGGAGCACCTGCAGCAGCCGATGCAGGTCGGTGGCCGCGTAGAGGTCGCGCCCCCGCGTGACGTGCGTCACACCCTGCCACGCGTCATCGACCACGACGGCCAGATGATAACTGGTCGGCACATCCTTCCTGACGATCACGGCATCGCCCCACAGCTCGGGTTGCGCCTCGATCGTCTGGCGCGTGGCGCCCGCAGCCTCTTCGGCAAACGTCAGCGGCGCGCCGGCAAGCTTGTCCGCCGCAGCCCGCCGTGCGGCCGCCATGTCGATGCGCAGGGCGGCGGGCGCGCCGACCGCCCTCCTCTCCGCAATCTCCGCTTGTAGACGCCCCTTCCACAGCCCGGGGTAGATCGGTGCGCCGTCCGGATCCGACGTTCCATCCGCCGCGGCCTCGATCTGCGAACGCGTGGCGAAGCACGGATAGAGCAGCCCCAAGGCTTCGAGGCGCCGTACGGCGGCGAGATAGGCACTCATGCGCTGTGATTGGAACAGCACCGGCTCCTCCCATTCAAGTCCAAGCCAGCGCAGGTCATCGAAGATCCCGATGATATGCTCCGGCCGCGTGCGGCCGACATCGATATCCTCGATGCGCAGGAGGAAGCGGCCGCCGACCGCCCTCGCCCGCTGGTAGCCGACGAGCGCCGACAGCGCATGACCAAGATGCAGCTCGCCGTTGGGGCTGGGCGCAAAGCGGAAAACCGGCCGGTCAAGCATGGTGCGGCACGGCCTCCCGCATGTCTCCGGATGCTAACCGCAATTGCTCTGACCCGCGCGATAGCTGCGCGCCACCTGCTCCACGACGCGATTGTAGAGCTGGCGCTCCGCCGCGGGGTAGAGGATCGCCCAGCTATTGATGAGCCGTCCGCCGCACGTAAAGGTCACGCGCTCGTAGAAGATCGTACCATCGCGCGTGCCCGAGAGAACGAACCACGTATCCCGTATCGGCGCATAGTCGATTTCGGCGCCCGCATAGCTCTCCTTGAGAATGAACTCGCGGTAGTCCTTCAAGCTCATCCCCTCGGCATTCGGCAACGCACCGGCAAGCAGGCGTGCACTGCCGTCATGTGAGATCCAAACTCGCCCTTCCTCGGACAGCGGTTCCCTGGGTCTGAACCGGGCCGTGGGATAGCTCAGGGTGAACCCGAAGCGCTTATTGGTGTAGGTCGCAATCTCTTCCTGGCCTTGTGTCGCCGTCCAGCTAGCGGATACACCTAGAGCGCCGACTGCCAAGACAGCCGATAGAAAAAGTCGAACGAGCGCGCACCGCATGGCACAACCCCGCATCAATCGAGCGCGGCCCCAGTCTATCCCTCCGATACGCACGTCGGAAGCGTCTGGACCATATCGGCCGAGCAAAGGGGCGCTCGCAGCCGCAAGGCCCAGGATCATAGCCACCGATGCGGATGTTCGCGAAGGGGTGCGCGCCTTGCGGCGCAAGTGCGCCATCATGCGCCGGGTGCACGATACGGCGGGTCATCCGCCGCTGCGCCGGCGCCCGGCCGGCTTTGAGGGCCTGGCCCGTATCATTGTTGGCCAGCAGGTCTCCGTCGCCAGCGCGGCCGCGATCTGGGCGCGCACGGCCGAGGTCTGCCGCCCGTTCGAGCCCGGCGTCTTGTTGGCGCTCGATAACGGGCAACTCAAGGCGGCAGGGCTTTCCGGGCCGAAGATTCGCTCACTGCGCGCCATTGCCGAAGCCTGCAGCAACGGTCTCGATCTCGCCAGCCTGGACCATGTCAGCGACGAGCAAGTGCACGCCGCGCTCACCAAGGTGGTGGGCATCGGTCCCTGGACTGCGGATGTCTACATCATGTTCTGCCTCGGCCGCGCCGACGGCTGGGCGCCCGGCGACCTGGCGCTGCAGATCGCTGCGCAACAGGCCATGGGCCTCGCCGAACGGCCGAACGCCAACGCGCTCAAGGAGATCGGCGAACGCTGGCGGCCCTGGCGCGGCGTGGCGGCACGGTTGCTGTGGGCCTATTACGCGGCCCTGAAGCAGAAAGGCTCGGCGGTGCCGGTCTAGTCTTACTGTGGCATAGGCGACGTGTTCTCCAGCCATCACGCGTTCGCATGCAGCATGGGCATCGTTGACAGCTTCAATGCATCGTCGGCGGGAAGTCGCGCTTCATCGGTCTACGCATCCCGTGGGTCGGAGTGCGGCTCCACGTGGCGCAGGATCGGCGATCCGCTCAGCCACGTCACACCGCAGGGGGTGCAAACCACTCGCCAACGCTGGCTAGAGCTCCATTTGACTGAACAGACTCCAGAGGGGTCGTGAGGCCGGTCAGGACTTCAGGGCCGACTTCGGCAGCATGACGTGAACGCCCTTGTGCACGTCGACGAGCTGCGTGATGCGCAGGTCGGCAGCGAGGCTGCACAGCGTGTAGGCGTCCTCTTTCGATAGCGGGCTAAGCTTCTGGATCAGCGCGATCATGTCGCGTAGGGCTTCGCGCGCCGCATCTTCTAGGTCCGGCTCCGCAGCCATGGTCACGTGGTGGGTCGGTGTCTCGGCGCGCGGGAACCGCAGCGCCATGCCCTTGCGCAGACCCACCTGCAGCGTGCCGCTGATCGCGGTCTCGATCGCGGTCAGGCACACCTCGCCGTCGCCTTGCACCGCGTGGCCGTCTCCAACCGACAGCAGCGCGCCTTTGGTCCACACCGGCAGATACAGCGTGGTGCCTGGCACCAGCTCCTTGTTGTCGAGATTGCCGCCGTGGGCACGCGGGACGACAGAGGTGATGGCACCCCATGCGGGCGGCGGTGCGACACCTATGACACCAAAGAACGGCTGCAGCGGCAGCTCGAGTCCCCATGGCAGGTGCGCCACCATACGACTGCGGTCGAGCCGAATGTGCAGGCGCCGCGCCTCGGGGAAATCCTCCGGCAGCGTGCCGTGCTTCGGCAGGATGACGTTCCATCCCCAGTCCGAGCGCAGCTCCACGGAGCGGATATGAACCTCGAGCGCATCGCCAGGCTCGGCACCCTCGACCCAGACCGGCCCGGTCATGAAGTGAGGGCCGGGTCCGCGGGTCACATGCCGATGCACCTCGGCAAGCTCGGCCGGAATGTCGAAGCCGCCCTCGGGCAGATCCTCCGGCTCGCCCGAGAGGCAGTGGAATGTCACCATATCTCCCGGCTCGATCTCGAGGACCGGCGGGAGGCGGGCGTCGAAGGTGCCCCAATGCACCGTCTTCGGGCTCGATTTCAGATCATGATGCCTGGACATGCGTCACCCCTTCACTGCGCCGAGCGTGAGCCCGCGGACGATGTAGCGCTGCAAGGTGAAGACGACGAGCAGCACGGGCAGAAGCGCGCTGATGCCGACGATCGCCACCTCGCCCCACTTGACGCCCTGGGCCGTGATGAGGGTCGGGATGGCGACGGGTAGCGTTTTCACCGTCCGGCCGCCAAGCATGAACGCATACAGGAACTCGTTCCAGGCGAAGATGAAGGACAGCACCGCCGAGGAGACGATCCCGGGGCGCAGCATCGGCAGCGTGATCTTCAACAGCACCTGCCAGCGCGGATAGCCCTCGATCAACGCCGCCTCCTCGAGCTCAACGGGGACGTCGCGGCAAAAGCTGCGTAAAACCCAGACATAGAACGAAAGATTGAATGTCAGATAGGCGAGGATCAGGCCGAGATGGGTGTCAAGCAGCCCGACTTTGGCATAGATCAGATAGAGGGGGATGACGAGCGCGACAGGCGGCGCCATGCGCGTCGCCAGGATGAACAGAAACATATCGTCGCGCCGCCACATCTCGAAGCGCGCGAAGGCATAGGCAGCCGGCGTGCCGATGAGAACGACAAGGGCCGTGCTTGCGCCGGCGACCACCAGCGATGTGGCAAGGCTCGACAAAAAGCCGGCCTCAAGCACGTACTCGAAATGCGCGAGCGTCGGCTCGAACAGCCACACGGTCGGCCGGGCGAACATCTCGGCTTCCGGCTTGACCATCATGGTGGCCATCCACGCGACCGGAAGCAGCAGGGTGATCGTGCACCCGAGCGCCAGCAGCGTGAACAGAACCACACCGCGCTGTGCTCGTGCCGCTCGTGGAATGCTTGCCGACATGGACCGTGCGCCCTCCCCGCGTCAGAACGCTTTCAGCCTGTTCTTCGCGATCTGGTAGAAGACGTTGCAGAATACGAAGAACAGCACCCAGATGATGACGGCGAAGGCGGATGCCTCGCCGAGCTTCCAGAATTCGAACACGAGCTTGTAGCCCAGCATGCTCGGCGATTCCGTCGCGTTGCCCGGCCCGCCCCCCGTCAGCAGGAAGATCGTGTCGAATACCTTGAAGGCATCGATGATTCGCAGCAGCACCATGACCGCCATGAGCGGCATCATCAGCGGCAGCGTGATGCGCACGAACATCTGCAAGGGGCTCGCGCCGTCTACCTGCGCGGCCCGGTAGGGGTTGAGCGGCAGCGCCTGCAGACCGGCATAGAAGGCAATGATCATGAATGGCGTCCACTGCCAGACATCGATCAGGATCAGCGCATAGAGCGCCAAATCGGCGGAGCCGAACACAGACGTCTCGCTCACGATCTTCAGCCGCTCCAGCACATTGTAGGAGATCAGCCCCCAGGAGCCCGCCAGCATGATCTTCCATAGCAGCGCGACCACGATCGGCGCCATCATCGTCGGCACGAACAACATGGGCACGATCACGCCGCGCAGCTTGATTTTCTGGTTGAGCACGAGAGCACCGAGCATGCCGAGAACGAACTCGATCGGTACGGCGATGCCAACAAAGACCAGGGCAACCCAGACGCTGTGCCAGAACCGTCCGTCCCAAAGCAGGGCACGATAGTTGCTCAAGCCCGTGAACTCGCCGACCCTGCCGTAGGGGACGTCGTGCAGGCTGATGTAGATCGCATACAGGAACGGCACCAGGCCGACCACGACCAGTGTGATCATGGTGGGCG
The DNA here is from genome assembly GCA_019747815.1 of Hyphomonadaceae bacterium. GTDB lineage: Bacteria > Pseudomonadota > Alphaproteobacteria > Rhizobiales > Hyphomicrobiaceae > AWTP1-13. Next base: position 6,324 of record JAIEQJ010000055.1, read on the forward strand.
CGATCAGCAGGTAGCCGAAGTGGCTGCCCTTCGTGCGCCGCCGCGACGGCGTGGTCCTGGCATCCCGCGCCAGGCTCTCAGAGTTCAAGATCGATGCCATCTTGCTCAACGATCAGGTCAGACCTTGCGGAGACGGCCGGCAGCCAATCGCTGCCGGCCGGGTGATGGAGCGCGAGCTGGCGCACGCCTCAGTTGCCTGCCGTCAGGAAGCATTTCTGGCAGATGCCGAGAACCTTCTCTTGCGCCGCTTTCATGCCCGCCGCAGCGGTGATCTTGCCCGTCGCGATATCCTGCAGGATAGCGCCGGCGACATCGGCGATCTCGTAGAGCTTGGCCGCTCGCGGCTTGGCATAGCCATGCCTGAGCGACTCGCTCATGGCCTTGAACAGCGACGCGTTCGGCGAATCCTTGATCTGCGGCAAGCCCCACGAACTGTTGCGCACCGGCACGCCGCCGCCGAGTGACCCGATCAGGTCCTTTTGCGTCGCCTTGTCGACCATCCACTGCAGGAAGAGATAGGTGGCCTCTGGCGCGCGGCTGTGCGTGCTGATCGCCACGAGCGACGGCTCGGTCTCTGCCTGTCGCCTCGCCGTCTGGCCGACCTTGGGCGGGATGCCCGCATAGACGAACTTGCCGTGCAGCTTGGAGGCCTTGGGCGTGTCGATGCCGAGCACGAAGTCGCTCCACGCGATCGTCTGGGCGGCAATGCCGTTGCCCATCACCGTCGGCACGTCGATCAGCGAGTATTCGGCCTGCCCAGGCGGCGACGACTTCCACAGATCGGCCCAAAACTGGACCGCCGCCACGTTCTCCGGGCGGTCGAAGGTCGGCTTGCCCTCCGCGTCGAACAGGTCTCCGCCCCAGTTGCGGATGAAGTTGTTCCACACCGACCAGAACGTCGTGCCGCCGCGAATGCCTTCGAGCACGATGCCGTAGAAGTCGCTGCTCAGCGTCTCGCCCGCGAGCTTGGCGCCCTTTGCCCTGGTGAAGAAGGCGGCGATATCGCGCATCTGTTCCAGGGTCGCCGCCGGCGCCAAGTCGTAGCCATACTTGGCTTTGAACGCCGCCTTCTCCTCCGGGTGATTGAGGAGATCGCCGCGCGCCCAATAGACCTGATTGTAATTCCAGGTCAGAAATCCGTAGGTGTTGGCTCCGAATTTGGCGAGCGTGCTCGAGCCCGGATCGATGAAGTCGGCGCTGTCGAGGTCGGGATTGGTGAGCTTGCTGTTGGCCAGATAGGTGTCGATCGGGCGCAGCACCTTGGCCGACAGCAGCAGGCCCATTTGCGGAGAATGCAGCATCACGGCGTCGTATGCGCCGCGCCCGGACAGCATATCCGCCTGACCTTTGCTGATCACTTCCGGGTGGCTCAACAGCTCGTAGTTGACCTTAATTCCGGTCTCCGCAGTGAACTTGGCGACAAGCTTCTTCATTGCCTCCTGGAGCGGGGTGACCTCATCGAGAATGGTGATGGTCGTGCCGGCGTAGGGTTGGGCTGCTTCCTTGTAGGACCAGGCGCCGACCGGTCCGGATGTCAGCATGAGCAGAGTGGTCGAAAGGACACTTGCAGCCGCTGCGAACTTCCAATGGACTGATCCGATCATGGCTTCCTCCCATCTTCTCCTGCTTGTGTTGTCTGTCTCGAGACCACCAGGTACGCGATCCGATATGATCTAGGTGAGCGCTCTCCCCGATGTCGGATGGAAGGCGACCAGGTGCTCGCTGTTCAAGCTCAGCTCCACTCGCGCGCCCGTTCGGCAGTCGGTGGCTTGCGTGGTCTTGATGCGGAAGCGATCGTCTCCCAGCTGCACCGTCATGATGCTGTACTTGCCAAACGGCTCGATGGCATAGACCACAGCACCAGCATCATTGCGCGGCGCAAAGGCGACTTGCGCAGGCCTGACGCCCAGAACGATTTCGTCGACATTGGCGCCCTCGACCAACTGCCGCACGTGCGCCGTCAACGGAACGGATAGGCCAGGGTGTTTGAACCAGAGCGCCCCGTTCTGGCGCGACAGCCGGCCGCGCAGAAGATTCATGGGCGGATCGCCGACGAGACGGGCAACTGAGGTATTCGCTGGCGCCGCATAGATAGCGGCTGGCACCCCGACTTGCTGCAGGACCCCGCCGATCAGTATCGCGACGCGATCGCTGACGGCCAGCGCCTCCATGGCATCGGGCGTGAACCACACCGTCGGGACGGCTTTGGCGAGCAGTCTACGCCGGATCTCGCCCCTCAATTTATTGCGAAGCTTGGCGTCGAGATGCGAGATCGGCTCGTCGAGGAGGTAGACAGAGGGATCCTGAATGAGCGTGCGACACAGCGCAACGCGCTGCCGCTGGCCGCCCGACAATTCGCTTGGATACCGGGTTCCGAGGCTGGACATCTCGACGAGCTCGAGCAGCTCTTGCGCCCGCGCGTCGCCCTCTCCCGATCGGCCGTTGCAGCGTGGTGATTTGAGCGGGAAGAGCAGGTTCTCGCGCACGGTCAGATGCGGATAGAGCGCGTAGGACTCAAACATCAGCGCCACGTCGCGGACCTGCGGCGACAAGTCATCGATGGCGCGATCGTTGAGGCGCACTTCGCCGGTGTCAGCCTGCTCGACTCCGGCAACGATACGCGCGATGGTGGTCTTTCCGGCACCCGAAGGCCCCGTAACGCCGACAATCTCGCCAGGACGTGCGGCTAGGTCAATCGCCTGCAATGCGGGCCGGCCGTCGAAGGCCTTGGAGACCGCGCGGAGATCGAGACCCTTGCCGCGATTGACGCTCATGGATCAGGCCTGCAGCGAGGGGAGCACGTTGCGGCCGGAGCCGGCATCGAAGAACAGCAGCCGCTCGACCGGAAAACGCAGCGCCGCGGGGTCACCCTGTTGGATTTTCATCGGCCCCGGCGTCTCGATCGCAAGGCGCACCGGGGCTGCGGCGTCGCGACTTTCAAGGTCGACCAGGACAACATCGACGTCGCCTCGCGTCTCGCGATAGAAGAACCGGGCACCAATGCTCGTCTCGTCCGGCCCCTCCTGCGCCACCAGTATGTGCTCCGGCCGGATACCCAGGATCACCTCGCTGCCGCTCAGGGCCCCAGAGAGTTGCGCTGCGATGGCACGATCGACCGCCACGCTCCAACCTGCACCACGAACGTGCATTTGGGCCCCGGCGGTGGAGATCTGACCGGTCAGGAGGTTGATCGGCGGCTCGCCGATGAAGTTCGCGACGAACACATTGGCTGGCGCGGCATAGAGGTCCTGCGGCGTGCCGATCTGCTGGAGGACTCCGCCATTCATGATCGCGACCTGATCAGCCATCGCGATCGCCTCCGTCTGATCGTGCGTGACCAGGATCGAGGTCAGGCCGCTCTCCTGCTGCAGCCGTTTGATCTCGGTTCGCAGATAGACCTTCTGATCAGCGTCGAGATGGCTGAGCGGTTCGTCGAACAGGATCAACTCGGGATCGCGGACGAGCGCGCGCCCGATCGAGACGCGCTGTTGAGCGCCGCCACTGAGCGCCTTCACGCCCTGGCCGCTCCACTGCTCCAGGCCGAGAAGAGCAAGGGCCTGCCGGACGCGCTTGTCGATCTCGGTCTGCGAAAATCCTCGCAGCCGCAATGGAAACGCGATGTTCTCGAAGACCGAAAGGTGTGGGTAGAGAGCGTAATCCTCAAACACCATCGCCAGGTTGCGTTCGCCAGGCTCCAGGCTCGCAACAGAACGTCCGTCGAAAAGGATGTCGCCGCGCGTGACCTCCTCGACACCGGCAATCATCTTCAAAGTCGAGCTCTTGCCACAACCCGACGGCCCGAGCAGCGCCAGCATCTTGCCGTCGGGGCACGTCAGTGACAAGTCAACGACCGCCTCGACAGCTCCGTACACCTTCCAGACGCTATCGAGTTGGATGGTCGCCATTCTTGAGCCCAGCCCCCACCCGGGATGCGACGCCAGCCCTAACTTAGGCCACTCTTGCCTTCAGACCGTACCGCTCGTCCGACCGGCCGGGAGGCGGCACTCACGCAAATCATAGTTGTACTGTCTTTAAGACTACCAGCCTATAGGATATCAGACTGCCTCGCAACCGGAGGTCGCTGCACCTTACTTGCAGGCGCGGCTTCTGCAAACGCAATGGGTCACGTTCGCCGGACTTGCATCGCGTTTGATGCGCCTGCTGCACTGCCCGGCTGACCGCTTCGTTGTGCGTTCTCCCATGCGCTGCCCGGCTCGATGGAGAGCGTCTTGACGCTGATCCCGCCAAGCCACTCGCGCGCGTTGATGGGACCATCGAGCACGAGCAGCGCGGTGATTGCGCCGCTGCGCAATGCTGCCAGGAACGTCGTGGTTCGCCAATGGCCGTGCGGCACTTTCGCCTTCAACGGCTCGCCCGCGCGCCACCAGCCGTGCGTGCGCGTCATGCTGGCCTTGGTCCACGTCTCATCGACGAAGACGAGACGTTCGAGCGGCAATTGCAGCCGCTGCCACCATCTGCGGCGACGGGCGAGGTCAGGTCGATCCCGCTCGCAGGCGAGAACAATTTTTTTAACGCTGATACCTTCGCGCTTCATGAAGCGCCGGAGCGTGTCGATATCGTTGAGGTAAGCAGCCCCCCGGCTCGGCGAGGAATGGCGACGCTGCGGCTTCAGCCGGGGCACCATGATGGGCCTGCATGTGGGGCTCAGGCGGGCGGTGGCGCCGGCTGCAATCGTCGGCTTCTCGGGCCTTCTGGCAGGCGCGGAGCATCTGGCTTGAGAGTGTTGCCCGCCCTTCGATCCTGCTGATCCGCCGCGAGGCCGACGACTTGATCCCGGTCGCCGCTCTACACGTAGCCCGCGAGGAACTGGCTAAAATCGATTTACTGATCGATTGGCATGTGCGTCCGGGCGTGGGGCACGGCTTCGATCAGGAGGCGCAAATCATGGCCGGGCCCTTCATCGCCTCAGCCGTGAAAGGCCTCCAGCGGGCCCGCTAGCACCAAATTCTCTTGCCGGCCAGCGACCTAGCCTCGGCTTCACATCCCCGACACACGCGGCTAGTATGTCGCCGCTTGACAGGGGGTGGAGTTCGATTCGCTTGGTGAAATGAACAGAACCGCGCCGTGAACGCCTACGCTGCCACGCCCGAAACCTTTCCGGCGCTCGTCCTGAACGCCGACTTCCGGCCGCTTAGCTACTACCCGCTGTCGCTGTGGAGCTGGCAGGAGTCGGTGAAGGCGGTCTTCCTGGAGAGGGTGAACATCGTTTCAGAATACGATCGCCTAGTGCGCAGCCCCTCCTTCGAGATGCGCCTGCCGAGCGTCGTGTCGCTCAAGACCTACGTCAAGCCGGCCCTCTATCCGGCATTTACGCGGTTCAACGTGTTCCTCCGCGACCGCTTCACCTGCCAATATTGCGGCGCCAGGAACGATCTGACATTTGACCACCTGATCCCCCGCTCGCGGGGCGGACAGACCCGGTGGGACAATGTGGTCGCGGCCTGCGCGCCCTGCAATCTGCTCAAAGGCGGCAGCTTGCCCGATCAGAGCGGCATGCGGCCGAGGCAGGTGCCCTACCGGCCGACGGTGTTCGAGCTCCATCGCAACGGACGACTGTTCCCGCCGAACTACCTGCACCAGAGCTGGCTCGACTATCTCTACTGGGATACCGAACTCGAGCCATAACGGCCGTCTCGCCGTCCATAGGCCGGCCGCCTTCATCGCGCTTGTACCCGGACGCTCCTTGCATGGTATTGCATGCCTTTGGGAAGCGCTGGCCGCCTCAAGCCGCGCACCGGGAGAACAGACCCTGCGCTGGCCGCACCAGATGCAGGGTGACCACCGTCGCCTTAGGCTGCCTTGCGCTGCTGCGGAGCACACAAAGTCTGGGCAATGCGATCAACCGCGGTGCACCAGTCGGCGCCGTCGGCATCAGCCAGGCCGAACGCCTTGAGCGCCGTTGCCGGGCTCCCGCCATCGCGAAAGATGCGGGCGCAGGCCTGCCGCGCATAGCCGATCGCCTGCTCCCACTGCACGGAGTTGATGTGGCGGGGGAACATGTTGTTAGCCTCTCTGTTTGTTGTCTTGCCCGACGCGGCGCATGTGTGCTGAACCAAGGGTGGCAGGCGCATCCAACGTTGTGGCTCCCCGACGCAAAACCTTGTCACGCGAAGCCGCTCTTGACATGCCTGTCGTACGCTGGATGCGCCTGCCTCATGGACGGCTGCTGCTGCGGCCATCCTATTCACTTGGAGCGTCCCTCCCGAATTGGGACGATTTCGACTTGTGTCGGTGCGGGAAGAGAACGCAACACCCGCCCAACCACCTCACTCAGCAAACGCCACGTAGGCTCTTTCGACTCGACCATTTCACTCGCTCGGCCTTGCCTTCGGCGAGATCGGCAAGCCGCTTGGCGATACGCATGCCCCTTTTCGCTTCGGCGGCCCGCCGCAGGTGTTCCATCGCGAAGGCTAGAACGTCTCGGGGAGATCTGTGTGACTCACTCTCGGACAACGCCAACCCAGAACGCACACGCAACGGACGCAACTGACTGACGCCACGCACACCAACGCTATGCAACCGTACACTCTTCTGAACGCTACTCACTGGAACGGTACCTCTTGAACGCGAATCGCCCGACAACTGAAAAACGCCCGACGGGTCGACTCCATACAACGCGAACTTGTGGATAAACTCAGAATAAGCACTCCGCACTTCGCCACCCGGGACCGCAACTACGCTGAACATCATCATGGGCGGCCTAGCGTCTCTGTTAACCACTTGTTCGCTTTGCGTTCCCGACAAGGCCCAATATACCCCCCTCTTTGTGTCTCGGATATGGCACACCTTCGGTCAAAAATGGCTTTCCCGGACAATTAGCTTGACAGACGTGGGGCGGTCTCGGCGCCCGCAGCGCGCTTCGACTGGCGTCGCACTCCGCTATTACGAGGCAAAACAATGCCTTTCACCTACCTGGCCACTGGCCCGACAGCCCCGGCAACCCGCCTTTTGCTCGCCCATGGGGCGGGCGCGGGCATGGAAACGCCGTTCATGACGTCCGTCGCCAGCCTGTTGGCGGAGCGCGGGGTTGCCACCCTGCGGTTCGAGTTCGGGTACATGGCTGCCCGCCGCCAGGGCGATCCCAGGAAGCCGCCGCCGAAAGCCGAGCGGCTGATGGACGAATACCGCGCGGCCGTTGCCGGGGTGCCCAAGGGCCCGCCCCTGCTGATCGGCGGCAAATCTATGGGCGGGCGGGTGGCAAGTCTCGTCGCCGACGAGTTGCTGGCGCGGCAGCGCATTGTCGGTCTTGTCTGTCTTGGCTATCCGTTTCATCCGCCCAAGAAGCCTGAGCAGCTGCGCACGGCGCACCTCGCGGGCTTGAGCTGCCCAGCGCTCATCGTTCAGGGCGATCGTGATCCCTTCGGTTCCCGCAGCGAGGTCGAGGCCCTGCGGCTGTCCTCCGCAATCCGCCTCATCTGGGCCAACGACGGCGACCACGATCTGGGTCCCCGCGGCGGCTCAGGTTTCACGCGCAAGGGCAATCTCGCCGCTGCTGCCGACGCGATTGCCGCATTTGCCGCAGAGCTGTCGAGGCCGGCTGGCTAAGCGGGAGCCGCAACTGCCGGCGGCTCCGGCAAACGCTGAGGGAGCATGCTGACCGCACCCAGGATGACCGCAGCGGAGAGCGCAAGAAGGCGGAAGAGTGCGTCGAAACCCCAGCTCTCGTAGACGAATGCGATCAGTGGCAGGGTCGCTGCCAGGGCGGTAAAGCTCACCACATAGCGCACGCCATAGATGCGGGCGCGCCATTCGCCTTCGGCGAGACGCCCCACCATGTAGTCATTGATCGGGATTTGCCCGAACGCCGCCAGCATGAAGGCCATGGCGCACGCCAGCGCCGCCCAATCCGTGAGACCTGGCATGACGGCAAAGAATACGACTTGCAGGACTGCCGCCGCAATGAACACCGTGCGTGGCCCCACCCGGTCGAGCATATGCCCCACGATCAACTGGCCAATCGAAGCCAGCGCAAACACCAGGAACGCGAGCTGGCCGACGGCCGTGGCCGACATCGCAATCCCTCCGAGACGCTCGGCGAACACCTTGGGCAGCGCAAAAGTCGTCGATTGGAACACCACGCTTGAGACCGCAGTGGTCAGAAATACGATCATCGATATGCGCAAGAGAAGCGCCTTGAAGTCGGCCGGGAGGACCTTGGCCGCAGCTTTGACACGCACCGGCGGTCTCGGCGCAGCGATCTCCCGCCACATCAACGCCGTGTACATGATGCCGATCAGGATCGAGACGACGCCGGGCACGATGAATGCGATGCGCCATCCACCATGGTCGATGAAGTAGCCGGTGATCAGCGCCGCGCTCGCGACGCCCAAGTTGCCGAACACGCCGTTGACGGCAATGCGCATGCCCGTGTTCTTCCACTTCTCGACCACGATGGCGAGACCGACGGGGTGATAGATGGCGGCGAACACGCCGACCACGAACAAGCCAATGCCGATCTCCAGCGGCGTTCGCGCGGAGGCAGTGGCGATCGAAGCAAGCCCGATCCCGATGAAGAACACGCTCATCATGCCTTCGCGGCTCCACTTGTCAGCGAGCCAGCCAGCCGGCAGCGCGAACACGCCGAACGCGAAGAACCCGGGCGTGGCGTATTTCAAGAGGTCGGCATAGCCGAGCCCCCATTCCCGATGCAGGGCCAGCGCTGCCACGGTGGCGAAGATCAGCGTGAACAGGTGATCCAGAAAGTGCCCCAGATTCAGCAACAGGAAGTGCAGGCGCTCGCGCATACAGGCTCTCCTCGGCCGGGCGTTGGCCGCCCGTGTGCTACGCAAACTACCGCGTTCGTGCCTCTCGGCAAATCGGGTGCGCAACAAAAGGGATTGAGGCGCCGGGCCGTCTTGCTGGAGGGCAAAGGCCGGGAATACCGCAACAGGCGCCTCTCAAGGCACCGGCAAGGGATGGAAAACAGCACCATGCCTGCTGGCGCCATCGAGCGGCAGAGCGGCGCTGGCCAATCAGATGCCGGCCAGGTGCCGGCCAGGTGCCGGCTCGTGTATCACCGACACGCGCACCCGCCACCCCGCTTGGGAGGCGCGCAGGCGACGATCAGGGAGGGAGCCGACCACCTCCCGCTAACGTGCGGATCCGACGCGACCTGCGGCCGGTATTGACGCGGATGCTCGAACAGGATCCCACGGTCTGAGCTGCTCACGCTGCGCGGCGTTCCCGCTTGGGGACGTCCGCGGCTGCCGCGGCCGGCTTCGCGTCGGTGAAGTCGATGTGGTCACGTGCCGGAGCGGCCGTCTTGCCGTCCTGGGCACCAGTGAAGCCTGGCCCGGTCAGCGCACCGAACGCGACCGTCAAGCGCCGCGCCCCCTCGCTGTAGTCAAAGACAGCAGTCTGCCAGAACTTCAATTGCTCTCCGACCAGGTCTTGCGGGGTCTTGCATTGACCAACGCGCATCGGCACTTCCAGCCAGGCGCGGGCCCGGCGGGTCATGAGGCCCATGACTTCCAGGTTCCAGCGCCCGACACCCTTCAGCATCGGCTCATAGCCCTTTGCAAGGATGTCGAGGTTGTTGCAGTAGGTCTGGCTCAAATTGACAAAGGGACCCGCCTTGGGGTCGCTACGCTCACTCGCGCTCATGCACCCTCCGATGTTCCTACCCTGAACCAGCGCTTCCGGAGACGAGGCCGCATCCCGGGAGCACACGGCAAAAAAATATACTTAATGCGTCTGATCGGCAACACCGACCCGCCGTGAGCAAACTCGCCCAGCGTCCACGCAGTCCAGAGCTTTCGCCCTCTTGCGAGCAGGAACGGGGCAGGACTGCAATCTCAGATACCGGTTGAGTCCCCGATCCGATATCGGATATGGTCTATACAGAGGTTCGGCGGCTCATTTTCACTTCGCACAGCTAACGCTTTGTTGGCCAGGGGCTTTTCGTGCCGCGTTCTGGCTTGCAGTTGACCGTGCACCACGCCGCGGCAGCGGCGGCCACGGTATGTCATGCCCTGGGACTCGGGCTGGATGCCGCAGCAGCGCCGCCCGAACGGCGGGACACTCCCGCCTTCGAGATGTGGGCGGGTGCTGAAGTCTTCCAGCGGGTCTGGTCCATGTACACCGGGGGGACCTACGCACCCTTCGGCGACGTGCACAGCGACGGCTTCAGGATCCGCGCCATGGCTGGCTATGGCGCCTACGGCTATGCCAGCCCCCGCTGGACGGGCGCCGGCACCCAGGCTCTCGAATTTCGCGGCATGGCCTCGTTTGCCGATCTGCTGCTCGGTTATCACAAGCAGCTCGGACCGGTGACCATCAAGGTCCTGACCGGCCTCACCCTTCTCGACCAAAGCAGCAACGATCCGGAGGCGCCCTCGGGCACCGAGGTCGGCGCCAAGGCCGTGCTGGAGACATGGTGGACCATCACCGACCGAGCTTGGGCCTCGGTCGACCTCTCCTTGACCACCCTACAGGATGTCTACGGCGCGCGTGCCAGGCTTGGCTGGAGGCTGTGGCCCGCGCTTTCCATTGGCGTAGAGGGCGGCGCTACCGGCTCCTTGGACTATGACACGGCGCGTATCGGCGGCTTTGTGCGCTACACCTGGGCCAATGGCGAAGCATCGTTGTCGGGCGGGCTCGCCAGCGACGGCCCCCGTCGGGCCTGGAGGGATGTGCAGGGGCCGTTCGTGACGTTCGGCGTCCTCACCCGCTTCTGAATGTGCAAACGGCCGCCGCCGCTGCATTGCGCAGTCGCGCTGGAGGCGGTCTGTGCTATGCTGCAGCCGGGTAGCAAAAAACAACAGTCCGTAACAGCGAGGAATGCCATGCAGAGCATTCTTCTTCCGATCGACCAAGGCGAGCAAATGCCCGCAGTCCTGGAGACCGCGCGGCTGCTGGCACGTCGGTTCGAGGCAACCATCGAGGGCGTGGCGCTGCGCCCTGCGTTTGCCGAGATCGTGGCGCCGGACCCCATCGTTGCCGTCACCATTCCCCCCGCCGATTGGAATGAGACCGAGTTTTGCCGCAGCGTGCGCCAGACCTTTGACGCGTACGCGGCCCAGCACGCCCCGGGAGCGGGCAAAGGCGCCCGCTTCCGCTGGCGCGGCGGCTCCGCGATCGAGGATGGGGCTCTTGGCAGCTTGGGCCGCGTCTATGATGTCACCGTGCTTGGCCGGCCGGGCGGTCGCGGCGCGCGCATGACGGCGCTCGAGGCGGCGCTTTTCGACAGTGGCAGACCCGTGCTGATGGCCCCGCCCCAAGCGCCCAAGACGCTGGGTGAAACGGTGCTTATCCATTGGAATGCCAGCACGGAAACCGCCCGCTGCATGCTGTTTGCCATGCCGCTCCTGAAGCAGGCCAAGCGCGTATCCATGATCGCCGTCGACGGGGCGATGGCACCGGGCCCAAGCATCAAGGACGCGGTGGGCTACTTGGCCGCGAATGGGATCGAGGCAACGGACAAGACAGTCCCGGGAAGCTCCTCACGCGCCGGCGAGGCCATTCTGGCTGAGGCCGCATCGATCCGGGCCGACCTGCTGATCAAAGGGGCCTACACGCAAAGCCGGCTGCGGCAGATGATCTTCGGTGGCGCCACCAGCCACATCCTGTCGGCGGCGGGACTACCGGTGTTCTTTGCGCACTAAAGCAGGGAGTTGCGACAGACCCGTGCGCGCTCCCCCAACGCGCTCCTCGCGGAGGCTGCGCACGCCCCAAAAGATGGATAGCCCCGCCAGGGCCGCAGCCGCGGCGAGTGCGAACGAAGCCATGTAGCTGCCCGTCATCTCATACAGCAGGCCGGAACTCCACGAGCCCAGGCCCGCTCCCAGACCCATGGACAACGACAGTGTTCCATAGATGGTGCCGACGCCGCCGCCGGGAAACAGCCTTGCGACCAGGGCTATGATGATCGGCCCGCGGGCGCCCTGCATCAGGCCGAAGAACCAGACAAAGGCATAGACCAGCACGAGCGACGGCCAAACCGAAACGAGCATCAGCGCCACGATGCCCACGACCGTCGAAAGATATGACCAGCTCGCCGTGTACAGGCGGCCGAATCGGTCCGACAGCCAGCCGATCGCGAGGATGCCGAACACCGACAGCATCCCCGTCAGACCGAATGCGCTGGCGGCGAGGAGCGGATTGAACCCCGCCTCGATCAGATAGGCAACCGAATGCGGCAGGACGCTGTAGGCCGCGGCCGAGGTGAAGAGATAGGCCGCAAACAGGCCCCAGAAGGCACTCGTACGCACCGCTGTGCCAACCGTCCACGGCCCGGCGGCCGCTGTGGTTGGCTGGCGTCGCAGTTTCTGCCACGCCAGCGAGCCGGCCGTCATGCGTCTGAGCGGAGCCAGCATGATCAGCGGCAGCATGAGAAGCACGCCCGCGCCGAGCAGCCGGTGCGCCACGCGCCAGTCGGTGCTGGCCAGCATGAGCTGTGTCAGCGGCGGCAGGATCAGCATGCCCGCTCCGATGGCCGCATAGGGAACCGACATGATCGTGCCGATGCGGTCCGTGAACCAGCGCGACAGCAGCGCGGAGGCGGCGATCATGCCGAGCGAGGCCGAGCCCAGGCCGCCCAGGAAACCCGCGGCGAACAGGTAGTGCCACAGCTCGGTTGCCGAGCCCGCCAGAAGATAGCCGCAGCCGAGGCTCGCAAGGCCGAAACCGTAGGCGATCCGTGCACCGAAGCGATCTATCAGCTGGCCGGCCAAAGGCGCAAAAGCTCCATAGGCCAGCATGAAGACCGAGTAGGTGAGCGTGATCTCGGGGCGCGAGACGCCGAGACCTTGCTGCACCGGCAATAGAAACACGGCAAACGTCTCGGTCACCCCGCGCGCGATCATGTTCATGAGGAAGGTGACGACGAGCAGGGTGCCCAGGAAGGCGCGCCCTGCGTGGTCACCGGCCCCATTCACGCGCGTGTCTCGCTCGCCGCTTGGTATCGGATCAGATCCGCTGAAACTTGGCCATGGCCTCGCGAAAGGACAGTCCCTTGGCCAGCTCGGCAGCGGCCTGCTCGTCATCCTTGGCATAGCGCGCCGCCAGCATCGCCACGTGCGCCGCGTGCTCCGAAGGGATGCAGACGATCCCCGACCCGTCCGCGACAATCACATCGCCGGGGCATACCCGCACCCCGCCACATCCGATCGGCTCGTTGATGGCTGTGATGGCAAGCCGGGTGCGGCCGGTCAGCGGCGTCATGTGCCGGGCAAAGACCGGGAAGGCGTGCTCGATCATCTCCTCCTGGTCGCGCACGCCGCCGTCAGCAACCAACCCGCCGATCCCCTTCGTCTTGGCAGCCAAGGTCGCGAGGCCGCCGAAGGTCGAAACGCACCGACCGCCATTGTCGACGACCAAAACGTCGCCGCGTCCGGCCGCATCGATCATGTGTCCAACCTTGAAGTCCTCCGACGTGAAATCGCCGCGCCGGCCTGTCACCTCTCGAATCGTTACGGCACGGCCGACGCAGCGGGTACTCGGCACGACTTGCATGAGGCCCTGCATCACGCCCTCGAAGGCGACGTCGTCGAGCGCATTGGCAATGGTCGAAGTGGCCAAAGTCGCGAACGCCTGCAAGATTTCATCAGAAACGCCCATGAATATCCCTCGCCCTGGTGCAACAAAGACGGACTTGCGGTGCGCGACAGAAGTCGTATCGTTCCCGGGTGTTGTTCACAACCAGACCTTGAGCAGAGTGATGCGCACCAGACCTGCGTTTCCCGGTGCCTTGGCTGCCCTGTTGGTTGCGACGGTCCCAGCATCTCTGCCGGCAGGGGCGGCGACTTGCGCCGATCGCATCGTTCAGGCGCGGGGAGAGCCATCGCGCTTCGAAGTGCTGGCGAAGGCCAAGGCACGCGGCAACTGGCGGGCCCAGGTCCGCACCATGCCGACACTGGGTCCACTCTATGCCAACTGGAACCAGGCGCTGTCCGCGGACTACAGATGCGCGCACGGCAAGGCGGGACATCGCTGCACGGCCGTCGCTCGCCCGTGCCGCGAATAGCCGCCGGGGCGCGTGGTTCAGCGCCTCTTTCCCGCTCCCTCCAGCCGCTCGATCGGCCTCGGTGCGCAGAACGGCAGCAGGAGACACACGCTTCTGCCCAAGCCGCGTGTATCGTTTGCGGGCGACGCCGCCATGAAGGCCGGAGGCCCCCTAGTGTCCCGATCGCGAAGTTCGCCGGATCTTGCAGCAGGCGCTGAACGAACTTCGCGATCGAAAGGACACTAGCAAGCTCATGGTGCTAGTGTGATTCAGATCGAGAAATTCGCTCAGTAGGCGTGCTGCGAGGAAGGGCGAATTTCTCGATCATCACACTAGGCGCGCTCCGACCCTCAACACTGGTCCCTGACCGCGGCGTCTGGCGCTGCTTTGCTCCCGGCAGCTGCGCCAGTCCGGCCTGCGCCGCATCCAGGCCCGGAACGCTCCGCTTCATGCTCATGTCTGCCCGGCAATAGACCTTGCCGGGCCATTGACACGCCTCAGAACAGCCCCTCGATCTGCCCCTTCTCATTGAGGCGGATGCTGTTGGCCGAGGGGACCTTCGGCAAGCCCGGCATGGTCATGATCTCGCCTGTGATCACGACAATGAACTCGGCGCCCGCCGAGAGCCTGAGCTCGCGAATGGGCACGACGTGATTGCTCGGCGCGCCCCTGAGATTGGGATCGGTGGAGAAGGAGTACTGCGTCTTGGCCATGCACACGGGCAGATGGCCATAGCCGGCGGCCTGCAGCTCCTTGAACTGATTGCGCACGCTGGTATCGGCCACGATCTCGGATGCATGATAGATCTCGGTGGCGATCGTCTTCACCTTGTCCCACAGCGGCATCTCGTCGGGATACAGCGGCTTGAACTTCGACTGTCCGCTGTCGGCCATATCCACCACGTGCCGCGCCAGCGACTCGATGCCCTTGCCGCCCTCGCCCCAGTGCGTGCACAGGAAAGCCCTGGTGCCCGCGCTTTCGGCCGCCTTCATGACTTCCTGAATTTCCCGATCCGTGTCGGTAATGAAGCGGTTGATGGCCACGACCGGCGGCACGCCGAACTTCTTCACGTTCTCGATGTGGCGCTTGAGATTGTCGCAACCCTTGGCGACGGCGGCGGCATTCTCGTTCTTCAAGTCGTCCTTCGCCACGCCGCCATGCATCTTGAGCGCGCGCACGGTTGCCACGATGACGGCCGCCGCCGGATTGAGCCCGGCCTTGCGGCACTTGATGTCGAAGAATTTCTCCGCACCCAGGTCGGCACCAAAGCCGGCCTCCGTCACCACGTAATCGGCCAATTTGAGCGCGGTGCGCGTCGCCAGCACCGAGTTGCAGCCATGCGCGATATTGGCAAAGGGACCACCGTGGATGAAGACTGGATTGTTCTCCAGCGTCTGCACCAGGTTGGGCATCAGCGCGTCCTTCAGGAGCACGGTCATGGCGCCGTCACCCTTCAGGTCGCGCGCCAGCACGGGCTTCCTCTCGCGCGTGTAGCCCACGACGATGTTGCCGAGCCGGCGCTCCAGGTCCTTCAAATCCATGGCGAGACACAGGATCGCCATCACCTCGCTGGCGACCGTGATGTCAAAGCCATCCTCGCGCGGAAACCCGTTGGCAGTGCCGCCCAGGGAGTTCACGATCGAGCGCAGCGCGCGGTCGTTCATATCCATGACGCGACGCCACGAGATGCGCCGTGCATCGAGCCCCAGCGGATTGCCCCAGTAGATCTGATTGTCGAGCAGCGCCGAGAGCAGGTTGTGGGCAGAGGTGATGGCGTGAAAATCACCGGTGAAGTGGAGATTGATGTCCTCCATCGGCACCACCTGGGCATAGCCGCCGCCGGCCGCGCCGCCCTTGACCCCGAAGCACGGTCCAAGCGACGGCTCGCGCAGGCAGCTCATGGCTTTCCTGCCGATCCGGTTGAGGCCGTCGCCGAGGCCAACCGTGGTGGTGGTCTTGCCCTCGCCCGCTGGAGTCGGGCTGATGGCCGTCACCAGGATCAGCTTGCCGTCCTTGTTCTTCTTGGCCGCTTCGATGAAATCGTAGCTCACCTTGGCCTTGTAGGGGCCGTAGTTCAGCAGGGCGCTTGCAGGGACGCCGATCTTGCTGCCGACCTCCGCGATCGGCTGCATATTCGCCTCGCGCGCAATCTCAATATCAGACTTCACAGCCATGTTTCCCCTCCTGCGCTATCGCGCGAGATGCATTGAGATTCTCAAGTGCTGGATTTCGGTGCCGCCGGCTTTTCGAAGCTGTCACCGGCCTTGACGCCTGCGGACTTGGCCCATTCTCCGGCTGCGACCTTCTTGCCGTCGCCGCCGCGGACGCGCTTGGCGAGGATGGCACCGCCACCGGCGGCAATCGTCATCCCCTGATCGTCCACGGCGAGCACTTCACCCGGCGCACCGCTGCCGGCGACCTTCGCGCTGTCGAAGATATCGACCTTTTGCCCCTTGATGGTGCTCCAGGCGCCGGGCGCCGGATTGACGGCGCGGATGAGGTTGTAGACCTCGCCAACAGGCTTTGCCCAATCGATTGCGGCAAGATCCTTCTTGAACCAGCTTTCGTACGACCCGTCGGCAAGATTCTGCGGGTGCCTGAGCACGGCGCCGGCGCGCACCAGCTCCAATCCCTCGATCATCGCGTCGACGCCCATCGGAAACAGCTTCTTGAAATAGACGTCGCCGAGCGTCTCGTCGGGGCCGATCTCCACCGACTTCTGGATCAGGATCGGACCCTCATCGAGCCCCTCGTTGGGCCAGAAGATGGTCAGGCCGGTCCGCGTCTTGCCCATGGCGATCGGCCAATTGATCGATGACGGCCCGCGGTGCGCCGGCAGCAGCGATGGGTGGTACTGGAAGGTGCCGAACCGCGGCGCATCCAGCACCGGCTGCGGAACGAACAGCAGCACGTAGGCCATCATGCACACGTCGGCATTGAACGACTTCATCAGCTCGAGCGCTTCAGGTGTCTTCCAGCTCTTGGGCTGATGCACGGGCAAGCCCTTCTCGAGCGCGAACAGCTTGAGCGGGTCTTCCGGCCGGCCGGCCTTGTCCGGTGCGCAGCACACCGCCACCACGTTCTCCTTACGCTCCAACAGCTTCTCGAGCACGGCCTTGCCGAAGGCCTCCTGCCCATGCACGACGATGCGCATCATACTCTCCGCATTTGCTATGAAGGGCGCCATCCCGCCTGCGCGGGAAGGCGCCGAGCCACTCTATTCAGCCGCAGCCTTTCGCACCGGTGCCGTGGCGCCGGCGTCGGCCAGCGCTACGATCTCGTCCGCCGAGTAGCCGAGCTCGGACAGCACTTCATTGGTGTGCTCCCCGAGCAGCGGCGAGCGCTTCACATCTGCAGCGCTGGCGGACAGCTTGATCGGATTGCCCACCGACAGGTACTTGCCGCGCGTGGGATGATCGACCTCCACCATCGTGCCGGTGGCAAACAGCGACTTGTCCTCGGCCAGCTCCTTCATGGAAAGGATCGGCCCGCAGGGGATGTCGTACTTGTTCAGGATATCCATGGCCTCGAACTTGGTCTTGGTCATGGTCCATTGCTCGATACGGGCGAAGATCGCGTTCAGCCGCGGCAGGCGTGCCGGCGGCTTGGCGTAATCGGGATGGGTCTTCCAGCCGGGCTCGCCAATGACGTCGCAGATCGCTTCCCACACCGGCGCCTGGGTAATGAAATAGATGTACGCGTCGGGATCCGTTTCCCACCCCTTGCACTTGAGGATGCGTCCCGGCTGGCCGCCGCCCGAATCGTTGCCCGCGCGCGGCACGGCCTTGCCGAAGGGAATGCCCTCACCGAACTGGCTGTATTCCTTGAGCGGACCATGCGCCAGGCGCTGCTGGTCGCGCATCTTCACCCGCGCCAGGTTGAGAACGCCGTCCTGCATGGCGCAGGTGACGCGCTGGCCCTTGCCCGACATGGTGCGGTGATAAAGCGCCGTCACGATGCCGAGCGCCAGATGCAGGCCGGTGCCTGAATCTCCAATCTGCGCCCCCGTCACCAACGGCGGACCATCGCGGAAGCCCGTTGTGGAGGCCGAGCCGCCGGTGCACTGCGCGACGTTCTCGTACACCTTGCAGTCTTCATAGGGGCCGGGACCGAAACCCTTGACGGAGGCGTAGATCATCCGTGGGTTCAGCTCCTGGATGCGCTGCCAGGTGAGCCCCATGCGGTCGAGCGCGCCAGGTGCGAAGTTCTCCACGAGCACATCGCACTTCTTCACCAGCCGCTCCAGGATCTCCAGGCCCTTCTTGTTCTTGCTGTCGATCGTGATGGAGCGCTTGTTGTGGTTCAGCATCGTGAAATAGAGGCTGTCCACGTTCGGTATGTCCTGCAGCTGGCCGCGCGTGATGTCGCCGACGCCGGGGCGCTCGACCTTGATCACGTCGGCGCCGAACCAGGCGAGCAGCTGCGTGCAGGTCGGACCCGACTGGACGTGGGTGAAATCGAGAATGCGGACGCCTTCAAGTGCTTTCATTGCGTGCTCCATCACTTCCTTTTCACCACGCTTTGCGGGTTGAGATTGCCGATTCTGCCGCTCTCGCTGCCGGCCGCCGGATCGATCACGGCGTTGATGAGCGTCGGCTTGCCGGAGTCCATGGCTTGGTTCACGGCGCGCCTGAGCTCGTCGGACGTTGTCGCGTTGAAGCCGACGCCGCCGAAGGCATCCATCATCTTGTCGTAGCGCGAGTCCTTGACAAAGACTGTCGGCGCAACGTCCGGACCGCCCGTCGGATTGACGTCGGTGCCGCGATAGATGCCGTTGTTGTTGAAGACGACGACGCAGACCGGCAGGTTGTACCGGCAGATCGTCTCCACCTCCATCCCGGAGAAGCCAAAGGCGCTGTCGCCTTCGAGCGCGAGCACAGGCTTTCCGGTCTCGATGGCTGCGCCGATGGCAAAGCCCATGCCGATACCCATGACGCCCCAGGTACCGACGTCCAAGCGCTTGCGCGGCTTGTACATGTCGATGACGCCGCGCGCGAGATCGAGCGTGTTGGCGCCCTCGTTGACCAGTATGGCGTCGGGCCGCTCCTTGATGATGGTGCGCAGCACACCGAGCGCGCTGTGGAAGTCCATCGGCACCGAGTTCTTCAGCAGCCTCGGCGCCATCTTGGCAATGTTCTCTTCCTTCTTCGAGCTGACGGCCTTGATCCAGTCAGCCGGCGGGGCCGACCATTTGCCGTCGATACCCGCAAGCAGAGCCGACACACACGAGCCGATATCGCCGACCACGGGCGCGGCGATCTGGATGTTGCTGTCCATCTCCTTGGGATCGATGTCGATCTGAATGAACTTCTTCAAACCAGCATCACCCCAAGTCTTGCCCTTGCCGTGCGACAGCAGCCAGTTGAGGCGTGCGCCAATCAGCATCACGACGTCGGAGTCCTTCAGCACCGTCGAGCGTGCAGCACCGGCACACTGCGGATGCGTGTCGGGGAGAAGACCCTTGGCCATGCTCATGGGCAGGAAAGGGATGCCGCTCTTCTCGATCAGGGCGCGGATCAGATCATCGACCTGCGCGTAGGCTGCGCCCTTGCCGAGAATGATCAGGGGGCGCTTGGCGCCTTTCAGGACGTCAAGCGCCCGCTTGACGGCATCTGGGGCCGGGATCTGGGCCGGCGCCGCGTCGATGACCTTGACGAGCGACTTGGCTCCAGCGTCCGCCTTCATGACCTGTGAGAAAAGCTTGGCCGGCAGGTCCAGATAGACGCCGCCCGGGCGGCCAGACACAGCCGCGCGGATCGCGC
Organism: Hyphomonadaceae bacterium; assembly: GCA_019747815.1. Taxonomy (GTDB): domain Bacteria; phylum Pseudomonadota; class Alphaproteobacteria; order Rhizobiales; family Hyphomicrobiaceae; genus AWTP1-13. Next base: position 26,049 of record JAIEQJ010000055.1, read on the forward strand.
GCGCCACGCCGATGCCGATGTCTGCGGCATGCAGCACGCGAAAGGCCGCCTTGCACAGCGGCTTGGCGATTGCGAGCTGATCCATCTCTTCGTAGTCGCCCTGCTGCAGGTCGACGATCTCGCGCTCGGACGAGCCGCTGATCAGGATCATCGGGAAGCAGTTGGTCGTGGCATTGGCCAGCGCTGTCAGCCCGTTGAGAAAGCCGGGCGCCGAAACCGTAAGGCAGACGCCGGGCATCTTCGTCAGGAAGCCGGCGATGGCCGCGGCGTTGCCGGCGTTCTGCTCATGCCGGAACGAAATGACGCGTATGCCTGCGGCCTGTGCCATGCGACCCAAGTCCGTGATTGGGATGCCGGGCACACCGTAGATCGTGTTGATGCCGTTGAGCTTGAGCGCATCGATGACGAGATGGAAGCCGTCCGTAAGCTCCTGCTCTCCTCCAGCTCCACTCGCATCAATGCTTTGCACTGTTGCGGACATTTCACTCTCTCCCCTCGAAATTTGCCACTCGGCCATGCTCCTCGCAGTGCAAGGGCCGCGACCCGCTCAGGCAGCACATCAACGTTCTCGGCTGTGAGCGCCTTCGCCACCAGATGGCCGACCGAGGCCACGCTGCCAAACTCTGTCTTCGCATTCAGATGTCATCCCGTGGTCGCCGGCTTCACTGCCGCATCGGCCGCCGGGAACCTCTCCTCGCTCTTCGGTGCTTCACTCCTGTGCATCAGTCGAGCGCTACAAAGCGCTCCACGTGCTCCCTCAGTCGCAAGGTATGCTCGCGCACCAGCCGCTCCGCGCGTTCCGTGTCGCGGGCTTCCAGCGCGGCGACGATGTCCTTGTGATCGATGACCGACCGCTTGGCGCGGTCCTGCTCGAAAATCGTGCGCTGCCGGATGGCGCGCACGTGAAAGAACAGGGTGTCGGTGATGTCGGTGATCAGCGAATTCTTACCCAATCCAATGATCGCCTGATGGAACTTGATGTTGGCGTCCGAATACTCGCCCATCTTCGCGGCCACCTTGTCCTGCGAGAACTGGTCGACCAACGTGTGCAGTCCGGCGAGATCCTCCGCGCTTGCATGCTTCGTTGCCAGCCGCGCGGCCATGCTTTCGAGCGCCGCCCAAACCGTGATCATGTCAAGGACCTCGGCTTTGGTCTTGCGCACGATGAAGATGCCCCGACGGGCCACGATCTTGACGAGTCCCTCCTGATCGAGTTGCGCCAAGGCCTCGCGCAGCGGCGTACGGCTCACGCCGAACCGCTGCGAAAGGTCGCGCTCATCCAGACGCAGCTCGGCGTCGTCGGCGTAGATGTTCATATTCGTGATGGCGGCCTTGAGCGCCTCGTAGGCGCGCGCCTTCAAGCTAAGGCCTTCACCGATAGGCGCGATTTTCAGCTGAGTGTCAGCCACAGCACACCTGACCTGATATTGCCCGCCGTGGGGCACGCTATGGTTCTTGGTATACCATACACCAGAGCAGATCAAGCGGCAAGAGCGGGGGTTGCCGGTCCTGTCCACATTCGCACAACTCTGCTGTCTGACAATCCGATGGCGTTTCAAATTTTCTTTGCGCAGCCCTCAAATGGTCTATTGCAATGGCCTGGCACTTGGTACAATGTATACCAGACACCCGAACATGTAGAATTGGACTATAAGAAGTCGGGCCTTCGGCGCAGGAAACGACGGGAAGGTACTCTCGTGGACGAGATCGTCTCGCTCATCGGCGGCTTCAAAGTCGCGCTCTCTTGGTACAATTTGGCTTTGATGATCGTCGGCATCCTGCTGGGCGTCATCATAGGCGTGTTGCCGGGGCTCGGCGGCGCCAATGGCGTGGCGATCCTGCTGCCGCTGACATTTGCCATGCCTCCCACCTCGGCCATCATCATGCTCTCCTGCATCTACTGGGGAGCACTCTTCGGTGGGGCCATCACCTCGATCCTTTTCAACATTCCAGGCGAGCCCTGGTCTGTGGCGACGACCTTCGATGGCCATCCCATGGCGCAGCAGGGCAGGGCCGACGAGGCGTTGACCGCCGCATTCACCTCGTCCTTCGTGGGTGCCCTGGTCGCCGTGGTCGTCATCACCTTCCTGGCACCCCTCGTTGCAAAGTTCGCCTTGCAGTTCGGGCCCGCAGAGTTCTTCTCGGTCTTCTTCCTCACCTTTGCCAGCTTCGTCGGCATGGGCAAGGGCTCGCCCTTCAAGGTGCTGGCCTCGATGTGCCTCGGGTTTGCGCTCGGCGCCGTCGGCCTGGATAAGGTCACGGGCACATTGCGGATGACCTTCGGTCACGAGGAGTTGCTGATCGGCTTCGACTTCCTGATTGCCGTCATCGGCCTGTTCGGGATCGGCGAAATCCTATCATCTATGGAAAGCGGCCTGAAATTCTCGGGCAGCCACGCCACCATCCGGCTGAACGTAGTGCTGCAGACTTGGAAGCATCTTCTGAAGCTGTGGGTTACCTCCATCCGGAGCTGCATCGTCGGCTGCTGGATGGGAATCACGCCCGGCGGTGCCACGCCTGCCTCGTTCATGAGCTACGGCCTCGCCAAGCGCTTTTCCAAGCGCGGTGCCAACTTCGGCAAGGGCGAAGTGGAGGGCGTGGTTGCGCCCGAGACGGCGGCGCACGCGGCTGGCACCAGCGCCCTGTTGCCGATGCTCACCCTCGGCATTCCTGGATCACCGACGGCAGCCGTGCTGTTGGGAGGCCTTATGATCTGGGGCCTGCAGCCGGGTCCGATGCTCTTTGTGGAGCAGAAGGATTTTGTGTGGGGGCTGATTGCCTCGATGTATCTGGGCAATATCGCTGGCCTCATCATCGTGCTCACCTGCGTGCCGCTGTTTGCAGCCATTCTCAGGGTGCCGTTCTCCATCATTGCCCCGATCATCCTCGTCATTTGCGCGGTCGGCGCCTACACCGTGCACAACAGCATGTTCGACGTCTGGCTCATGCTGGCATTCGGGGTCGTCGGCTACATCTTCACCAAGCTCGACTACCCGCTGCCGCCGCTGGTGCTGGCCATTGTGCTCGGCGACAAGGCCGAGGAATCGTTCAGGCAGGCCATGCTGGCGTCGCAGGGCAACTTGAGCATCTTCTGGTCGAATTGGCTGGTGGGATCGATCATGACGCTCGGCACCATCCTGCTGTTCTGGCCGCTGGTGACCTGGCTCCAGGACAAGCGGCGCAGCTTGAATTCAAGGCCCGTCGCGGCATCGGCGGGAGCTGCGGCAGTGGACAAGGAGCGCTGAGAGCCTAAGACAAAGCCAACTACCCCAAGCATGCAACCAAAATCGAGGAGGAAGCGATGATGGCATTTCAGAAAGCTGCTGAGCCGAGATGGGCGGGCAGTATCTGCCGCTTGGCGGCCGCGGGCACGCTGGCCGCATCCACCCTGGTGTTGTCGACACCGCAGGCCGTTGCGCAGACTTGGGAACCGACCAAGCCCATCCAGTTTGTCATTCCCGCCGGTACGGGCGGTGGTGCCGACCAGATGGCGCGCTTCATCCAGGGTGTGGTGGCGAAGAACAACCTGGCGAAGCAGCCGATTATCACCGTCAACAAAGCCGGTGGGGCCGGGGCGGAAGGCTTCTTGGAAGTCAAGAAGTCCGCTGGCGATCCTCACAGCATCATCATCACGCTGTCGAACCTGTTTACGACCCCGCTGGCTACGGGCGTTCCCTTCAACTGGAAGGACATGACGCCGGTGGCCATGCTGGCCCTCGACCAGTTCATTCTCTGGGTGCCGGCGGATGCACCCTACAAGACGGCGAAGGAGTACATCGAGGCGGTGAAGGCCGCCCCCGACAAGTCCTACAAGATGGGCGGCACCGGCTCCAAGCAGGAAGACCAGATCATCACCGTGGCTCTGGAGAAGCTGACGGCACCCAAGAAGTTCACCTACATTCCGTTTGCTGGTGGTGGTGCCGTGGCCGTGCAGCTCGTCGGCAAGCATGTAAACTCGACCGTGAACAATCCGATCGAGGCCGTCTCGCAGTGGAAGGCAGGCGCACTGAACCCGCTGTGCCTCTTCGACTCCAAGCGCAGCGTGTACACCCTGAAGGTTACCGCCACCATGGCCTGGTCGGACATTCCGACTTGCAAGGAAGTCGGCGTCAACACCGAGTACCAGATGCTGCGCGGCATCTTCATGTCGCCCGGCGTGAAGCCCGAGCACATCGCCTACTACGTCGATCTCTTCAAGAAGGTGATGGCGACCGACGATTGGAAGTCGTTCATGGAGCAGGGTGCGTTCAATCAGACCTTCATGACAGGCGACGAGTTCAGGCGCTGGGTCGAAAATGCCGAGAGGCAGCACCACGATCTGATGAAGGAAGCGGGCTTCCTGGCAGCAGGCAAGTGAGCCATTGCGAGGGCTTGCGCCTGCAATCGCAGCGCGCCGGCCCTCGCTGCGACTTCAATCGGTCTGCCCCTCAACCACAGGATCAAACGATATGCAGAAGGGTGAAGACACCAACGACGGGCGGCCGCTGGTTACGAACCGGACGATGGAGATCGTGGTCGCCCTGGTTCTATTGGCTGGATGCACGCTGGTCATCTACGACAGCGTTCGGTTGGGCTTCGGATGGCGCGAAGGTGAGGGGCCGGCGCCTGGCTACTATCCGTTCTGGGTAGCGGTGATCTTGGCCGTATCCAGTTTCATCAACCTGGTCAGCGCCGCCCGCAGCGCCGGCGCAAGCGAAACCTTTGTGTCCCTGCGGCCGTTCGGCCGCGTTCTGGCGGTGCTGGTTCCGAGCCTCATCTACGTAGCGCTGATTGGCTATATCGGCATCTACGTGGCCTCGGCGATCTTCATCTTCGCCTTCATGATTGCGGTGGGGCGGGAAAATCCGCTCAAGGCGATTGGCGTCGCGGCCGTCGTACCGGTAGCCTTGTTCTTCATGTTCGAGAAATGGTTCCTGGTTCCCCTGCCGAAGGGCCCCCTGGAAGCCTGGCTCGGCTACTGAGATCAAGCCAACAGTTGCCGCACCGGCCCGATCTTGGCCCCGATGGCTGAAACCAGGAGCGCCGGGCTCCCATTCTGAGCTGCCTGCCTGGCAATCTTGCCACCAACGGTCAGCTCGCCCGCGGCCCAGCCCAAGAGGGCCGCATCCCGCCCAAGGACGAAGCCCGCCTCATTCGGCGGGCCCTCCTTCCTCGCCGGGCACGCCGACAGCGCCGCGGCTCCTCCGCCGCAACAGCACCCAACCCCAGAGGAGGACGATGGCCGTTCCTATGGTGGCTGCCACGTAGTGCAGCATCGGCCCGGTCTTGACCCCGATGGCGGACTCCGGATCGGGAACCACGAGTGCCGGGTTCCAATCCTGAATCTGCTGCAGGGCAATCCTGTCGCCGACGATCAGCTCGCCCGCGATCCAGCCCAAGAGGGCCGCACCTGCCCAAACAAGAACCGGAAAACGCGTCAACAGGGCCATGATCAGCGTCGCCCCTGCCACGATCAGGGGTATCGAAAATGCCAACCCGAAGACGATCAGCGCCGTATTGCCCTTGGCCGCAGCGGCAATGGCAAGCACGTTGTCCAGGCTCATGACGATGTCGGCGATGGCAACGGTCCTCACCGCGCCCCATAGATTGTCGGCGCTATCGATACTCGCCTCGTCGGCCTCGTCCTGGATGAGCAGCTTGATGGCTATCCACAGCAGCAGGATGCCGCCGACCAGCTTCAGCCAGGGCAGCTCCAGGACATACTGCAGGATGACCGTGAAGAAGATGCGCAGCAGCACAGCCGCGCCGGCGCCCAGGATGATGCCCCAGAAACGCTGACGCGGCGGCAGTGCCCGGCAAGCCAGGGCAATCACAATGGCGTTGTCGCCGGAGAGAAGAATATTGATCCAGATGATCTTGAGGGCTTGGATGCCCACTGGACCATAGTCACCCAGGGCCGCGCCGAACTGTTCAACGAGTTGTTCGATCAAGGCCCTTCCCTCCCATGGCTCTTGTCTTGCGGTTTGCTTGCGCCCATGAGGAGGCAGTCCTCTGCGCCAATACTTACCGCCGTAGTTATACGCATAGATGCGGTAAAACCCGACTGTAGACAATGCGACCATGTGGTCGCCGGCAGGGTTGGGCAGCTGCAGAGCCGACCCACCGCCCACACTCCCATGGTGACCATCAACGGCCATCCTCGACACGGCGTGTGGATTTGGCATATGGTATGCCAGAAGTGACTTGGGTGCGCCATTGATGGGCGCTCCGTAGTTCCATCGGGCCGATCGCGCCCAAGAGCGGCTGTGCATGAACGATTCGTCGAAAATGGCTCACGACACTGGCAGGGCGCGCGCGATCCATCCGGGTTCAGGCCGCCGCAAGGCCGCTGCATTCCCCCGCGGCCGTGTCCTCAGGGACAGCGAAATCGCCGCGGTCAAGGCGCTTTTGGGTGAACGGCCGCGCGAGCGCGCCCTGCTGATCGAGTATCTCCACCTCATCCAGGACAAGGAAGGGTGCCTGCCCGAGGGCCAGCTGCATGCCCTGGCGGAGGAACTCCGCATCCCGATGGCTGAGGTCTATGAGGTGGCGACCTTCTATGCGCATTTCGATGTCGTCGGCGAGGAGGAGCAGCGCCCTCCCGCGATCACCATCAGGGTGTGCGACAGCCTGAGCTGCATGCTGGCCGGGGCAGAAAAACTGCTCCGCGAGCTGGAGAACGAGAGGATGCCGGGGATTCGCGTGCTGCGCGCTCCGTGCATCGGCTCCTGCGATACGGCGCCAGCCGCGGAGGTCGGCCACTGCCATGTCGATTACGCAACCAAGGCCAAGCTGCTCGAAATCGTGGCGCGCAAGGACGTGCATCCCGCTATTCCTGCCTATCAGGCCTTTGAGGCGTACGCGCATGCAGGCGGCTATGCGGTCCTGCGCGCATGCTTGACGGGCGCGCGCAAGCCAGACGACGTGATTGCAACCCTTTCCGACAGTGGTTTGCGCGGCCTCGGCGGCGCAGGCTTTCCAACGGGACGCAAATGGAGCCTGGTGCGCAAGGAGCAGGCCCCCCGCCTGATGGCGGTCAACGGCGATGAGGGCGAGCCCGGCACCTTCAAGGATCGCTATTATCTCGAGCGAGAGCCGCACAAGTTCCTGGAAGGCGCGCTGATTGCCGCCTGGGCGGTCGAAGCCGAGCAAGTCTTCATCTACATCCGCGACGAGTATCCCGCGGTCATCAAGATCCTGAAGCAGGAGATCGCGAAGGTCGAAGCTGCAGGGCTTGCAAAGCACACGCAGCTCCACATTCGCCGCGGCGCCGGCGCCTATATCTGCGGCGAGGAGAGCGCCATGATCGAATCGATCGAGGGCAAGCGCGGCCTGCCCCGGCATCGTCCTCCCTATGTGGCGCAGGTCGGCCTGTTCGGCCGGCCGACGCTCGTCAACAATATCGAGACCCTCTATTGGGTGCCGGCCGTCCTGGAGAAGGGGGCGGCGTGGTTTGGCGCGCAAGGCAAGAACGACGCCAAGGGCCTGCGCTCGTATTCGGTTTCAGGGCGCGTCAAAAACCCCGGCGTGGTGCTGACGGCTGCGGGCTCCACCGCCAAGGACCTCATAGCGCTGTGCGGCGGCATGGCGGAGGGGCATCATTTCAAGGGCTACCTGCCCGGTGGCGCTTCCGGGGGCATCCTGCCGGCATACATGGCCGACATTCCCCTCGACTTCGGTCAACTCGAGAAGCACGGCAGCTTTGTCGGCAGCCATGCGGTCGTCATTTTGTCCGACCAAGACGACATGAAAGCCGTGGCCCTGAACCTGATGCGCTTCTTCGAGGACGAAAGTTGCGGCCAGTGCACGCCCTGCCGCAACGGCACTGAGAAGGCTGTCAAGCTCATGAGCACCGGCAATTGGAATGCCGAGCTGCTCGAAGACCTTGCACAGGTCATGGCGGATGCATCCATCTGCGGCCTCGGACAGGCGGCTCCCAATCCGCTCCGAAGCGTGTTCAGGTACTTTCCGGAGGATCTCCGGTGACGCCGCGCCTTCCGGCCCAGGTCGTCGGCCCTGCGACTGCAGATGCAAGCTTGGCCGAGCTGAAGCAGGGTGTATCCTGTCCTTTCAAGGCTGGCGTCCGCCTCAATGTGTTCACCGACGACGACGTCGAATTTTGCCTTCGTTGAGACCGAGCTCAAGAACTGAGGCCTGCCCGCGATGACAGATAAGATCACCTTCGAGCTGGACGGCAGCCAGGTCGAGGCCGAGCCAGGCGAGACCATCTGGCAGGTGGCTCAGCGCCACGGCACTAAGATTCCGCACCTGTGCTGGCATCCCGCCCCCGGCTACCGCGCCGATGGCAACTGCCGCGCTTGCATGGTGGAGGTTGAGGGCGAGCGCGTGCTGGCCGCGTCGTGCCAGCGCAAGGCCGCCCCCGGCATGAAGATCAAGACGGCCAGCGAGCGGGCCAAGAAATCGCGCCAGATGGTGTTTGAGCTGCTGGTGGCGGATCAACCCGCCCGCGAGGGCAGCCACGATCCGAAGTCGAGCTTCTGGAACTGGGTGGACGCCATGGGCGTCACCCCGACAAGCCGCTACCCCAAGGGCGAGCGCCCGGTTGCCGACAGCACGCATTCGGCCATTGCCGTCAATCTCGATGCCTGCATCAATTGCAATCTGTGCGTCCGCGCGTGCCGCGAGGTGCAGGCCAATGACGTGATCGGCATGGCCTATCGCGGGCACGGCGCCAAGGTCGTGTTCGATTTCGATGCCGGGATGGGCCAGTCGACCTGCGTCGCCTGCGGCGAATGCGTGCAGGTATGTCCGACCGGCGCGTTGATGGAGAAGAGCCTGCTCGACGACGCGGGCAAGCGCGTGAACTACGAAACAAAGTCGGTGGACACGCTTTGCCCCTATTGTGGGGTCGGATGCCAAACCCAGGTTCACGTCAAGGACAACAAGATCCTTTACGTGGATGGCCGCGACGGGCCCGCCAACAACAATCGCCTATGCGTCAAGGGCCGCTTCGGCTTCGACTACATCCACCATCCCGATCGGCTTACCAAGCCGCTCATCCGACGCGAGGGCGTCGCCAAGAGCGCCGACCTTCAGATCCGCCGCGACGAGGTCGACAAGTACTTCCGCGAGGCAACCTGGGAGGAAGCGCTGGCAAAGGCCGCCGCCGGCCTCAAGGCCGTCCACAAGCGCGACGGCGGCAAAGCCTTGGCCGGCTTCGGCTCGGCAAAGGGTTCGAACGAGGAAGCCTACCTCTTCCAGAAATTGATCCGGCAGGGCTTCGGCACCAACAACGTCGATCACTGCACGCGGTTGTGCCATGCCTCGTCGGTGGCAGCCCTGATGGAAGGGCTGAACTCGGGTGCGGTCACCGCGCCGTTCACGGCCGCCAAGGACAGCGACTGCATCATCGTCATCGGCGCACGACCGGCCGAGAATCACCCCGTCGCCGCAACCTTCCTCAAGAACGCGGCCAAGCGCGGCGCCAAGTTGGTCGTGATGGACCCGCGGGGGCAGAACCAGGGCATCGCGCGCTACGCCAGCCACACCCTGCAGTTCAAGCCAGGTCGCGATGTGGCTCTGCTCAACGCCATGCTGAATGTGATCGTGGCGGAGGGCATGGTCGACGTCCAGTACGTCCAGGCGCACACGGAAGGCTTTGAAAGCCTGAAGGCCAAGGTGAAGGACTTCACGCCGGAGGCCATGGAGCCGGTCTGCGGCATCTCCGCTGCCACCATTCGCGAGGTGGCGCGTCTCTACGCCCGCTCCGAGCGCTCAATCATCTTCTGGGGCATGGGCATCTCCCAGCACACGCACGGCACCGACAACGCGCGCTGCCTGATCGCGCTCGCCCTGGTGACCGGACAGGTCGGTCGGCCAGGCACAGGACTGCATCCCCTGCGGGGTCAGAACAATGTGCAGGGCGCCTCCGACGCGGGCCTGATCCCCATGGTGTTCCCTGACTACAAATCGGTGGAAGATGCCTCCATCCGAGGCGCCTACGAGGAGCTCTGGGGCACGAAGCTCGATGCCAAGAAGGGACTGACGGTGGTCGAGATCATGCACGCCATCAAGGACGGTGTGATCAAGGGCATGTATGTCATGGGCGAAAACCCCGCCATGTCCGATCCCGACGTACAGCATGCACGCGAGGCGCTGGCAAAGCTCGAGCATCTCGTGGTGCAGGACATCTTTCTCACCGAAACGGCCTGGCACGCCGATGTGGTGCTGCCCGCCTCCGCCCACGCTGAGAAGTGGGGCACGTTCACCAACACGAACCGCCAGGTGCAGATTGCACGGCCCGTCATCGATCCGCCCGGTGACGCCCGCCAGGACTGGATCCTGATCCAGCAACTCGCACAGGGAGTTGGACTGAACTGGAACTACAAGGACATATCGGAGGTCTTCGCCGAGATGGCGAAGGTCATGCCGTCGTTGGACAACATCACCTGGGAGCGGCTGGTACGCGAGGATGCCGTGACCTATCCCTGCGACGCGCCCGACCAGCCGGGCAACGAGATCATCTTTGCAACGTCGTTCCCGACCAACTCCGGCCGGGCCAAGATCGTGCCCGCCGACCTCGTGCCCCCCGACGAGCTGCCCGACGAGGCTTATCCGATGGTGCTGACCACCGGGCGGCTGCTCGAGCACTGGCATACCGGCTCCATGACCCGGCGCGCGTCAAACCTGGACAGCCTCGAGCCGGAAGCGATCGCGGGCTTGAATCCAAGAGAGATGGACAAGCTCGGCATCCCGCCCGGCGGCTTCATCCGCGTCTCGACGCGGCGCGGCCAAGTCACGCTCAAGGCGCGCGCCGACCGCGACGTCGCCGAGGGGATGGTCTTCATCCCGTTCTGCTTTGCCGAAGCGGCTGCCAATCTGCTCACCAACCCGCAGCTCGATCCGATGGGCAAGATCCCCGAGTTCAAGTTCTGCGCCTGCAAGATCGAGCCGGCCGAAATGCTGGTGGCTGCGGAGTAGAGCCGCGGCCCGGTCTTCGCCTCGCCCGAGTCCCATGCGGCGGCAGAGCCTCGACGATCTCATCCAACAGCGTTAGCGCTTCGGCGTAGGCGCGCACCAGACCCTCCAGCATGGCTTCGGCAGCGGCAGCGTCGCAGCCATGCTGGCGCACAAGGTCGCGCCAAGCATCAAACACCAGGCCCTGCGCGCTCATCCCGCGTTTCGCTTCTTCAGCAGATACCGCTGGGTTCCCTCCATGACCAGCTCCCGCTTCTGGTTATGGATCATCGAGCGCAACGTGAGCACGCCCGTCGTACGCTGGGGCTTAAGCTCGCTCACGGCGAGCTGCGGATAGAGCGTATCGCCGGCATAGACGGGCTTCAGAAAGCGCGACGACTGCTCGATGAAGCCCATCAGCGAATCCTCCACCAGGAAGGGAAACAGTCCGGCGCCGGCCGCGCTCTGAATCAGTACCTGGTATCCATGCGCCAGCAGTTCGGGATGGCCATGGCGGCGGCAGTACTCGCGATCATAGTGGATGGGGTGATTGTCGCCGGACGCCGCTTGGAACGCAAGGAACTGCGCTTCCGTCACCGTGCGCGACGGGATGCAGAAGACTTCGCCGAGCTTGAAGTCCTCGAAGTAGCGTGAGGGGGCTAGACGGTGGTTCTCCGGATTGAACGGCTCTGTCATGCTGATCCCCTGGGCAATGCTTCATTCAGCCGGGGCCGCGCTCGCGGCCTTGCGCTCGCGGGCCATCAACCATAGCGCAGCTCCGATCACGACCGCCATCAGGGGCAGCGCCGCGAGATTGATGACGAACCAGCCGACATTGGCCGCAAGCACGCCCGACAGCGCCGCTGCTGCCGCCGTGGCTGCATAGACCATGAAATCGTGGCTGGCTTGCACCTTGGCCCGCTCGGCGGGGGCATAGGTCGATGTCAAGAGGGTCGCCCCCCCGACATAGGCGAAGTTCCAGCCCAAGCCGACGAGGATGTTTGCCACGAGAAAATGCGCAAACCCAACTCCGGAAAGATTGACGAGCGCGCACCCCACTTGAATCAGGCCGCCCACGGCAATGATGGGGAGCACACCGAACCGATTGATGAGATGCCCGGTGAAGAACGACGGCAGAAACATGGCGATGATGTGCGCCTGGATCACAGTGGCACTGTCGTTGAAGTCAAAGCCGCAGGCGAGCATGGCAAGCGGCGTGGCCGACATCGTCAACGTCATCACCGCATAGCCGAATACGGATGATGTCAGCGCGACCCGATAAGCAGGCTGCTGCGTGATTTCCGACATCGGCCTGCCCTCGGCAGCACGGTCCTCCGCGCTCAGCTTCGGGATCTGCACGAACTGCACCAGCCAGAGCACCGCCATCGAGAAGCCGGCCATGGCCAGATAGACGCCGGCGAAGGTCACCGGAGCCAGCCAGTCGACCGACCATTTCGCCACTTGCGGGCCAAGAAATCCCGCAAGCACGCCACCTGCCATCACGAGGGAGATCGCCTTGGCGCGGAACGCCGGCTCGGCCGCATCCGCGACCGCCAGCCGGAAGTACCAGAAGAACGCCGCCTGAATGCCCTGGAGGAACGCCGCGGCACACAGCAGCGCAAAGCTCTGTCTGTAGAGCGCCGCACACGCGATGAGGCCAGACAGAATGCCGAACAGAGCACCCATCGAAAAGCCGGCGCGCCGTCCTATCCGCCCCATCAGCAGCGAGGCCGGGATCGTGGCGCTCATGATGCCAAGATGGGCAAGGAAGATGGGCACCGTGGCCAGCCATTTGCTGTCCGGCCCCAGAAGCATGTAGGCCGCGAGCGGTGTCGCTGCCGTGCCGATGCCCTGCACCGACATGAACAACGCCTGCCCCAGCGCCAGGACAGCAACATTGCGCCGCTGAGGATCGGAGAGGATCGCAGAAGGGGTCATGGACGTGGCGTTGACGGATGCCGAGATTGCTCCTTCCATAACCCGGACGGGCAAAGCCTGTCTTGTGCCTTGGCCACTCGCTGCCTGCATATCTCCCAGCCTTTGATGAGAGCCAAAGCCAGGCCGCAAGGACAATGGACCGCTGGGCGGCTTGAACAGCCCGCATCCCGCCAATGGCTCGGCAAACGCATTGAAAGCGACCATTCGGCGAAACGCCTTGGGCACCCATTGCAGTTGGCGTAAGCTGATCAATCAGCGATTTGTGAATTGCTCGATCTATTGTCGCTCCGGATCGTCGATGCGATGCTCTTTCGCGCGCCGCCAACCTACCGCAAGGCACAAAACCCACGGGAGGAATGCAAATGGCTACCAGACCCCTCACTGTAAACGGCAAGCGGGTGTCGATCACGGTCGACGATCCGGACATGCCGCTGCTCTATGCGCTGCGCGACGATCTTGCACTCAAGGGCCCCCGCTTCGGCTGCGGGCTCGCGCAGTGCGGCGCCTGCACGGTTCATGTCGACGGCAGGGCCGTGCGGTCGTGCGTCACGCCGCTCTCCTCGATCAAGCCAGGACAGAGGGTCGTGACCCTGGAAGGGCTCGGCACGCCGCAGAACCCGCACCCGGTGCAGCGCGCCTTCATCGAGGAGCAGGCCGTTCAGTGCGGCTACTGCATCAACGGCATGATCATGGAAGCGGCGGCCTTCCTGGCCAGAAACCGGCGGCCAACCGAGACGCAGATCAAGCAGGCGCTTGCCAACAACCTCTGCCGCTGCGGTACGCACGCCCGCATTGTTCGGGCTGTCAAGCGCGCAGCCACCGCTTGAAGGAGAGGACCATGAATACGCACTTCAAGACGACGCGACGCGACGTTCTCAAAGGGGGCGGCGCTCTGGTCGTCAGTTTCTCCTTTGGCGCGCAGGCTGGTGATGCGCTCGCGCAGACGGCCGCAGCGGCCAAGCCATTGGCGCTCACGGAGGTCGATTCATATCTCGCGATCGACGCAAAAGGCATGTGCACGGTCTATTCGGGCAAGGTCGATCTGGGGACCGGCACCGACACGGCGCTTCGGCAAATGGCCGCCGAAGAGCTCGATTTGCCCCTGAACCGGATCAAGCTGGTCACCGGCGACACGCTGCTGACGCCCGATCAGGGCACGACCTGGGGCAGCCTGACCATTCAATCCGGCGGCGTCCAGATCCGGCAAGCCTCGGCGGCTGCGAAGGCCGCGTTGCTCGAGGAGGCAGCCAAGCGCCTCAATGTCAAGAAGGAGGAGTTGAGCGTTGCCGGCGGCGTCGTCAGCGGCGGCGGCAAGCGCATCGCCTATGCGCAGCTCATCGGCGGCAAGAGCTTCTCCATCAAGCTCGACCCCAAGCAGCCGGTGCCGACGAAGGACCCCAAGACGTTCAAGCTGGTCGGCACGTCTGTGCCGCGCGTCGACATCCCCGGCAAGGCAACCGGCACATTCACCTATATGCAGGATTTTCGCGTGCCCGGCATGCTGCACGGGCGCGTGGTGCGTCCGCCGGCCATGCAAGCCAAGCTCGAGAGCGTGGATGAAGCCTCGATCAAGGGCATCCGAAGCGCGAAGGTCATTCGTCAGGGCAACTTCCTGGCCGTGGTGGCCGCGAACGAATGGGCAGCCATCAAAGGCGCCCGGCAGTTGAAGGCGACCTGGTCGAAGTGGGAAGGCCTGCCCGAGCAGTCCAAGCTCTATGAGCACGTGCGCGCCACCAAGGTGGCCAAGGACGAGGTGACCAGCACTGTCGGCAATGCCGCCGAGGCGCTGGGCCAAGGAGCCAAGAAGCTCGCCGCCACCTACGACTTTGCCATCCATACCCACGGCTCGATCGGTCCGTCGTGCGCGGTCGCGGAGTTCAAGGACGGCAAGCTGACGTCCTGGTCGGCCTCGCAGGCGACGCACACTCTGCGCAAGCAACTGGCCCAGATGTTTGCCATGCCGGTTGATGACGTGCGCTGCCTGTACCTCGAAGGCGCAGGCTGCTACGGCCGCAACGGACACGAGGACGCGGCAGCCGATGCGGCCCTGCTCGCGAAGGCGACCGGCAAACCGGTGCGCGTGCAATGGTCGCGTGCGGACGAGCACGGCTGGGATCCGAAGGGTCCGCCAACGCTCATCGACCTGCGCGCCGCCATGGACGGCTCAGGCACGGTGACGGCCTGGGAATCTGAGTTCTTCATTCCGCAGTCGGCCGGCGGCTTCCTTGTCCCGCTGGTGGCGGCGACGCTGGCCGAAATGCCCTATGAGAAGCACATCGCACCGGGCAACATCATCCGCAACTCCGACATTCCCTACAAGTTCGCGAACGTCAAGACGGTGTGTCACCGGCTCGAATCGACGCCGTTCACACCGTCCTGGATTCGCACGCCGGGCCGGATGCAGAATACCTATGCCAACGAGTGCTTCATGGATGAGCTGGCGGCGGCGGCCAGCGCCGACCCGATTGAGTTCCGCTTGAAGTATCTCGATCCCGCAGACACGCGCGGCATCGAAATCCTGAACCGCCTCGTCGCGCTGGCGAAGTGGGACAAGCGCCCCTCGCCCAAGGGCGGGCAGAGCGGCGACGTCGTCAAGGGGCGCGGCGTGTCGTACGTCAAGTACGAATTGGTGCGCACCTACGTCGGCGTGGTGGCGGAGGTGGAAGTCAATCGCGCGACCGGTATCATCAAGGTGCCCAAGTTCTACATCACCCACGACTGCGGGCAGATCATCAATCCGGATGGCCTGAAGAACCAGCTCGAAGGCAACATCATTCAAACGGTGAGCCGAACGCTGCTCGAGGAGCTCAAATTCAACCGATCGGCGGTCACCAGTCTCGACTGGGCGAGCTATCCGATCCTCACCTTCCCGGACGTGCCCGACATCGCGATGGACCTGATTGATCGCCCGACCATGCCGCCGTGGGGCGCGGGCGAGCCCGCCGCAGCGGTGGTGCCGTCGGCCATTTCGAACGCGGTGTTCGATGCAACCGGCGTGCGGCTGCGGTCGATCCCGTATACACCGGAAAAAGTGAAGGCCGCACTGCGCGGCGCTGCCTAGTGTGATGATCGAGAAATTCGCCCTTCCTCGCAGCACGCCTACTGAGCGAATTTCTCGATCTGAATCACACTAGAAGAGTAGCCAGAACGGTGTCACATCGGCGGGGCGTCCCTCAAGGGCGCCCCGCCTTGTTAGGGCAGCGCAATTTCCCTTGGCGTGCACCGGCGGCCCTGGTGGGGGCCCTGTTGCAATGGCCATGGCGCCGCCAGATTGGCCTGGCAGATGGAGTGAGATCGACAGAGGATAGGCAGCGATGCAGAAGGCCGGCGCCACCGGGCTCATTCCCCGCAAGACACTGTTCGGCAACCCGACGCGGGCTCAGGCGAAAATCTCGCCCGACGGACAATGGCTGAGCTGGCTGGCCCCGAAGGAGGGTGTGCTCAACATCTGGGTTGCGCCGGCCGGCGACATGGCTGCAGCGCGTGTCATCACCAACGACACGAAGCGGGGCATTCGCTTTCATGGCTGGGCGCTCGACAGCAGCCACGTCCTGTACATGCAGGACGAGGGCGGCACGGAAGAATGGCATATCTACGCGGTTGATGTGGTGCAGGGGACGGCACGCGACCTGACACCTCTGGCAGGGGTTACGGCCTTCATCCATGACCTTGTCCTCGATCATCCTGGGGCTGCTGCGATCGCCATCAATGACCGCGACAAGGCTTGGCACGATCTCTACCGCGTCGACATTCGCACGGGCGAGCGCGTGCTCATTCTGGAGAACCGGCAGGAGCTGGCGAGCATCGTTCTCGACGGCCAGCTTCGGCCGAGGCTTGCGACAAGGGCGCGCCCGGAAGGCGGCAGCCGCGTGTTCCGCATCGAGGGAACGGCGCTGGAGCCGATCCGGGTGGTGGAGCATGAGGACGACCTGACCACCCGATTTCGCGGCTTCACCCGGGATGGCACCACTCTCTATCTCATTTCCTCGATCGGCCGCGACAAGGCGGCCCTGATGGCGATCGATTGGCAGACGGGAGCGGAAAGGGTTCTGGCAGAGCACCCAAAGGCAGATATCTCGCATCTTCTCCTGAACCCTCGCACCGAGGTCGTGGAAGCGGCGGCCGCCGAGCATCTCAAAGTCGATTGGATACCGCTCAACGAGCACGTTGCCGGCGATCTGAAGCGGCTGCACGGCCTGCTACCAGGCAACATCGATATTGCCGACCGGACCGAGGACGACAGTCGCTGGATCGTGCTCTCGAGCGCCGCCGAGTCTCCGGGCACGTATCACCTGTACGAGCGAGACAGGAGTACGGTGACGGACCTGTTCACGGTACGGCCAGAGCTCAAGTCCTATCGCCTCGCACCCATGCACAGCGAAATCATCTCCGCACGCGATGGCCTCCAGCTGGCATCCTATCTCACCTTGCCCGAGGATGAGGACCGCAGGCCCAAGGCACCGTTGCCGATGGTGCTGCTGGTCCATGGCGGACCCTGGGCACGTGACGGATATGGCTACCATGCGCAGCATCAATGGCTGGCCAACCGGGGCTATGCGGTGCTGTCGGTGAACTTCCGCGGCTCGGTCGGGTTCGGCAAGACATTCGTCAACGCCGGCGACCTGCAATGGGGCCGCAAGATGCATGACGATCTACTGGACGCGGTGGAATGGGCCGTCGATCGGGGGATCGCCGATCGGCGGCGTGTTGCCATTGTCGGCGGATCCTACGGCGGCTATGCCACGCTGGCGGGACTTGCGTTCACACCGGAGGTGTTTTGCTGCGGGGTGGACATCGTCGGCCCGTCGAACCTGGAGACATTGCTGGCGACCGTGCCGCCGTACTGGGCGGCGTTCTTCGAGAATCTCGCGCGGCGCGTCGGCGACCCGCGGACTGAGGACGGCCGGGCCCTGCTGCGGGAGCGGTCGCCGCTCAATTCGGCCGACAGAATCACCAAGCCCCTGCTGATCGGACAAGGCGCCAATGATCCTCGCGTCAAGCAGGCAGAATCCGATCAGATCATCGCAGCCATGCGGGCAAAGAACCTGCCAGTGACCTACGTCCTCTATCCACAGGAAGGACACGGCTTTGCAGTGCCCGAAAACAGCTTGTCGTTCAACGCTATTGCCGAAACTTTTCTGGCGGCGCATCTCGGCGGACGCTGGGAGCCGTTCGGGGAGGATTTCCGGGGTGCCGAATTCGAGGTGCGCATTGGTGCTGCGCACGTGCCTGGACTGGAGAAGGCCCTGGCCGGCCGCGATTGAATGGCGTCGGGCATGCGAGCCCCAAGTGCGCCACTGGCGTAGCGCCGAATGATGTCACGGCTCTGCCCGTCAGCCGCCACAGTTCGGCGCCATAGCGACGCCATGCCAGTGTGGCGACATCCGCCGCCATTGACTAGAATCGAGCACATATTGCCGGAACGGCTTCCTGCAGCGCATTTGGAGGACGGGGACCATGGATTCTACATACGCTAAGACCGCTGCGGCCAGCGTGCTCGCGGGCGTGATCGGCCTGGCATCCTACGGCGTCGTGCGCGAGACCCAGACGATCGGGGAAGGCAGGATCGTCGTGGCGACGGGCAGCTCGCAGTACTACGAGCTGGCGGAAAGCTATCGCAAAGACCTGGAGCGGAACGGTATCAAGCTCGAGGTGCAGCGCCTCACGGAGGGTTTTGCAACGTTGCGGCTGCTGCTCGACCCCAAGTCGGGCGTGAATGCCGGCTTCATCAAGGGTGGCCTGGTCGGTAGCCTGCAAGGTCGTCTGGCGACCGAAAAGGCCAAGGGCCGACATGCCGAGTTCGGCAAGCTCCTATCGGTCGGGCGCCTGTTCTACGAGCCGATCTGGGTGTACTCGCGCGGCGACCTGCATGTGGCCAGCTTGCGGGACCTCAAGGACAAGAAGATCTTCACCGGCACGAAGGAGAGCGGCGCGCGGCGCATCGTCAATCAGCTCCTCAAGGCCAACGGCATCGACAAGACGAACGCCACTTTGATCGACCAGGATCTTCCCGCCGATGCCGCCCCGCTCTTCGACGGTCGAGCCGATGTGGCCATCACGATCGCGCCGCCGGATTCCGACAAGATGCAGGAGCTGGTGCGGGTGCAGGGCATCCGCTTGATGGACTTCTCGGCGGAGGCGGAGGCCTACGACAATCGATTTCCGGCCCTGACAAAGGTCGTGCTGCGCAAGGGTTCCGTGGAGTTCAACCCCGTCATCCCTTCCGAGGACATCACGCTGCTGGCGACGACGGCGGCGCTCGTCGTCCGTTCCGACATGCATCCCGCGCTGATGAGCCTGCTCACGCATGCCGTCGTCGGCAATCCCAGATCGGGCTTCGATAAGCAGGGCGATCCGGTGCTGTTCTACCGTGCCGGCGAGTTTCCCTCGGCGAGCGATCCGGAATTCACCGTGCCCGCCGACACGCGTGCAATCTACAAGACTGGAGAGTTGCCGTTCCTGCTGCGTTTCCTCGCTCCGCTGAATGCGCGATTGGGAGTGCCGTTCTCATTCACCGCCTTTATCAATAGCTACGCCGCGCAGGTCCTGCTGGTGCTGATCCCGCTCCTGGCCGTCGCCATACCGCTCTTCAAGGCGCTGCCGGCCATCTACGTGTGGAACGTGCGCCGCAAGCTGATCTACTGGTACCGCCAGCTCAAGGCCTTGGAGAAGAGCCTCGACAGCCGTGGGGCAAAATACGACATGGCCACCCACCAGGCGGAGCTGGAGCGCATCGACGGGGCGGTACGGCGCATCCGCGTGCCGAGCTTCTTCTCCAACGAGCTGTACGACCTGCGGATGCACATCGATCTGGTTCGCCAGCGGCTCTCAGGCCGGCCGAACCTGCAGATGGCGGCGGAGTAGCGCTCTCGGTGGGCTTTGGACCGCTGCAGTCCAAGGGCCCTGCCTCGGCCGGGGCCCTTCCACGGGGGCCCATGCTCTTTGCGCATGGGCAAAGCCATGCCGTCGCAGTAGGCTCGCCGTCGGCAGTGACGGGAGAGGATGGCGATGGTAACGAACAAGAAGAAGCTGCTGATTACGGAATCCATGGCGCCCGGGGGCTGGGCGCTGCTGGCCGAGCGGAACAGCATTGAAGCTGTCAAATTCCCAGGCACAATCACGACAGCGGACTTCCAGTCACTGCTGGAGCAGCACGCACCCGTTAACGGCGTGGCACTCGGCGTCACCCGTTTTGGCGCTGCCGAGATCGCAGCGGCAAGGGCGATGCAAGTCGTGGCCCGCATCGGGGTCGGCTTCGACGCCGTGGACGTGCCGGCCCTGACAGCCCATAGGATCCCGCTGATGATCGCGGGCATGGCGAATTCTCCATCCGTGGCCGAGCAGGCGATGTTCATGATGCTGGCGCTGGCCAAGCGCGGCGCCGAGTTGCATGCCATGGTTCGGAACGGTGAATGGAACAAGCGGCTCGGCTCGGTGCCGTTCGATCTCTACGGCAAGACCGTGCTGATCGTCGGTTTCGGGCGCATTGGCACCCGAACCGCCAAGCGCTGCCACGCGATGGACATGGCCGTCCTCGTCTACGATCCTTACGTTCCGGCTGCCGAGATCGCGGCGGCCGGCTGCGAGGCCGTGGCAGAGCTGGATGCGGCTCTGCCGCGCGCTGACTTCGTCAGCATTCACTGTCCAAAGACGCCCGAGACGGTCGCCATGTTCAATGCCGCGCGTCTGGCGCAGATGAAAGCCACAGCCTATCTGGTCAATACCGCACGCGGCGGCATCGTCGACGAGGTGGCCCTGCACGCGGCACTCAGCACCGGCCAACTCGCAGGTGCCGGGCTCGACGTGTTCGACAGGGAGCCGCCCGCCGCCGACAATCCGCTGCTCAAGCTTCCCAATGTCATCAGCGCGCCGCACATAGCCGGCGTCACGCGGGAAGCGCTTGATCGCATGGGAGTTCAGACGGTGCGCAATATCCTGAGCGTGCTCAACGGCAATCCCATCCGCGAGAACGTGATCAACAAGGATGTGCTGGGCTGACGGGCACGCGCTCGCCGCGTTGGGCGGCACTCGTCGAAACGTCACGATCCCCCGCCAAGCGTCACGAGAATGGACAGGCGAGCTGTGAATTTACGCACCCCCACTGCGCTGGCATTCGCTGCCACGATGCTGCTGGCGGGCTTCCTCCTGTTCCAGGTGCAGCTCGTGCTCGGCAAGTTCATTCTGCCCTGGTTCGGAGGCAGCGCGTCGACCTGGCTCGTTTGCATGCTGTTCTTCCAGGTGGCGCTGCTGGTGGGTTATGCGCATGCCTATGCAATGACGCTCCCATTGCCCATCCCTCGGCAAGCCCAGTTGCAGGTTGGCATTCTAGTTCTGACCCTGTTGCTCCTGCCCATCGCGCCCTCCGATGGCTGGAAGCCGGCGGATGCGAGCGACCCCACGTGGCGCATTCTGGGATTGCTCGCGGTGAGCGTCGGCCTGCCCTACATCGCGCTGGCAACGACGACACCGCTGCTGTCGCGCTGGCTTGCCCATATCGCACCCAATCTCAATCCCGTACGCTTCTTCGCCGCATCGAATATCGGCTCGTTTCTGGGCCTGCTCTCCTATCCGTTCATCTTCGAGCGCCTGCTGCCGAGCGCGGAGCAGACGCGCTGGTGGTCATGGGCCTATGTGGTCTACGCCGCACTGTTTGCTGCATGCAGCGTTCTCACGGTCGGGCAGGCGCGGGAGACGAAGGCCGCTGGCACCGGTGGGCCCAGCGCGGCCCACCGCGACTCTCTACCGTTGTGGGTGCTCTATTCGGCACTCGGGTCGGCGCTGCTGATCGCCACCACCAATGCCATCACGCAATGGTCGGCCGTGGTGCCGTTCCTGTGGGTGGTTCCGCTCAGCACCTATCTGCTCACCTTCGTGATCGCCTTCGGATACCCGCGGGCCTATCACCGTGCGCTGTTCGGCGGCGCATTCCTGGTGCTCGCTGGATCGAGTCTCGCCATGCCGGTGCCGGAGAGCTCGCTCTATCTCTTCATCGCGCTCGCACTGCAGACTGCAACGCTGTTCGCGGGCTGCATGATCTGCCATTCGGAGATGGTCAAGCTGCAGCCGGAGCCGGCACGCCTGCCGAAATTCTACCTTGCCATCGCCACGGGGGGCGCACTCGGCAGCATCGCCATCGTGCTGGGATCGCCTGTCATCTTCAAAGATTATTTCGAGCATCCGCTCGTGCTGTCGGCGATCGCTGTGATCACTCTGCGACACATGTGGCTTCGCGGAGAGGCATACAAGCTCGGCTGGGTAGCGGCGGCCTGCCTCGCAGGCGCCCTGTTCCTGTACGGTCTCGCAACGGCACTGCGGGACGAGATCGGCGGCAGCACGCTGGTCGATCGCATCCGCAATTTCTATGGCGTCGTGAAGATCGTGCGGCAACACCAGGATGATCCGAACACCTACACGCTCAGCCTGTTCCAGGCGGGCATCGATCAGGGCGGCCAGTTCCAGGCGCCCGAGCGCCGCATGCAGGCCATTTGCGGCTTCGACTTGCACGGTGGGCTCGGCTACGCGCTCGCCTACCATGCCAAGCGCCGCAAGGGCGGACCGCGAACGCCGCTACGCATCGGCGTCATAGGATTGGGAGCGGGGATGATTGCAAGCCTTGGGCGCGAGGGGGACACGATCCGCTACTACGAGCTCAATCCGGCGGTGCTGGAATTGACGAGCCGGCACTTCACCTTCCTGAAGGAGAGCAAGGCCAAGGTCGACGTCCTGCTGGGGGATGGACGCCTGGTGCTCGAGCGGCAACTCAAGGCCAACGATCGCCAGAGGTTCGACGTTCTGGTGCTGGACGCATTTCGCGGTGCATCTCCGCCCATGCATCTGATGACCCAGGAGGCATTTGCCATCTACTTGGGGCATCTGGCAGACAACGGCATTCTCGCCGTCAACTTCGCGCTCGATACTTTCGAGGTCGCACCGCTGCATCGCGGCCTGGCAAGCCGGTTCGGCACGCATGTCCGCTGGTTCGAGACCAAGGAAGACGAAGAGCACTGCCAGGCGCCCATCAGCTGGGCCGTCTATACGCAAGATTTGGCCTTTTTCGAAGCGCCGATCGTACGGCACGCCGTTTCCGCGTGGCGCGACGACGGCCGGTCTGAACTGACGTGGACGGATCAGGACAGCAACTTGATCAGCATCATCAACTGGATCCGGTGATCATGGCATGCCCGCCATCGGCACCAGCACCGTGCGCTCCAACACCATGAACACGGTGCCGTCGGCCTTGAGGCCGCGCGTGCGCACAGTGACGAGGCCTTGCCCCGCGCGGCTCTTGGAGGGGCGTTTGGCGAGCACCTCGCTCTCGGCGTAGATCGTGTCGCCTACGAACACCGGAGCGGTCAACTCCACCCTGCTCCACCCGAGGTTGGCGATGGCCTTCTGGCTCACATCGGCGACGCTCATGCCGGTCACGATCGACAGGGTGAGGCAACTGTTGACAACGGGTTGCTTGAACTCGGTTGCGGCGGCGAAGGCGGCATCGACGTGCAGGGGGTGCTGGTTCATGGTCAGCAGCGTGAACCAGACGTTGTCGGCCTCCGTAATCGTGCGGCCCGGACGATGCTCATAGACGTGGCCGACGACGAAATCATCATACGTGCGCCCCGGGTCGGCACGGTAGCGGCCGGGGGCGATGTCGGTGGCAGAGGGCATATCCTTCCCCTCAGGTGTAGCGCTGGCCCCGGAGAAGCGCGTTGTGCTCGCCAAGCGCAGGCTCGCGCAGCGACGGCTCGGCGGGCTCGTGCAGGAAGCGGACAACGGGCGCGATGTGCTCCCGGCCCTGCTCATCCTCAACGACCAGCTCGCGCGCGCGCACGCTGGCGTCATCCAGCGCCTCGCGCAGCGTATTGACGGGTGCGAAGCTGACATCCAGGCCCTCAAACCAGGCGCGCCAATGCTCCAACGGCTTGCCGCGAAACACGCCGCGCAGAAACTCGAGCACCGGCGCCTGATGCGGGCCCGGCCCGCGCTCGCACAGGGCGGCCAGATCGAGCCGGCCGAGACGGTCGAGCAGATTGCGCACGAACTTCATCTCCTGCGCGCCGAGGACAAGGTGACGGCCGTCACCGGTCTCGTAGACCTGATAGAAGGCGGAGCCTCCCGTGGTGCGTTCATGTTTCGGATCGGGCTGCGGTTGCCGCGACATCGCCGCACCCATCACGTTGGGGAGGGCCGCGAGCGCGGCGTGATGCATGGCGATATCGATATAGTCGCCCAAGCCCGTCTGCTGGCGCCGGAGCAGGGCCATCAGAACGCCCGACAGCCCCTGCAGCGCACTCAACATATCGGCAACGGCAACGCTCGGCATGGCCGGCGCACCGTCCCGGCCCAGCGTGTTGCTCAAGGCACCGCTGAGCGCCATGGTCGCCAGGTCGTGTGCGGGGCGGTCGCGATAGGGGCCATCCTGCCCGAAGGCGCTGATCGAGCAGTAGACGATGCGGGGATTGCGCGTGGCAACCGTGGCATAATCGATGCCGAGACGCTGCATCACGCCGGGTCGGAAAGACTCGACAAACACATCGGCCTGGTCGCACAGCTTCAGCAAGCGCTCGCGGCCTCCAGCGGTCTTGAGGTCGATGACGACGCTCTTCTTGCCGCGATTGACGTTGCGGAAGAAGACCGTGACCGGCCCGTCCGACGGGCCGATGTGGCGCCCCGGATCGCCCTCGCCCGGCGGCTCGACCTTGATCACCTCGGCGCCGTGATCGGCCAGCGCCATCGTGAGATACGGCCCCGGCAGGAATACCGAGAGATCGACGACCTTGATGCCCTCCAGCTTCATGCGCCCGCTCACTCTGCGGCGGCTTGGGATTGCAGGGGACCAAGCAGCGGCTGGTTGTCGGCCCCCAGGGGAGAACACACCGCCTGCGTGGGCCTTGCTCCATCGATCTTGAGAGGATTTGAAAGCATCTTGAAATCGGGCTTGGCCGGATGCGGCACAGTGCTGACCATTCCCACCGTCTCGACGAACGGATTGGCGAAGGCCTGCGCGAGATCGTTGATGGGTGCGACCGGTATGTGTCCGGTCAAGACCCCCAGCCATTCAGCCGTGGTCCTGCGGCTCATGCCGTCGTCCAGTGCGTGCGTCAGCTCGAGACGATGGTCACGTCGCGCCGCCGGCGTCGCAAACCGCTTGTCGGTGACGAGCTCAGGATGGCCAATGCGCTGCGCCAACTCCTCCCAGAACTTCTGCTTCATGCACATCACATAGATCCAGCCGTCCTTGGTGCGCACGGTCTGCACCGGCGAAATCGACTGATGTGCGCTGCGTGCCAATCGCGAGATGTTCTCACCCCCATTGACGTACCAGGTGCCCATATAGGAGGCCTGATGCACGGCGACGTCGAACAATGACACGTCAACGTCGCAGCCTTTGCCCGTCTTCTGCGCGCGGAACAGACAACCCAGCAGTCCGGCAATGCCCACCATGCCCGTCATGGAATCGATCATGGAGGAGCCGAACCGCTGCGGTGGGCCGTCGGGCTCGCCGGTGAGCGCCATCAGGCCCGCCTCTGCCTGCATGAGAAAATCGTAGCCGGGCCAGGCCTTGCGTTGGTTGTCGCGGCCATAGGCCGAGATGTGCAGGCACACGATGGCGGGGTTGGTCGCGCTCAGGCTCTTGTAGTCGAGCCCGAGCTTTTCGGGCTGGTCGCCGCGCAGGTTGTTCATGACCGCATCCGACGTAGCGACGAGCCGGCGAAACGCCGCCTGATCCTCGTTGCACTTGAAATCGAGCGTGACGCTCTTCTTGTTGGAGCCGAAGGTCTGGAAGTAGGCGCTGTCGTTCTCGCCGAGGAAATGCGGGCCCACGTGGCGGCCGGTGTCGCCCTTGGTCGCGGCGTTCTCGATCTTGATGACCTCGGCCCCGAGATCGGACAGGAAGAGCGAGCCATAGGGGCCGGCGCCGAACTGCTCGACCGTCAGAATCCGCACGCCCTCGAGTGGCTTCATGAGACGGGATTCCTCTTGATCCATTGCTTGGCGATAAGCATGCGCTGCATCTCGTTGGTGCCCTCGCCGATGCACATGAGCGGGGCATCGCGGTAGAGCCGCTCGACATCGAACTCCTTGGAGTAGCCGTAACCGCCATGAATGCGGAGCGATTCGATGCTGTTTTCCAGCGCGGCCTCGGAGGCGAAATACTTGGCCATGCCAGCCTCCATGTCGCAGCGCTCGCCGCGGTCGAAGGCGGCTGCGGCGTCCAGGGTCAGCAGGCGAGCAGCCCTGGCGCGCGTTGCCATCTCGCCCAGCTTCAACTGGATGGCCTGGTGCTCGCAGATCGGCTTGCCGAAGGTCTTGCGGACCTGGGCATATGCGGTGGCGAGCTGAAGGGCCCCTTCGGCAACGCCCACGCCGCGCGCAGCAACGTTGAGACGCCCGAGCTCAAGGCCGCCGGTCGCCTGGTAGAAGCCCTGCCCTTCCTCGCCACCGATCAGATGATCGGCGGGCAGCCGGTAGTCCTGGAAGATCAGCTCGCCGGAATCGATCGACTTGTAGCCGAGCTTCTCGAGCTTCCGTCCGACCGTGAACCCCTTCTGCTTGGGGGCGATGAACAGGCCCATGCCCTTGTGGCGCGGGCTTGCTTCCGGGTCGGTCTTCACAAGCAGTGCAAAGCAGCTTCCCTCGATGCCGTTCGAGATCCACGTCTTGGTGCCGTTGATGACATAGTGGTCGCCGTCGCGCCGCGCAGTGGTGCGGATGCCCTGCAGGTCCGTTCCGGCATCGGGCTCGGTCAGCGCAAGCCCGCCCCGCACTTCACCGCTGGCCAGCTTGGACAACCAAGCCTCTCTCTGCGGCTTGGTGCCGAATTTCTCGATCGCCAGCGCCAGCATCAGGTGCGAGTTGAAGATGCCGGTGATGGCCATCCAGTCGCGCGAGATGCGCATGACGATCTTGGCATAGGTGCCGGCTGGAAGGCCGAGGCCGCCGTGTTCCTGGGCGATGGTGGCGCCGAACAGCCCCAGCTCCTTCATCTGCTCGACGGTTTCGGTGGGATAGCGATCGGCGTGGTCGTATGCCCTGGCGATCGGCCTGACCTCCCTATCGACCCACCGGTCGATGGTGGCAAGCAGCTGCGCCTCATCCTCCGGATCGATGTTTCGAAGCTGAGGCTTGGCAGGCATGGTTTCCTCTGCACAGGGCTCATTGCGTCCGGCCCGGGCAAAGATTGCCACACCCTCTCCGCGAAGCATATCAGCTTTCAACGGCGCGGCCGGGGCGCAGATGGCAGGCGGCGAAGTGACCCGGAGCAACCTCGCGCATCAGCGGCGTCTCAGTTCGGCACCGGGCTTCGGCATAGGGACAGCGCGTGTGGAAATGACAGCCGGGAGGCGGCCGGATGGGACTTGGCACATCGCCCTGCAGGATGATCCGCTTCGGCTTTGCCGTGGGATCGGGAACGGGCACGGCCGACAGCAGCGCTTCGCTGTAGGGATGCTGCGGATTGGCAAACAGCGACCGCTTGTCCGCCAGCTCGACAATGCGGCCGAGATACATGACGGCGACGCGGTGCGAGATATGCTCGACGACGGCAAGGTCGTGCGCGATGAACAGATAGGCCACGCCGAAGTCGCGCTGCAGGTCGGCCAATAGGTTGATCACCTGGGCCTGCACCGAGACATCGAGCGCCGAGACGGCCTCATCGCACACGATCAGCTTGGGGCGCAGCGCCAAGGCCCGCGCGATGACCAGGCGCTGGCGCTGCCCGCCGGAGAATTCGTGCGGAAAGCGGATCATCTGATCGCGCCGCAGCCCGACCTTCTCAAACAGAGTCGCGACCTGGGCCTCGATCTCGGCCTTGGAGCCGCGCGCGAAGTTCTCCATCGGCTCGGCCACGATGTCCTTGGCCCGCATGCGCGGGTTCAGCGACGAGTAGGGGTCCTGGAAGACGACCTGCAGATCCTGGCGGAAAGGACGCATGTCGGCGCGGGGGAGTTGGTCTATACGTGCACCATCGAGGTGGATCTCGCCGGCCGTCGGCTCGATCAGCTTCAGGATGAGCTTGCCGGCCGTCGACTTGCCGCAACCGGATTCGCCGACGAGCCCCAGCGTCTCTCCGGCCTTGATGGTGAAGGAGATGCCGTCCACCGCATAGACCTTGGCGGACAGGCGGCTGAAGACCCCCCGGCGCACCGGGAAGTGTTTCTTGAGGTTCTTGACCGCCAGCACGGGGGTTGCGCTCATGCCGCCGCTCCCGCGATCCGGTCCGACTCCCAGCAGGCCACCCAGTGGCCATCGGCCTTCTGCTCCAGCGGCGGATAGGCCTCCTGGCATCGCGCTGTGGCATAGGCGCAGCGGGGCGCGAAGATGCAGCCGGGAATGGCCTCCTTGAGCGAGGGCACGACACCGGGGATCTCGGCCAGCCGATCCTTGCCGTTGCCGGCCAGCGACGAGCCGAGGCGGGGCACGGAGCCCAGCAAGGCTCGGGTATAGGGATGGCGCGGCCTGGCGAACAGGGCGCCGACCGGCGCCTCCTCTACCTTCCTGCCCCCGTACATGACGACGACCCGCTGGGCCATCTCGGCGACGACGCCGAGGCTGTGCGTGATGAGGATGATGGCGGCGCCGGTCTTGGTCTTGAGCTGGCGCATCAGGTCGAGGATCTGCGCCTGCACCGTGACGTCGAGGGCGGTGGTGGGCTCGTCGGCGATCAGCAGCTTGGGATCGCAGGCCAGAGCCATGGCGATCATCACGCGCTGGCGCATGCCGCCCGACAGCTCGTGCGGGTACTGCTTGAGACGCTGGGCCGGCTCCGGAATGCCGACCAGCCGCAGCATCTCCATCGCCCGTGCCTCGGCGGCGGCGCGGTCGAGGCCCTGATGCAGGGTCAGCGTCTCGGTGATCTGCCGGCCGATGGTCAGCACGGGGTTGAGCGACGTCATCGGCTCCTGGAAGATCATCGAGATGTCGTTGCCGCGAATGTCGCGCATCTCGCGCTCGGAGAGCGCCAGCAGATCGGCGCCCTGGAAGCGGATCCGGCCCTCCACGATGCGGCCGGGCGGGGAAGCGATCAGGCGCATGATGGACAGCGACGTGACGCTCTTGCCGCAGCCCGATTCGCCGACCACCGCCAAGGTCTCGCCCGGCGCCACGGAGAAGGAAACGCCATCCACGGCCCGCACCACGCCATCGCGCGTGAAGAAGTGCGTCTTGAGGCCGTCGATCTCGAGCAAAGGAGGCGAGCCTGGCATGCTGTGTTCACATGTTGCGCGCAAGACGCGGATCGAGCGCGTCGCGCAGACCATCGCCCAGCATGTTGACCGACAGCACGGCCAGCGAGAGGCAGATGCCGGGGAAGAAGATCAGGTAGTTGGCGATCTGGAACAGCGAGCGACCCTCGGCCATGATGTTGCCCCAGCTCGGAATGTTGGGCGGCGTGCCGGCACCGAGGAACGACAGGATCGCTTCGGTCAGCATAGCCGAGGCGCAGATGTAGGTGGCCTGCACCAGCAGGGGCGCAATGGTGTTGGGCAGGATATGGCGCACGAGGATGCGCGGCGTGCGGGTGCCGGAGGCGATGGCGGCTTCCACATACGGCTGCTCGCGCAGCGTCAGCACCAGGCTGCGGATCAGGCGCACGACGCGCGGCACCTCCGTGACAGTGATGGCCAGGATGACGTTCTCCAGGCTGGCCTTGGTGAGGGCCATCAAAGCGATGGCGAGGAGTACGCCGGGAATGGACATCAAGCCATCCATGACGCGCATGACGATGCCGTCGAGCCAGCGCACGAACCCGGTGACGAGGCCGATCGCCAGCCCGATCAGCGTGGCGAACAGCGCGACCAGCAGGCCGACGGTGAGCGAGACGCGCGCCCCGTACACCACGCGGCTGTAGACGTCGCGACCCAGCATGTCGGTGCCGAACCAGTAGGTCTCGGACGGCTTGCGCAGGCGCCGGACCGGCGATATGGCCTGCGGGTCGACGGTGCCGAGATAGGGCGCAAAGATGGCCATGCCGATCAGCAGCAAGAGGACGATGCCGCCGAGGATGGCGGTGGGATGACGGCGCAGCGCGTCCTTGATGCGCGTCCAGGTGGGCGAGCGGCTTGCGGCTGCTGGCTTGACAATGCTGTCGGCGGTCACGGCCATCAGTATTGAATCCGCGGATCGAACAGCCGGTAGGACAGGTCCACCAGCAGATTGACCACCACATAGATCACCGAGAACAGCAGGATCACGCCCTGGATGATCGGGTAGTCGCGCCTGATGATGGCATCCACCGTCAATCTGCCGATGCCCGGCATGGCGAACACGGTCTCGGTCACCACGACGCCGGAGATCAGCAGCGCGATGCCGATGCCGATGATGGTGACGATCGGCACCGCGGCGTTCTTGAGCGCGTGCTGCATGAGCACGGCATTGGGTGACAAGCCCTTGGCGTGGGCTGTGCGCACGTAGTCCTGGGCCAGCACATCGAGCATGGTCGCGCGCGTGATGCGGGCGATGAGCGCGATGTAGATGGTGCCGAGCGCGATCGACGGCAGGATCAGGTGGCTGAGCCAGGGCCAGAAGCCCTCGCGAATCGGCGTGTAGCCCTGCACGGGCAGCCAATCGAGCTCGATGGCGAACAGGTAGATCAGGAGATAGGCCAGCACGAACACGGGGATGGAGAAGCCGAGTACGGAAAACAGCATCACCAGCCGGTCGACGAACTTGCCGGCCTTCCAGGCGCCGATCACGCCAAGCGGCACGGCCACCACGATGGCCACGATCAGCGTGCAGATCGCGAGCGACAGCGTCGGCTCGATCCGCTGAGCGATCAGGCGGGTCACGGGCAGGTTGGTGAAGATGGAGATGCCCAGATCGCCGTGCAGTACGGCCCAGGCCCAGGTGCCGAACCGCGTCCAGAACGGCTCGTTGAGACCGAGCTTCTGGCGAATGCGCTCGATGTCCTCGCTGGTGGCGATGTCGCCGGCAATGACGGCGGCCGGGTCACCCGGCGTCAGATAGAGCAGAGAGAACACGAAGAAAGCGACCATCCCGATGACCGGGATGGTCGCAAGCACACGCCGAATGAGGTAGCTCAACATCTCGCTTGGGTTACTTCTTCTCGACGTTCCAGAGGAAGGCGATCGGCGAGATCAGCAGCCCCGAGATGTTGGAGCGATAGGCTGTCGGGATGACGAACTGCGCCGTCGGGATGAACGGCACCGACTCCCAGCTATGGCGCTGCATATCGTCGATGAGCTTCCTCTGCGACCCCGGATCGGCGGCGTCGAACCAGGCGGTGCGCAGCTCCTCCATCTTGGGATCGACCGGCCAGCCGAACCAGGATTTCTCGCCGATGCCGCGCAGCGGGTAGTTGATCGCCGGGTTGGCCATATCGGGCCCGACCAACCAGGTGTGGAAGATGTTCCATCCACCCTTGTCGATCGGCTCCTTGACGGCGCGGCGGCTGATCAGCGTGCCCCAATCATTGGCGGCAAGCTCGGCATTGAGCCCAACGCTCTTCAAGAGCTCGACGGTGATCAGGCCCTGGCTGTGCACGATCGGCTGATCGGTGGCCGACAGCACCACGATCTTCTCGCCCTTGTAGCCGGCCTCCTTGATCAGCTGCTTGGCCTTCTCCAGATCGCGCTTGCCGGTCAGGATCTCCGACCCGACCTTGCTTTCCGACGGTGACCCGCACGAGAAGAAGGAAGGACAGCTACGGCCGTTCTTGGCATCCCCCGCAATGGCCAGCGCATAGTCCTGCTGGTTGACGAGGTAGAGCACGGCCTGGCGCATCTTCGGGTTGTTGAAGGGGGGATGGAGCTGATTGAAGCGGATCATGCCCATCGACCCCATCGGATCGGTGTTCTCGACCTTGATGTCCTTGTTCTTGGTCAGCAGCGGCACCAGATCGGGCGGAACCATCTGCCACCAATCGACCTCACCGGCATTGAGCGCAGCGGCGGCCGTGGCCGAATCCGGGATGTAGATCCACTCGACCCGGTCCACCTTCACCACCTTGCCGCCCGAGGCCCAGGACGGAGGCTCCTTGCGCGGCACGTAGTCGGTGTTCTTGACGAACACGACCTTGTTGCCGGGCACCCACTCGTCCTTCACGAACTTGAACGGACCCGAGCCGATCGTCTCCTTGATGTTCTCAAAGGCGTCGGTCTTGGCGACGCGCTCGGGCATGATGAAGGGGACGTTGGAGGAGGGCTTGCCGAGCGCATCAAGCGTAAGCGCAAACGGCCGCTTCAGCTTCAGCGTGAAGGTGCGGTCGTCGACAACCGTCCATTTCTCCGTCATTTCGGCAAGGCGCTGCCCAAGGGCGTCGCGCTTGCTCCAGCGCTCGATCGAGGCGATGCAGTCGGCTGAACGCACCGGCTGCCCGTCGTGGAACTTCAGGCCCTCGCGCAGCGTGAAGGTGTAGGTGAGCTTGTCGTCGCTCAAGGTCCACTTCTCGACCATCTGCGGCTGAACTTCGAACTTCTCGTTCACCGAGAACAGCGTGTCGTAGACCATGTAGGAATAGTTGCGCGTGATGTACGCCGTCGTCGCAATCGGATCGAGGATGCGAAGATCCGCCTCAGGCACGAACTTGAGCGTTTTCTGCTGCGCGGCTGCCGGCGCCGAATAGTGTGTGCCGCCGACGAGAGCGGCTGCCAGCAAGAGGGCAGCAAGCGCGCCCCGGGTCTTGGCGATTGTCATCAGGTTTCTTCCCTTTTGCGTTATGTATCCCGTGGTTCTGACCGCACGGCGAAGCATATGTTAGATGGGGTCCGGCATCGGCACCAGACGCAAAATGAGGCAAACTGCACGCCCATCGCCACACCCATCCCCAATTCAGGCTGAATCACCCATCCAAGCGCGAAAGAAGATCTTCATGCAGAGCAAAACGCCGACGTCCTTCGCTGAAAACCCGGGCCAATTGCGCAAATTGGCTGCTGCGATCGCGACAAAGACCCTTTCCCCGGTCGATCTGATGCAAAGATACCTAGACCGCATCGCGCAGGCCGATCCCCACGTTCAATGCTGGCGAGCGCTCGATGCCGAGCGCGCTCTGGATACGGCGAGACAGCGGGAGGAGGAAGCGGCCCAGGGACGCATTCGCGGCCCGCTGCACGGCATCCCTGTGGCCATCAAGGACATCATAGATGTGGAGGGGCTGCCCACCCGCGCCAACTGCCGGGCCCGCGCAAGCGCTCCGCCCGCCAGCAACGACGCGGAGGTGGTGCTCGCTCTCAAGACACAGGGCGCCGTTGTGCTGGGCAAGGTGCACACGACCGAGTTTGCCTTTTTCGACCCGTCGCCCGCACGCAATCCCCACAACGTCCATCACACGCCCGGCGGGTCGAGCTCGGGTTCGGCAGCAGTCGTTGCCGGCGGCATGGCGCCGGTGGCGGTTGGAACGCAGACGGTGGCATCCGTCAACCGCCCAGCCGCGTATTGCGGCATCGCGGCCTTCAAGCCGAGCACGTGCAGCCTGTCGACCTTCGGCATCACGCCGCTCGGCCCCTCCTACGACACGCCCGGCTTCTACGGCTGGGGCGTCGATGATGCGGTGTATGCCTACGAGGCAATTGCCCCAGCGTTCCTACGCCCGGCAGCAGAGCCTCAGATCGCTGCCGGGATTGCCGTGTGCATCCCCGACGATCCACACATCTTGGATGCCATTCCGGAGATGAGGGCGGCGCTCGCCCGATGTGCAGATGCATGCGCCAGTGCCGGCCATCGTGTCGAACGCCCCCGGTCGCCGATCTCGTTCGAGCGGTTGCACACGCTTCAACGCTCGACCACAGCCTACGAAGCCGGCCGGGCCTTGAGGTTTCTGCTCGACCAGCCGGAAGGCACCGTCGGCGAGACGATCACCGCACTGATCCGCGAGGGACTGGCAATCCAGCCGGCGCAATATTTGGATGAGCGCACCGAGATCGATGGCATGCGCCAGAGGCTGTTTGCGGCGCTGAAGGCTGATGTCTTTCTCTGGCCGGCCACCCCCTCGACCGCACCGGAAGGTCTCGCCTGGACCGGCGATCCCAAATACATCTCGCCGTGGACGGCACTGGGCGGCCCGATCGTGTCGCTGCCTGCCGGGCTCGCCGCCAACGGGTTGCCGCTGGGCTGCATCCTCACGTCACACCCCGGCACCGACGCGCGCATGCGCACCTGGGCGCGCGCACTCGCTCAGGCTGCTGCATAGCAGCACGCCGCGCGCAGGGTCAGCCCTGAATTGGAGAGGTGCGCCACCCGGTTCGGGGCTGTCCCGTACGTGCTATGTGTAGGCTGGCAGACCCATAACGGGCACCGAGACGCTCACCTGCGATGCTGGCTGGCGCACCTGCCACTTCGTGAAGCCCACCACCGTCGCGGGCAAGAGCGGACTGCTGAACTGCGAAAGCAAGACGTGACGGCGCCCCAAACGCCGCGATCCGCCGCATCGAGGAACCAAGGAGTGGTCTCATGATACGCTGGATATGCGCGCTCGCGCTGGCGCTGGGATTGGCCCCAGCGCCGGTGCTCGCCCAGGATTTTCCGTCGCGGCCGATCACCATGATCGTGGTGTTTGCCGCCGGCGGGCCGACCGACGTTCTCGCACGCCTGGTTGCCGATCACATGGGCAATGCACTGGGCCAGCGTGTCATCATCGAGAACGTGGCGGGCGCCGGTGGGACCACCGGCGGCGCGCGCGGGGCGCGTGCCGCGCCCGACGGCTATACGCTGACCGTCGGCAGCCTCGGCAGCCATGCGGCCGCAGCCGCCCTCTACAAGGACATCGCGTACGACTCGCGCGAGTTGGAGCCCGTCGGCCTCATTGCGGGCACGCCCGGCTATTTCGCCGTGCGCAAGGAATTCCCCGCCCGGACGTTCCAGGAGTTCCTGGCCTATGCCAGAGCCAACCCCGGCAAGGTGACCAACGGCCATGCCGGCGTCGGCTCCACCCCGCATCTGGCGTGCCTGCTGCTCGAGACCCTGACGCAGATGAAGGTCACGTCAGTGGCCTATCGCGGCTCGGGGCCGGCCATGAACGACCTGGTGGCGGGCCAGATCGATTCCATGTGCGACCTGGCGCCCACCGTGGTGCCGCAGGTGCAGGGCGGCACCATCCGCGGGCTGCTGCTGGCGCAGCCCGAGCGCTCGGCCGCCACGCCCGATGTGCCCACCTCGCGCGAGGCCGGCATCGAGGCCTATCAGTTCACGGGCTGGAACGCAGTGTTCGCGCCCAAGGGCACGCCGCGCGATGCGGCGAAGAAGCTGTCGGATGCGCTGAAGGCCGCCGTCAGCGATGCAGCGATCCGCAAGCGCATCGCCGAGCTCGGGGCCATTCCTGCGACCGAGACGGAGATGGGGGCAGAGCATCTCGGGCGGTTCGTCAAGGACGAGGTGGCGCGCTGGGGCAAGGTGATCGGCGAGGCGAAGGTGACGGCGCCGTGAGGTGAGAGATATCAGCACAGGCGCCTGAGCAAGCTGCTGCCCTGCACCCTGGCCCACCTGTTGCCCTTCACCCCAACCCTCTCCCCATGACGACTGGGGAGAGGCAATGAGGAGGCAGCCTCAGTTCGCCGCGAAGCAGTAGAACAGCCCCGCGCCGCCGGAGCCCTTCAGCGCCTCCAGGCTGCAGCCGCGCGAGCCGTGCGAGGAGTTCCACGACTTCATGTGGCGGGTGTCCTTGAGGCCCGCGCGATCATGGTGACCGACGATGGCGGAGCCCTCGCCGCTCTTGGTCCAGTTGCCGCATGTCGTGTCCCCGCCCGCCGTCGAATATCTCCCCTGCGGGTCCGAGCCGGTCAGAATATCATGCATGTTCACCGCATCGCCGCGGCCGCTGACGACCTCGCCCTTCTCGGTCAGCGCCGTCTGCTTGGTGACTTTGCTCTTGTCGGAGTGCAGGTCGTTCACGTTCGCACCCACAACCACGCCCTTGGCATTCCGCCACGGGCCCTTGCCGATGCGATCGCGGGCGTTCACGCCGGCCTCCCCGCCCGGCAAGGTCGTGCTCAAGTAGGCGCGCCAGTTCTTCAGCTTCGAGCCGGCAGCCTTGGCAAGCGCGTTGCAGTGCGCGTCCGCGCCATCGAGGCCGCCGAGGTCGGCGCCCTTGCCGAGGCCGACGCTGGTGACGAAGAAGGTCATGGTGCTTTGCTGGGCCTGCGCGGCGGCGGCGCCAAGGGCCAGCACGACAGCCGAAACGGCCACCGAAATGCGCGTTGCTCGTCTCATTGCGTTCCTCCGGATGTTCCAACCCTCTCCGCGCCCAATGGCGCGAAGGTCCACCGCGTTAACGACGTGGAGAGGCGCACTATTCCTTGCCACCCATTCCAGGGCAAGCACTGCGCGTCATCGGCCGTTACAATGTAGCGGCTCCGGACCCAATCCACCGGCAAACGGCGGAAGGCGGGGACACCGCCTCCGCCACCATGCGCCCATCACATGCGCCCGCCACATGCGCTCTCACGGATTGGCGAGCCGCTTCTTCTCGTCGTGGGCGCGCTGCACGATGTAGGCGCGCAGCGTCTCGACGTCATCGGCCTTGAGATGGCGGGCGAACGCGATCATGCCGTTCTTCACCATGGTTCCGTCGAGCACGATCGATTTCCAGGCATCGGCGGAGGCGAGCGTTGCCGAGTAGCGCAGATCCGGCACCATGCCGCCCGACACCGCGGTGTCGCCGTGGCACATCATGCAGTACGTTTGATAGAGGCGCTTGCCTTCGGCGATCTTCTCGGCAGGCGCGGTGGCAGGCGGCGGGTCGAGCACCCGCGCCGCCGTCTTGAGCGGCGGCAACTCGGCCTTGGCGCCGAGCTTGAAGGTGAGCACGCGATTGAACGTGCCCTTGGCCGCGTCGAGCACGATCTCGCCGACGACGGTGGGGGCGGCGCCGCCCCAGCCGGCGTTGACCGTCACATACTGCTCGCCGTCCACTTCGTAGGTCACCGGCGCGGCGACGATGCCGGTCTGCGTGGGGAAATCCCACAGCGTCTTGCCGGTGGCGGCCTCGTAAGCCACGAACCGGCCCTGGCCGTTGCCCTGGAACAGGAGGCCACCGGCCGTGGAGAGCAGGCCGCCGTTCCACGGCAGCGGATGCTCGATCGTCCAGGCGGGTTTGCGGGCGATCGGATCCCAGGCAACCAAGCGGCCCTTGGTGGAGGCGCGGATCGCCTTGCGGGTTGCCTCGTCGTCGGGGATCGCCGAGCCGACGGGATCAAGGCCGATGTTCCAGAAGATGCCAAGCCGCCTCTCGAACGTCTTGGGATCAACCGGCGTGTAGCCGAAGCCCGCCTCGATGGCTGGGATATAGACATAGCCCGTCTGCGGGCTGTAGCTCATGGGCTGCCAGTTGTGGGCGCCGAGCGGGC
This sequence comes from Hyphomonadaceae bacterium, assembly GCA_019747815.1. Lineage (GTDB taxonomy): Bacteria > Pseudomonadota > Alphaproteobacteria > Rhizobiales > Hyphomicrobiaceae > AWTP1-13. The sequence goes on from JAIEQJ010000055.1 coordinate 63,176, forward strand.
CCGGCAGCACCAGCGCCGGCTTGTTGAGCGTGCTCCAGCGCGCTTCCGCCTTCTCGATGGGCCGCCCGGTCTTGGGGTCGAGCCCCTCCGCCCAGGTCACCGTGCCGTAGGCCGTGCCGGAGATGAATGCGCCGGTCTCGCGGTCGAGCACATAGAAGAAGCCGTTCTTCGGTGCCTGCAGGATGCACTTGCGCAAACGCCCGTCGATCATCAGGTCCACGAGAATCATGTGCTGCGTGGCCGTGTAATCCCAATCTTCGCCCGGCGTGGTCTGGAAATGCCAGACGTACTCGCCGGTGTCGGGGCGGACAGCGACGATCGAGGACAGGAACAGGTTGTCGCCCTTGCCGTCGCTGCGGATCTTGTAGTTCCAGGTCGAGCCGTTGCCGACGCCGACGTAGAGGAGATCGAGGTCGGGATCGTAGGCCATCGAATCCCACACCGTGCCGCCGCCGCCATACTTCCACCACTCCCCGCTCCAGGTCTTGGCGATCATCTCGACGGTCTTGCTCTCGAAGCCGTCCTTGGGATTGCCGGGCACCGTGTAGAAGCGCCAGGCCATCTTGCCGGTGTCGGCGTCGTAGGCCGACACGTAGCCGCGCACGCCGAACTCCGCGCCGCCGTTGCCGATCAGCACCTTGCCTTTGACGACACGCGGGGCACCGGTGATGGTGTAGTCCTGCGACTGATCGACGGTGAGCGTCTCCCAGATCTTGGCACCGCTCTTGGCGTCGAGCGCGATCAGCCGCCCGTCGAAGGCGCCGAGAAAAACCTTGCCGCCCCACACCGCAACGCCGCGATTGACCACGTCGCAGCAGCCCTTGGCCGCGTGCTCGCCCGAGATCTGCGGGTCGAACTCCCACAGCATCTTGCCGGTCTTGGCCTCGATCGCCAGCACATGGCTCCAGGCACCGGTGGTGTAGATGATGCCGTCGACCACGATGGGCGTGGCTTCCACGCCGCGCGTCGTGCGGCTCTTGATGTCGAGCCACCAGGCCAGCCCGAGCTGCTCGACGTTGGCGGGATTGATCTTGGCAAGCGGGCTGAAGCGCTGCTCGGAATAGGTGCGGCCGTGACTGAGCCAGTTGCCCGGCTCCTTGTCGGCGGCGACGATGCGCTGCGCAGTGACGTCGGCCGCGACGGCTGCTTCCGCCGAAGGCAGCAGCACCATGACCAGCGCGGCAAGGCCGAGATAACGCGATTGCCTGCTCATTAGGCTCCTCCCGTGCGCGCCCGGCTTCGTGCGGGACGCATTGATCGACGTGCTGAGGCGAGGCGCCATTGGCGCCCGGCCATGCTCGGATCATCCCGCGAGGCTTCTTGTGGTCGGCGGCAAAGGGCCGAGGGCGGGATTGCTCCCGCCCCCGGTCGCAATGGGCTAGGCCAACTGGTCGCCGATTGGCAGCTGCTTGATGCGCTTGCCGGTGGCGGCGAAGATGGCGTTGCACAGCGCCGGCGCGAACGGCGGCACGCCCGGCTCCCCGACACCGCTCGGCGGCACGCTGAGCGGGTTGTCGACGATGTGCACCCGTGTATCGAGCGGCGACTCATCGATGCGCACGAGCTGGAAGTCGTTGAAGTTCGACTGCTCGACCGCCCCGTTCTTGAGCGTGATCTGGCCGTACTTGGCGAGCGTCAGGCCCATCACGGCCGCACCCTCAATCTGCGAGCGGACCCGTTCCGGATGCACGCAGTAGCCGCAGTCGATCGCCGTATCGACGCGCGGGATCGAGATGCGGCCCTTGTCGCCGACCACGACGTGCACGACGGTGGCAACGTAGGTGACGAAGCTGCGGTGCGCGGCAATGCCGAGCCCCTGCCCCTTCGGCAGCTGCTTGCCCCATCCCGCCTCCTTGGCGGCGAGCTCGGTGACCCGCCGCAACCGCCCCGTATCGACGGGGTAGGTCTCGAACGGCTCGCCATAGTTCCACCACGGCGTCGTCACCTGCTTGCGCGGATCGACGACGCGCGCCGGGCCGATCAGCTCGAGCAGGAAGTCTTTCGGATCCTTGCCGAGCTGAGCCGCCATCTCGGCGACGAACGACTGGATCGACCAGGCGTGCGCCACGTTGTTGACGGAGCGGAACCAGCCGATGCGCACGTGGTTTTGTGCTTCCCCGCTCTCCATGCGGATGTTGGGCACGTCGAACGGCGTGTCGACCCATCCCATGCCGAGCTCGATGTCGAAGGGGTGCTTCTGACCGGGCGCGAAGGTAGAGAGGATGGTCGGCGATGCGCTGCGGTGCCGCCAGGCGACCACCTTGTTGCTGGCATCGAGGCCCGCCTCGAAGCGTTCCGCGGTTACGGTGTGGTAGAAGCCGTGCCGCATGTCGTCCTCGCGCGTCCACACCACCTTGACCGGCGTGCCGCCCAGGTCCCTGGACAGCAGTGCCGCCTCGATGGCGAAGTCGCACTTGGACTTGCGGCCGAAGCCGCCGCCGAGCAGGGGCGGCTGCACCGTGATCTCGGCAGGAGCGATGCCGAGCGCGGCGGCGATGTCGTCGCGCGCCTGCCCGGGGCTCTGCACCGGGGCCCACACCTCCCATTTGCCATGACTCATGCGTGCCACCGCCGCCGGCGGCTCCATGGTGGCATGGTGCAGATGGGGGGCGTAGTACTCGGCTGTGATCACCTTGGCGGCGGAGGCCAACGCCTTGTCGACGTCGCCCACGTTGCGCTCGACCTTGCCCGGTTTCTTCACGGCCGCCTCAAGCTCGGCCCGGTAGGCCTTGGAGTCGTGGGAGCCATTGGGGCCGTTGTCCCAGGTGATCTTCAGCGCCTCGCGGCCCTTGATGGCCGCCCAGGTGCTCCTTGCGATCACGGCCACCCCGCCGAGCGGCCCGAACTTGTAAGGCGCCGGCGTCGGAGAGAGCGTCACGATCTTCTCCACGCCCGGCACTTTCATTGCCGCACTGGAATCAAGAGTGGCCACCTTGCCGCCGAGCACCGGCGGCCTGGCAATGACCGCGAACTTCATGCCCGGCACCATCACGTCCTGGCCATAGATCGCCTTGCCGGTGGTGATGTCGACGAGGTCGGTGATGCGCACGTTGCCCTGCCGATGTAGCGGAACGCGCTCGCCTCCTTGAGCCGCACCTTGTCGGCGGGCGGAACGGGCAGGCCGGCAGCGGCCGCTGCCAGCTCGCCGTAGCCAAGCTTGCGGTTCGTCGGCTTGTGCACCACTTCGTGCAGCTGCGCCTGCACCTCGCTCACATCAACTTTCCATGCAGCGGCGGCCGCCATCTCCAGCATCAGGCGCGCAGCGGCACCGCAATGACGCATGGGTTGGATCCAGTGGCGCACGCTGCGCGAGCCGTCGGTGTCCTGGTTGCCGTAGGTGCGCTCATCGCCCGGCGACTGCACGACGCGCACGCGCGCCCAATCGGCGTCGAGTTCGTCCGCCACCATCATGGGCAGCGCCGTGCGCGCCGCGCCGTTGCCCATCTCGGCGCGGGCGGCCACGATGCTGACCGTGCCGTCGCCGGCAATGGAGATGAACACCTTGGGATTGCTCACGACGCCATTGGGCATCGCATCGGCGCCGGTGGGATAGGCGGCAAGAGCATTGCGGACGGCCGGGAACTGCGCGGCGAGCACGAGCCCGCCGGTTGCGGCAACGCCCTTGAGCAGGCCGCGCCGGCTGACGTTGGCAATGACAAACTTGCTGTGGGTGCTGAGCTCGGTCATGTCACGCCCCCTTGGCAGCGGCGCGTACGGCCGCGTGAATGCGCTGATAGCAGCCGCACCTGCACAGATTGCCGGCCATGCCTTCGGTGATCTCGGCATCAGTGGGGGCCGGCTTCCTCGCCAGCAGGGATGCCGCCTGCATGATCTGCCCGGTCTGGCAGTAGCCGCATTGCGGTACGCCGAGCTCGCGCCAGGCAACCTGCACGGGGTGCTCGCCCTTGGGATGCAGGCCCTCGATGGTCGTCACCGACTTGCCGGCCAGAGTGGACATCTGCGTCACGCACGCGCGCACGGCCATGCCGTCGACATGCACGGTGCAATTGCCGCACAGCGCAGCGCCGCAGCCGAATTTGGTGCCCGTCAGGCCAAGCTCGTCACGCAGGTACCACAAGAGCGGCATCGACGGATCGCCGTCGTAGGCTCGCTCCTGCCCGTTCACGCGCAAATTCGTCATGTGCTTCCTCCTCGATCGAATCCCGCACGTAGTGCCCATGCTCAGGCATGCGTCGGAGCGCTGCCGGCAAGCGGCAGAGCGGTCGACCGGACCCTCTTGTTGTGGCGCCGGGCAATGCCGGCAAACAGACAATCGCGTTCGCTGGAGAAGAGCGAGACGTTGCATTACCGGTGCGCGGGTCAAGGCCGCGCATCGCAGTCCAATGGGGCCCTCGATTTGATCTTTGTACTTTAGATGCAGGCACGCAAGTGCGGCGCGCTTGGTTCACAAAGGCGTGACCGTTCGCATGCGCACATGGGTGCGGCCGGGTTGCGGCGGGGGTGCGGCGGGTCGCTGCCCAAAAAATCTCACATGTCGTCCCGGAATTTTTCGGTCGACGGAGCACGCGCTGTGCCAGGCCCCAGTTTTGCAGAGGCACCTGATGCCCGTCTATTCCTGCGGATAGCGCCAGGGCTTCTCTGGTTGCGCCGCACGCTCGTCGAGCGTCCACTGCGGCAGCGCAAGCCCCGGCGCCACATCCGTGAACACCATGCGCACACGCGTGCCGATGCCCACCGCCAGCACCGCCTCGGGCGGGGCGAGCTTGCCGTCCGGTGCTGCGAGGTTGCCCACCACGCGCAGGGCCTCATGCTCGCTCGGCGTGCCCTTCTGCGTGTCGAGGTCGACGAGCAGGATCAGATAGGGCGTGTGGGCCTTGAAGGCGGGCTGAATGGCGTGGTGCACCTCGCTGTAGGAATGCACCGTCCCCCTGCCCTCGACCGGCACCCACCGGGCATCGGGGCTCATGCACCAGGGGCAGGCCGTTGTCGGCGGATAGCGCAGCAGGCTGCAGGCGCTGCACTGCTGCAGGTGGAATTCGTGCGCTGCGCAATGCCTGAAGTAGGCGACATTCTCAACGTCGAGATCGTCCAGGCTGAGCGGCATTCCGAGATAGTCGGCCTTGATTGCCATGTTCGTTTCCTCCGCTCCCTCCCTTGTTTGGCTATTCCCGCTGAGGAGCGGGGAAAATATTCAATCGCGCCGCATGACCATGGCCGAGCCGGTGCCCGGATTGGCCCAGCCGAGGTTGGCCGTGAGCTCGCAGGTCTTTACCTGCCGGCAGCCGCCTTCGCGGTAGTCATAAGTGTGCCGGCGTTTGCCATCCGGTCCGATGGGGCAGGTGTCGTCCACGGTGTGGCGAAGCTGGCGCACGTTCTCGATCACCATATTCATGCCGTGCGTGTAGCCCTCGCACAGATGCCCGCCGCTGGTGTTGTTGGGCCGCCGGCCGCCAAGGCGGATGGTGCCGTCGCTCACATACTGACCGCCCTCGCCCTTCTTGCAGAACCCGTAGTCCTCCAGCTGCAGCATGGTGGTGAACGTGAAGGCGTCGTAGGAGCCCGTGACGTCGATATCCTCAGGCCCCACACCGGCGTTCGGCCACAGGATGTCGCGCGCATGGTAGCCGGCCACACGCGCGATCGGTCCGTGCTGGTAGTGCATGTCGGCGCGCGGCTTGCACACGCGGCCGGCCACCGCGCGGATGAGGGTGCGCGGGTGGCGCCCGTCGCGCGCGCGATCGGCCCGCGTGATGACGATGGCGGTGGCGTTGTCGGTCTCCACGCAGCAGTCGAGCAGGTGCAGCGGCTTGCAGATGATGCGGCTGGCAAGCACGTCCTCCACCGTGACGCGGTTCCTGTAATAGGCCTTGGGATTGTTGGAGGCGTGCGCACTGTGCGCCACCCGCACGGCCGCCACCTGCTCCGGCGTGGTGCCGTAGTCGTACATGTGGCGCATGAAGGTGAGGCTGAACTGCTGGCCCGCGCTCTGCCAGCCATAGGCGCGGTTGTGCAGCATGTCGCCCGTCACCGGCGCGGCGGAGCGCGCACCGGTGCCGCCGATGCGCACCTGGGAGAACCCGTTCATGGCGCGGAAGATGACCACCGTCCTGCACATGCCGGCCTCGATCACGCCGATGGCGATGCCGATCAGCGCCTCGGTGGAGGAGCCACCGCCGAACACGTCCATGTAGAAATTGAGGCGGATGCCGAGGTCGCCGGCGATGACGGGGCCGAAGGTGGAATCGCCCGACTGATAGGAGAGCACGCCGTCGATGTCGGAGACCTTGAGACCGGCGTCCTCGATGGCATTGCGCACCGCCCAAGTGCCAAGCGCGCGCGTCGTCTTGCCGGAGCCGCGGGTGTAGGTGGTCTCGCCGACACCGATGATGGCGTACTTGTCGCGCAGATATTTGGGCGTCGACGCATCAGTCTCCGCCGGAAGCGGCATGGCATTCTCCTCCTGGTCTTTTCAGGAGATCATGCCGCAGTCCGCGGCGCCGGGCCAGCGTTGTCGGCGTCGGCACTCAAGCCTTCTTCTCCCAGCGCCCCTCCGGCGACTGCTGCCAGTAGGCCACCTCGCAGCCGGCCGCCTTGGCGGCCTTCCACTGCGCGCGCGCGCGGGCGACGGCACCTGCATCGTGGCCGTCGAACATGTAGACGATGCGCTCATAGCCCGCGTGCTCGCTGATTTCAGCGCCGTCGACCAGGAAGCGCACGGTTGCGCCGTTGGGATTGACCTCCTCGGTCGTCAGAAAGACGGGCTGCTCGGCGGCGTTGCCGTCACGCCTGGTCCCGTGCGGAAGGAAGCTTTCGTCTGCATAGGTCCACAGCAAGGTGTCGAGGGCCTCCACGCGCTCTTCCGATCCGGCCTGCACGACGGCGCGCCAGCCGCGCGCCAGCGCCCGCTCCACCAGGCTCGGCAGCGCCCGCTCCAGCGGCTGGTGCTCCAGATGGTAGAACAGAACCTCGGTCATGGGCTCGCTGCAGTACAGAATTTAGCGTCCGGCAAAGGGATTGTCGCCCTTGCGCAGCTTCAAGCGGATCGGTACGCCGGGCAGATCGAAAGTCTCGCGCAGGCTGTTGGTCAGATAGCGCAGATAGGCCCTGGGCAGCGCCTCGGGTTGGGAGCAGAAGGCCACGAAGGTCGGCGGCCGCGCCGACGGCTGCGTCATGAAGCGGATCTTGATGCGGCGGCCGCGCGCTGCGGGCGGCGTGTGGCGATCCAGCGCCTCGCCCAGCCAGCGGTTGAGCGCAGGGGTCGGCACGCGCCGGTTCCATCGCTCGTAGCTGGCAAAAACCGCATCCTTGAGCTTGTCCAGGCCCTGGCCGGCGAGGGCTGAAAGGGTCACCAGCGGCACGCCCGGCAGTTGCGCCAAGCGCTGTCCGAGAGCATCGCGCAGCTCCTTGAGCTTCTTCTGCTTCTCGGTGACCAGGTCCCACTTGTTGACGGCCACGACCAGCGCCCGGCCCTCCTCCTCCACGAGGTCGGCGATGGTGAGGTCTTGGTGCTCGAGGGGATGCTCGGCGTCGACCAGGACGACCACCACCTCGGCGAAGCGGATCGCGCGCACCGCATCGCTGGCGCTGAGCTTCTCCGCCCGCTCGGTGATGCGTGCCTTGCGACGCAGGCCGGCCGTGTCGAACAGGCGCACCGCCCGGTCGCCCCACTGGAAATCGGTGGCGATGGCGTCGCGCGTAAGGCCCGGCTCCGGCCCCGTGATCATGCGCTCCTCGCCCAGCAGGACATTGACCAGCGTCGACTTGCCGGCGTTGGGACGGCCGACCACGGCCACCCGGATCGGGCGGCCCTGCTCGTCCGCGGCGATGTCGCGCTCCGCATCCGCGCTGCGATCGGCGCGGCGCCTGTCGTGCGGCTTGAGGCCGAGCGCGGCCAGCAGCGTGGCCACCAGCTCGCCGATGCCTTCTCCATGCTCCGCCGAAATGGCGACCGGCTCGCCGAGACCGAGCTGGAACGCTTCGTAGAAGCCCTCGGTGCCGGCCCGGCCTTCACTCTTGTTGGCAACCAGCACCACCGGCCGGCCTGACGCACGCACGGTCCGTGCGAACGCCGCATCCACCGGCGTGACGCCGTCACGGGCATCGAGCACGAACAGCACCAGATCGGCCTTGCCGATCGCCGCCTCGCTCTGGGCCCGCATGCGCGCCGGTATCGACCCTGGTGGAGATTCCTCCAGTCCGGCCGTATCGATGACCGTGACCTTGTGCCCGGCCAAGACCGCCTCGCCCTCACGCCGGTCGCGCGTCAGCCCCGGCATGTCGGACACCAGCGCCGTACGCCTTGCCGTCAGGCGATTGAAAAGGGTCGATTTGCCCACATTGGGGCGGCCAACAATGGCGATGATGGGTGGCATGGTTCAATTGCGAGCGACCGGGGGCCGAGCCCTAGCGCGAAACAGGCTTGAGTTCAATTGAGGGCCAACAGCTTGGCAGTGTCGGTCAAGACGTACATGCGCCCGCCCGCGACCACCGGGGCGATGAAGATCGGCGACCCCAGGTCCTGCGTTGACGCCACCTTGCCGGTATTGGCCTCCACGCTGGCAAGCTGGCCCTTGCTGGAGGTCAGCCACAATCGATGGCCGGCCAGCACGGGGCCCGACCAGGTGCCGCCGCCCGGCAGCTTGCTGGCCCATTGGATCTTGCCGTCGTTGCGGGTGATGGCCAGCACCTGGCCGCCGGTATCGACGACGAACACGCTGTCACCGGCCACTGCCGGGGGTTGAATGCTGGCCACAGTCAACGACCAGAGCCGCTCTCCCGTTTTCTGCGACGCGGCGATCATGCGGCCGGCGTGGCCCACGGCAAAGACGACGCCACCGGTCATGACCGGCCGGGCCGCATCGCTCATGGCGCTCAGGGACGAGGCGGTGCGTGATCGCGCCAGCGAATCCGACCAGACGGGCTGGCCGGTCGACACGCGCAGCGCCACCACATCTCCGGTCGGATAGGGCACGATCACGGTGTCGCCATCAACCGCCGGACTTGTGTTGACCAGGATGCTGGCCCGCTCGGACTGCCCCTGGAAGTTCCACAGCTCGGTGCCGTCGGAGCCGGAGAGGCAAAACACCTGCCCCTCCTTCGACACCACAAAAACGCGCTCGCCTGCGGCCGTGGGCGAGGCGCGCAGCGGCGATCCGAGGTTCTTCTCCCAGAGCTTCTTGCCGGCCTTGGCATCGAGTGCAACCACGAGGCCGAATCCGGTCGCGGCATAGATGCGACCGCCGTCCGCCGCCAGGCCGCCGCCGAAGCCCTCGTGATCCTTCTCGTTGGTAGGCGTGGTCTTTGCCTTCCATGCCACGCCGCCGCCGGACGCACTGAACGCCGTGACGTGGCCAGCGGCGTCGAGCGTGAATACCCTGCCATCGTAGACGATCGGGCTGGCGGTGAGCTTGCCGTAGAAGCTGGACCCGGTCCCGACATTGGCACTCCAGGCAGACTTGACGCTGCCGTTGAGGACCAGATGGCCGGGCGCGTTCGTTGCGATGCCGCCGGGCTGGCTCCACGCATCGTTGGCATGCGGCTGCGGCAGCGTGATCGGCCTGTTGGCCGCGGCGAGATCGGAGGTGACATTTTCCTGCTGCAGCACCGAAACGCGCTTGCCCGTCAAGGGCACTTCCTTCTCAGCGAAGGGATTGAGGTCCTGCAGCCTGGGCATGCTGTCGCCGCACCCCGCAGTCACGGCCACACCCAGCGCCAGGACGGCCGACACGACGATGCGGGCGCAGAGGCCCGCCTGATCCAGGGCTGTCTTGCGTGTGCTGTCCCGGCTAGCCACGATCTGGGTATCTCTAGTTGGCCTTGCCACTTTGACCCTTGGCCGGCGTCTTGCCGTCCTTGGCAGGGTCCTGCTTGGCAGATGGTTCGGGCTTCACTGTGGCAGGCGCCGGCTGACCGGCCTGCTCCGCTTCGGTCAGAACAGCCAGCATGATACGCGCACGCTCCGCCATGCCCGCCGGGGTCGTACGATCGGCAATCAGGCGCTGGAAGTGGTTGCGCGCCTCGGCAGCTCGCCCGGCCTTGTAAGCCGCCATGCCTAGAAGCTCGCGGGCGCTGTAGCGCCACGGATTCTTTTCAGCAGCAAGTGGAGTGAGCCGATTCTTGAGATCGGTAAAGCTCGCACTTTCCAATTTCAACACGGCGATCTGGAGCTGGGCGTAGTCGGCAAAGATCGGATCGACGCTGCTGTCCTTGGCAAGGTCCTCGTAGGCTGCCACTGCTTCGGTGGTATTGCCCTGGCTCTGATCGTAACCGGCCAGGCGCAACCGACTCAGCGTCACGTAGCCCGATGGGGCGTTTGCAACAAGCTCCTCGAGCGCCTTTTGCGCCTCCGCGGGCTTGTTCACCGCGAAATCGCGCAGCCCGATGATGAACCGCAGGCTGGCCGCCTCGTTGGCCTGCGCCGTGCGGTTCTCGTAGACCTTGTAGCCCCCGACGCCGACGACCACCGCGAGCGCAGCAGCCAGGATGTAGGTGCCGTACTTGTTCCAAAACTGCAGCAGCCGCTCACGCCGCAGCTCTTCATCAATTTCCCTGGCCAGCATGTCATCTGGTTCGGCCATGGTCGCTCCGGATCAGGTCTTTGAATGGATTATTCCGACATTGTGCCGCCACCCGCAATCGGGCGACGAGGCCGTTGGCTTATAACCAATTTCCTTTGGATGTGGTGGGCCTTTTTCGGCTTTTTTGGGGCTCCAAAGGCCGTTGCGGGCCTGCTCCCTCCCCAGGCGCTCGGCAGTCATGGCCTTTAGGGTCGATATGCACCTCGACCGGCCACCGAGCACACCTCACTGTCCGGATACGCCATATCAGCGCAGAAGGATGCGGCCGCGGTTCCGCACGCCATCTCGCCTAACGTCATAATTTGTGCCATATTCCATCGGTCTATTGACGGGGCAGGCCGGCGAGGGAACGCACGGCCTCAGGGGACGGACGGGCAGTCGTTATCTCGTGGGCTGAACGGAGGCGCGGCATCGTTGAGCCGCGCGGCTTCGCTTTTTGGTGGAAGTGCGTAGCGTAAGAGGGGAGTTATGGTGAGAGATGCGTATTCGGCAGACGGGCAGCACCCGTTGGACCAGGCCGAAGGCAGCAACACCCAAGGCCAGTCTCTCGATATTCGCGGCAGTGCCGCAAACCTTACGCAAGAGCTAGCCCAGCTTCTTGCGGCATCCATTGCACAAGGCCAGGCCGGGCAACGCGCCGGCACGCCGACAGGCGCAGAGCTGGCAAGCCTGGCAGCGCTCGTCTCGGCGTCGCAAAACCAGCGCGCCATGGCGCCGTCGTTCAAGGACGGCTTGTCCTCACTTTCCTACACGCCGCCGCAGAGGGCCTCGACGGGACCGGGGGTCCAACTCACCGAGCATCACGACGACGAACCGATGCCGATCCCCTCCACCTGGCGCCAGCCCCCGGTCAACGACGACGACAAGTGGTACCGCCAGCAGATCGGCGCGGCTGCGCTGGGCCTCGTTGCAGGTCTGATGGTCGTGGTGCCGGCGGTGCTGTGGCTCAGCGGGTGGCTCGGAGGTCCGCAAACCAGGGCGTCGACCGCCCGGCAGCCGGCAATCGAGCACAGGACTGCCGACATCAGGACCCCTGCCGTGAAGGTACAGGTCCGTCCGGTGGAGAAGAGCGAGGTGGCGTCGCAGTATGTGGCGGCCAGCCTCGAGTCGCGCCAGGTCGTACTGGAGCCGCCGCCGGTGGTCGAACAGGTGGCGGCCGCACCCCAGAGGCCGCGGGTGGAGGACATGCTGGCGCAAGCCGAGCGGCGCATTGAAAACGGCGACATTCCAGGCGCCCGCGAGATACTGGCCTCGGGAGAAGGCGCCGCGTCAGGATCGATGATGTTCGCGCTGGCGGAGACCTACGATCCCAACATGCTGGCGGCATGGGGCACCCGCGGCGTCGCGGCCGATGTCACCAAGGCGCGATCTCTGTACTACCGGGCACGCGATTTGGGCATCGTCCGTGCCCAAGTGCGGCTCGATCAACTGCGGTAAAGTCCTCCCGGTTCAGGTTGCCTCGCGGACGGCTTCGCCGACCCCGTGGTGAGCTTGTCGAACCACGAACGTTGGTGGGCGCTGCCCGTCCTTCGACGAGGCTCAGGACGAGGGCGAGCCCGCGGCTTGGTGATCCCACCAAGGATGAAGGGGCTCTGGTCGGCGAGCCGGCGAGCCGACCTTAGCCCGCTACAAGGGTATCAGGAGCCAATACGCATGCGGCACGCGCTGCTGTGCGTCTGCCGCATGCGTACGTGGACCCTTATCCAGCGGCCTGCTTCTTCTTGTTCTGGCGGTTGTTGACGAGATCATCCACGACCACCGGCTCGGCCAATGTGGATGTATCGCCGAGGTTGGAGAAATCGTCCTCGGCAATCTTGCGCAGGATGCGGCGCATGATCTTGCCCGACCGCGTTTTCGGCAATCCGGGCGCGAACTGGATGAGATCGGGCGTGGCGAGAGGGCCGATCTCCTTCCGGACGTGCGTCACCAATTCCTTGCGCAGCTCCTCGCTCGGCTGATTGCCCGAAATCAAGGTGACGTAGCAGTAGATGCCCTGACCTTTGATGTCGTGCGGGTAGCCGACCACGGCGGCCTCAGCCACCTTGATATGCGAGACCAGCGCCGATTCCACCTCCGCCGTACCGAGGCGGTGGCCCGACACGTTGATGACGTCGTCGACGCGCCCGGTGATCCAATAGTAGCCGTCCTCGTCGCGCCGGCAGCCGTCGCCGGTGAAATACATGTTCGCGTAGGTTGCGAAGTAGGTCTGCATGAAGCGCTCATGGTCGCCGTACACGGTGCGCATCTGCCCCGGCCAGCTGTCGAGGATCACGAGGTTGCCGGAGGCTGCACCTTCCAGGAAGGCGCCCTTCTCGTCCACCAGCGCCGGCTTGATGCCGAAGAACGGCCGGGTCGCCGAGCCCGGCTTGAGCTTGGTGGCGCCCGGCAGCGGCGTGATCAGAATGCCGCCCGTCTCGGTCTGCCACCACGTATCGACAATCGGGCAGCGGCCATCTCCCACGACCCGGTGATACCACTCCCACGCTTCGGGGTTGATCGGCTCGCCGACCGTGCCCAGCAGCTTGAGCGACGAGCGATCGGTGCGCTTGACGAAATCGTCTCCCGCGCCCATCAGCGCCCGGATCGCGGTCGGGGCGGTGTAGAAGGTGTTGACGTCCCACTTGTCGATCACGTGCCAGAAGCGCGAGGCCGTGGGATAGTTCGGCACGCCCTCGAACATCAGGGTCGTGGCGCCGTTGGAAAGCGGTCCGTACAGGATGTAGCTGTGGCCCGTGACCCAGCCCACGTCGGCCGTGCACCAATAGATGTCGCCATCGTGATAGTCGAACACGTACTGATGCGTGATCGAGGCATAGACGAGATAGCCGCCCGAGGTGTGCAGCACGCCCTTGGGCTTGCCGGTCGAGCCCGACGTGTAGAGGATGAACAGCGGATCCTCGGCGCTCATCTCCACGGGCGGGCAATGGGCGTCGACCTTGACCAGCTCCTCGTGCAGCCAGACATCGCGGCCGCCCGTCCAGGGAACGGGGGTTCCCGTGCGGCGCACCATCAGCACCTTCTCATCGCCCTTGCACTTCTTCAGGGCCTCGTCGGTGTTCTTCTTGAGGGGGATCGGCCGGCCGCCGCGCACGCCCTCATCGGCCGTGATGATGAACTTGGAGTCGGCATCGAGGATGCGACCGGCGAGGCTGTCGGGGGAGAAGCCGCCGAACACCACCGAGTGCACCGCGCCGATGCGGGCGCAGGCCAGTATGGCATACGCCGCCTCGGGAATCATGGGCAGGTACACGGTGACGCGATCACCCTTCTTGACCCCATTGGCCTTGAGCACGTTGGCGAACTTGCAGACGCGCTCATGCAACTGGCGGTAGGTGATTTTCTCGTCGTGGGTGGGATCGTCGCCCTCCCAGATGATGGCAACCTGGTCGCCCCGGGTCTTCAGATGCCGGTCGATGCAGTTGGCGCAGACGTTGAGCGTGCCGTCCTCGTACCATTTGATTGACACGTTGCCGGGCGCGTAGGAGGTGTTCTTGACCTTGGTGTAGGGCTTGATCCAGTCGATGCGCTTGCCCACCTCGCCCCAGAACAGGTTGGGATCGTCGACCGAGCGCTTGTACATTGCCAGGTATTTTTCGTTGTTGAGGAAGGCCCTGCTCGCCCACTCGGCGGGCACGTTGTAGACCTTGTCCGACATTGCGCTCTTCCTCCCACGGACCAGATGATGCTGGGCCTATTATCGGCACTGAGCCCGAATGAGCAACCACCACTTCGTAGGATGCCGGGGCTACTCCGGGTCAGGCATCCCCAACGGATCGCGCGCTCCATGGCGCACGGCATGGATAATCATCTCGGCATCCGCGACTTCGTAGAAGACAAGGTAGGGATAGGGTGACGTTGTCATCCGTCGGATGGTTGCATCATTGGTAGGCGCCCCGATCCTTGGGTGGTGCAGCAGTAGTTGCGTGATGGCGTTGATGCGGGCATGTACGCGCATCGCCCCTTTTGGCGATCGTGCGGCGATGTGGGCCAAGATCGCAGCGAGATCGGCGAGGGCGGGGAGGGTATAGCGAAGCCTCACAACCCATACTTCGCCCAAACCGCCTTCACCTGCTCCTCGGCAGCAAACTCGCCACGCGCGGCAGCGGTCTTGGAGCGAGTGATTGCAGCGCTCTCGTCTGCCGTAAGTGGCACAGCCTCGCCGTCGGCGCTCCCACCGGCAAGCGCCAGCATGGCACGGGCGATCTCATCCTGGCTGCTATCCGGCAATTGGCGCACCGCCTCAAGGGCCTTTTCGAGTAGCTTCGTCATCGGCAAATCATACGGCATACGACATGCCGGGTCGAGACAGCCTCGCTCTAGTCCTCGAGTGCCAGCGGCCGCGACACCTCCTCCAGCGGACGGCGCTCGGCCGCCACGCTCCACAGCGCCGCAACCACAGCCGCGCCGAGCATGAGCGCGGCGCCAATGAGATAACCCACGAACACGCTCGCGCGCGACCCGGTCTCAATCAGCGCACCGAACAGCAGCGGACCGGCGACACCGCCGATCCCCGTGCCGACGGCATAGAAGAAGGCGATGGCGAGCGCGCGGATCTCGAGGGGAAAGGTCTCGCTCACCGTCAGATAGGCCGCGCTGGCCGCAGCGGAGGCGAAGAAGAAGATGATCATCCACGCAACCGTCAGGGCCTCGGCGCTCAGCAGGTCGGCGGCGAACAGATAGCCGGTGCCGGCCAGCAGCAGCCCCGAGATCGCATAGGTGAAGGTGAGCATGGGCCGCCGGCCCAGGCTGTCGAACAGATGCCCGATCAGGACCGGCCCCAGGAAATTGCCGGCCGCGAACGGCAGAATGTACCAGCCGACATGGTCGGCCCGGACGCCGTAGAACTCGGTCAGCACCAGCGCATAGGTGAAGAAGATGGCGTTATAGAAGAACGCCTGCGCCGCCATCAGGCTCAAGCCCACGAATGTGCGCTGGCGCTGCGCCCGGAACAGCGTGGCCGCAACCTCGGCAAGCGGCGTGTGGGTGCGCGCACGCAGCCGTATCCGGGTGAAGGGGCCGGGCGCCAGTTCATGGCCCTGCCGCCGAAATGCCCGCTCGATGCCGGCGACGACCGCCTCTGCCTCGTCGGCCCGTCCATGCGTGAGCAGCCAGCGCGGGCTCTCGGGCAGCCACATGCGCATCAGCAGAATGACGAGGCTGAGCGCGGCCCCGATCGCGAAGGCGGCACGCCAGCCGATGTCCACCGGCAACAGCATGGGATCGAGCAATATGATCGAGCCCAGGGCGCCGATGGCCGCGCCGACCCAGAAGCTGCCGTTGATGATGAGATCGGTCCAGCCGCGCACCCGCGCCGGGATCAGCTCCTGGATGGTGGAGTTGATGGCCGTGTACTCGCCGCCGATCCCGGCCCCGGTCAGGAAGCGGCAGAGCGCGAAGGTCCACAAGTTCCACGTCAGGGCGGTGGCGGCGGTCGCCGTCAGGTAGACCGCAAGCGTGATGAAGAATAACCTCTTGCGGCCGAAGCGGTCGGTCAGCCAGCCGAAGAAGATCGCGCCGAGCACCGCGCCCGCCAGGTAGGCGCTGCTGACGAAGCCGATGTCGGTGCTGCTGAACTGGAGAACGGGGCTTTGCCGCAGAGCGCCTGCAACGGCGCCCGCCAGCGTCACCTCGAGGCCATCGAGGATCCACGTGATGCCGAGCGCCACGACGACGAGGGTGTGAAAGCGGCCCCAGGGCAGTCGGTCGAGGCGCGCGGGGATGTCCGTCTCGACAATGGTGCCGGCGCGGACTGCAACCGGAATTGCGTGCTGCCGCACCGATGCAAAGGCCATGCGCGACGCCCACGCTGATCTGCGACCGCTATGGCAACGCCGGCCAGGGCGGCGGAGTTCCCTGCGCTCCCTGCGGAGACATCCGGCAGGCCCTTTTGATCCCTCCGCGCACAATCGAAGCCGCAGCACAGACGCCAATCGGCCGGCTCGCCGGGAGCGCTACGCGCCCCACCAGCCAAGGATCGCACCCTGGATCAGGAGCACGCCCAGCCAGTGCCCGCCGTCGATCAATGTGAGCGACGGCTTTACGCGCTGGAAGGCGTGATTGACGGCCATGGTGGTGATCACAAAGCCCAGCCACAGGAAGGCACCGGAGATGAGGCCGGTCCTGATCGTGACTGGCACGCCGCCACGCGCCAGGTGCAGCAGCACGCCGGCAAATATCCAGGCCATGACGAGCTGGGCGACGAAGGCGAGGATGTAGGGCAGGGGTGTCGAGCCCGTCTCCGCTCGGGCCCTCTCCACGTCGGCCGCCGACATGTCGCGTGCCGCCAGCCACGGCCTGCTGAGGCCCGTGTACCAAAGCGCGCCGAAGGCGAAACTGACGGTCGCGGCGATCAGGATGGGCCAGTAATTGAGGGTGCCAAAGCTCATGGGTACGCTCCTCCCGGGGTGGGCAAGGCCGTCTACCGGACGGCCGATATCACGCCAGTTGCCAGACGGCCGTGTGCTTGATCTCCATGTCTTCCAGATCGCGCGTGACGGGCACGGAATACTCCGCAACCTTACGGAAGCGATCCCTGGGAAAATAGCTGCGGCGCGGGTCGCCGACCAGAACCTCGGTGCCCTGCGTGTGCGCCACCTCGACGAAGGCGAGGACCCGCTCGGCCAAGGCGCGCTCATAGAACATGTCGCCGATCAGGACAGCACCGAAGGGGCCGGGTGCGGTGGCGAGCAGATCGGCGTCTGTGGTTGCGACGGTGACGTCGTTGGCCCGGGCGTTGAGCGCAATGGCCACCAGGGCATAGCGGTCGATGTCAGCCGCCAGCACGGACGCGGCGCCCGCCTTCATGGCGGCAATGGATGTGAGCCCCGATCCGGCGCCGAGGTCGAGCACCGTGCGCTCTGCCATCCGCGACGCATGGTCGAGCAGATAGCGGGCCAGCGCCTGCCCGCCGGCCCAGGCGAATGCCCAGTAGGGCGGGGGCACGTTCATCCGCCCCAGCTCCTCCTCCGTCTTCTGCCAGATCGGCATCGACTCCTCGGCCAGGTACAGACGCACCTCCGGCACCAGCGGCACCGCCAGCAGCCTGGCATTGGCCTGGATGAATTGAACCTCTCGCATGGCCTCGCCACCCCACCAGAGCAGGGCTCGTCGCGCAAGCACGATCGCGGTAGGAATGAGCTGCGACGACGCCGCAGCGCAATGGGAGCCCGCCATGACGACCGCCTATCCGGATGGCCGCATCACCACCGAGCGGATCGATCGTATGTTCCTGATCGGCATCGACCGGCCGCGGAAGCGCAACGGCTTCTCGCCCAAGATGCTGACCGAGATGGCGGAGGCCTATACCGCCTTCGAGCGCGACGACGAGGCCTGGGTGGGCCTGCTATTCGCCGAGGGGCCGCATTTCACGGCCGGCCTGGAGCTGGACAAGGTTGCCCCCGTCATGCGCGAGCGCGGCTCGGTCTATCCCGCAGGCCTTGTCGATCCGCTCTCCCTGCGTCCGCCCATCCGCACCAAGCCGCTGGTGTGCGCGGTGCAGGGCATCTGCTTCACGCTCGGCATCGAGCTGATGCTGGCCGCCGACATCGTCGTCGCCGCCGACGACTGCCGCTTTGCGCAGATCGAGGTGAAGCGCGGCATCATGCCGGCCGGCGGTGCCACCGTGCGCATGGTGGAGCGGGCCGGCTGGGGCAATGCGCAACGCTATCTGCTCACCGGTGATGCGTTCGGCGCCGCCGAAGCCCTGCGGCTGGGCTTCGTGCAGGAGGTTGTGGCGGCAGGCAGCCAGAAGCAACGCGCCCTGGACATGGCCCGCACCGTCGCCGAGCAGGCGCCCCTGGCCGTACGCGCCTCGCTCCTGTCGTCGCGCCTGTCCCTCGACCATGGCCCCCAAGCCGCCGTTCGCGAATTCAACGCCCAGCAGTCGCGGCTGATGGCAACGGACGACGCCAGCGAAGGCGTGCGCTCGTTCGTCGAGCGCCGCACAGGGCGGTTCACGGGACGGTGACAGCCTGAGCTCGACGAGTTGCCTATGCGACGCAAGGCATCGCCAGCGCCGTCCGGCCCTGGCCGTGGCGATTGCTGAATTTCCGGCAACCAAACCGGCGAATTGACTGGCAGGTCGATTTTCCCGGGGTGTAGGCTTCGCGGGTCGGCTTGACCTGTGCTGCAAGAAATGGAGCATCCCATGGATATAGTCAGCCTGATCATCCAACTCATCAGCGGCGCGGCTGGCGGCAACGCTGCAGCCAGTCTCTCCAAGGACATCAATCTCGGGCCGCTGGGAAACACCATCGCGGGCGCCATCGGCGGTGGCGTGGGCGGTCAGATCCTGAGCGCGCTGCTGGGACTCGCATCCACCCGCGCGGGCGGCCTCGATATCGGCGGCATCATCGGGCAGATCATTGCCGGTGGGGCCAGCGGCGGCGTCCTGACGGCCATCATCGGCATGCTGCGCGGCGCGATGGCGAAGTAGCGCCTGCACATCAATTGGGCAGGTTGCATCGTCGCGCGTCAGTGCATCCGCGGATGCGGCACTGAACGGTCAATGCACCTGCCCGGGGACCGACCGATCGACCTGGTTGCGCAGCCACGCAACGGCGGCTTCCGCAGTTACAAAAAGCTTGTTGTGCTGAAGGACGTGGTCAAGATAGACGAGCCAGCCGCTGCCATGGTTCAGGGTCGCGATGCTGTGCCCACGATAGCTATCCGACCAAAATTCGTCGGTCTGCTTGAGCGTCTGCATTTGCTGCCTCATGATCGTCTCTGGACGGCCCTTCATGGGCACAATCATTGGCAGAGAAGCTAGCGTCTCTCTCGCATTCCGCTCCCTGCCAACCTGATCCCAGTCCAGGCTGTCTGCGCCAATACGGGCGGGGCCGAGCACTGCAGTCGAGACTCACATTCGCTGCCTGAAAGTATGCTGAATGACAGCGATTCGCGCTGCTGCATTAAACCGTCGCGCCGATTTTTTGTCGGCACGCGTTACCTTGCAAGCACACATCGTGCCAACTTCGGGCCGCAGCAGGGGCCGGCAGACTGCGCACGCTCCGAGACCCAGCTCATACCGAGCCCTGGCCAGAGTGCGCTAGGCAGAAGCGTCCGCCATGTGCCGGGCCGCGATGTAGCCGAAGGTCAGCGCCGGGCCGATGGTGATGCCGGCGGCCGGATAAGTGCCGCCCATGACGCTTGCCGCATCGTTGCCGACGGCATAGAGGCCCTCTATCGGGTGGCCTCCATGGTCGAGCACCTGTGCGTTGCCATTGGTGGCGATCCCGGCAAAGGTCCCCAGCTCAGCCGGCACCACACGCACGGCAAAGAAGGGCGGCGCATCGAGGGGGGCAATGCACGGATTGGGGGCGTGTCCCGGGGCGCCGTTGAAGCGCTGGTAGGCGTCGGAGCCGCGCTGCAGCTGCGGGTCCTCGCCGCGACGGGCTGGCCCATTGAAGGCGGCGATGGTGCGGGCCAGGCCGGGGCCATCGATGCCGCAGGCCGCTGCCAGCGCTTCCACCGTATCGCCGCGCTTGATGTACCCGGAGGCGAGGAACGGCTTGGGGCGCATGGGTGCGGGGCCGAGCGCACCGAGGCCGAAGCGACGAATGGCTCGCTGGTCGCACACCACCCATGCCTCGACCACGGGATCGTTGCGGCATGCTTCGATCATGGCCGGCACATACACGTGATAGGACTTGGCCTCGTTGACAAAGCGCCGGCCGCACCGGTCGACGCTGATGTAGCCGGGCTTGCCGCGATCGAAGAAATGCGGGAACGGCACGGTCGAGCCATCGCGCTGCGGCACCAGCGATACCGGGGTCCAGGCCGCCGGCTGGTGCACCTCGTCATGGAAGCGGCCGCCCACGGTTTGCGCAAGCCGCAGCCCGTCGCCGGCGTTGCCCGGGGGCGGCAGTAGACGGTGGTTCTTGCCGGCCGCGAGATGAGCGTAGACACGCCGCTTCAGGCTCTCGTCGGCGGGAAAGCCGCCGCAGGCCAGCACCACGCCGCGCCGGGCCGCCACCGCCACGCGCCGGCCGTCCTGCTCAACGACTGCCCCCGCGATGCGGCCGTTCTGCATCTGCAGCGCCACGACCGGCGACGACAGCCAGATCGGAATGCCCCGGTGGAGGGCGCTCACCGCCATCCTGGCGATCAGCGCATTGCCGTTGACCAGGCGCGTACCGCGGCTGTAGCGCAGCCGATCGCAAGCATGGCGCGTCACCATGCGGGCGACGTGCAGGGCAGAGGGCGCCGACCGCGTCATCTTGAAGACGTGCGGCAGATCATTGCGGCCGACCATCATGCCCCCCAGCGGCATCATGGTCTTGAGGGCCGGCCGCAGCTTGTCGAACCAGGGACCCAGCTTGCGGCCGTCATACTCGCTGGGAACCAGCGAGCGACCACCCTGCGATCCCCCCGGCTCGTCGGGGTGGTAATCGGCCCAGGTGGCCGCCAGCTCGTAGGACACGAAGCCCTCGCGCTCGAACGTCCTAAGCATCGCCGGCGCGCTGGCGATGAACGCTTCCGCCTTGGCGCGATCGAGCCGGTTGCCGACATGGGAGATGAGATAGGTGAGCGCGTCGTGCGGCTGCTCGCCGACCCCGGCGGCGCGCTGATGCGCGTTCCCGGGAATCCAGATCACGCCAGCGGAATAGGCGGTGGTGCCGCCGAACAGCGGCTCCTTCTCCACCATGATCACGTCGAGGCCATGGAGGCTGGCGGTGAGCGCCGTGGCAAAGCCGGCAGCACCCGAGCCCGCCACCAGCACGTCGCAGGTCACGGGGGGTGCGTGGGCCGGCTCACTCACGTTCGCACCCGCCCTGCCTCATGCAGTACGTGCCAGCGCGGCGGCCAGCTCGGCGAAATCGGCAACCACCAGATCGGCCTTGTGCGGCGTCTCCCCGAACGGGCGCTTGCGCCTGTCGATGAACGCGGTGCGCATGCCGAAGGATTTGGCGCCGATGCAGTCGAATGCGTGATTGGCAACGAACAGGCAGCTCGAGCGGTCCTCGCCGAGGATCTCCTCGGCCTTGGCATAAGTCTTCCAATGCGGCTTGAAGTAGCCGGCCTCCTGCACGGAGATGACGAAGTCGAAGGGAAAGCCGATGTGGGGACCCGCCGCCTTGAGCATGTCGCGGTCGCCGTTGGAGAGGATCGCCAGCTTGTAGCCGTTGGCCCGCAGCATCTCGAGCGCGGCGACCACATCGCCGAACGGCTTCAGCGTCTCGATCTGGCTGATGAGCCACCGCACCTCGTCCTGGGTGTAGGTGATGCCGCAGCGGTCCATGACGTAGGAGACCGAGCGATGCCCGATCTGCCGGTAGGGCGTGTGCCCCCGGTCGCACAGCGCATCGATCATCGAATTCTCGAAATGCGTGCGGCGCCACCAGGTGACGAAGCTGTGCGGATTGCCATCCCATCTCTTCTTCCGCAGGAACGGGGTGATCGCTTCCATCAGCCCCTTCTGCATGTCGACGATGGTGCCGTACTGGTCGAACACCAGCACTTTGATCTCACGGCGCAGGATGTCGATCTCGCTCACTGTAGGCATGTCTCCTGTTCTGGCGTGCCACGTCGTATGGGTCGAATATATCTACCGCATAGGCTTGCGCGATCGCAGCGACGCAACGCATGCCTGCGCTGCGCCGGGGTACCAGCGATGGCGCATGCCAGACTGCCCGCTCCAGACTGGCCGCTGCCTACTCGTCCATGGCAATGCGGCTGCGCAGCGTCTTGGCGTCGTAGTTCTCGCCGACGGACATGGCGCAGATGCGGGAGAGGTGCGTCAGCGGCAGCCCGGTCTCCTTGGCCCAGACGTTGAACTGGTCCTGGATTTTCTTCAAGTCCCTCTTCGATGTGGGGCTTTCGGCGATGTCGAGCCCAGCGTCGCGCAGGCAGGCGACAACGTCGGTGGATGTGATGAAGGCATCCCGGCCGATGAAGCGCAGGAAATACTGGCCCGTGCGCCCGCCGAGACGCGCGCCGCGCTTGGCCAGCACCTCCAGCAGGCCGATCTGATCCGTGGCCGGCCATTCGGCAAGAAACCTGCCGAAGCTGCCATGCGCGCGGGCGATGTCGGCGATGACCTGCGCATTCTCGCGCACGGCGGCGATCTTCTGCGGGTTGCGCACAATGCGCTTGTCGGCAACCCGCTCCTCCCAGAACTCGTCGGGCTGGTGCAGCAACCGCTTGGGGTCGAAGCGGAGGAATGCGTCCTCGAATCCCGGCCACTTCTTCTCGATCACGCTCCAGACGAAGCCGGCCGAAAAGATGCGCTTGGTCATTTCCGCAAGAGCGCGATCGTCCTTGATCTTGGTCAGCGCCTTGGGGCCGGCGAGCTTCGGCAGCAGGTCTGCAAGAGCAGCCTCGCCGCCCTTTCGCTTGGCAGCCCGGGCGCGAACGGTCTTGAACGGAAGCATAAATGCCAACCTGGGTCGCGAGATCTGATTGTTCGAGCCGGGCTTCGCGAGGGCAAGGGAGCTATCGCTTGGCGCCGATTGCCTTGGGGTCGAGGCCGCCCATGCGGCATACCTCCTTCCATTCTTCGGGCCTGACCGGTTGCACCGACAGCCGCGCGGTGCGCACCAACGCCATGTCGGCAAGCTTGGGGTTGGCTTTCGCCGCCGCCAGCGTGACCGCTTTGGGCATGTCGCACACCGCGCGGACATCGACGCATTTCCAGATGCCCGTCTCGTCCTTCGGATCGGGATGCGCCGTCGCGCAGACCTCGACGATACCGACGATCTCCTTGTCGTCACCCGTGTGATAGAAGAAGCCGAGGTCGCCCAGCTGCATGGCCTTCATGTTGTTGCGGGCGACGAAGTTGCGCACACCGGTCCACGGCTCGCCCTTCTTGCCGCGCGCCTTCTGCATCTGCCAAGAATGCTCGTCGGGCTCGGTTTTGAACAGCCAGTAGGAGGGCCCCGGCGTGCTGGGCGACGCCGCCGCTCGATCTGACCCGGACAATGTCTTTGTTTTCTTAGGCATTTTTGGCGCAACTCCTCAAGTCTCGGGCAGAACCGCATCACTGCATTCGGACGCCCCGAAGGCACCGCTGCCCATAAGGAGCGCGTCACTTGGTCCATGCGAGCGATACCTCGCTCAGAGCACTGTGGCGGCGAACACGCCTGCAATCAAGGCGCTGCGATCCCTGAGCCTAGGGGCTCGGCCCGAAGCTTGTCCAATGGCTGTCCCGCCGCGGACGATGCGAACCGCCGCTGTCCCCCGCTTCGGCGGAGGCGGCGGCACAGTCAACTCCCCCGCATCAGCTCGGGCAGCCAGGTCGCGAGCGAGGGCACGGCGATGAGGATCAAGGCGAAGACAATCATGATGACGGCATAAGGGAGGATGCCCCGAATGACGTCGTCAATGCCGCCCTTGTCGGGGCGAATGCCTTGGACCACGAACAGGTTCATTCCGACCGGAGGCGTGATGAGCCCGAGCTCGCACATCAGCACGACAAAGACGCCGAACCAGATCGGATCGATGCCAGTTGCGACGATGACCGGGTAAACGAGCGGAATGGTTGCGACCATCATGGACAGTGTGTCCATGAACATGCCGAGCAGAAGATAGAAGACGATCAGGACGAGGAGCAGGGCGATGCGGGACAGGCCAAAGCCCGTGACAAACTTCGTGAGCGCCTCGCCAATACCCGTGAGCGAGAGTGCGAGATTGAGAATGAAGGCCGCGGTGACGATCAGCAGGATCATGCCCGTGGTCTTGGCGCTTGAGAGGAAGCAGGACTGGAGCAGCGACCGGGAGAGCTTGCCGTGGAAGAGGATGAAGGCGAGCGCAGCGACAAGGCCGATGGCGGCCGATTCGGTTGCGGTGGCGAGGCCGAGGTAGAGCGTGCCCATGACGATGCCGAAGATCGCCAGCGGCTCGACAAGGTAGCGCAGAACGCGCAGGCGCTCGCGCCACGGCACCTCGACGTGGGGAGGCTGCATCCCCGACATGCGGCTCGAGACGTAGATCCACACCATGAAGAGCCCGGCCAATGTCAGGCCCGGGATGATGCCGGCAATGAACAGCTTCCCGACCGATTGATTGGTCATTGACCCGTAGATGATCATGTTGACGCTGGGCGGGATCATGATGCCGAGCGTGCCGCCGGCGGCGATGCTGCCGAGCGCGGCCGGCATCGAATAGCCCTGGCGGTGCTGCGATGGCAGGGCCACCGTGCCGATCGTGGCAGCGGTTGCGACCGAGGAGCCCGACGTGGCCGCGAACAGGGCGCAGCAGCCGATGTTCGTGTGCAGCAGGCCGCCCGGCAGCCGGCCGAGCCAAACGGCGAACACCAGGTACATGCGATCGGCCATACCGCTGCGCAGCAGAAACTCTCCGAGCAGGACGAACAGCGGGATGGCGGTGAGATTGTTGTCGCTCATGGTGCCCCAGAGCACCGATGCAGCCGTGTTGAGGAACGCATCGCTGAAGGCGATCATGCCGCCGATCAAGCCCAGAAGCAGCATGACGGCAGCGATCGGTAGGCCAATCAGCATGAGGCCTACCATGACGACAAAGCTGAGGGTGCCGACCGCGACCGCGCTCATGACGACCTGACCCCCGCATCGGCATTCACCGCAGCGACGCCGCGCAGCCGGATGTCCTTGAGCTCCTCCTGCAGCTCCTCCTTGCTCCCGCGGGGAGAGAATTCTCGATCGAGCTCGGCAAGCTTGCCGGTCGCAAGACGCGCCGCCACCCTGATGGCCTGCAGAAGCGCAAAGAGCGCAAAGAGGCCGAGTGCTCCCACCCAGAGCGCCTGCGGATAGCGCAAGGGCGTCGCCCACGGCGTTTGCGCCGTCGCCTGGAACAACATCGAATCCGAGAGTGCGATCCATGCCATGTGCAGGAGCGCGAGCGCGGTGAGCGCCAGCACCGCGACCGCAACCACATTCAGTGCCACCCGCAAGGCGCGCGGCAGGCGCTCATGCACGATGTCGATGCGGATATGCGCACGTGACTGCAGCGCAACAGCAAAGGCCAGGGCGCCTCCGATCGCGAGGCAGTACCCGCCCAACTCGTCCACGCCCTGCAGCGAGACATTGAACAGCTTCCGCATGGCCGTCTCGATTGCAACCGCAACCGCAAGCGTGAGAAACACGACGCCAAAGGCGCCGGCGGCGACGGCTTCGAAACGCTTCATGGATCGCGCTCAGCTCCCTGCTCTATGCGATCTCGTCCTGCTGCGAGTTTCGCTTGGCCCGACCATGCGCGGCCGTCTGTGGCGGGTTCAATGCATGCCGATGATGGGGCCCACGGCCTTCTTCCAGGCCTCCGAGCACCCGGGCGTGACGGCGTCGCACTGCTCCTTCCAGGCGGGGAAGGAAATCTCGCGCACGGCCGCCTTCGCCAGCTCGCGATCCTGCGGCTTCACCTCGACCGTCGTCAGCTTGTACTTGCGGCCGGTGGTGCAGGAATCCTGCCCCCCGTTGCAGCGCATCGCGTCGTCCCACAGCTCCTTTGAATAGGCCCAGATGTCCTCCGTAAGAGCGGCGATGGCCTTCTGCAGTCCCTCCCGCTGCTCAGGCTTGAGCCTGTTCCATGCGTTCAGGTTGATACCGTAGCCCTGAACCGCGACTTGCAGCGCGAGCGGATAGACGTGCGTCACGCTTTCAGGCCAACCCGCCGAGTTGGCGGAGCTTGGACCGGTGACGGCGCAATCGACAGTGCCGAGAGAGAGGCCCTGCGCGACTTCGGCAAAGGCCATGGTGACGGGCGTTGCACCGACCTTCTCCATGAACTTCGCCATGACGCCGTCGAGAATGCGCACCTTGAGGCCCTTCATGTCGGCCAGGCTCTTGATCGGCGGCTTGCAGAAGATGAGCTGCGGCCCGAACGGCCAAACTCCGAGAAGCTTGGTGTTGAACTTCTTCTCAAGCTGCTGGCCGACAACGTCCTGGTAGGCGGCGACCACCTTCTTGGCGGTCTCGTACTCGGAATTGAGGCCGACGAGGTCGAGCCCGAGGATCATCGGCTCGTCGCGCGAAATCTGGCCGAGACGCAGCCCTCCAACGTCGAAGAGGCCCGAGCGCATGATCCGAAGCTGCTCGAATTCCTTGATGCCGGTCGCATCGAGCGGCTTGTACTCGACCTCGAACGGCAGCCCGGTCCTTTGGGCGAGCGTCTCGAAGTAGGGCTGCTCCCTGTGCTTCTGGATGTTGCCGGTGGCAAGCGGCATGCCCAAAACACGAAGCTTGATCTTGTCTTGGGCGCTCGCCGGTGCCGCGCCGGCGGCCATGACGAGAACCGCAAACAGCGCCAGGCTTTGCTTGAATGCCTTCTTGAATGCCTTCATGTCGTTCCCCCTTCTGCTTCGCCCTTGCGCGGGCGCTTGGCTCGAAAGAAAACTCAGTACCCGAGCGCCCGCGGCAGCCCGATCACCAGCGGCGGATAGAACATGCACATGAACAGGAGCCCGAAGCCGAAGGCCACGAACGGCCAGAGGTGGCGCATGATCTGGCCCATCGTGACGTTGGCGACGCCGCACACGACGAACAGCACCACGCCGACCGGCGGCGTCAGCATGCCGAGCACGAGATTGAAGACGAACAGGAACCCGAAGTGCAGCGGATCAAGCCCGTAAGCGAGCGCGATCGGGTGGAAGAGCGGCACCAGCATGATGTAGGCGGCATTCGATTCCAGAAACATGCCCACCACGAACAGCATGGCCGCGACGAGGAGGCTGAAGACGAGCGGATCGCTCGTCAGCTCGCGAATGGCAACCGAGAGGCGCGCGGGCAGAAGATCAATGGTCACCAGGAAGGTCACGGCCGATGCGAAGGCGATGAGCGCGCCTACCACGGCGGTGGTGATTGCCGCCTTCAGCAGGCAGTCGGGCAAGTCCGCCAGCTTGAGTTGGCGCGTGACGAAGAAGCCGACGAGCAGGGCATATGCCACGGCGACCGCGGCTCCCTCCGTCGCCGTGAAGGCGCCTATCACGATCCCGCCGATGACGACGATCGGCATCAGCAGGATCATCCAGGAGCGCCACATCTCGGAGGCGATGTGGCGGAGGCTGAGGGGCTCGCCCGTGAGAGGGTAGCCGCGCCGCTTGGCCATGACGTAGATGATCACCATCATGCCGAGGGTCAGGAGAATGCCCGGCACCACGCCGGCGAGGAAAAGCCCCGCAACCGACACCGAGCTGCCCGCCATGTAGGCGTAGACGATCATGGCATTGGACGGGGGAATGATCGGCCCGAGATTCGCGGCCGCGGCGACGATCGCGGCCGAAAAACCGACGCCGTAGACCTTCGAGAGCTGGCGGACCAGCACGGTGGCGAGCGCGCTCGCATCGGCGACTGCGGCGCCGGACACCGCCGCCATGCCGGCGCCTGCGAGCATCGTGACCTGGGCGAGCCCGCCGGCCACCCGGCCGATGAAAGCATTGGCGAGCTGGATCAGCCGTTCGGCCAACCCGCCGCGGATCATCAGCTCGCCCGCCAGCATGAACAGCGGTATCGCCATCAGCGGAAAGGCGTTGACCGAGTGCATCATGCGCTGCGGCAGCATGTTGAAGTCCACGCCGCCCACCGAAAGCGCGATGAGGGCCGCCACGCCCAGCGCAAAGGCGAGCGGCATCCCGAGGAGCGAGATGACGAGGAAGCTCGAGAGGATCAGCATGCTCATTCGGTGGCAAGCTCCTGCCGCTGCGGCTGCCCGGAGAGAAGCCCGTTGAGGAGGTGAAGGAAGGCGTGCGCCGCCCCTACGGCGAGCGGCAGCATGAACCAGCCGACGCTGAACTCGAGCGTCGACATCGGCTCGTCCCACTGGTTGCGGGTGAGCACCGCAGCCTCGTAGGCGATGACCGCCATGAGCAGCATGGCGATCCCGTTCATGGCGCGAAAGAACGCGTCTTGAAGCTTCGGCGGCAGCCGCTCCGTGAGCAGCGCGATGCCGACATGCGCACCGCGCTTCACGCCGAGCGGGATCGCAAAGAAAATGGATGCGACGAAGAACAGGCGCGATATCTCCTCGGCCCAGTCGAGCGAGAGATTGAGCGCGTAGCGCGTGAACACCTGCGCGATGATGACGCTCACCATGATGGCCATCGAGACGATGACCACCTTGGCGATGATCCAGTCGAGAAGGTCTAGGCCGCGCCTGAAATCCGCGACCAAGCCGCCGTGCGACGCAGGCGGTGCACCGGAGGTCATTGCTTGCGGGCCTCGGCGAGGACGCGATCGACGAGCTCGGCGCCGGCACGCTTCCTGACCTCGTTGGCGATGCTGGCTGTCGCCTTGCGCAGCTCGGTTGCAGTCTCCGGCGAGATCGCATCGAACTGCAGGCCCTTGGCCTTGAGGTCCTCGATGGCGGCCCGATCCTCCTCGGCCGCCATCTTGCGTTGGGCATCGACCGCCACCTTGACGGTCCGCTTCACCACCTCCTTGTGCTCGGGCTTGAGCGCCTCGAACTGCCGCTTGTTGGCGACGAGCACGATGAAGTCGAAGAAGTGGTTGGTGTTCGAGATATACTTCTGCACCTCGAAGAAGCGGTTGGTCTGGATAATGGGATGGGGGTTCTCCTGCCCGTCGACCACGCCTTGCTGGAGCGCCGAGTAGAGCTCCTTCACGTCCATGGCAATCGGGTTGGCGCCGAGCGCGCGGAACGTCGCGAGATGCGTCTCGTTGGGCTGCATCCGGATTTTGAGACCCTTGAAGTCCTCAAGGGTCTTGATCGGGCGCTTGTAGTTGGTGGTCTGGCGGGAGCCGAGCTCCATCCAGCCGAGCGCCGTGAAGCCCTTCGCGCCGAGCTTCTGCTCGAGAAGCTCGCCCACCGGGCCGTCCATCACCCGAAAGGCGCTCTCGCGGTTCTCGAACAGGAACGGGAGGCTCACGGCCTCCACCTCCGGCACGAGGCGTGACATGAAAGCGGACCCGACCCAGGTGCCGAAGATGGTGCCGGCGCGAACCGCGTCGACATTCTCCTTGGCGCCGCCGAGCTGCATGCCCGGGAAGAGATCGACGTCGAGCGAGCCGCCCGCCAGACGCTTCAGCTCGCTCTTGAACAGCTCCATCGCCTTCGACGAGGAGTGGGTCGGCGCAAAGTTGCCCGCGATCCGGAAATTCTGCACCTGCGCCTGTGCCGCGCCGGAAAGTCCGATAGCGACCGCGCAGGCCACAAGGGCTGTTCGTAGCGTCTTCATTCCATTCCTCCCCTTCCACCACCGTTTTGTTCAGACGTTGTCCTCGCACCGTCTGTTCACTTGGCTCCGGCCTCCGCCGCCAGCGGTTTTGCGAGTGGAGATTTTTCGCGGCGCAGATAGGCGCCATAGCCCTTCTCACCCACAACCTCGCCGTCACGCGCAACGACGCGGCCGCGCACCATGGTCAACACCGGCCAGCCGGTGACCTCGCGCCCTTCGTAGGGCGTGTAATCGCACGCGTCAGCGAGAAGGCTGTGCCTGAGCGTGACCTTTCGCGCCGGATCCCAGATCGCAATGTCGGCGTCGCTGCCGACCGCGATGGTGCCCTTGCGCGGATAGAGGCCGTAGGTTTTGGCGTGGCTGGTCGATGTCAGAGCGACGAACTGGTTCAGATCGATCCGCCCCCGGACCACGCCTTCGGAGAACAGGATTGGCAGCCGCGTGGCGACACCTGGAATGCCGTTCGGCACCCAACGGAAGCTCGTGCGCCCCTTGGAGGCGAGCTTGCCGCGCGGGTCGTTGTAGCGAAACGGGCAATGGTCGGATGAGAACACCGAAAACACGCCCTGCTGGAGACCTTCCCAGCACGCCTGTTGGCTCTCCTCGTCGCGCGGCGGCGGCGAGCAGACGTACTTCGCGCCCTCCATGTTGAGGCCTTCAAGGTCGCGCTCGGTCAGGACGAGATACTGCGGACAGGTCTCGCCATAGACCTTGAGCCCCTTCATCTGGGCGCGCCGGATCTCGTCCATGGCCTGCCGGTTGGAGACGTGCACGATCATCACCGGCACGTCCACAAGCTCAGCCAGCGAGATGGCGCGATGGGTTGCCTCGCGCTCGACCGGAATGGGGCGCGAGGTGGCGTGGTATCGGGGGGCCGTCTTGCCCAGGCGCTCGAGCCGATCGGTGAGGAAGCGGATCGCATCATAGTTCTCGGCATGCACCATGACGAGGGCGCCGGTCTCGCGCGCGACGGCCATCACCTCGAGCATCTCGCGATCGGAAAGTGCCAGACCCTCGTAGGTCATGAACACCTTGAACGAGGTGTAGCCGTCCTCGACCAGCGCGGGCAGCTCCTGACCGAGCACATGCGTGGTCGGATCAGCGATGATGAGATGGAACGATACGTCGATGTAGCAGCGGCCTTCGGCCTCGGCGTGGTAGGCCTTGAGGGCCTCGCGCAGGGATTGGCCTTTCTCCTGGAGGCAGAACGGCAGCACCGTGGTGTTGCCGCCGATGGCCGCCGAGCGCGTGCCGCTCTCGAAGCCGTCGGCCATCACGACGTCGGGGCCGGAGGGCTGCGCGAAATGGACATGGCTGTCGATGCCGCCGGGCAGCACCAGCTTGCCGGCCGCGTCGATCACGTTGTCTGCGCTCCCCAGAGCGTCGCCGAGCGCGGCGATGCGCCCATCGCGAATGCCGATGTCACAGGCGAAGGTGTCGGACGCGGTTGCTACCGTGCCGCCGCGAATGATCACCTCGAACTGGGTCATGGGCGCGGACCTCCATGCGCGGAGCCGTCGCCTTGGCGGCGATGCTCGATGCGGCTGGCGAGAGGCTCCGCCAAGCCCTTGGTCGGCTTGGCATCGGGCCGGCGGAATGTTCCGGCCACCGCCTTGCGCGGCTTGAGGGCGACCAGCGCCTCGGCCTGCTTCACGGCCGCAGCCACCTGGTCGACGACCGGCACCGGAATGCGGTCCCTGACCTTGCGGGCGAGACCCGAAAGCGGTGCTCCCGCCAGAATGATCACGTCCGCCTCGTCCTCCTGCACCGCGCGATTGGCGAGATCGACGAGAAGCGCTTCCTTCTCCTCCTGCACCTGTGAGATGGAGCCGAACGCGTCGTCGAGCATCCGAAGGCCTGCGCAGCGCTCCTTGAGCCCATGCATCTCGACGCATTCCCGGTACCAGGGGCCGAGCGCGCGCGCGAAGGTGACGATCGCAAAGCGCCGCCCCAGCATGCAGGCCGTGAGCATGGCGGCCTCGGCCATGCCCACGACGGGAATGTCGAACAGCTCGCGCGCTCCAAACAGCCCTGGATCGCCGAATGCCGCAATGATCGCCGCGTCGACCTCGTGGTGCCGCGCCGCAAGCATCTCGAGCGCAATCGCTCCCCCGATCTGCGCCTCGGCCCGCGTCGCGATGTACGGCACGCCGCGCGGCGCCGTCTCGGCACTGAGCTCGGTGCCGGCCGCAGCGGCGCTCTGCCCGGCCGCCATCATCAGCTCGGTCACGCCTTTGGTGGTGTTGGGATTGATGAGCAGGATCTTCAACGCACGATCCCCCTGGGCAAGACCATGTCATCCCCGGCGGCTCGGTGCGGATCGGAGCCGCGCGCGTCCGCCGTCTCGCCGTGCAGGATGTTGTTCACCACCTGCCCGGTGCGCTGCACGTGGTGGCCAAGAAGCCGGCCGGCCGTCTCGCCATCCCGGGCAGCGAGGGCCTGCATAATCGCGCGGTGCTCCTCAACGGACTCGGCCCAGCGCACCTGCGAGGACAGGGCGAAGAAGCGCGCACGCTCGACCCGCGCCATCAAGCCGTCGTGCGTCGCCTTGAGCGCACCATTGCGGGCACAGGCCAGAATGAAGGCGTGGATCTGCTGGTTGAGCTCGAAATAGTCCTGCAACTGCCCGACGTCGTGATGGCGTTCCATGCGCTCCTGCAGGCTCGTCAGCCTCTCGTGCTCCCGCTGCGTCATGCGGACGGCTGCCAGCTCGGCTCCGAAGCGCTCGATGCCGGCCACCGCCTCGAACAGCTCGTCGATGTCCTCGCGCCGGATCGGCGTCACGATCGCGCTGCGATTGCGGCGAAGCTCGACGAGGCTTTCCGCCGCGAGCAGCTTCAAGGCCTCCCGCAGAGGCGTCCGGGATACTCCGAGCGCCGCACACAAATCCGCCTCGATAAGTTGCTCGCCCGGCTTGAGGTCGCCCCGGATGATGAGCGCGCGCAACCGTTTCGCCGCCTCCTCATGCAAGCCCGAGCGGACGACGCGAAGCCGCGCCTTGCGCGCGCTCCCCAATTTCAACGGCCGCTGTGCGCGCGTCATGGTCGCGCCTCCACCCTCGCAAGGGCCAGGATGCGCACGTCGACCTCGCGGCACCGGTGCGGCCCGCACACCGCCGTGAGAAACTCGGCAAGGCAGCAAGGTGCGCACGCACAGCTCATGGAGCTCACCGACCAGTCGTCAGCATCCGGCCGCGTTGGGCGGCACCATCGCCCGCGCCGTGGGCCTGAGCGCCAAGCGGAGAGCCATCGAACAGGGAGCCCCAGCCGCGCACGCGCGCGCAATCGACACCCACCCGCTGCAGACTTTTCCAGACCGTGGTCGCGATCGAGTCGTAGACCGGAATGCCGAGCTCTTGCTCGAGCGCTCCCGCAATGCGCGCCCCCTGCATATTGGTGCAGACGATGGCCACCGCCTCGCACCCTTCGCGGGCAACCTCCCGCACCAGCCCGGCCACTTGCGCCTCTCCAATCGCCGCGAAGGAGAAATTCTCGCTCAGGCCGAGATGGCGCTCGGCCGTGCAGGCAAATCCGGCGCCCTGCCAGTTCGCCATGATGCGATCCTGCACATCGCGCGTGTAGGGCGTGACGAGCCCGATTTGCCGATGCTTGTGAATGTTGAAGATTTCGTGGAACGCGAGGATCGACGTGCAAGCCCGGATCCCCGTCAGCGCCACGATCCGCTCGCACAGCCGCTCGTCGCGATCAAAGCCGAGCCAGCCCGCCGAAGTGCCGTTCCAGGCGATGACATCGACTTTGGCATGCGCGAGAAGCTCGGCGGCGTTGAGAATTTCCGCCTCATCGAATTGTCCGCGCGCCTGACTGGACAGGCCGATCTCCGTCACCTTGAAGCGCGAGAAGTGCACCGTCACATCGGCAAGACCGGAGAGCATGGCCTGGGTCATGGGCTCGAGCACGGTGTTCGAGGACGGCGTCAGCATGCCCAGACGTATCGAACGGCTCATCATGCACCCCGGCTCAACCCCGGCCCCTCGGTCGCCAGCGCGCGACCCCTTGAGCGAACATAGGGCGGTGATCGACCGGCGGGCAAGTAGAAATTGCATTTTGCATCCAATTACATATAAACTATTGATATATAATCATATATGAATGCATGAACTGCCGATGCTATAGCCAAGGGCCGGGCTCGACGAGCTACAGGCCGGGCGGCCCGTGCAGCCCAGACGCTGCCGGAGGTGATCGAGGGGCTTGATGCCGCATCAAGGACGGCGGGGCGAATCGGCGGCGTGGATGTTCGGTCCCGGAGGGTGGACTGAGCGCAAGCGCGCCCGCCTCAGTCCTGGAGCAAGCAGCTAGTGCGATGCCTTGCGGAAGATGGTTGAGGCGAGAAGTCCGGCGCCGACGGCGATCATCACGGTGACGATGCCGTAGAGCACCGGCAGGCGGTAGGCGAAGGCGTGCAGATAGCGCTCCAGTCCCTCCCGCTCCAGCGTGAGGCGCACCGAGAACCGGCTGAGCAGCTTCTCATCGCGAAACAGGAGCACGCGCGTGTCGAACGGGCCGACGGTGACGTTGGCCGGCAGCACGATGCTGGCGCGGAATATGCTCTTGCCGGTGAAGATCACCCCATAGGGACGGTCGAGGTAGAGGCCGTCCCTGCGCTTGAGGCGCATGATCGCGTCGCGATACTCCTTGATGTCCTCGCTGGAGAGCGGGTGCCTCTGGCCCACAGCGGGCGTGTACTTGAGATGCTTCAAGCCGATGCCGTGCAGGGCGCGGAAGTCCTCCGGCGCGATTTCGTCGATCGGGCGGGTCGAGGCGACGGCATAGTAGCTCGGCACGTTGTCGAAGGTGGCAGACGCGGTGTTGAGCCACAGGCCGGCAACATTGCCCTTGCGCCGCACCACCAGCCGGCTCGGCACGCCCTCCACGACAACGATGACATCATAGTAGCCCGACTCGGCGCTCGGCTGCTGGCTGCCATCAATGGCGCCGAAGATGACGATCTCCGTGCCGTTGAAGCTGGACGTGACCGCGACAGTGCGCGCCGAAACATCGGCCTCCACCGACTCGCGCGCGCCGGGCTGCTGCTCGCGCTTGACAGTGGTCTCGCCACTGCGCGGCGCCTCCTTGGCGACGGGCGGAGGCGCCTTGCGCCGCGGCTGCTGCTGGGCTGCGGTCTCCCCGATGCCGAGCACGACAAGGCCCGTGCAGACGAGCGCCAGACCCGCCAGCATCCGCCTCCTGCGGGAGCGCCCGAGCATCAGATGCCCCCCGCGAGAGAGTAGAACTCGGATGGCGGCGCAATCAGCTGCCAGGCGAAGCGGGCGCAGACGGCCAGGATGAAGGCGGCGAGCAGGAAGCGCAGCTGCTCGCCCTTCAACCGCTCGCCGGCCACCGTGCCGAACTGTGCGCCGATCACCCCGCCCGCCATCAGGATCACTGCCAGCACGACGTCGACATTGTAGTTCTGGGAGGCATGCAGCACCGTGGTGGCCGCCGTCAGGAACACGATCTGGAACAAGGATGTCCCGACCACGACGTTCGTCGGCATGCGCAGAAGGTAGATCATGGCCGGCACCATGATGAAGCCGCCGCCGACGCCCATGATGGCCGCAAGCAGACCCACGAAAAAGCCGAGCAGCAGCGGCGGAATGGCGCTGATGTAGAGCTTGGAGCGGTTGAACCGCATCTTCAGCGGCAAGCCATGCACCCAGTTGTGCTGGCCCGAGCGCCGCCCGGAAACCACCCGGCCGGCGCGGGTCTTCCGAATGGCGTTGGTGCTTTCGATCATCATGAGCGTGCCGATCACGCCCAGGAAGGTGACATAGCAGGCCGCGACGAACACATCGAACACGCCGACGCGGCGAAGCACCTTGACCATCTCCACGCCGATCCCGGAGCCCACGAGGCCGCCCGAGAGCAGGATCACGCCCATCTTGACGTCGACGTTGCGGCGGCGCCATTGCGCCAGCGCGCCGGACACGGACGAGGCGAGGATCTGCGCGGTCTCCGTGCCGACGGCGACGACGGACGGGATGCCTGCAAAGATCAGGAGCGGCGTCATCAGGAAGCCGCCGCCGACACCGAACATGCCCGAGAGGAAGCCCACCGCCCCGCCCATGGCAAGGAAAATGAAGACATTTGCCGACATCTCGGCGACGGGCAGATAAAGCTGCATGCGACCTGAGTCCACAAGGCGGTGACACCCGGGGGCCCGGCTGCCGCGCGGACAGCGACCGCAGGCGCAATCCAAGCCGGCGTGATCGGCTGGTCCAGCGACACAGATCAGGTCTGAGATGGACCCCGCGCAACGACGTCGGCGTCGAACCCGCGCCGGCCCAAGAGACTTGCAACTTTGGCCCGCCCGGACTTGCCCGGCGGCCCGTTTGGCCTCTTGACGGCCGCGAACTTCCCGCCCTCGCTATCGACACCATGTGGCATCGAATTGCAAGCCTTCTGCGCGACAAAAGCGAGTGGCGGACACGGCGCGCTCAAAGATCGCCGACGCCCTGCGGCGTTCGCGCATCGCCGGAGCCGGGCAGCCGCGCCCCGCGACGACCTACTGGCTGTCGAGGACGGCGGCTGCCGTCTCGTTGGCGCGGGGATCGGGGATGCGCGCGCGCCAGGCCGCAATCGCGACATCCGCGGCGGCGACCTCGGCCGGGCTGAGATAGGACTTGACCTCGGACAAGCGGCTGGCTGCCTCCTGGTCGCCGCCGCGCGCGGCCAGTGCGAGCCACGCGTAGGCCTGCTTCAGGTCCTTCGGCACGCCGAAGCCGCTCTGGTGGAGGATCGCCAGGTTCACCTGGCTGTCGGTGAGCCCGAACTCGGCCGCCTGCGCGAACCACTTCGCCGCCGCGGCGTAGTCCGACCGGCCGCCGCTGACGCTCAATACGGCAAGATTGTGCATGGCCTTGACGTTGCCCTGCTCGGCGGCGCGGGTGTACCACACGCGTGCGCGCTCGGTGTCGCGGGCCGCGCCCAGGCCGCGCTCGTACAAGGCCGCCAGCCGGTACTGCGCAACGGCCGACCCCTGGGTGGCGGCACGTCCATACCACTGCAGGGCCTGCTGCGGGTCGCGGTCCACGCCGTGCCCGGCGACAAAGCGCGAGGCCACCTCCACCTGGGCCACAGGATCGCCGCGCATGGCGGCCTGTCGCAGCGAGGCCGGCCCGATCGTCATCGGCAGCGCCGCCATTACCTGAGACACGGCCTCGTCGCCCGGCGCGGGCACGTCCCGGCTGATGGAGGCGGTGGATTCGATGGGCGGCGGTGGCGTGGCCCCCTCACGGCGACGGAAGGCAGCCGCCATGGCCGTGCCGATGGCTTCGATTCTGGCAACCGTGGACGATCCGGATGCTGCCTCCAGCCGATCCTGGGGCGCCACAGCCGCCTTCGCCTCCGCGGGCCGGGCGCTGTGCTCGGCCCCGGCCGGACGGCGCGGTGCCGCCGACGTGACCATGACGGCCTCGACCAGCAGATAGCCGACCACGGCAAACAGGGTGATGCCGCCCGCCATCAGCAAGCCCGCCCGCGTGCGAGCCGGCGCTGGCGCGGCCGCCGGGGCGGCGGACTGCGCCGGGGGCTCGGCCGGCTGCTCGCCGGGTGCGCATTGCGCCGCCTGCACCTGTGTCGGGCGTGGGTTGTTTGCGTGCCGTGCGAGCCGGCCGCGGAGGGACTGCAACGCGTGCGTCTGCCCGGGGGGCGGCGCTTCGGTCGCAGGCTCGACCTTGGGCACATAGTCGGCCGCATCGAGCGGCGAGCGGTAGGGGCTCGGCTCGAGCACGCGGGCCGCATCGGCATACACCTGCGACAGCGGATCGCTGCCGATGGCGGGCTGGTCGGCGTCTGGCGTACCGAGCAGGGGGAGCGCCAGGTCCGGTGCCGGCCTCTGCGCCTCCATGGCTTCAAGGGAATCGCCGACGCGGTTGACCGCGCCTTCCAGGTTGTGGAGGGCGCTGGCGGTGCGCTCCTCGCCTCTGCGCCATTCGGCACTATAGTCCTGCAGCAGCTTCTCGAGCTGGTCGAGCCGTTGCTGGTCGTCGGCTTCGAGCCGGTGCATGATGCCCTGCACCCGATCGTCGATGGCATCGAGGCGATCGAGGCGGCCCCGGGTCTGCTCGACGTGCTGGGCCAGCTCCAGCACGTGGGCTTCGATGATGCGCAGGCCATCCAGGTCCGAGCGCTGCACGATTCCGCTCAGCGCCTCGTTGAAGCGCGCCTCGATCGCATCCAGCCGCTGATTGAGGTGGGCGACCGCCTTGTCCGGATTGATCTCGGCCAGCGACCCCTGCAGGCGTTGCGCAATGTCGGCCAGGCGCGCCTCCAGCCAGGCATTGTCGCGACCTGCCTGCGGCGCGGCGGGCGCCTCAGGCTCGAGCGGCCGCCGGCGCCGCGCACGCGCGTCCTCGGGCCGAGGATGCAGATAGCCCTCGCCGGACTCATAGAGGCGCGTCAGTGCTTCGGCCGATTGGGGATCCCAGGGCTCGTAGCGCGGCGGCTCGACCGGGGCGTGCTCCGTCCTTGCCCTCCCGCTGCTGCGGGAGGCGCTTTCGCGCTTGGGGCGATCGCGGCGTGACGCGGTGCGACCGGACGACGGCATGACACTCCCTGCAGCCAAACATGCATTGCAAAGGCGCGCGTGCCGGGCATCTCCGACAGGGTCACCGAAGCGTGCTGCGAACCGCTCCGTTCGTGCCGCCGAAGGCATGTGCGCAAGTGCTGGGGACGCGGGCACAAGGTCAAAAGCTCGCAGTCCAAGGTCGCAACCCCCCGTAAAGTTTCGGTTAAGCCCTGTCGCAGATTTGTATGCACTGCAACTTATGCGGTATGCCTTGCAGGGAGGCAGGGACCGTGTTGAATCCGCCGGGCGACACGCCGACGGCTCCGAGACCGCTGGAGCGCCCATGCTGCAACAGGCTCAGCATCGCCTCATCATTGATACCAAAGGGCCTGGGTACACGGATGTGACCGGCGCCCTTGCCCGCTGGCTGCAGTCGATCGGCGCCGGCGATGGCCTCATGACGATCTTCGTGCGCCACACGTCGGCATCCTTGACGATCCAGGAGAATGCCGACCCGGCCGTGCTGCGCGATCTGACCGAGGCCCTGGAGCGCACCGCCCCTCGCAGCGGGCGATACCACCACAACCTCGAGGGGCCGGACGACATGCCGGCACACATCAAGTCGATGCTCACCAGCACCAGCCTCGGCATTCCGGTGGTTGCAGGGCGGGGCGTGCTCGGCACCTGGCAGGCGGTGTACCTGGTCGAGCATCGCGACCGCCCGCACAGCCGCGAGATCGCGCTGCACTATGTGGGCACGCGCCTGTAGCCAGGCGCCCGCACACGCCGGCACGATGGCACTTATCCCCGCCGGGTGCGGGGCGTGCCATAGTCGCGCGGCCTCGGGTCACGAGGGGATGCTGCCGCGCGGTGCGCCCCCTCAGCCTCGATCCGGGGGCCGCAGTCCGCAAGCCTCCACGGGCGTGGCCGCCAGACCAGCGGATCGCCGTGAAGGGGCCCGGATGCCGGCGAGCCTGGGCGTTCCCTGCCCATCACGCGAACTCAAGGTCAAACGGGCTCGGGACGCCCGGCTCCGTCTTTCCCAACCTCGAGCGGGCCGCCGCTGCGGGGCCGGTGGTGTTTGTCATGCCGGCCTCGCGCGGCAGCGCGAGAGCCGGGTCCCGGGGCGATGCGCGGGGCTTGCGGCCCTGGGTCCCGGAGATTCTGCTGCGCAGAATTCCGGGATGAGGATGCTCGCGCACGGCGTGCTACTTGAACACGCTCTTGATCGTGTCCCAGATGCTGCGCACGCCGGCCGTTGCATCGGCAGCGACGCTCTTTGCCGCGCCGGCCACGTCGGGGATCGAGGACGCGGGCACCTGGGACGACTTGACCGTGTCTGCGGTCACCTCCTTGAAGAGCTTCATCTGCGCCAGCGTTGCGGGCCCTGCCATGCCATCGGCGGTCAGGCCGTTCTTCTGCTGGTACTCGCGCACCGCCTTCTCGGTGCCGGGGCCGAACTGGCCGTCGGCGCCGACGCCGAGCTTTTGCTGCAGCGCCTTGACCGTATCGCCGCGCGTGCCCGGCTTGAGCAGGATCAGCTCGTAGAGTCCCATGGACATGAAGGTGTCGGGACCGGCGATGCCGTCGGCGGCAAGCCCCTTGTCCGTCTGCCACTTCTTGAGAGCCGTTTCCGTATTCGGTCCAAACTCGCCGTCGACCGGAACGCCAAGCTTTGCCTGCAGGCGGCGCACTGGTTCTCCGGCCAGACCTCTCTTGAGTATCGCCATCGATCGCTCCATCCGCTGATGCTCGACCCGCAGCATAGGGCGCGGCAATTGCGGCGAGAAGCTGCGGAATCGCCGGCGCAGCTCGGACTGAGCCGTTTCCTTAACCCGGAGTGAAGGGCTGGCCGAGCCCGCCTCAGGCACAGGCCACGTTGGCATGCCGGCGGGTGGCGCCGACCAGCTCATGCACGATGCCGGGCTCCGTCATGGCATGGCCTGCATCGCCAACAATGCGCAGTTCGGCCTCCGGCCATACCCGGGCCAGGTCCCAGGCGCTCTTGACCGGCGTCACCACATCGTAGCGGCCGTGCACGATAGTGCAGGGCAGGTGGCGGATGCGATGCGCATTGGCCAGCAGCTGGTCGTCGCGCTCGAAAAAACCGCGATTGATGAAATAGTGGCACTCGATGCGCGCAAACGCGATGGCATAGGTGTCGGCACCGAACAGCTTCAGGCGCTCGGGGTCCTGCATGAGCGACAACGTGCTGCCCTCCCAGATCGACCAGGCGCGGGCGGCGGCAATCTGCACGTCGCGCTCGGGGTGCGTGAGGCGGCGATAGTAGGCGGCGATCATGTCGCCGCGCTCGTCCGGCGGGATGATCTTGCGGAATTCCTCGAATGCCTCGGGGAACAGCCAGCCGCAACCGGCCTGGTAGAACCAAACGAGCTCCTCGCGGCGCAACAGGAAGATGCCGCGCAGTATGAGGTCGCTCACGCGTGCGGAATGGGTTTGCGCATAGGCCAGCGCCAGGGTCGACCCCCAGGAGCCCCCGAACAGCTGCCAGCGCTCGATGCCGAGGTGGATGCGCAGCCGCTCCATGTCGGCAACGAGGTCCCAGGTGGTGTTGGCCTCGAGGCTGGCATGCGGCAACGAGCGGCCACAGCCGCGCTGGTCAAACAGAACGATGCGGTAGCGCGCCGGATCGTGATAGCGCCGCATGGTGGCGTTGCAGCCGCCGCCCGGGCCGCCATGCACGATGATGACCGGCTTGCCGCGCGGGTTGCCGCATTCCTCATAATAGATCTCGTGCCCGCCGCTGACCGTGAGGCGCTCGTGGCGAAAAGGCTCGATGGGAGGAAAAAGTACGAGCCGCTCGCGTGCAGACATCGTCCGTGCTGTCCCGTTGTCTTCCTGAACCCGGCATGGGTTCTATTGCTTACAGGCGCCCCGCGGCACAAGGCAAGTTACGAGGCGGACATCTCACGTCGGCGCGGGACTTTTGAGGCGCTGCAGGCGCACCTCGCGGTCATAGAGCGTCTCGCCGCCGGGTACGCGCATCTCGTTCAGGCTATTGATCAGGCTTCGGCTGGGCACCGGTGTCAGCAGACTGGCGACCATGGCCGCCGCGGCGCCCGCTGGCAGGCCCACCGCGCCAGCGAGCGTGCTCGGCAACGGCCAGGCGTCGGCTTCGCCCACCAGGATGGCCAGCGCCGCCACGCCGAGCCCGGTCAGCATCCCCATGGTAGCGCCCCAGGCATTGATCCGCTTCCACCAGACCGACAGCACGAGCACCGGAAAAGCGGCCGACGCGCTGAAGTTGAGGGACCACAAGAACAGCTTGAGCGGATCGGCCGGTGCCGCGATGGCAAGCCAGGCGGCCACGGCGGCCACTCCCACCAGCGCCACGCGCGCGGTGGCAATGCGCGCGCTGTCCGGCGCCGTCTCGGGCCGCATTCCGTGCACCGCATCCTCCGACAGGATGGTAGCGGTCGACAGGAGCGCGGCCGCCAGCGCCGCAAGGGCGGCGGCCAGGGCACCCGCAAGCGCCAGGTAGACCAGCACCTGGGGAAAGCCGGCGGCATAGGGAAGGGCGAACAGGGCCGCATCGCGCTCGAAGCTGACGCTGGTGAAGCTGACGGTCGGCTCGGTGGTGTCGACGCGGGCGATGCCGACCCGCTGCAGCGACTGGAACCAGGCCGGCAGGCGGTCGACGGGCTGGCCGATCACCTGATCCAGCAGCAGCGCCCGCAGAAACACGGCCACCGCCGGCAGCGTGAGGAGCACCAGGCCGCAGACCAGCACCGCCCAGCCAAACGACTTGCGCGATTCGTACACGCCCGGCGTCGAGCCGGGGCGCGCCAGCAGCGACGGCGAGGAGGCGATGCCGGCGGCCGCCACCAGGGTCATGAGCGTGAACGCCAGGCTTCCCACACTGCCGAAGGACTGGATGAAGCGCTTGGCGAGCGGCTCGAGGCCCTCGCCGGGAAAATCGAGGGCCAGCGTCGGCGCAAGGAAGATCGGCAGCCCGCGGACGCCCTCGGTGCGCGCCAGGGTGCGCAGAACGTTGCCGTGCGTCATCTGCGGCAGCGGCAGGTTTGACATCAGGATGGCGACGATGGTTGCCGGCACGGCGAGCGCAAACAATGCGGCAATGGCCTTGGCCGAGCTGGACCAGGTGAGCGAGCGCATGCCCCCGGCAATGATCGTGGCCGCGACGCAGGCCACGACGGCAACGGCCATAAGGCGCTCGGACTGGCCGGTCAGCCAGGCGGCGGCATAGGCGGCGAAGCGGGCCTCTGCCGCCAGCAGCAGAAGGAGCGGCACGGTGAGGACGGCCGCCGAGATCACCCGCAGCAACTGGCTCTCGAAGCGGCGGCCAAGATACGTCGGGATGGTGTAGGCGCCGAACTTGCGCAGGAAGGGCGCCAGCAGCAGGCCCATGAAGACGAAGCCCGCGACCACCCCTAGGCTCAGACACAAGGCGTCGAAGCCGACGCTGAAGAATGCCCCGGTGAGCGCCAGGAAGCCCGAGCCGCCAAGCGCGCTGATGGCCAGCACCAGGCCGTTGAAGAACGCCGGCACCCTGCGCCCGCAGGCGAAATAGTCGCTGGCCTCACGCGCAACAGCCAACAGGCCGATGCTTGCAAACAGGGCCATGGGGCCGCCGAACATCAACAGCCGCACGACCAGATCGGCCGTGCCGAGCTGCTCGAACATCAGCGCCATCAGCACCAGCGATGCGAAGGCGGCAGCAAAGATGCCGAAGTAGGTTCCCAGCCGTGGGTTCACCAGGCGGGTGCGCGCGGTGAAAGCCATGGTGCTCAGATGTCTTCGTGCGCGCCGTGCCAGTGGTCGATCGCATCCTGGCGGTTGACGAACACCGCCACCGTAACGAGGGCGATGACCAGAAGCCCGTGGCAGGCGAGGAAGTAGCCGAGCGGGATGCCGAGCACGCGCTTGCCGTTGAGCGCATCCGCGTAGAGCGGCAGCACGATCAGCGCGGCGACAAACGGCAGAAGGCTGGTCAGCATCTGCACCTTGGTGTGTCGCCAGTACGCCTTGCGTTCGCTCCACTCGATCATGGCAGTCCTTCCGCTATGGTGGTGCCGGGAGGCGGCTGCCGGCCGCCCTCCGGCATGGAGGGGTGGACGTCTCAGGTTGCGTCCGATTCATGGTTGCAGTGGGGCGTGCCGGAACCCCCGCTTGTGCCCTCACCGTCCGCCGAATTCTTAGGCATAGGTTGCGGCAAGATTAGCCAACGCTGCCGAAAACCGCTAGGCTCGGATGCTG
Source organism: Hyphomonadaceae bacterium (assembly GCA_019747815.1). Classification (GTDB taxonomy): domain Bacteria; phylum Pseudomonadota; class Alphaproteobacteria; order Rhizobiales; family Hyphomicrobiaceae; genus AWTP1-13. The sequence goes on from JAIEQJ010000055.1 coordinate 106,580, forward strand.
CAGCAATTCACAGACGATGCGCATGCAGGGACTTGTCGCTCGGTCCGATCACCGCTTGGATGCGCCGTATGGCGGGTTATCGCTTCATCATTGTTGACGACCACCCGCTGTTCCGCGGCGCATTGAGCCAAGCCCTCGGCGCCGCCTTCGCCGATGCCGAGGTGCTGGAGGCGGGCTCCCTCGACGAGCTGACCGAGCGCCTGGCAGCCACCAGTGACATCGACCTCATCCTGCTGGACCTCTCGATGCCCGGGGTGCATGGGGTCTCGGGCCTGCTCTATCTGCGCGCCCAGCATCCGGAAGTGCCGGTCGCCATCGTCTCGGCGAGCGACGATGCGGGAACGATCCGGCACTGTCTCGATTGCGGTGCGTCCGGCTTCATCCCGAAATCCCAGCCGGTGGATGCGATCCGGGACGCCATCGGCAAGATCATGGGCGGTGAGATATGGCTGCCGCCCGACCTGGATCTGAGCAATGTGCCGACCGGCGAGACGGCCGAGCTGGTGTCACGGCTCTCCACGCTCACGCCGCAGCAGGTGCGCGTTCTCATGATGCTGGGCGAGGGCCTGCTGAACAAGCAGATCGCGTTCAAGCTTGGTGTGTCGGAGGCGACCATCAAGGCGCACGTGTCCGCCATCCTGCAGAAGCTGGGCGTCGACAGCCGCACGCAGGCGGTCATTGCCATCAGCAAGATCGGCACCGCCGCCGATTGGCCGCGCCTGCCGAACTGACCTGCCGGGGGCTACTCCGCAGCCACCGCGCGCTGCAGCGTGAGCTGGTACATGAGCGCGCGCAGCGCCGCGGCCTTGAGGGGCTTGCGCAGCAGGGCATAGCCGCGTGCGCGAACCTCGCGCTGCACCTCGGCGGTGTGATCCGCCGTGATGACGATCACCGGCGTGGTGGCCGCGGCACGCAGGGCCGCCACGGCTTCCAGTCCGGTGCCGCCGTCGAGGTGGAAGTCGGCCAGAATGATGTCCGGCGCCTCGCCCGTTCGCCGGAGCTGCTCGACGGCTTCCGCCGCATCCTGCGCGGTCAGGGCGATGCATCCCCACCCCTCGAGCAGCGTCTGCATGCCGTTGAGCACGTCCGGCTCGTTGTCGATGCACAGCACCTTCAAACCTGCGATGCGGCCGGCGCTGGGCGCCACGACCGGCACCAGATCGGCGGCGGGTCTCGCCTCGGCCCGCGGCAGCCGCACCGAGAACATCGAGCCGCGGCCAGGCACGGACTGCATGTCGATGGCGTGGCCGAGCACCTTGCCGATGCGCTCGACGATGGCGAGCCCGAGACCCAATCCGCGCACCGAATGCGCCGTTTCCTCCAGTCGCTGAAACTCCTTGAAAATGAGGGATCGCTTGGCCGCGGGGATGCCTGGACCCGTGTCGCGCACCTCGACCGTGAGCGTCCTTCCATGCCGCCGCACGCCCACCAGCACCTTGCCCTTGGCGGTGTACTTGATGGCATTGGAGACGAGGTTCTGCAGCACGCGCCGAAGAAGGCGCCGGTCCGAGGACACCCACAGGCGCGTCGGCACGATGTGGAGCTCGAGGCCCTTCTCGCGCGCGAGCGGAGAAAACTCGAGCTCGAGGCGCTCGAACACGTCGCTCAGCGCGAAGACGGTGATATCGGGCTCCAATCTCCCTGCGTCGAGCCGCGAGATCTCGATGAGGACGTTGAGGATCTCCTCCACCGCCTCCAGCGACGCATCGATGTTGCGCGCCAGCGTCGTCTCGGGGCTTGCCATCTGGCGCTCGGCGAGGCTGGTGGCATAGAGCCGCGCGGCATTCAGCGGCTGCAGCACGTCGTGACTTGCGGCCGCCAGGAAGCGGGTCTTGTCGAGATTGGCCTCGTCCGCCTTGCGCTTGGCGACGGCGAGCGCCTCGTTCACCTCGGTGAGTTCGGCCGTGCGCTCGCGCACCCGCCGCTCCAGCGTCTCATTGGCCCGCTCCAGAGCCTCGGCCGCCTCCACGCGCTCGGTGATGTCGGAGTAGGTGGTCACGATGCCGCCCTGGGGCATCGGGCTCGTGCGGATCTCCAGGATCCGCCGACCGCCGTCGAAATGCTCCTGAAACGTCTCGTGCGCGACCGCGAGCTTCATCAGCCGGTCGGCAACGAGCTTGTTGACCTCGCCGGCGCCGAAATCGCCGCGCTCGGCGCACGTGCGCAGGAGGAGGTCGAGGGATGCGCCCACCCGCCCCAGCTCCGGCGGCAGATTGAGCAGCTCGCGAAACTGCCTGTTCCAACAGATCAGCTTCATATCCCTGTCGAACACGCTCAAGCCGTGCCGCACCTGATCGAGCGCCGACTGCAGCAGATCGCGGTTGTATTGCAGCGCCTCGGATGCGTCATCGAGCAGCTTCAGGGCCGATTGGCTGCCCGCGTGGCTGCGACGCAGCAGCAGCGACAGGACGAGCCGGGACGACGCGGCGCCGATGGCGCTGGCGAGCAGATGCTCAGTGAAGCGCAAGAGATGGATGTCGGCTTCGGCATTGGGCGAGAGCGCCGCGTTGCTGCTCTCGGCATATTCTGCAAACGAGCGCTCGGCGCGCTCGGCGCCGAGATAGCGGGCAACGGTGCGCTGCAGCTCGCCCGCCGTGATGGAGGAGCGCCACATGCGGAAGGCCGGCGCAACGGGCGGGCGGGGAAGATCGTCGAGCACGAACAAATGCGCCTGCAGCCGCTCGACGGGTTCAGGCGCCCGCAGCAGCGAGACCGCCACGAACGCCAGCATGTTGGCGGCTATGCTCCACAACACGCCGTGCGTCAGCGGCTCGAGGCGCACGTAAAACAGCGCGTGGGGCGACAGGAAGCCGAGACCGAACGGGCCGTCCGTCATGATGGAGCGGGGCAGCCAGCCGGCCTCGATGATCCATGGCAGCAGCAGAGTATAGGCCCACACGGCAAAGCCGGTGACGATGCCGGCGATGGCACCACGCGCGGTGGCATTGCGCCACAGAAGGCCGCCGAAGAATGCGGGCGCAAACTGGGCGATGGCGGCGAACGAGACGAGGCCGATGGAGGCCAGGCCGTGCGACTGGCCGAGCAGCAGATAGAACAGGTAGCCCAGAAGGACGATGACGAAGATGGCGACCCGGCGAATGGCGAGCAACTGCCACGCCATGTCCTGCTGGCCCCTTGCATCGTGGAAGTGCCCACGCAGCAGGAGCGGCACCACCAGCCCGTTGCAGACCATGATGGCGAGCGCCACCGAATCGACGATCACCATGGCGGTGGCGGCCGAGAGCCCTCCCACGAAGGCCAGCAGCGTGACGGCTTCGGCTCCGGCAGCGAGCGGCAAGCCGAGCACGAACATGTCGGCATCGACGGACCCTTTCGGCATCATGAGTCCGGCGGCGGCGATCGGCACGACAAACAGATTGATCAGCACGAGATAGACGGGGAACAGCCAGGCGGCCCGGCGAATCTCGTTCTCCGAGTTGTTCTCCACCACCGTGACGTGAAACTGGCGGGGCAGCAGCACGATGCACACGAAGCTCAGAAACGTCACCGTGATCCAGAAGCTGCCGTGGAACTCCTGCGCGAATATCCGCTGGATCTCCGGGTTCTGCCCGGCCCGCTCGATGAAGCCGCCGATACCCCCGAGCATGGAGAAGACGACGAAGAACCCGACCGTCAGAAAAGCTGCAAGCTTGACGAGCGATTCCGCTGCCACGGCCACGATCAGGCCTTCCTGGTGCTCGGTGGCGTCGATGTGTCTGGTTCCGAACAGAACGGCAAAGGTGGCCATCAGCAGCGCAATGACCAGCGCCGTGTCGAGATTGAAGAGCTGGATCTGGCCTGCCCCCAGGAGCGCCGTGACGGAGAGCGCAACCGCCTTGAGCTGCAGGGCCAGATAGGGAAGCGTGCCGGCCACGGCGATGACGGTGACGATGGCGCCCACCGCCTGGCTCTTGCCGTAGCGCGCGGCGAGGAAGTCGGCGACCGAGGTGATGTTGTGGCTCTTGGCCAGGCGCACGATACGCAGCAGGAGGCGCCAGCCGAACACGAAGAGCAGAATCGGGCCGAGATAGACGGGGATAAAGTTGTAGCCGGTCGACGCGGCGAGACCGACGCTGCCGAAGAAGGTCCAGGACGTGCAGTAGACGGCCAGCGACAGCGCGTATATGAGGGGCCGGCCGTCGCCGCTCTTGCGCGTACGGAACGTCTTGTCCGCGTACCACGCCAGCGCAAACAAGCCGCTCACGTACCCAAGCGCGAGCGCAATGACGCTCCAGCCTTCGATCATCGGCTGCACTTGCCAGCTCGGGGCGCCTATGCAACGCCCGCTCAGTCAACAACTTGCACCGCCAACGATGCAACTGTCGCATTGTGACCGAAGGCCGCCGGGATGTCCAACCGGGTTGCGGGCGTTCGTTAGCTGCAACGATCTGTTGGCAGTCGGCGGCCAAAATAGGACGATGGCCCTCGACTACAAAGGAGATCGGCAGATGAGCATGCTCAAGGAATTCAAGGAATTTGCCCTCAAAGGCAATGTCGTCGACATGGCGGTGGGCATCATCATCGGCGGCGCCTTCGGCACCATCGTGTCCTCGCTGGTCAAGGACGTGATCATGCCCCCCATCGGGCTGCTGCTGGGTGGGGTGGACTTCTCCGACATCAAGATCCCGCTCAAGGCCGCCGCCCAGGGCCGCGAGGCGGTGACCCTGAACATCGGCGTCTTTCTCAACAATGTGATCAGTTTCCTGATCGTCGCCGCTGCGGTGTTCATGCTGGTCAAGGCCGTCAACGAGCTGCGCAAGCGGTTCGAGACGGAAGCGCCGAAAACGCCGCCGGCACCGCCGCCCACCGAGGTCTATCTCAAGGAGATTCGCGACGCCCTCGTGAAGAGGTAGCTCCCTTAGGAGCAGCTGCCGCCACCCAGCACGCAGAATTTGGCGCAGTGCGGATGGCAGAGCTTGACGGCGCCGGCGAGGAACATGCCGCCGTCGGCCGTTGCGGCCTGCGCCAGCGTCGGGCCCATGTCGAAGGCGGGATTGTAGGCAATGAGCGTGCAGGGGAGCACGGTGGGTGTCATCGCGCCCCGCCGCTTGACCACCATGCGGCTCGAAGCACACATCATGTCGCCGGGCCGCTTGTTCAGAATGGCCCAGCAGCGCGTGGTGATCTCGGGCACATCATGCCCTCCGTCCATTTCCGGCAGCAGCATCAGCTCGGCTGGGTTGGCGGGATCGATGGGCCAGCCGTGCTCGGCGATCAGCCGGCCGTAGCCGGCGCGCGCCTGCGCTTCGCCCTCGTCCCAGCAGGTCCGACCGGCGATGGCGACCTTGAAGGCGTTGCGCGCGAGCCAGTCCAGCCCCGCGAGCGCCTTGGCCCATGTGCGCATCCCGCGTTCGGCTTCGTGCAGGGCCTGGCTGTGGTGGTCGAGACTGACCCGCAGGGTCAGCCGCGCGCCGAAGCGCTGTTGCAGGCCGAGGAGGCCGGCCTTGATCCGTGGCCGCTGCATCGGCTGCATGGCATTGGTGAGCACCAGCGCCTCGAACCCGCGCGCCAGCGCATCCTCGATCAAACCCAGGATCTGCGGATTCATGAACGGCTCGCCGCCCGTGAACCCGATCTCGCGGGTGCCGAGACCTTGGGCGCCAATTTCGTCGTAGTAGGCCGCAGCCTCGGCCCGCGTGATGTAGGCTAGGCGGTCGTTGCTGGGGCTCGAGTCGATATAGCAGTTCTGGCAGGTGATGTTGCAAAGCGTGCCGGTGTTGATCCAGAGCGTCTCGAGTCGTTCCAGGGCCACGCTCGCCCGGCGCTCGCGGGTGGCCGTCCAATCGGGATGCTCGAACTTGCCCGGTGCCTGTTCCGGCTGGAAAGCGATGTCCAGGCTCACTGACTTCAGCCTCTGTCCGTCTCTTGCGGTTGCTGATGCGCGGTGTTGAAGTTGCTCATGGCGGCGGAGCCTAGCACGCGCATCCCGCACGCACGCTCACTTCAAGTTTATCTGCGGCCGCCCGTTAGCTCTCGGCATGGTGCAGGGCCTTCTGCAGCGGATGGTCACAAAGCGCAACCTACAATGTTGCCGACAGCAGCATGACTGTACCCTTGAATGAGGGCAAGATGGAGCCGTCGCGCTGGGCCTGCAGACCTGGGCAAGCTCTCACTGCGATCCCGACTATCTCAACAAGCCCGATGCTGTTATAGATGACTCCATCCAGGACGTATGCCACAAGCGCAAGCTCCCAACCGTCGGAAACATTGCGCCAGGCGGGTGTAGTTCAGTGGTAGAACATCAGCTTCCCAAGCTTGCTTTTATGACCTTAACCAGCTGATTTTTAGAGATAAAAGTTTTACATGTTTCGCTCAAAATCAGCTCTCATGTAAAACTGCTCCGCCATCGTCTCTTCGGCGCCCTATCGACCTTGCGAAACCGCCCTGACTCTGCGCTAAGGGCAGCATGATCAAAGCTCCCCTGAGTCGTCGGTTGAACGATCTTTGTCGCCGGGCGGCCGCCACCATCCCTTGCTGGCCCGACGATGCGGTGACGCGAGCCGAGCTTGATGAGCTCGATCTGCCCGACTTGCTTGTAGCGTACGTCAACTATGCCGACCGGGTCGTGCCGCCGCGCCCAGACGATTTCTGGAACGCTCGCGCCGAGGAGCACAGGGCCACTCTCTCCTCTATCGAGGGCAAGATTCGCCGAGGCGACGATCTCGGACCGCACTTGTCCGAGCTTCTCCGCACGCATGGCTTCGTTGCGGCGCGGAGACGGTCCGACCGACCGAAAAAGGCCCTTGGGCCAACCTGGGATGATAAGGATTTTGCCCTCAACGCCTACGAGGCGCACCACCTCCACCTGAGCACGAAGGTTCGCTCCGATGGGCTCGTCGAACGCACCGATGATCTCCTCTATGTCGGCTTTTCTCGCGATGCCGCGGTTATGGTGATGGTGGGCGACCACAAGAGCTTCGATGACGGTTCACTGGCAGCTGCGGTTGCACGTTGGCGCGCCGCCAATACAACCTGCATAGTGAATGCGAAGCCGTCTGTTGTCCGCACCTTCGATGATGAGCGCAAGCTGGCGCGCAGGGGCGTCACCACCATCATGGCTGTGAATGATAAGGTTCTTCTCAATGCGAGTGTAAGCACGAGCGGGCACCGCACGCTTGGCGTGCTGCACGCACTTAAAAGCACACGGATGCTGGAGCATGTTGATCCGCAGCTTGACGACCCGGCCTTTGTCGCAAGCGTGTGGGGCGATAACGCGTCGCGGCTTCCAGAGCGACCGCAGTTCAATTGGTATCTGGAGTATGCCGATCTCTTGCTGATGGAGGAAGTTTCCAAGACCGCCACTCGGCTTGTGACCGGTCATCGCTAGTCGAGCACCCAATCATGTAAACCGGCACGAACCGCATATGCAGCACGACACCTGGCAACAGCTTCTATCCCTTGAAAGCCGCGACATCGTTGCGATGTGGTTCAAGAAGATCCATGCCCGCGAGCTCAATGCGCGGCGCGCCAAGGAGATCACCGCTGCCGCCAAGCAGGCGCGCGAGTTCTTCCGCAATTCCCACGCCTCCGACAATTCCGTGAAGCCGCTCCTGACGTTCTACGGCGTCGCCAGCCTTGCCAGGGCCCTCACCCTCCTCCTTCGACGGGACGGCGGCGAAGAAGGCCTTACCCGAGGTCATGGCTTGGAGACCGTCGAATGGAGCAAGCAGCTTTCGGGGGATCTCTCTACCGGCCTCGCGGCACTGAACGGCCTGAAGATCCGAACCTGCGCCGGCCTCTTCCTCGATCTCGCCCAACACACAAAGAACCGCATGTCGATGCACGTACACTCCGGCGCGGTCGACTGGAGGTTCAACTACGATGCGCCCAGGCCTGGCGATGAGATCCTGTTCGGGGAACTCACCGCGCGTCTACCAGATCTCAGCAAGGATCACAAAGTGCTGGGTATCGAGCCCTTATATGCGGGCCTCAACGAAATGACCTACGACGCATCGTCCGGCATCAACATCAAGGTCTTCACCAGCGGCTTCAAGGCGTTCGAGAGCGCGTATGCCTCCGCAGGATATACGATCAAGGAGTCGGGCCAGGTCTCTATCCTAACGGCCGATGCAGACCTCTTCTCCAAGCAGACGCCGCAATTCATGCACGCCTACGTCAACAAGATGTTTGGAGCGATACCTCACCTCTTTCTCGTCGCTCCCATGCCCAGTGGCAACAGATACTCTCAGCTCTGCATGACCTACATGGTGGCCTTCGTACTGGGCATGCTCGCCCGCTACTTCCCGACGCATTGGGTCTCGCTGTCCCAAGGTGACAAAGGTGATTCACTCTGGCCGACGCTCAATCAGGCTCATCGCGTGGTCGCAGAGTCATTTCCCGAGCTGGTTGCCGAGACGATCGAAGACGTTCTTGCGCATCCTCTCTAGCGGCCTCTTCCGCACCTGCTAGCCTTCCTCTAACCGCGCCCATGCCCTATCTCACATCGCCATGACCAAAAAGGACAAGTCCCTCGACGAGATCTATGCCCGCATGCAGCCCACCATGCAGCGTGCCGCCGAACGGCTAAACAAGCTGCTCATCAAGGTCATCAGCCGTATCGAAGACCGCAAGCTCGTTCGCGCCGAAATCGACGGCGTGCGCATCAAAGAGCTGCCAAGCTTGAAAAGGAAGGCCCGCAGCGCGGGTTGGTCGCCGGACGACGCCCTGTGGGAATGCCCCGACCTCATCGCTGGCCGCGTCGTCTGCAACAATGTCGACGACGTCTCAGGCCCCGGCATACCGTTCGGCGCTACGCGCTTTCTAGCGCTGTTCTGTGACTCAATCGCGGCACGGACCATCTCGAAATCCCAACGCCGTAGATCATCGACCGTCCCGCCAGTCGGCAGCACCGTCAGCTGCGAGCCCTGGGCAAGCCACAGCGTCGAGGCATCCGCCCAGCCGGGCGCGTCCACCACCAGCAGGTCAATGTCCGCCGCGCGGGTGAACACCTGCAGCCTTGGCACGCGCTCGACCGCGATGGCGGGCTGAAGCCCGTTGGCTGAGCGCCGCTGGCCCCAATCCCAACTGGTTCGCTGCGCCTCGTCGAGATCAGCGATTACGACGCCCTGGTCGCGTTTTGCCGCCTCCACGGCAAAGGCGCGCGCGAGCGTCGATTTGCCCGTGCCGCCCTTCTGGCCAACGAAGGAGATGATATCGCCCATGTCCTACTGCTCCTTTGCGCCCTGGCGCCCGCCCACCGACGCCGCTTCCTCGCGCCCGTCCTCCTCCGTGAACTCGCGCAGCACGATGCGCCCACCGCTGGCCGGCAATGCTGCGAGCTGCACATTGAATCCCTTGCCGTCCTTGTGCGGCCATGCCGAGCCAATCCGGGTCCAGATGGCGTCCTTGCCTCTCCCGCGATCCTCAACGACGAAACACCTGTGCGACGGACTTTCGCGTGACATAGGTCTTCTCCTCTTGCTGCTAGATCAGGTTTCTGTTTCCGGCCGCTCGGCAGCGCGCGGCAGGGGCAACGCCTTCGGGACTCCGCCATTGCCGTTCTTCGCGGCCGATTGCCTCTTGCGCGCGGCCGAAGACTTGGGTTGCCGGCCTGGAGGAGGAGCGAGGCCCGTCCGCTCGTACGCTCAAAGGTGCGATTCAGCGTCGGGCTCCGCGGCAAGCCCATCCTCGGCGAAAAGTCGTGGACATTCTTGCGCTGAATCGATCCAGCGGCGAATCCGTGTGCGGCTTCTCTCGCCGCATACGTTTCCGCAGGCGATTCGACTCCGATCAATCCACGCGCCAAAGGATTCTCTGCTAACGCGCTTTCGGCTACACGGGACAGCGCGGGAGCAAGCTGGGTTTTTGCTAGCAAAAACCTCCGTCCCGGCGAAGGCCGGGATTGGTCCCGGCCAGAGGCCGGGAGCGGGCTTCGCCCGCGATCACGACCTGGCATTTCAGCATGCCGCGACCGCGCAAAGACGACACCCGCAAGCACCAGCTCAACATCCGTTTCACGCCGCGCGAGTTCGCTCGGGTCCCCGTGCTCATGACGGCCAGCACGGCCTCGCTCGCGCTCATTCCCCTGGTCCTCGCTGCCGGCCAGCCCGGCCGTGAGATTCTGCACCCGGTGGCAGTGGTGATCTTCAGCGGCCTCTTTTCCAGCACCCTTCTCGATCTCGTCCTGCGGCCGCTGATCTTCTGGCGGTTCGCCAGAACCCCGATTGCCCGCCGCATCCCGCACGCCTTTCAATCCGCAACCCGAGGAGAACGACCATGAAGACTATGATGATTGCCGCCGCCCTTGCCGCCCCGTTGCTGTGCGTTGCGCCTGCGCTCGCGCATGAAGGCGATGACCATGCCCAAAAGGCCGAGACGGCGGTGCAAACCCTACCGACGGCCGAAGGCCTGGCGGCTCTTGCGGCGGGCATCGCCAACATCGAAGCGCTGGCCGCCGCCGGCAAGGACGGCATTCATGACGAGATCGAAAAATTGGAGAAGGGCCCCATCGCCGCGCTGCTGACCGATCCGACCGTACCGCCGGAAAGGAAGACCCGCCTTGCAGCCTCGCTGACGCAACTGACCGCCCAACTGGCCAAGGTGCACGACGCCGCCGACAACAAGGATGCCGCTCAGGCCGGCGCGGCGGCGAAGAAGGCGGCCGCCGCGCTGAGGCTCGTGCAATCCGCTGTGCAATAAAGGAGACCCCGATGACCCTGCTTTCTGCCTTGCTTCTCGCCCTTGCCGCAACGCCCGCCGCGCCGCTCTCTGCGCATGAGCAGCCCAGCCATGACCGTCCCGGCGCCGTGAACCAGCATGCCGGCGCGATGACCATGGATCGTGCAACCCCGGCTGCCACGCTGAAGCTCGAAGTGCGGCCGCAGTCGGCCCTGGGGGCAGGCAAAACCGTTGTGGTGATCGCGCGGCTGACGACCATCGACGGCGGCAAGACTACCGATCGGTGCTGCACGTGCACCCCATGGGCGTCGAGCCGACCCGCGACACCCAGCGCGGAGGTCCCAGGCTCGACTTCCACATTGCGCCTGCCAAGCCCGGCTTCGTGAAGCTGTTCGCGCAGGTGAGGATTGGCGGCAGAGATCTGTTTGCCCCCTTTGGCATTGTCGTCAAGTGACAGGCACCGAAGGCCGGGTCAGGCCGGTGACATCGCGCCGGCTCTCCGGTCGGCCACCCGACGAACGCAATCGAAGCAACGCTGACACAAATCCTGGCGCCGCGTTTGCAGGGGCAGCGGCCTCCACGCTTCGTGTCATGCCCCTTTGCTTTGTGTTCCACCCGCATTGCCCGAGACGGGCCGGCCCGCGTCGCGCGGACTGAGGGGTTCACCACTACCTCTCGTGGCCGGAGGATGAGAAGACCTCGCGCAGCGGCGAGAGCACGTAGTCGATGGCGCGCCGCTGACCGGTGCGTATCTCCACCGTGACCGCCATGCCTGTTGACAGTGGTATCTCCTTTCCGTCGACGTTGATCGCTCGTCGGGTGAGGCCGATGGTGGCCGGAAACACCAGATTCTGCGCCTTGGTCGGCGCGGTGGCGGTCGTCGCCGCCTGCGGTTTCACCGCACTGCCGGGATCGCTGAGGGTATTGGCCTCGCGCTCGTCGACGGCGTCGCGCGACACCTTCAGAACCGTACCGTCGATGGTGCCGTAGCGTGTGAACGGAAACGACTCGATCTTGACGACGGCCGCCTGACCAGGCTCGACAAAGCCGATGTCCTGGTTCTTGATCAGAGCCTCGATCTCGATCGGACTGTCGAGCGGCACGATGGTCATCAGGGACTGGCCGGATGTCACGACCTGTCCGATGGTGGTCACTGCCAGCTGCTGCACAGTACCGGAGATCGACGCTCTCAATTTGGCGCGCTCGTTCTTGGCTTGGGCCTTGATCAGCTCCTGCTCGAGTCGGTCCGCCTTGCGTTCAGCCTCCGCCAGTTTCTGGGTCTGGTCGGCAATGAACTGCGAGGCGGTCTCCTCCAGCTTGCGGTCGATCGTAATGAGGGACGCTACAGCCTCAGCAAGCTGCCCACGTTCGCTAACCTGAGTTGTCACCTGGGCCTCGTACTGCTGCAGCGAATCGATGACCAGAGCGCGCGACAAGGCACCCTTGTCGTTGAGAGCCTCGCGCATGTCGGCGCGCTCGCGGGCAAGCGCCAGCAGTTTCTCCCGCGCCGCAATGCTCCCACTTAGGCGATCGCGTGCAGCGATCTGCTGTGCATGCTGGGCCAACAGAGTCGCGCGCGCGGAGGTAAGCTGGGCGAGCTCTGCCACCAGCACGCCCTCCTCACGGCGCCGAATGGCCGCGCCGGTGACCAGAGGAAACGTGATCTCCTGCGGGTCGAACCGGTTGCTGAGCACGGTGCGGGTAGAAACATGACGCCGAGCGATCTCAGCGCGAATCGATTCAAGGTCACCCGCCAGCGCCTCACGGTCGGCTCCGGTCTCCGTCGGGTCGAGCTCCAGCAGCACGTCACCGGCAGCAATGTGACTGCCGTTCTCGACAGCAACTGCGATGACGCGGCCAGGCTCGAGCGGTTGCACCACCTTGGACCGGCCGCTGGGCTGGATGCGGCCTTGGGCAATGGCGTGGATATCGAGCCAACCGAAATACGACCAGGCGAGGGTCGTGGCCAGCGCCATGCTGATCGTCCATATGGCCGCCACGCGGATCGGCGACGGCGGAGTTTCGAGCAATTCGAGGGCTGCCGGGAGGAATTCACGGTCAATCCTGTCCAGGGCAATAGCGGATGCAGGGCCTTCGGACAGCACCTGGCCGTTGGGCTTGCGTGCATGCTCGTTCCTGCGCACTGTCATGTCGGATCCCCGGCGCTGTCGAACTGCATGCGCCAGAGCTTGGCATAGAGGCCGTCCGGCCGAGCTATCAGCACAGCATGGGTACCGTCCTCGACAATACGGCCCTCGCAGAGGGCGATGATCCGGTCGCACTGGCGTACGGCTGCCAGGCGATGCGCGATGATGATGACCGTACGCCCCTTGGTGATGCTGCGCATGTTGGCCTGGATGATGCGCTCGCTTTCGTAGTCGAGTGCGCTGGTGGCCTCGTCGAGGATCAGGATGCGAGGCCGCGTTGCCAGCGCCCGGGCAATGGCAATGCGCTGCCGCTGACCGCCCGACAGGTTGGCGCCACGCTCCTCGATCACCGTGTCATAGCCAAGCGGCATCTTGGCGATGAACTCGTCGGCGCCGGCGAGGCGTGCGGCGCCGACGACAAGGGCGCGGGGCAAGCCTGGGTTGGCGAGCGCGATGTTGTCATGAATGGTGCGGTTGAAGAGCAGGTTTTCCTGCAACACCACACCGGTCTGCTGCCGAAGCCAGGCGGTATCGACCTGGGCGATATCGATGCCGTCGAGAAAGATCTGTCCCCGGTCGGGACGGTAAAGGCGCTGAACGAGCTTGGTCAGGGTCGACTTGCCCGATCCCGAGGGGCCGACAATGCCGATCACCTGGCCTTCGGGAATCTCGAGCGAGACCCCTTTGAGGATCTCCGGGGTATCCAGCCGGTAGCGGAAATCGACATTGCTGATGGTAATGCGGCCACGCGCCGGGGGTAATGTCGCATAGGCGAGCTGCCGCGACTCCGGCGGAGCGTTCAGGATGTCACCCAGTCGCTCGACGGAAATCTGTACCTGCTGGAAGTCTTGCCACAGCTGGGAGAGCCGCAGGATCGGCGCCGTGGCGTGGTTCATCATCATGTTGAAGGCCACGAGCGCGCCGACCGTCATCTCACCGTCGATCACCGCCAAGGCACCGAAGTAGAGAACGACGGCGAGGGTGGCCTTGCTGACATACTGGATGGCATTCTGGCCTATGACACTCAGCATGACGGCGTCGAAGGAGGTCTTGACATAGGCCGCGAGCTTTTCCTCCCATTGGTTCCTTAGCATGGGCTCCACGGCCGCTGCTTTCAGCGTCTGTACGCCCACCACGGATTCCACCAGGAACTGCTGGCTGAGTGCCCCGCGGTCGAAGCGCTCGTTGATGCGGTCGCGTAGGATCGGTCGGATGATGAAGGCAATGATCAGATACAGGGGGATCGACAGCAGCACGATCAGGGTGAGCGTCTTGGAATAGAGATACATGACCCCGATCGCAACGAACGCGAACAGCAAGTCGATGCCGGATGACAAGCCCTGCCCCGTCAGGAAAGAGCGAATGGTCTCCAGCTCGCGGATGCGCGCAACGGTCTGCCCCGCAGCGCGCGTTTCGAAGTAGGACAGAGGCAGCCGCAACAAGTGATCGAACAGGCGGCTGCCCAGCTCGACATCGATGCGGTTGGTGGTGTGATTCAAGGCGTACGCGCGCAGATACTGCAGGATGACGTCGAAGAAACCCACGAGCAACAGCCCGACGACGATGACAACCAGGGTCGATGTGCCGCGATGCAGCAGCACTTTGTCGATCACGACCTGAAAGAACAGCGGCGTAATGAGAGCGAAGACCTGGATGAACAGGGACGCAAACAACACATGGCCCAGAGGCCGCCGGTAGCGCCAGAGGGACGGCAGGAACCAGTTGAAATCGAACTTCGGCGGCTCGACGCCGGCGCCACCCGCCCGGCGCGTGACGAGGACGATCTCTCCGGACCACACATCTTCGATCGCCTGCGGGCTCTGCAGAGCCTGGCCGCGCGCGACGGGATCGACGAGGCGCATGCGACCGTCGGCAAGGCGATGCGTAAGGATAGCGAACGTTCCGTCCCGCATGCCAAGGATTGCCGGCAAAGGTACTGCCTGAAGGCGGGCAACGTCCTGGCCCCTGCGAAGGCGCGATTTCAGGCCGACGCGGCGCGCGGCGCGGACGATATCCTCCGCCGCGGCCGCGCGCCCTCCGAGCGCCAGGTCATGCGCCATCTGTCCCGGATCGCAGGCGATGCGGTAGTGCGCCGCGATCATTGCCAGCGAGAGCAGCCCAGAGTCGCCTTGACGCACGGTGGCGACCGTTGTCGCGTCGGCCGCATCGGCTGGACCCGATACCATCTCCGCTAGGGTCACCGGCAGCCCCGTCGATCGAACCTGACCCCGGGCCGCCCCGAGCGGAACTTACAACGTTCCGCCCCAGGACAAGCCCCAAGTCGGTGCGATGCCCACAGGGCAAGCGCTAAGGGCTCAGCGCGAGCGCTTTGCTTCCTCATTGGTTCGACGCGCTGGAAATCGCTTCCCTGTGACAGCTACGCCAATCTGAAATCCGAGGCCGAGAGGCTCGACAGGCTAGTCGACTTGAGCGTTACCGCATTGGTTGAATTGAGCGTAATCAGCACGTCATTGCCCACCTGTTGACTGGCAGCGAGAATGGCGTTCGTGCTGGAGAACGCTCCGACGTCGAACTGAATGAGATCGTAGCCGGCTTGGAAGTCGGCAACAACGTCCTGGCCGAAGGCACCCGAAAGGATGAATGTGTCGTTGCCGCCGCCACCCTTGAGGACGTTGCTTCCGCCGCTACCAGCCAGGGAATCGTTGCCCGCTCCGCCCCTGGCGTTCTCGATATTGCTCAAGGTGTCTGTCTTGCCATTCGCTTGGATGGCAATGCCCGTTGCTAGGTTGACAGTGACGCCTGGCAGGGCAAGCAGGCTGTAGTCCACACCATCGACGCCGGCACCGCCGTCGATGGTGTCGGCGCCATCCCTGGCATAGATCGTGTCATCGCCGGTGCCGCCGACCGACGCCCCGGCGATCGCCAGATACTCGCTGCTCTGCGCGATGCCGTCGAGGAAGTCCGCGCGTGACACTGTCCCAGCTGCAATGCCAGAGGTCCAGAACGACGACTCCGACGCAGTGGGTGCACGGCCAAGGGCATTGAGGAAGATCTGATTGACGAAAGCCGTGTCGGTCAGCTTGCCGTACCTGGTGAGGAATTCCGGCAGGGCCAGAATGTCGGCCGCGACCTGTGCCTCGGTCTTGGTTCCCGACAGGATCTTTTGCGACTGCGTGGTCACCTCGCTTGCGGTCGCAGCGCGGTCCAAGGCCGCATCGTAGAGACGTCGAATGATGTCACCAGCGACCTGCTTGTCGGTGGTGCGATCGAGGGCGATCGGACTGCCCGACTCGGTATTGTTCGTCACCGCGTGAATATTGCCCACTACCAGTTTCTCGGCGCTTTCCGCGACAAGGTTCACAACCCCGGCCCGGGTAACGGTAGCGGCGTTGAGCTGCTCCACAAGGGAGCTGAGCTCCGCCATAGATGCGGAACGCCCCAGCGCATTTTTATAAACCCGCTCGGCGAACTGCAGGTTGGACAGGGTCCCGTACTTGGATGTGAATTCGGCTGATGCCATCAGGTCAGTGGCCAGCTGCGTCGTGTTGAGGATCCCATTGGATGAAATGTATTCGGCCAGCATCTGCACCTCGCTCTGTGCCATGGTGCGGTCGAGCGCGGTGTCGTAGACGCGACGAGCCATGTCGATCAGCTTCTTTTCTGTGACGAGATCGATCCGCAGCGTCTTGTAGACGGGATTGCTGGCATAGGCCGTGGCCGTTTGGTTGAGCCACACCCAATTGTCCACACCCCCCAAATCAATGGTGTGCGTCGCAGTCTGCACAATTGTCGAGGTAGCCTTGTTCCAGACGTAGCTCCCGTTGGCTCCTGGCACGAAATAGGTGTTCTCGTTCGGGAACGCGCCCTCCGGTGCCCCGTCGTACCAAATCATGTTCCACAGCCCATCGGGGCTGTTCTGACTGTCGAGCTGCAGCTTGATCGATCCGTCTGTGTTGTACCACGTTGAGAGCTGGGTGCGATATCCATCCTGGTCCACCCGGACGGAGATGTCGCGATCCGCAAAGCCATCTCCGTCGGTATCAAAACTGGTGACCTCGAGGGAATTGTAAGTCGCAGCATCAATGCTCTTGTAGGTCTGAGCCTTCAGCGTCCCGTCGGCATACGTTTCGGTAGTGAGCTGGTCCCGCGTGCCGTCCTGATAGAAGGTGGTGATATCGCTCAGCACCTCATCAACGACGCCGTCGCCATTGAGATCGAACTCGGTCGTCTTACATTGGCGCTCGTGGTGGTGACCGTTCTGCTGCGCAGCGAGCCGTTGCCGAAGTAGTCGCTCACCACCGTGATCCGACTGCCATCTGTGTTGAGTATCATGACGGAGGTCTGGCTGAAATCAATGGCGCCGTCACCGTTGGTGTCCATGGTGGACGATTTCGATAGGCCGTTGGACGAGGTGGTGGTGACCAGCCTGTCGAGCAGCCCTCCGCTCGCGTTCGTATTCCAAGTTGTTCCGGTCACGCTACCGTCGGCATTGGTCACGGTCGTTTCGAAGCGATCGAAGATAGCGTCGCCGTTCTTATCCCGCTCCAACGATTGCGAGCGGCCGTCGAAGCTCGTGGTCAGAACATCCTTCTGCACCAGCGCCCCGGTCCCGTAGTTGAGGAGGGTCACGGTCTCGGTCTTGCTGCCGTCGACGGCAATCTCTGTCACGTCGGTACGGTCGTACCGGCCGTCGTTGTTGACATCGAGCTGAACCGTCCTCGTCAAGCCGTCGTCGCTGGTGGTGATCACCGACTTGGATGTCCCGCCCGTCGAGTTCGATGTCGTCTGCGTAATTGCGCTGGTGATGGTCTCCGTGGTCGACCCATCGGCATTGAGGGCAGACACGTCCGTCGCAGTCATGGTGAGCATCGGATCGGAGTAGTTGACCGCGCCGGTCATCTGGACCGTTCTACTCAGACCCGTGGCACTCGTGGTCGTTGTGGTGTCATAGCCCCACGGATCGGGGTTGTTGAACACCTCGGCGCGGCTGCCGTCGCTGTTGAGCGTGGTGGCCGTGCTGACATTGATCCAATCCCAGCCGACATTGGGATCGAGGATGGCAATGGAACTCGACAGACCATTGGCGCTCCTGATCCGCGTGTCGGTCTCGGTGGCGTAGTTCGTCCCGGGATAGGTAACCGTCGTGACCTGGTTGCCATCGGCCTGTCCGACAATGGTCTTACGCAGGGTTTCAACACTCTCGTCCTGGTCGCCGTATGTATCGGCCGAGATGGTGACGCTTCTTCCATCGGTACTGGTCGTGGTTACCGTGGAGTCACGCAAGCGGTTGCTGCCGCTGAAGTTGGCCACGGTCTCGACACGGCTGCCATCGGCATTCAACACCAGCACATCGGTCGTTGCCAGGTCCGTCCACCCATCACCATCAAGGTCGCGCCAGGTCGTCGTTGAGCGACCGTCAGCGCTGATGGAGACAGTGGTCGAGTTCACCAGGGTCGTGCCGACGTAGGTCTCGAGGAACCTGTCGGTGCTGCCGTCGGCGTTGAGAACGACCGAACGCCATGTCATCGTATCGTCAACGCCATCCCCGTTGAGGTCCTCGGTTGCTATCACGGTGTTGCCGTCGGCGCTCGTGACCGTTGCCTTTGCACCTCTGTACGATCCATCGGGATTCCAGAATACAAGATCGTCGGTGGTGATACCGTCGGGCGCAACAGTGATCGACCGGGTCTCATCGAGTTGACCATCGCCGTTAGCGTCGCGTGTCACGCTCACCGAGCGGCCGCTGGCGCTCGTCGTGGTGATGATTTGCGAGCGCAGCGAGGTATCGGCATTCCGCTCCGTCACTGTCTGCGTCCGGCTGCCGTCGGCATTGAGCGCCACGACATCCGTCAATGTGCGATCGAAGGTTCCATTCCCATCGAGGTCCGTTTGTGTCGTCGTCGACAGCCCCGTGGCACTGGTGGTGATCACCGCCTGATCGCGCAGCGAGCCGTTGGCATTCCTGTCCTGCACGGTCTGGGTGCGGCTGCCATCGGTGTTCAGCACCGTGGTGCTGGTGGTCGTCAGATCGAACACGCCATCGCCGTTGCGATCCGTCTTCACCGTCGTCGACAAGCCCGTGGCGCTGGTCGTCGTAACGAGCTGATCGCGCACCGAGTTGTTGGCGTTCTTGTCGGTGACGGTCTGGGTGCGGCCCCCATCGTCGTTGAGCACGGTCACATTCGTCCGTGTCAGATCGAAGATGGAATCCCCGTTCTCGTCAAGCTGCGACGTAACTGACAGCCCGTTGGCGCTGGCGGTCGTGATCGATTTGTCGAGCAGCGTACCGTTCGGGTTGAAGCGCGATACCGTGTCGACCACCGTCCCATTCGCCTGCGTGACGATGGTCTCCTGCCGGTCGTTCGCCCCGTCGCCGTTGGCGTCCTGGACAATGGTGATAGTCTTGCGGTCGGCGCTGGTGGTGGTGATGGTCTTGGACTTGAGCGCGCCGCTGGTGAAGAGTTCGCTCACCGTCTGCACGCGGCTGGTGTCCGGGTTGACCACGGTCACATCGGTGGTCGTGACCTCGTAGACGCCGTCCCCATTGGTGTCCGCCTGGATCGTGCGCGACAGTCCGTCGACGCTGGTGGTCGTGACCACCTTCCTGAGCAGCGTGCCGTTGCCGCTCTGATCGGTTTGCGTGACGGTGGAGCTGCCGTCGCCGTTCTTGACCGTCGTCACGGTCCGCGTGCCGTCGAAGGCGCCATCACCGTTGATGTCGGTCTGCGTCGTGACCGTCAGGCCACTGGCGCTGGTCGTCGTCACTGCCTTGCGCAGCAGCGAGCCGTCGGCATTGAACTGCGAGACCGTGTCCACGGTCTCGCCAGCGCCGTTCACGGCAACGGTCTGAGTATGGTCCCAGCCACCGTCACCGGTGAGGTCGGACTGAACGGTACGGGATACCCCGTCCGCGCCCTTGATGGTGATCGTGCGATCGCGCAGCGACCCGTCCCGGTTCGTTGTCGACACCATCTGCGTGCGGCTGCCGTCGCCATTGACGACCGTCGCGTCGGTCATCGTCTGGTCGAAGACACCGTCACCCGTCACATCGGACTGCACCGTCCGTGACAGGCCATCGGCGCTCAGACTGGTGACGGTCTTGCTGCGCAGGGAGCCGTTGGTGGTGGTGGTCTCGGTCGCTGTCGAGCTGCCGTCGGCGAGCACGGCGATCATGGATGCATACGTGAGGTCGGTCACGCCGTCGCCGTTGAGGTCGGAGGCTGTGCTCTTGCTTCGCCCGTCGGCGCTGGTGTTGGTCACAGCCCTGTCGCGCAGCGACCCGTCCTTGTTGGTCTTGGTGACGGTCTTGGTCCGGCTGCCGTCGCCGTTCACAACGGTAGCATCCACCTCGGTCACATCGTTGCCGCCGTTGCCGTCGAGATCGGACTGCACGGTCCGGGTCAGGCCGTTGGCGCTGGTGACCGACGTCGTCGTGCCCTTCTGGGAGGCATCCGGGTTGAGGTCGGAAACGATGATCGTGGTGCTGCCGTCGGCGGCGGTGACGCGGGATTCGGTCTGGTCGTTCAGCCCGTCGCCCGTCGCGTCGCGGGCGATGCTGATGATCTTGCGATCCGCGCTGGTGGTGGTGATCGTCCTGTCCAGCAGCACGCCGGCACCGGTCCTGTTGGTCAGCGTCTCGGTGGTCGAGCCGTCGCCGTTGCTGACCGTGGCAATGGTCTGCACCCGATCGATCACGCCGTCGCCATTGCGATCCGTCGACAGTGTCTGCGTCTGGCCGTCTGCACTGGTGAGCCCGATGATCTGGTAGGCCACGCTGCCGTCCGGGTTCAGTGCCTTGTTGTCGACGGTGGTCGATCCGTCGCCGTTGCGGGTGATGGTCTGGTTGAGGATGTAGCCGTCGAGATCGCCGGTCAGGGTCACAGCCGCGGCCGTTCCGGTCGTGCTGTCGCTGCGGGTGAAGGTCGTCTTGCCGTCGATCACCGAGCCGTCCGGCAGACCGATCCTGGAGGCATCGGGCGTCAGGCCCATGGCCGCTATGCCGGCCTCGGCCAGCGTCTTGAGCGTTCGCGTGCCGTCGGCGTTGGTGACGAGGATCTTGAAGCTCGCGAACTGGGCGTCGCCGGCATCGAGGCTGCCGTTGCTGTTGCTATCGAACACATTCGCCAGCGCAGCCATGTCGTTGGTGGCGGTGGCGTCCCAGTCGGTGAACACGACCTCGTTGCGTTGCGTGATCTGGCCGTCGTTGCCGGCATCGAACACCAGCACGCCGTCACCGGCGCCGGCCCACGCCGTGCGATGCTGGCGGCCATCGCCGACCATGTCGAAGAACATGTTGGAGGACGCCAGCGGCGTGATCTCGATGCCGTCACCATCGAGGTCGAGAACAACCGGGAAGAAACCGCCGAAGCCGCCGAAGTCGAAGCCGCCGCCGAAATCGAACCCGCCGCCGGAGTCATAGCCGCCGCCGAAGCCGCCGACATCGTAGTTGCCGGCATCAGGTGGCGGGCTGAAGGTGACGTTGCTGCCACCGAAGTCGCCGACTTCATAGTTGCCGGCATCCTCGCCCGGCCCAAACAACACGTTGCTGGTTTCGTTGGGGGTGAAAGATCGCGCCCCCTCGCCCACAAAGCCACCGCTGCTGGGCTCTGTTCCGGGCTGAAACCCGATCCCCGCAATGTCGCTCGGTGTCCAGGCAAAGCTCGCGTCCAGGTTCCAGGCGCTCGGATCGGTCGGGTCGGCAGCGGGCGAAGACCATGCGCTCGCCGCATTGGTGCCGAACGTCTGCAGCTGACCGAACCCGCCGAACGTCTGGAACGGATTGTACTGATTGGATGGCACGGTTCCCTGGAGATCGCCAGGAACGTACGAGGGACCTGGCAGAGCTTGATCGAACGATTCGCCGAATGGATTGAAAGGATCAACTAGCTGTGGCCCGCCGAGCCCCGCCCCACGGGGGACGCCCGATTCAGGGTACGCCAGGAAGGTGCCAGGAGCGTCGGTTGGAAAGCCAGCACCATAGGTGGGCAGAGTCGGGTAACCGTTAGGGTTGCTCCCAAAGTAGCCGAATGGACCGCGCAAGAAGCCGGGGTTGATCGTCGGTGACGTGGCACCATCGCCGGACGAAATGTTGGCCGCGACCGTCGCGCCTGCCGCATCGATCTGCGGGTCGTAACCATAAAACGTGCTATATGGCGGTGGTGGTGTGTTTGGAAGAGTGACAAGTGGGATGTATACGGTGTGCGTCGTTTGAGTTCCGACGCGGAAGGGCATCAAGCCGCCCTGGAAGCCAAAGTAGGCACTTGCGCCGGAGGGCTCCCCGGGAGTACTCGAGGCGGATGTCGTGATGTAACCACCCATCCAAATTCCCGGACTGTTTAGGGGCATTAGACTGAGGCTGCCGCCAAACTGAGCTCCGAGGTCGTACCCGCCATTAACAACCCCAGGCTGACCACTTACGGTAATGCCTGCACCCACCACAGTTGCCGAAAGCAGGCCTGACCCCATTAGAATTTCGCTCGGAGTAGCGTTGACGACGCTCCCCATCCAAACTGCCGGATGGTAACCGCTGAAATACAGTCCATAGGTTGTCGTATTAGTCACTGCATCAACAGATGCATAACCTCAGATAGGATCGAAGGATATCGGACCGACGTTAATCGTAATACCGAGCGAATAAGTACCGGAGCCATTTCGATCCACCATTTGACCTTACCCCTGTCGTTTGCGATACGCGATAGATGATTTCTCACATGAACCGCACAGAAATGAAGATCATCGCAAATCCAATCGCGGTTCCAATGGTATCAAGGATTGCCGAGTTTCTAAGCTCTATTCTCGTTATGAATTCTCCGATTGGATTCGGTCGCTGTTGTCTCCTGTACAAGAAGTTCAGAATCCGAATGTTGAGCCGGCATCCGCTAAAGCCGCCAATTATGCACCCAGCTATGAAGATGTAGTGCGCGCTGCTCACTAGGCGGCCCTAGGGCTCATTTGGCAACTTCCATGGTCGACGCATAACTCACGACGCCATGCATTGGCTTTGCCCTTCTATTGTGGTGCGGGTTCAGGAGCTTGCTCTGCCCTAGTTCGTTTGCTCTATTGTATATTTCTCCTATCTTCGCTTCGCTGGAACTCAAGAGTGGGGTCAGCCTGCTGATTAGCATCCGTCCAGTATCGATTCCATTCCGCCATTGATCCCTCCTCTTGTTGTTCATCTGACTGGCAATTAAATTAGGCGGGCCTCTTGGGCACCAGAGCATCTCCTGACCTAACCATCAGGCTTGGATATTTGTCTTTCCCACTCTTTAGCGCGGTCTTTGCCGCGTTCGATCTGTCGAGGTCCTAGCCCAATCTATTCGCCGTAGTCACTCGTCGTGAAGACGTTTGGGGGGCAGGCGCGCGGGATCGGCCGGGTTGA
>JAIEQJ010000004.1 GCA_019747815.1 Hyphomonadaceae bacterium
TTCTCGATCTGAATCACACTAGCACCATGCGCTTGCTCGTGTCCTTTCGATCGCGAAGTTCGTTCAGCGCCTGCTGCAAGATCGGCGAACTTCGCGATCGGGACACTAGCGTCTTTCAGATTGAGGTTGCCTCGCGGACGGCTTCGCCGACCCCGTGGTGAGCTTGTCGAACCACGGCGTTGGTGTGCGCAGCCCGTCCTTCGACAAGCTCAGGACGCGGGCGAGCCCGCGGCTTGGGTGCTGCCACCAGGAACGGAGAGACTCTCGTGTGATGATGGAGAAATTCGCCCGTCCTCGCAGCACGCCTGCTGAGCGAATTTCTCGATCTGAATCACACTAGCACCATGCGCTTGCTCGTGTCCTTTCGATCGCGAAGTTCGTTCAGCGCCTGCTGCGAGATCCGGCGAACTTCGCGATCGGAACTAGAGCAGGATCGCTTCGGATTGAAGCATCTTGCCACAATGGCGAGGGCCTCGGCCGAAGCGTGAATCCTGCTCTGCATGAGTTGCCGAGAGTGCGATTCACGTTTCAATGGGAAGCTGCGCTTCCATATGAAACGATCGCGCTCTAGCCGCGGGACCGGAACCCGGCAAGGAAATTAGGCCATGCCGATACCTAGGTAATTACCTAGGTAGGCTGATCGTCCGGTTTCGTCATAGTCTGATCGCGGTCGCAAGGCTTTGGCCTTCTCGGAACGCCCGACCGATCACCCTCCTGACGCGGGGGGCGCAGTCCGAGCGGGGGAACACGGCAGCTCACGGAAGCCTTGCGGCCACCCTCACAATTTCCGCGATTGACACCTTCCTCATGCCGGCAGCGCGAGGCGTATCGCCCTGGGTCCCGGGTATCGCGCTTCGCGCGATCCCGGGATGACAACCGGGGCCGCGAAGTCCGGGACGGCAGGCGGAGCCCGGGATGGCAGGCAGAAACTTCGGCTCGCGGGTGTCAGTTGCTGCTGAAGAGGTTCCACGGCCACTGCACCGCGGCCTGCTGCGGCGGCGGCTTGGGCTTCTCGACCACCTTCTTCTTCACCAGCGGCCTTGCCGGCCTGGCGTCGGCAGCCTTGACGATGCCGCCGGGTGCGGCGGCGGCATTGGGCGGCCTGGCGCCGGCCGCCGGCGGCTCGGCTCGCTGGGACACGAACCGGCTTCTCCCCTGGAACGTGTTGATGGCCTTGGGCCCGCCCGGCGGCTCGCGCCTGCCCGCGGCGTGCGCCTGCTTCTGGGTCCACTGGGGATCGAAGTAGCCGTGCAGCGTGAACGTGCCCAGGATGAGCCCTCCGGCAATCAGGAGCCCGGACACAACCAGCCTCGCGAGCGACATGCCCCCTCCCTCGACGCCTACAGTCGGCAGCAAGTTCCCCGCGCCGGGCACGTAACGCCGCGAATGTGGAGTTTGTGCGACGGGCGTGGCCGCCGGTTGCCTGCCGCTTGCGCTCACCCGGAGCGGATGGCGGCCTGACGGCAACACAGGCGCGAGCCGGGCCGTGCGCCGAGCCCCCAGGGCGGGGAGGGGCGTGAAAGCGCCGAAGCGCGGCTGCGTTCCGCGCCGAGAGCCTTGATGCGGCGCTCCCCGGCGCCGCGGCCGGATGACGGGGCGATGGATGGGCCGGCTATCCACGCGGCACGGACGGCCCCGGCCACAGCACGCGGCCCTCCGCGATCTCGGTGAAGAACCAGTCGTGAAACCCGCGCGCGAGCATCCACTCGATGCGATCCCCGCGCCAGAAGATGCGCGTGCGCTCCAGATCGTGCGTCTCGATGGCGGCGATGTAGTCGCGCGCGCGCCGCTGATCGTCGATGCAGATGGCGAGCCGCCGCATGGCGCCGAACCAGCGGACGAGGTTGGGATGCGCGTCCTTGTCGAACTCCACGCCCATGAAGCGCCCGGACGCGATGTGGGGAAACAGCGCGATGTCGGCGATCGACAGCGCGCCGCAGACAAACTCGCGGCCTGCAAGGTCCCGCTCCAGCGCGGCATAGACCAGGCCCATGTCGGCGCGCGCCTTCTCCATGAGGCCCGCGGGCATGGCGTCGTGGCGGTCGAGCAGCTTCCAGTACGAGAGGTTGACGAAGACCGCATCGATCAGCGTGTCGGCCGTGCGCTCCCACGCCCGCGCGTGCACGCGTGCGGCGGGGCCTGGCGGATAGACCGGGTTGTCGGGATAGCGGAACTCCAGGTAGGCGACGATATCGGCCGAGTTGACGACCGTGATGTCGCCGTCGACCAGCACCGGCACCTCGACGCGTCCGTTCACCGCCTGCAGCGCGGCGTGGCTCGACTTGAGCAGCCCGTCCACAGCCTCGAACGGCAGCCCCTTGTGCTCGAGCACCATGCGCACCTTGCGCGCAAACGGGCTGAAGGCGCTATCGTAGAGCTGCATGACGCGACCTCCCCTTAAGGTTTTCTGCGCTGTCCCCTGCGGGCAGCTCTGGCCTTCGGCTGCTCTAGCATGCCACCCTCGTACCATGGCAGAATCTGCTGACAGCCCATGACATGCCACGACACATGCCCTGACACATGCCATGACACATGCCATGACACGCGCCCTGTGCCGCGACTGCTGCGAGATGATCGACGTCACCGGCTCCGCCTGCGCGCGGTGCGGCGGCGCGCGGCTCGTTGCCCATGCCGAGATCGAACATCTCGGCATCGCCCACATCGATTGCGATGCGTTCTATGCCTCCGTCGAGAAGCGCGACCGGCCCGAGCTCGAGGACGAGCCGGTCATTGTCGGCCATCCGGGCGGACGCGGCGTGGTCACCACCGCCTGCTACATCGCACGCCGGTTCGGCGCGAGGTCGGCCATGCCGATGTTCCAGGCGCTGGAGCTGTGCCCGCACGCCACCGTCATTGTGCCCGACATGGCCAAGTACAAGCGCGTGAGCGAGGAGATCCGCACCATCCTCGACGCGGCCACCTCCATCATCGAGCCGCTGTCGCTCGATGAGGCCTATCTCGACCTCACCGACGATTATCGCACCGAGGCGCCGCCGGCAGCCGAGGCGCTGGCGCTGATCGCCCGGCGCATCGAGCGCGAGGTCGGCATCACCGTGTCGATCGGGCTGTCGTGCAACAAGTTCCTGGCCAAGCTGGCCTCCGAGCTGGAGAAGCCCCGCGGCTTCTCGATCATCGGCCGGGCCGAGGCGAAGGGCTTCCTGGCGCCGCTGTCGGTGCGCAAGATCCACGGCGTCGGCGCGGTCACGGCGCGGCGCATGGAGGAGAGCGGCCTCAGGACCATCGCCGACCTGCAGGCTGAGCCCGAGCCGGCGCTCATGGCGCGCTTCGGCAAGTTCGGCCAGCGGCTTTTCCAGTTCGCCCATGGCGAGGACGACCGGCAGGTCACGCCCAGCCGGCCCACCAAGAGCATCTCCGCCGAGACCACCTTTCACCAGGATACGGGCGCGGCGGAGAGGCTGCGCGAGGTGGCGGGCACGCTGTCTGAACGCGTCGCCGGCCAGCTCGTGCGCAAGGGCCTCGCCGGGCGCAGCGTGGTTTTGAAGCTCAAGACGTCGGACTTCCGCATCCTGACGCGCAGCCGCAGGCTTGCGCATCCGACCCAGCGCGCCGCGGTGATCTTGGAAAGCATCGCCAGCCTGATCGACAGGGAGGCCGACGGGCGCACCTACCGCCTGATCGGCGTCGGCATCGGCGACCTCGGGGAAGCGACCGCCGCCGACCCCACGGACCTTTTCAGCTTCGCCGCGACGGGCGCAGAACCGCGCGGGCCGAGGCCCTGATTTTTATGGTTCCCGTCAGCCCTCCTGGGCGATCAGCTCGATGTTCAGCCGCACATAGTCGCCGGGATAGGTGATCTCGCCGATGTAGAGGACGACGCCGCCCTTGTCGCTCACCACGCAGCGCGCCTCCGCCGTCGGCGCGTTGAGGGCGATGCCGAGGTGGCGCGCCGCCTCGATGTCGGCGGAGCCGACCACGACCGTCTGATGGGCGCGCTGGATGGCAATCTCCTTGATCTCGGAGAGCACCGCCAGCGCCACGCGCGTGGAGAACTGCTTGGGCGCCTGCGCATACACGTGCTTGGCGATGTGCACGCGGGCGTAGGCATAGGGCTTGCCCGAGCGCTTCTGGACGCTGCGGAGGAACACATAGGCCTCCGCCGGGGTGCCGTCGTCCTCCTCGAGCCGGGGGACCGGGCGCGGCTCGGACGGCAGCACCTGGGGAACGTGGTCGCGGATCGGCGCGATCAGACTTTCCCAGTCGGTCGCGAGCTGCATCCAGCGGTTGCTCTGGACCGCCTTGATGACGAAGGTGCCGCGGCCCTGGAACGATTTCACCAGGCCCTCGCCCTGCAGCAGATCGATGGCCTGGCGCACGGTCACGCGCGCCACGTCGAACTCGTGCTCCAGCTCCTCCAGGGTTGCGATCTTGTCGCCCACGGCCCAGTGGCCGTCGCGGATCCGCCGCCGCAGCACGGACGCCACCTGCAAATAGCGGGGCACCCGGCTGTCCGCATCCTGGCGGGTCATGGACTTGCGCGCGCGGTTGGTCATCTTCTTTCCGGTCCGTTGCGTAGGCGTTCTAATCCGCATCAGCACCCTTCGGTCAAGCACGTTGCATCAAGATCAATAACCGTCCGGGCGCCAGTCGTGCGCGTCGACCATGCCGCTGACGAGGTTGGCCCTGAGCAGCTTGGCCTCGTCGATGGCGGCCCGCACGCCCACGATGCGCTGGGCGATGGCATCGATGTCGGCCCGGAGCTGGCGGTGCGCGGCCTCGGCCGCCTCCACGCCGACGGCCTCGAAGGCGACCTTGGCACCCGGCGCCAGCCGCCCCAGCGCCGGCAGGTCGGCCGAGATGACGGTGGCGATCTTGGGATAGCCGCCCGTCGTCTGGCGGTCTGCCAGCAGCACGATCGGCAAGCCGTTGCCCGGCACCTGGATCGAGCCCGGGGCAATGCCGTCGGAGACGATGTTGTAGCCCTTGGCGTGCTCGAGCGCGGGGCCTTCGAGCCGCATGCCCATGCGATCGGAGGCCGGCGAGACGGTGAACACGCCCTCCTGCAGCGTCCGCTTGCCCGCGGCGCTGAAATAGTCGTCCTGCGGCCCGAACACCACACGGAAGCGCCGCGGCGGCGCCACCTCGAGCGACGGCAGCATGCGCTCCTCACGCGGCTCCGCCTGCGCCTGCCGCAGGGGCAGCAGGTCGCCCGCGCGCAGCGCCCGGCCCGCAAACCCGCCCAAGGCCGCGCGGGCGAAGGTGGATTGGCTGCCGAGCGCCGCTGGGACGTCGAACCCGCCCTCGACGGCGAGATAGCCGACTGCGCTCGCCGACAGCGCGCCGATGCGCAGGACCTGGCCCCGGCTCAGGAGAAGGCTCTGCAGGCCCGGGCTGCGCTGACCGGCGGGAGCCGTCTCATCGGCAAGGACATCGATGGGCGCGCTGCCGCCGGCAAAGGCTACCCGCACGCTCTCCGCCTCGACCACGAATGCGGGGCCCTGGTAGACGATCTCCAGCGCACCGGCGCCCGGAGGGTTGCCGACCAGCAGGTTGGCCGCCCGCAGGCTCACGGCATCAAGCGCGCCAGACACCGGAATGCCCAAACGCTGATGACCCGGCCGCCCGAGGTCCTGCAGGGTGGTCATCAGACCCGGCGCCAGAATGCGCAGCGCAGGCTTCATGGCGTTCCTCGATCCGGCCGATCCTGAGGCTCCAGCCGCAATGCGCCGGCCTCGGCCTGCGCGAAAAGCGCCTCGTACTGTGCAAGCGAGACCGGCTGAAAGGCGACCTTGTCGCCGGCGCGCAGCAGGACGGGCCGGTCGCGGCGCAGGTCCCACAGGCGCGCGGGCGTGCGGCCGATGAGATGCCAGCCGCCCGGACTTTCAAGCGTGTAGACCGCCGTCATCGCCGTGGCGATGGCGATGGAGCCCGGCGGCACCTTGGTGCGCGGGTTCTCGCGCCGCGGCAGCCTGAGCTCGGCGGGCAGATCGCCCATGTAGGGATAGCCCGGCAGAAACCCAACCATATAAACGTGATACGTTACGGCGCTGTGGCGCTGGACGACCTGGTCGGGGGTGAGGCCGGTACGGCTTGCAACCTCCAACAGATCCGGCGCCAGGCTGGGATCGTAGCAGGCCGGAACGTGCCACAGGCGGCCGGACCCTTCCGCCGCATGCAGGTCTGCCAGCAGCGGCACCAGCTTCGCCTTCAGCTCGACTTGCGGCAACACCCCAGGGTCGTAGTGGATCATCAGGGAGCGAAAGGTGGGGACCAACTCGACAATCCCGGGCACCCTGGCGGCCTCAAGCTTGTCGGCCAGCGCCAGCACCTGCGCACTGACGCGGCGGTCGACGCCGTCGCCGAACTCGACGCAAAGCCCGGTATCGCCGCAGGGCAGCAGCCGCGTCGCGTGCGTGGTGGGTGTGTTTTTCACGTCGGTATCGGGCATGACCCATATTGTATGGTCTTACTATAAATAGTATCACATGTTCTGGTCCACCGGGAGCCAGTTCGCATGACCAAGACCGTCAATCTCAACGCCGACATCGCCGAGGGTTGGGGCGCCTACGACATCGGCAACGATGCCGAGCTCATGAAGATTATCAAATCCGCGAGCGTCGCCTGCGGCTTTCATGCCGGCGACCCCAACACCATGCACAGGCTGTGCATGCTGGCGAAGCAGGAAGGGGTGAGCGTGGGCGTGCACCCCGGCTTCAACGACCTGTGGGGCTTCGGCCGGCGCCGCATCCAGATGAAGCCGAGCGACCTTGAATACATGATCGCCTACCAGATCGGCGCGCTGCAGGCGATGGCGAGCTATGCGGGCCTCAAGGTCACGCACCTGAAGCCGCACGGCGCCCTCAACAACATGGCGGCCGAGGACGAGGGCTATGCCATGGCCATCGGCCGGGCCATCAAGACCGTGGACAAGGACATCATCTACGTGGCGCTGTTCGGATCGCAGATGCACAAGGCCGCCGAACGGCTGGGCCTCAGGCTGGCGTGCGAGAGCTTCCCCGACCGCCTCTATGAGGACGACGGCAACCTGGCGTCGAGAACGATCCCGGGCACCGTGGTCAAGGACCCCAAGGTGGCGAGCGAGCAGGCCGTGCGCATGGTGCGCGACGGCGAGATCATCTCCCGCAACGGCAAGACCGTGAAGATCACCGCGCACACGCTGTGCGTCCACGGCGACGAGGCAACCGGGGTGGCGGTGGCGCGCGCGATTCGCAAGGGCCTCGAAGATGCGGGCATCGCCATCGTGCCGCTCCCCGAGATGAAATTGTGATGGGAGGCGTGATCGTGGCTTCGGACAAACCGGCCCTGGCGGTCGTCGGCGGCACGGGCACGCTGGGCTCGGGGCTCGCCAAGCGCTGGGCGGCGGCCGGGTACCCCGTCATCATCGGCTCGCGCGATGCGGGCAAGGCCGAAGCCGCGGCGCGCACGCTCGCAGCGGGTGCCGGCGCACCCGCCCCGCGCGGCGCATCCAATCAGGACGCCGCCAAGGCCGGCGAGGTCGTGATCCTCACCGTTCCCTGGTCGAACCACGCCCCAATTCTCGCCGAGATCAAAGCCCATGTCGCGGGCAAGATCGTGGTCGACGCCACCGTGCCCCTGGTGCCGCCCAAGGTCGCGCGCGTGCAGTTGCCGGCGGAAACATCCGCCGCGCTCGCGGCCCAGCAACGGCTGGGCGATCAGGCCAGAGTGGTCGCGGCGTTCCACAACGTGGCGGCCCACAAGCTGCAGCTCGACCAGCCGATCGATTGCGATGTGCTGGTCTGCGGCGACGACCCCAAGGACCGGGCGGTGGCGGTGGCGCTGGCGCAAGCGGCAGGCCTGCGCGGCGTGCATGCCGGGCCGCTGGCCAATGCCGTGGCGGCGGAGGCCTTGACATCGGTGCTGATCGGGATCAACCGCACCTATAAGGTGGATGGAGCCGGCATCCGCATCACCGGCATCGGCAAGGACTAGGCTGCCCTTGGGCGCACAGGTCACGATCACGCCGCTCGACGGCATCCCCCAGGTTCGCCCGGGTGACGATCTGGCGGGCCTGTTGATCGCGGCGCTGGAGGCGAGCGGGCTCGCCCTGCGCAACCAGGACATCCTGGCCGTGACGCAGAAGATCGTCTCCAAGGCCGAAGGGCGCTATCGCGATCTGGCGACGATCGCGCCCGGCGCGCGCGCGCTCGCGCTGGCGGCGATCACGCACAAGGACCCGCGCCTCGTCGAGGCGATCCTCGCGGAGGCCGCCGAGGTGCTGCGCGCGCAACCGCACGTGCTCATCGTCGCCACGCGGCATGGCCTGGTGCTGGCGAATGCCGGCATCGACCAGTCGAACCTGGAGGCCGGGGACGGCGGCGAGCGCGTGCTGCTGCTGCCGGAGGATCCCGATGCCAGCGCCCGGCGCCTCCAGGCGCGCCTCAATCAGCACTTCCGCGCCGATATCGGCGTGATCGTCACCGACAGCACTGGCCGGGCCTGGCGGCTCGGCACCGTCGGGCTCGCCATCGGCGCAGCGGGCGTGCCCTCGCTGCTCGACCGGCGGGGCGAGCCCGACCTCGGCGGCCGGCCGCTGCAGGTCACCGAGGTCGGCTTTGCCGATGCGGTGGCAGCGGCCGCGGTGCTCGCCATGGGGGAAGCCGCCGAAGCCCGCCCCGCCGCCCTGGTGCGCGGGCTGGCCTGGCGCGCGCCACAAACGCCGGCCTGCGCGCTCGTGCGGCCCAAACGCGAGGATCTGTTTCGATGAAGAGCATCGATCGGGCCTCGTATGTCGCGCTGTCCGGTGGCATCGGCGGCGCCAAGCTGTCGCTTGGCCTGGCGCATCTGCTGGGCGAGCGGCTGAGCCTCATCGTCAACACCGGCGACGACTTCGAGCATGTCGGCCTTTACGTCTCGCCCGACATCGACACCATGCTCTACACGCTGGGCGGGGTCGTCAACACCGAGACGGGATGGGGCCGCCGCGACGAGACCTGGAGCTTCATGCAGGCCTTGGGCGAACTCGGCGGGCCGACCTGGTTCAACCTCGGCGACCGCGACCTGGCAACCCACGCGGAGCGGACGCGGCGGCTCACGGCCGGCGAGACGCTGACCGGCATTACCGCACACCTCGCCAGCAGGCTCGGCATCGCCGCCCGCGTCCTGCCCATGGCGGATGCGCCGGTGCGCACGCTGATCGACAGCGACGCCGGCGTGCTGGCGTTCCAGGAGTACTTCGTGCGCGACCGATGCCGGCCGGCCGTGCGCGCCATCCGCCATGACGGCGCCCCCGCCGCGTGCCTCAGCCCGCAGGTGAGAAAGGCGCTGGCGGCCCCCGATCTGGCGGGCATCATCATCTGCCCGTCGAACCCCTGGCTCAGCATCGATCCGATCCTGGCGGTGCCCGGCCTCAGCGCGGCCCTGCGGGCGGCCGGCGCGCCGATCATCGCCGTCACACCCATTGTCGGCGGCGCGGCGCTGAAGGGGCCGACGGCCAAGATCATGGGCGAACTCGGCCTGACGCCGGAGGCGCTGAGCATCGCCGAGCACTACGCCGACCTGATCGACGGCTTCGTGCTCGATATCGAGGACGCGGCGGCGGCCGGCGCGATCCCCACGCGCACCACACTCGCCCAAACGGTGATGCAGACCTTCGACGACAAGGTGGCGCTGGCGCGCCACTGCCTGGCGGCCTGCGCAAGCATCGCCCGCCAGCGCCGCGCCGGCGCTCCGCCGCCGCGCGCAAAGGTGCGGCCATGAGCGGTGCGGCACCCTGGGCGATCGTGCCGGTCAAATCGCTCGATGCGGCCAAGCAGCGCCTCAAGGCGGTGCTGCCGCTCGAGGCACGCCGCCGGCTGATGCGGGTCATGCTGGAGGATGTGCTGGCGACGCTCGGCCAGGTCGAGGGGCTCGGCCCCGTGCTGGTGGTGACCCCCGACGCCCTGGTGGCGGAGCTGGCGGCGAGCGCCGGCGCGCACGTTCTGCGCGAGGCCGAGGATCGCGGCCATAGCGCTGCAGCAATCGCCGGCTTTCGACAGGCGCAGGCTCGGGGCGCAACGCGCGCGCTCACGCTGCCCGCCGACGCGCCCCTCGTCACCGCCGCCGAGCTCGACAGCCTGATCGCGTTCGATGCCGGCCTCACAGGCCCGCATCTGACCCTGGTGCCCGCCCACGACGGCGACGGCACCAACGGCTTTCTGGCGAGCCCGCCCGAGCTCATGGCGCCGAGCTTCGGGCCGGGCAGCTTTGCCCGGCATCGCGCTGACGCCGCCGGCCGCCGCATTGCATGCCACGTGCATGAGCTGCCGGGGCTGGCGCTCGACATCGACGCGCCCGGCGACCTGGCGCGCCTCATGGCGCACAAGCAGAGGTGTCCGCGCTACGATTTTCTTGGGCAGCGGCACCTCGAGACGACAAGCGAATCGGAGCGGTGATGAGCGTGGATGTGACGACGGCAGACGCGCTGGCGGCGGCAGCATCGGGCAAGCGTCTCGCGCACGCCCAGGCTTTGGCCCTGGCGGGATGCGAGGATCTGGCCCGGCTCACGGCGCTCGCCGAGCGTCTCTGCCTCGCCGGGCATGGGCCGACGGTGAGCTTCTCCAAAAAGGTGTTCATCCCGCTGACGCAGCTGTGCCGCGACGTGTGCCACTACTGCACCTTCGCCCGGGCGCCGCGCACCGATGCCCCGCACTACCTTGCGCCCGAGGCCGTGCTGGAGATCGCGCGCGCCGGCCAGGCCGCCGGCTGCAAGGAGGCGCTGTTCACCCTCGGCGACCAACCCGAGCTGCGCTATGGCGCGGCGCGTGCGGCGCTGGCAGCACTGGGGGCGGATTCGACCCTCGCCTATCTGCAATCCTCGGCCAGCCTGGTGCTCGGCGAAACCGGCCTCTTGCCCCACCTCAACCCCGGCGTGATGGACGAGGGCTGGCTGCGGCGGCTGCGGGCCGTATCTGTGTCGCAGGGCATCATGCTGGAGACCACCGCCGAACGCTTATCGAAGCGCGGCGGCCCGCATTTCGGCTCACCCGACAAGCACCCCGCCGTGCGCCTGGCAACGCTGGAGGCGGCGGGTCGCGCCGGGGTTCCTTTCACCACGGGCATCCTGATCGGCATCGGCGAGACCAAGGCCGAGCGCATCGCCGCCCTGCTCGCCATCCGCGATGCGCATGCGCGCCACGGCCACGTGCAGGAAGTCATCGTCCAGAACTTCCGCGCCAAGCCCGGCACCCGCATGGCCACGGCGGCGGAGCCGGCGCTGGCAGACCATCTGTGGACCATTGCCGTCGCCCGCATCGTGCTCGGGCCCCACATGAACATCCAGGCGCCGCCCAACCTGCAGCCCGAGGGCCTGGCGCACCTGATCCGCGCCGGCATCAACGACTGGGGCGGGGTGTCGCCCGTGACGCCCGACCACGTCAATCCCGAGGCGCCCTGGCCGCATCTGCGCGATCTGGCTCAGGCCACCGAACGGGCCGGCCGCACGCTGGTGGAGCGGCTGGCGCTCTATCCTGACTATCTGGCCGCGCCGGCACGATGGCTCGATCCGGCTCCGGCACGCCATGTCCTGCGCGTGCAGGATGCCGCCGGCCTCGCGCGCGAGGATGCCTGGTCGCCGGGCGCCGCCGAGGCGCTGCCGGCCCCGCACGTGGCGCTGATCCGCGCCGGCGCGGCACCGTCGGCAAGCCTGGTCCGCGTCCTCGCGCGGGCATCCGCGCGGGAAGCCCTGTCCGAGACCGACATCGTCCAGCTCTTCTCGGCGCGCGGCGGCGACTTCGCGGCCGTGTGCCGGGCGGCCGACAGGCTGCGGACGGAGCGGACAGGCGACGTCGTCACCTACGTGGTCAACCGCAACATCAACTACACCAACATCTGCACCTACGGCTGCAAGTTCTGCGCCTTCTCCAAGGGCCGGCACAGCGTCCAATCACGCGAGAAGCCCTACGATCTCAGCCTCGAGGACATCGCGCGCCGCACGCGCGAGGCCTGGCAGCGCGGCGCCACGGAGGTGTGCCTGCAGGGCGGCATCCGTCCCGGCTACACGGGCGAGACCTACCTCGCCGTCGTAAACGCCGTGAAAGCGGCGGCACCGGGCATGCATGTGCATGCCTTCTCACCGCTGGAAATCTGGCACGGCGCCACCTCGCTGGGCCTGCCGCTGGCGCGCTATCTGGCGCAACTGAAGGCGGCGGGGCTCGGCAGCTTGCCGGGTACGGCCGCGGAAATCCTGGACGAGGAGGTGCGCGCGGTGCTGTGCCCCGACAAGATTTCCACCGCCCAGTGGCTGGAGGTGATGGCGGCCGCCCATGGCGTCGGCCTCAGGAGCACGGCCACCATCATGTTCGGCCACGTCGACGCCTACCGCCACTGGGCGCGCCATTTGCTGCGGGTGCGCGCGCTGCAGGCCCGCACCGGCGGTTTCACCGAGTTCGTGCCCCTCCCCTTCGTGCACATGGAGGCGCCCATCTATCTCAAGGGACAGGCGCGCAAGGGGCCGACCTTCCGCGAGGCGGTGCTGATGCATGCCGTGGCGCGGCTGGTGCTCGACCCCCTGATCCCCAACATCCAGGCGTCCTGGGTGAAAATGGGGCCGGAGGGCGCCCGATTGTGCCTGGAGGCCGGCGCCAACGACATGGGCGGGGTGCTGATGGATGAATCCATCACGCGCGCGGCGGGCGCGGTGCACGGTCAGCAGGTCTGCGCTGAGGAGATGCAGCGCATCATTGGCGCTGCCGGCCGCACACCGCTGCAGCGCACAACGCTGTACGGCCCGGTGCCGGTCGAACGTGCCAACCCCGATCGCCTGTTGGCGGGTTGAATTATCCCCCTTGATCGGCGGCGCAAGCCAATGGATAGTGGTACTAATAATAGAACAATAGCAACACCGAGCCGCCTGCGTCCGTCATGATCGATTGAGGATAGAGCCTGTGACCAGCCCCTTCGATTTTCCCGCCCGGGTAGACGATCGCGCGGTGCGTGATCGCACCGTCGCGCACCTGCGCGCCAAGGGCGTCCGCCTGCCGACCTTCCAGGAGCTCGCCGAGCCGGCCGAAGCCCCGCGCACGATCCGCTCGGAGCTCAAGGGCGTCGACCCCGACGCCCCGCATGCGGCCAATCTCTATCGTGTCAATTGGTACAATGATCTGAAACGCGCCGGCCAGCTTGCGGCGCCTGCCTTTGTCGAGCTTCCCGAAGCCTTCACCGGCGTCAAGGCCAGGATCGTGCTGGCGCTGGGCGCCACCTTCCCCATGATCAAGGCGCACAAGGTGATGGCGGCCTATGCCTGCCTCGCCCCGCGCCTCGTTGCCGGCCGCTTCGATCCGACCAGACAGCGGGCGATCTGGCCGTCCACGGGCAACTACTGCCGCGGCGGCGTGGCCATCTCGCGCATTCTGGGCTGCCGCGGCGTGGCCGTGCTGCCGGCCGGCATGAGCCAGGAGCGATTCGACTGGCTGTCCCAGTGGGTCACCACGCCCGACGAGGACATCGTCCGCACGCCGGGCACCGAATCCAACGTCAAGGAGATCTACGACAAGTGCGCGGAGCTGGCGCGCGATCCGGAGAACGAGATCGTCAACCAGTTCAGCGAGTTCGGCAACTACCTCGTGCACTGGCGCTGCACCGGGCCGGCGCTGGAGCGCATTTTCGAGACGCTGCGGGATATGTCGCCCGGCCTGCGTCTTGCCGGCTTCGTGTCCGCCAGCGGGTCGGCCGGCACGCTGGCCGCCGGCGACTATCTCAAGGCCGAGCACGGCGCCAGGATCGCCGCGGTCGAGGCCGTCGAATGCCCGACGCTCCTCAACAACGGCTATGGCGAGCACAACATCCAGGGCATCGGCGACAAGCATGTGCCCCTCATCCACAACGTGACGAACACCGACCTCGTGATCGGCATCAGCGACAAGGCCACCGACGGCCTCAATGCCGTCTTCAACACGGAGGAGGGCCGGGCCTATCTGATGCAGCGCTTCGGCCTGCAGCCGGAAGCGGCCCGCATGCTGGGCTATTTCGGACTGTCGTCGATCGCCAACCTTCTGGCGGCGATCAAGATGGCCAAGCACAGCAGGCTCGGGAGCAACGACGTCATCCTCACCATCGCCACCGACGGGGCCGAGCTCTACGGCAGCGAGCTGAAGAGCTATCTCAAGCGGCGCCACAACCAGGGCAGCATGACCCGGGAGCTGGCCGCCAAGCTGGTCGACCAGCATCTCATCTGCGCCAACACCCGGCATGTGCTGGACGCCACCGAGCGCGAGCGCGACCGCATCTTCAACCTCGGCTACTTCACCTGGGTGGAGCAGCAGGGCATTGCGCTGGTCGATTTCGAGCGCCGCCGGTCGCAGGATTTCTGGCGCAGCCTGCACACCCTCGTCCCGCAGTGGGACGAGATGATCACCGCCTTCAATCGCGACAGCGGCATGGCCGCCGCGTGAGACCGACGAGGAGACAGGCGCACTCATGAGTACAGATGCTTTGGTGACACCCTACCGGCAGCTCCGCGAGGAGACGCTCACGCGCGATCGCGGCCTGCGCGAGAAGGTGATGTCGCTCGAGGAGGCAACCCGTTTCGTCAACGACGGCGATCATGTGGCGCTCGGCGGCTGCCATCTCTCCCGCACGCCCAGCGCCATGCTCTGGGCGCTGATCCGTGCCCGCAGGCAGAACCTGACGGTGTCGCGCTCCATCGCCTCCACGGAAACGGACCTGCTGCTCGCCTCCGGCGTGTCGCGGCACGTGGTGACGAGCTGGTTCAGCCAGGGTCTGATCTGGGGCGTCTCCAAGGTGATGCGCCACCACGTCGAGAACAAGCTCGCCGTGTTCGACGAGTGGAGCCATATGTCGATGGGGCTGCGCTATCGCGCGGGCGCCATGGGCATTCCCTTCATGCCCTCGCGCACCATGCTGGGCTCGGACGTGGGCAAGCGCCTGGGCGAGGGCTTCAAGTCCATGACCTGCCCGTTCACCAACGAGGACGTGGGCCTGCTGCCCGCCCTGAACCCCGACGTGGCCCTGATCCACGTGCAGCGCTGCGACCCCTACGGCAATGCCCAGCTCGACGGACTGCAGTTCATGGACCTCGACATCGCCATGGCGGCCAAGCGCGTCATCCTGACGACGGAACGCATCGTCTCCAACGAGCAGATCCGGCGTGCACCGGACCACACGCGCATCCCCTTCTTCACCGTGGAGGCGGTGGTGGAGGCGCCGATCGGCTGCGCTCCGCACGAGTGCTACGGCGTGTACGAGCCCTTCTTCTCCCATCTCGACGACTATGCCGCCCTCACCACCAAGGACCCCGTGCAGGGCACGCAGGGCTATCTCGAGCGCTATTACTACGAGCCAAAGTCGTGGTCTGACTATCTGTCCAGGCTCGGCATGGATGCCGTTCTCGATGCATGCCGTCGCGGCAGGAAGGTGCACAATGACTAAGCATCAGTTGGCAGACGACACCTACACGGCATCGGAGCTGCTGTGCGTCATGGCCGCCCGGTTGCTCAAGGACGGGCAGATCGTGTTTGCCGGCATCGGCGTGCCGCTGCTTGCCGCCACCCTGGCGCAGCATCAGTTCGCCCCGCACCTGACGATCCTGTTCGAGGGCGGCACCATCGGGCCGCGCATCGTGCCGGGCGAGCTGCCGCCCTCCACCAACGAGCAGCGCTGCACGCGCCACGCCAACATGCTGCTGCCGATCACGGACGTTCTGCTGCTCCTGCAGCGCGGCTACGTCGACATCGGCTTCATGGGCGGGGCCCAGATCGACCGCTTCGGCAATCTCAACTCCTCCTTCATCGGCGATGCCGACAACCCCAAGACCCGCCTGCCCGGCACCGGCGGCGGCAACGACATCTCCTCCCTCACCAACATGATCGTGGCGATGAAGCACGAGAAGCGCCGTTTCGTGGCGGATGTGGACTTCATCACCTCCCCGGGTTGGGTCAAGGGCCGGCGCTCGCGGGCGGAAGCAGGCCTGCCGGAGGGCGGATTGTGGCGGGTCGTGACCGACCTCGCCCTCATGGGCTTCGATGAAGAGACACGCGAGATGAAGGTGCTTGCCCTGCAGCAGGGCGTGACGCGCGAGCAGGTGCAGGACAATACCGGCTTCAAGCTGCTGTTCGACGAGAAGCTGCAGACGGTGGCGCCGCCGACCAAGGAGGAGCTTGCCACGCTCCGCCACCTCGACCCCGACTGCCGCTTCACGGCGTAGCCGCGGCATGGCCGATCCGATCATCACACCAGACGAGGCGCGTAAGAGACATCCATGAGCCAGAAGAAGCAAACCGTATTCGGCATCGCCATGCGGAACTTCACCAAGTATCCGGAGATGCCGAGCGCTGCCGAGCTGATCGAGTACGGCGTGCGCATGGAGGAGCTGGGTTATGAATCGCTCTGGGCCTGGGACCACATCCTGCTCGGCGTCGACCCGAACTTCCCGATCCACGAAGCCCTGACGATCCTCACTGCCGTGGCGGCGCGCACCACCAAGATCAAGGTCGGCACCGGCATCCTGGTGATGCCGATGCGCAACCCCGTGGTGCTCGCCAAGGAACTGGCCACCATCGACCACATCTCCAACGGTCGGCTGATCGTGGGTGCGGCGGTCGGCTGGTACAAGCGCGAGTTCGACTCCCTCGGCGTCGACTTCACCAAGCGCGGCAAGATCATGGAGCAGAGCCTCGAGATCATCAATCGGCTCTGGACCGAGGACAAGGTCAGCGGCGAGTATCCGCCCTATTCGCTGCGCGGCGCCGTGCTCTACCCCAAGCCGGTGCAGAAGCCCCGTCCGCCGATCCTGATCGGCGGCTACGTCGACGCGGTCTTGAAGCGGGCGGCCACCAAGGGCGACGGCTGGCTCACCTACTACTACACGGCGGAAAGCTTCTCGCGCACGTGGGCCAAGATCAGAGGCTTCGCCGAGGAGGCCGGTCGCAACCCCGACGAGCTCAACTCCACCAACCAGCTCCCGATCTGCATCGGTCCGCGGGCCAAGGTCGAGGGACCCTTCAAGCACTGGCTGCAGACGGAATGGGATTATGCGGCCTGGTCGGAGTCGACCATGGACAGTGCGATCATGGGCACCCCCGAGGAATGCGTGGAGCAGCTCATGCCGCATATCGAGGCCGGCATCGATCGCATCATCTTCGTTCCTTACAAATACGAGAAGGAGCAGGTTGAGGCTGTTGCTCGACAAATCATCCCGCGGCTCAAACGATAGGCGACCGCAGTGAACGACAGAATTTTGCCGCGGGCATAAGACAGGGCAGGTAAACTTGTCAGACTGGGGTCGCTCACCTAGGCTCGATTGTGATGGTGTTTCTAACATTGGAATGAATCCGCCGAGGGGCGTCCCCGCGCGGCAACTCGCCATCAAGGCATGCGTCTCATGAAGGGAGGACTTCGCATGATGTCTCGTACGTTCAAGACCGCGCTGGCGGTGCTTGGAGCAACGCTCCTTGCCGCCACCGCGTCCGCTCAGGACACGATCAAGATCGGCGTCACACAGCCGCTGACGGGGGCGTTCGCCGCATCCGGCACCTATGTGATGCAAGGCGCCAAGATCGCCGAGGAGCAGATCAACAAGGCCGGCGGCGTGCTGGGCAAGAAGATCCAGCTCATCGTCGAGGACAACAAGTCCAACCCGACCGAAGCCGTCTCGACGGCGGAGAAGCTGATCGTGCGCGAGAAGGTGCCGGTGATGCTGGGCGCCTGGAGCTCGACTTTGACGCTCGCCGTCATGCCCAAGCTCGAGGAATACAAGGTGCCGATGCTGGTCGAGACATCCTCGTCGGGCAAGATCACCACCTCGGGCAACCCTTACGTCTTCCGCATCAGCCCGACCTCCGAGATGGAGGCCAGGGCGTTCACCCCGCTGGTCAAGTCGCTCGGCATCAAGAAGGCCGACTTCCTTGCCACCAACAATGACTTCGGCCTCGGCGCCTCCAAGGAGTTCTCCGAGATGCTGAAGCGGGAGAACGTGCAGATCGGCACCATGGAAGTGATGGACCCGAAGGCGACCGACTTCTCAGCCCAGCTCGCCAAGATCAAGGCGTCGGGAAGCGACACGCTGTTCGTGACCACGGCCGTTGAGCAGATCACGCTGATCCTCAAGCAGGCCAAGGACCAGCAGGTCACGGCCCGGATCATCACGACAGGCGGCTCGAACTCGCCCGACCAGCTCATCCAGCAGGCCGGCGATGCGGCCAATGGGTCCTCCCACCTCGTCTTCTTCACGCCCTGGTTCCCGGAGGCCGTGAAGAACCCCGACATCGCCAGGACGTTCGTCGCGCTCTGGAACGAGAAGAAGCACCACGTCGGCGGGTTGACCGAAGGCTTCCGCGGCTGGGACGGCATCTATACCATCGTCGAAGGCATCAAGGCCGCCGGCAAGGCCGAGCCCGAGGCCATTCAGAAGGCGCTGTGGGGCGTCAAGGTGAAGGGCATCAACGGCGACATCGCCTTCATCAAGCAAGGCCCGGCAGGCAGGGAGAGCGCACAAAACGTTCCCAGTGTCTACCTGGTGAAGATCGACAGCGGCAAGGTGATCAGGCAGTAGCTTCACTCGCTCATCTCCGCTTGCAGGAGAGGCTCGGACCGCGGCGCAGGCACGGACATTCCAAGTTCGCGCCTGCCTTCGCCCGTCCTCTCCCGAGCCGGAATGCGGGGCAAGATTCCAAATATGGACCAGCTTCTTCAGCACATTCTGAACGCTTTGATCCTCGGCGGCACATATGCGCTGCTGGGCATCGGCCTCACGCTGATCTTCGGCATCATGCGGGTGGTGAACTTCGCGCACGGCGAGCTCTACGCCTTCGGCGCCTACATGATGTACCTGTGGGTGATGGTGCTGGGCGCCAATTTCTACCTGGCCCTGCCGCTGGCCGTGCTGCTGGGTGTCATGCTCGGCGCCGCCATGGAGCTCGTGCTGCTGCGGCGGCTCAGGGGTGCCGACATCGACACCACCATGCTGGTCATGATCGGCGCCTGGATCACGCTGCAGAACGTGGAGCAGATGACCTGGTCGGGCGTCGCCAAGTCGATCAATACGCCCTTTCCGTCGTCTCCGCTGGTGCTGGGATCGGTGTCGCTGTCATGGAACCGGCTGTTCGTGTTCGTCGTGGCGCTCGCTCTGATCGGCGCCACCTACGCCGTCATCAACCGCACCAAGCTCGGCAAGGCGATGCGCGCGACCTTCCAGGACCGCGACACCGCCGCCCTGATGGGGGTTGACATCAACTGGATCCACACCGCCACGTTCGCCCTCGGCTCGGGCCTGGCGGCGGCCGCGGGCGCGCTTCTCGGCCCCGTGTTCGTCGTCGTGCCGACCATGGGCGATCTCGCCTCGCTCAAGGCGTTCGCGATCGTCATTCTCGGCGGTCTTGGCAGCATTCCCGGCGCCACCATCGGCGGCTTCATTCTGGCATTCATGGAGGAGCTGGGCGCCGGCTATGTCTCCTCGGGCTACCGCGACGCCATGGGCTTCCTGCTCATCATCGTCATCCTGCTCGTCAAGCCGACCGGCCTGTTTGCACAGAAGGAGCGGATCGGGTGAAGCAAGGACTGACCATCGCCTGGCTGCTGTTCCTGGCCTCGGTTCCGCTGTGGCTGAACAATCTCTACGTTCTGCACGTGCTCATCATGGCGGGCATCTTCATCATTGCCGCCATGAGCCTCAACCTGCTGCTCGGCTACACCGGCCAGCTCAGCCTCGGCCATGTCGCGTTCTTCGGCATCGGCGCCTACGCATCAAGCCTCGCCTCGCTCGGTTTCGCCGTCCATCTGCTGCCCGACTGGCAGGTGTCGGTCGACCCCAAGCCGGTGTGGTTCAGCATGCTCTGCGGCACGCTCATCGCCGGGTTGTGCGGGTGGGCCATCGGCCGGCTGTCGTTCAAGGTGCGGGGCGCCTACTTCGTCATTGTCACGGTGAGCTTTGCCGAGGTGATCCGGCTGGTGGCGCTCAACTGGGTCGAGCTGACTCAGGGACCGATGGCGCTCAACAACATTCCCTACCTGCGGCTCGGCATTCCAGGCCTGTTCGAGCTGTCCTTTCTGAGGAAGCCCGCCAACTATTACCTGGTGCTGGCCGTGGGCGTCATCTGCTACGTG
This sequence comes from Hyphomonadaceae bacterium, assembly GCA_019747815.1. Taxonomy (GTDB): domain Bacteria; phylum Pseudomonadota; class Alphaproteobacteria; order Rhizobiales; family Hyphomicrobiaceae; genus AWTP1-13. Next base: position 20,035 of record JAIEQJ010000004.1, read on the forward strand.
GTGATCCGCCGCCTGGTGCACTCGCGGGCCGGCCGCGCCATGATCGCGCTGCGCGAGAACGAGCCGCTGGCCGCCTCCGTCGGCGTCGACGTCACGCGCTACCTGGTGCTCGCCACGATCGTCTCGGCCGGCATGGCCGGCGCCGCCGGCGCGCTCTACGCCCACTATGTGCGCATCGTTGATCCGGACGTGTTCCTGTTCATCTATACGGTGACGATGGTCATCATGGTGGTGACCGGCGGCAAGGGCACGCTGGCCGGCCCCATCGTCGGCGGCGCCATCTTCGGCCTGCTGCCCGAGACCCTGCGTGCGCTCGAGGCGCCGCCTGAGGTTCAATGGGTCACCTACGGCGTGCTGATGGTTCTGGTGGTGTACTTCCTGCCCGACGGCATCGTGCCGGCCTTGCGCAACTGGTGGCACGGCCGCAGCGCCGTGGCCGCCGCCCCGGCACCGGAACAAGCCAGCACCGAGGCCGCCCGGTGAGCACCTCCCAACCAGACCGCGAGCTCGTCGTCGACGGCCTCTCGATCCGCTTCGGCGGCCTCACGGCCGTCGAGAGCATGAGCTTCCATGTGGCCAAGGGCGAGATCCTCTCGCTCATCGGTCCCAACGGCGCCGGCAAGACCTCCGCCTTCAATGCCATCACCGGCTACATCGAGCCCAACGGCGGCACCATTGCCTACCGGGGCATCAGGCTCAACGGGCTCAAACCCAGCCAGATCGCCGCGCACGGCGTGGTGCGCACCTTCCAGAAGACCAGCGTCTTCATGGGCCAGACGGCGTTCGACAATGTCCTGCTCGGGCTGCATCTCGCCTCGCGCCAGCGGCCGCTCGCCATCATCTTCGCCCTGCCCTCGGTGGCGCGCGAGGAGAAGGAGCTGGCGGAGGAGGCGCGGCGCATCCTGGCCTTCGTCGGGCTGGAGGCACGGGGGGCGCTGCTCGCCTCCTCGCTCCCCTATGGCGAGCTGCGGCTGCTGGAGGTGGCGATTGCGCTGGCGGCCAAGCCCAGGCTCTTGCTGCTCGACGAGCCCGTCTCCGGCATGAACCCCTCCGAGACGGCCAGCTTCATGCAGATCCTGGCCCGTATCCGCGCGCTCGACATCACCGTGCTGCTGGTGGAGCACGACATGAAGATGGTGATGGGCGTCTCCGACCGCGTCATCTGCCTCAACCAGGGCCGCATCATAGCCGACGGGCCGCCGGCCGCGATCCAGAGCGATCGGGAGGTCATTCGCGCCTATCTGGGAGAAAGGTACACCCGTGCTCAAGATTGAGGGGCTCGTCTGCCGCTACGGCAAGGTGGCCGCCGTGCGCGAGCTGAGCATGGAGGTAGCGCAGGGCGAGCTCGTGTCCCTGATCGGCGCCAACGGCGCCGGCAAGACGACGACGCTGAAGGCGATCTCCGGCGTGCTGCCGCCGGTAGCCGGACGCATCACCTTTCTGGGTGAGGACATCACGCGCGCAGCCCCCAAGCGCATTCTGCAGCTCGGCATCGCCCATTGCCCGGAAGGCCGCCGCGTCTTTCCGCACATGAGCGTGCTCGAGAATTTGGAGATGGGCTCGTATCTGCGCGCCGACCGCGCGGACATCACGACCGACATGCAGAACCTGTTCGAGCGCTTCCCGATCCTCCACAGCCGGCGCCACCAGGCGGCGGGCACGCTCTCAGGCGGCGAGCAGCAGATGCTGGCCATCAGCCGCGCACTGATGTCGCGCCCCAAGCTCGTGCTGTTCGACGAGCCCTCGCTGGGCCTGGCGCCCAACCTCGTGGAGCGCACCTTCGAGATCATCAAGGGCATCCGCGCGCAGGGTGTCACGGTGGTCATGGTGGAGCAGAACGCGTTTGCCGCGCTCGAGCTGTCGGATCGCTCCTATGTTCTCGATCAGGGTCGGGTGACCATGACGGGAACCGGCAGCGAGCTGCTCAACAACCCCCACGTCAAGGCTGCCTATCTCGGCGCCTGAGCGCTTCAAGATCTAGCTTCTTCCGTCCCTGATGGCATCATCAAGCCGCGGGCTCGCCCTCGTCCTGGGCTTGCTTGGGCTTGGCGAAGAACGGGCTGCGCCCAGGATGCCTCCCCGGCCGGAGCGCGCGCCTCTTGCGTCCCCGGCCGGAGAGCCGGGGTCTTTACCCCTCGCAGGGGCAAGGATCCCGTAGAGCCTCGCCCCGGCTCATGAGCCGGGCTCGGCTTCCGGGAACGCAGAAGTGGAGGAGGCCGGCGCCTAGTCAGAGCCGCCTCTTGCGTCCCCGGCCGGCGCGCACAAGGTTGCATCCCCGGCCGAAGCGCCCGCCCCTTGCGTCCCCGGCCGAAGCGCGTGAGCTTGATCGGAGATCAAGGTCGAGCGCGCAGAGCCGGGGTCTTTCCCCCGTGCAGGGGCAAGGATCCCGGAGAGCCTCGCCGCGGGCTCGGCTTCCGGGAACGCAGAAGGAGGAGGCGGGCCGCGGTGCACCAGCCAACGGGGATTGTCATGCTCACCCCGGGGTCGACGAGCTCACCCCGGGGTCGGCGATACCGTCCGCGAGGCAACCCGAGAAAGACCTTAGGCGCGGCGGGCTGCGGCCTTGGCGCGGGCCAGGATGCGCTCGGCACGGGCCACATGCGCACGGTCCACCATCTGGCCGCGATGCGCCAGCGCACCGGCGTCGGGATGGTCGGCGAACAGCTTGACGATCTCCTCCGACAGCGCCACCTCCTCGGCCTTCGGCGTGAAGGCCTCGTTCATCACCGCGATCTGGTTGGGGTGGATCGCCATCTTGCCCGTGAAGCCGTCGCGCACCGCCGCGCGGCATTCCTGGCGCAGGCCGTCATCGTCGCGGAAATTGACGAACACCGTGTCGATCGGCTGCACGCCGGCCGCCGCCGCGGTGAACAGGCACAGGTTGCGTGCGAGCTGGTAGGGCGAGGTCCAGGTGCGACCGTCGTCCTCGCGGTTGGTGCGCGCGCCGAGCACGGCCGAGAGATCCTCCGCGCCCCAGGTCACGCCATCTAGCCGGGTGCTCGATCCCACGTAGGTATGGAGCTGGAGCAGCGAGATCGGCGTCTCGGTGACGAGGGCAATGATGCGCGTCGATCCGGTCGGCGTGCTCGCCTTTTCCTCGGCATGATTGAGCGCGATCGACAGCGTGTGCACGTCCTCGCCCGAGCGGGCCTTGGGCAGGAGGATGCCGTCGGGCAGCGCGGCCTCGATGCCGGCGATGTCGGCTTCCCAGTGATGGGTGTCGAGCGCATTGATGCGCACGTAGAGGCGGGGCCGGCCCTCGGCCCCGCGCGTCTCGGCGATGTACTGGGCCGCCAGGGTGCGGGCCGCCGCCTTGCGGGCGGGGCTCACCGCGTCCTCGAGGTCGAGGATCAGGGCATCGGCGCCGGCGGCCAGGCCCTTGCCGAGCTTCTTCTCGTCGTCGGCCGGGATGAATAGGAGCGAGCGCATGGGGCCTCAAGCGTGCGGACGTTTGCGCATCATGGCCTGGCGGCGGCATTCGGCGACCAGCTCGCCGCGCTGATTGAAGGCCTTGTGCAGGAACTCGACGATGCCGGCATCCGGCCGCGATTTGGTCTCGCGCCTGGCGAGCACCTCGGTCGTCACGTTGAGGGTGTCGCCGTGGAACACGGGCTTGGGGAACCTCACCTCGCTCATGCCGAGGTTGCCGATGGTGGTGCCGAGCGTCGTGTCGTTGACGGTGACGCCGATCATCAGCCCCAGCGTGAACAGGCTGTTGACCAGCGGCTTGCCCCACTCGGTCTGGCGCGAGAACTCGTGGTCGATGTGCAGCGGCTGGGGATTGTGGGTGAGGCAGGAGAACAGCGTGTTGTCCATCTCCGTCACCGTGCGCCGGATCGCATGCGCGAACGTGCGCCCCACCTCGAAGTCCTCAAGATACAGGCCTGGCATTGCGTTCACCTTGGATGCTTAGTCCTCGAACTGGTTGGGAGTGATGTTGCGACGTCCATGCAGCGTGCGCACGATCTCCACCGTCTTTTTCGCTGATACGATAGTAGATCAGATATTCGCGCCACGATGTCCGGCGCAATCCTGGGGCGAGATGAGGGCAGGGGGTGCCAATGCCGGGAAATTGGCTCAGCGTTTCGATCGTACTCTCGATCGCGACGACAACCCGATCTGCGGCTTCGAGGTTGTGCTGTGCAATGTGATGCCAAATTCTCCACCATGTCGTCCTCGTACTGAGGAGATTTGACAATCGAGATCATGCGCCGGACGAGCGGCCTGCCTTGATCTTCTCCAGCATCTCGCCCTTGCGCCAAGGTGTACCTTCGCCGCGGTCGAGTGCGTTCAGTGCCTCATCGATCAGCGGCTTGGCCCAAGCGTCGTCGATGGCTTCCTGGGCTTGCAACCCTGCAACAGCGCTGGCGACCGCCTCCTCGAGTGAGCGGAATGTTCATCGCAATCCTCTTGATGCGCTGTTTTCAGTGTAACCAAGCAATGTAGCCGCTGCTAGGGCTCAATACCGGAACTGCTCGGAGAGGATGCGCTCGTCCAGGTTGTGGCCGGGGTCGAACATCATGATGAGGTCGATCTTGTCGGCCTGCTCCACCTCCACGCGCACCACCGAGCGGGTCTCGGTGTGATCGGCCACCGCGCTCACGGGGCGCTTGTCGGGCTCCAGCACGTCGAACTCGATCCTGGCCGCGTTCGGCAGCAGCGCGCCGCGCCAGCGCCGCGGCCGGAAGGCGCTGATGGGCGTGAGCGCCAGCAGCGGCGCGTTGATCGGCAGGATCGGCCCGAACACTGAGAGGTTGTAGGCGGTGGAGCCTGCCGGCGTCGCCACCAGGGCGCCGTCGCAGATCAGCTCCTCCAGCCGCACCTTGCCGTCGACGGCAATCCTGAGCTTGGCGGCCTGGTACGTCTCGCGGAACAGCGACACCTCATTGATGGCGAGGCCATGGTGCACCTTGCCCGCGTGATCGACGGCGCGCATGGCGAGCGGATGGATGGTGCTCATCTGGGCGCGGGCGAGGCGCTCCCGCAGGTCGTCGACCTGGTAGTCGTTGGTGAGGAAGCCCACCGAGCCGCGGTTCATGCCGTAGATCGGGATGCGGTCGTGCATGTATTTGTGCAGGGTCTGCAGCATGAGCCCGTCGCCGCCGAGCGCCACGACGGCATCGGCGCCCTTGGCGGGGACATTGCCGTAGAGCTGCGTCAGGGTGGCCAGCGCGCTGCGGGCTTCCGCCACCTCGCTTGCGACGAAGGCGATCTTCTCGAACTTGTGCGCTACTGTGGCCATGGAAGCAGATGCAACTTATTGATGCTCAAGGGAGGCTCGCTCAAGTGACAGAAAACGACAAGCGCGTTCTGATCTACGCGACGTTCCCCTCCGTGGCCGAGGCCGAGCGGATCGGCGGCACGCTGGTGGAGCGCGGCTTGGCCGCCTGCGTCAACATTCTTCCAGGTATGACGGCGATCTATGTCTGGGAGGGCAAGCGCCAAAGCGGGACGGAGGCGGTCATGCTCATCAAGACGCGGGCAGACCTCGCCGATGCCGTGATCGCGCAGGTGCGGAAGCTCCATCCCTACACCAATCCGGCCCTTGTGGTGCTGCCCATTGCCGGCGGCTCGGCGGACTTTCTGCGCTGGATCGGCGAGCAGACCGCCGCTCCGGGGTGATGAGGCCTGCGCCGTTGGAGGCCAGCAACGGGTGGAGGGTGTTGCCGCCGAGCCCCTATGGGGCGGGCCCGCACGCACCACGCCACGTCGTGTGGGATATGCACCAGCATGGCCGCAGCGTGGTGCAAACCGAGCAATCAGTGGATGAACGGTGGATAATCTGTGTGATGGACGTGTGGCGACGGCGGTTGCCCAGCGGCAATTGTGACAGGGAAAAGCGCGATCGATCAGAGCGATAGTCGCACATGCATTTGATTGGGTTAATGAATCGTTATACCTACGCGGGCGAGGGGGCTGCGTTTCCCGGTATTGCGTCATCATTGTGTGGGCCTCGGAGGCTTGTGCATAACGCGGTGCCGATAAGGCTCCCGACCTGTGCATAGCTCTCCGGCGGTCCGGCAGCTTCTGCCACGGAGTGGGTGAGAGCGCTGAGTGGTACCCGGCGGCAACAAGCCGGTGCACCGCTCCTAGGGACAGCGCTCGCAGGGGATCGATCATCTCCGCCCGCGTGGCTGGACGCTTTGTGCGCCTCCTCCATGGAAGAACGGACACGCTGCCCGGCATCGGCCTGGCCGCGCAAAGGGGGAGCCAATGGCTAAACATGCTCTAGGGGTGCTGGGGGTCATCGCGGCGAGCGTCTTGCTGCTCGTGTCTGCGGCGATGAACTATCGCTTCGGCTACAGCCTCGGCAAGACGCCGGCCGACGGACAGATCTATGGCGCGGCCTCGGCGGCCGCCGACTGTTTCAAGGCGCTGGTGCCGTTCTTCTTCTTCGCGGCCTGGCGCAACAGGATGTGGTCGCAGGCCTTCGCCGCCGCGGTGGTCTGGATCGTGGTCACCGGCTATTCGATGACCTCGGCGCTGGGGCATGCCGCGCTCAACCGGCTGGACATCACCGGGCAGCGCGCGGCCGCCACGGCCAACTACAAGGACCTGCGCGCCGACACCAAGCGGGCGCAGGATCAGCTCACCTGGATCCCGGCGCACCGGCCGCCGACAACCGTCACGGCCGAGCTCAACGTTCTCAAGGCCCAGCGGTTCTGGCTCGTGACCAAGGAATGCACCGAGGTCACCGGCAAGTCGGCGCGCGAGTATTGCCAGCAGTTCCACAAGCTCTCCGCCGAGCTGGCCTCCGGCCGCGAGGCCGAGAAGCTCGAGACGCGCATTTCCAACATCGGCGCCAAGCTTGCCAAGGCCGCCGGCGGCACCGTGCTGGCCGAAGCTGACCCGCAAGCCTCCGTCCTCGCCAAGGTGACCGGCATGGACCTGGAGACGGTGCAGACGTCGCTGGCGCTGTTTGTGGCGCTGCTGATCGAGATCGGGTCCGGGTTTGGCATGTACGTGGCCTTTGCCTACTGGCGCATGCATGGCCCCGAGCCGAGGGCCGAGGTCGTTGCGCCGCCCGTGGCACACCCAGTGCAAGCCGCGCCGCTCGAGACGGCAGAGCAGACCCTGGCGTTGCCGCCCGCCGAGCTTGGCGCCGCCGAGCCCGTTGCGGCCTTGCCGGCACCGGCGCAGCCGCCGGCGACCGCACGCCTCGGCGCCAACGACAACCGGACGCCGGCCAAGCGTCTGCTTCCCGACAGCGACGTGCAGAGGTTCTACCGCGAGGAGGTGCTGGCATCCGACGGCTCCAGCATCACGCTCAATGATCTCTACAATGCCTACTGCAACTGGAGCGAGGACCAGGACAAGGAGCCGCTCGCCATGCCGACCTTCAGCCGGGAGTTCAAGGCGCTCGGCGTGCGCAAGGAGAAAATGGGTGGCCGGGTCCGCTATTTCGACATTGCGCTCCGGTCCGCGCAGCAGGCAACGGGCGACGCCACGCTGCCGGCACCAGCAACACGGGCGGCCGCCGCCGCTTGAGCCCCCGAGACAGGGCAACGAGACAGGGCAATCGGAGAGGGCCGCGCAAGCGGCCCTTTTTGTTTGGGTGCGCCCGTTTGCGTCCCCGGCCGAGCGCCTCCAGGCAGGCCCGGGCGAGGGCGGCCGATTTTGGACATTGAAATTTTTGGGCAACGGGTGGGATTCGCCGATCCGCCGGTATAAGCAGGTAGCCACCACCTCTTGTGTCCACTCTGGGAGCCACTGCCATGCCTTTGAAGCCGCCCGCTGCCGCCGGTATGGCGTTTGCCGACGTGGACACGCCGGCGTTGATCATCGATCTCGATGCGTTCGAGCGCAACCTCAAGCGCATGGCAGACTTCGTGGGCTCGGCCGGCGTGCGCCTGCGCGCCCACGCCAAGACGCACAAGTCGCCCATCATTGCGGCCCGGCAGATGGCGCTCGGTGCCGTGGGCGTGTGCTGCCAGAAGGTGTCCGAGGCCGAGGTGATGGTGGAGGGCGGCATCGGCGATGTGCTCGTCTCCAACGAGGTTGCCGGCGCGGCCAAGCTCGACCGGCTGGCGGCGCTGGCGCGCCGCGCCAAGGTCGCGGTGTGCGTCGACGATGCCGGCAGTGTGCCGGAGATGGAGGCAGCCGCCGCCAAGGCCGGCGTCACCCTCGATGTCCTGGTCGAGATCGATGTCGGCGCCCGGCGCTGCGGCATGGCCCCCGGTCAGCCTGCGGCGCGCGTTGCCGAGCAGATCGCGCGCTCCGCCCACCTCAGCTTCGCCGGTCTGCAGGCCTATCACGGCACGGCGCAGCATGTGCGCGAGGCCAGCGCGCGGCGTGAGCACATCGCGCGCGCGGTGGGGCAGGTCGAGGCAACGCTGGGCGCCTTGCGGGCGGTGGGTCTCGAGGCGCGCATTGTCGGCGGCGGCGGCACGGGCACCTACGAGCACGAGGCCGCCAGCCGCGTCTACACCGAGCTGCAGTGCGGCTCCTATGTCTTCATGGATGCCGACTATGCCCGCAACAAGCGCGCCGACGGCGGCCTGTTCGACGCCTACGAGCATGCCCTGTTCATCTCATCGACCGTGATGAGCGTGCCCGAGCCCGAGCGGGCGGTCCTGGATGCCGGGTTGAAGACATTTTCCGTCGACAGCGGCATGCCGTCGCCATGGAAGCTGCCGGGTGCGACCTATCACCGGCCGTCCGACGAGCATGGCGTTCTCGATCTGGCCAACGCAAAAGTGCGCCCGGGACGCGGAGAGAAAGTGCTCCTGGTGCCCGGCCACTGCGACCCGACGGTCAATCTGCACGACTGGTACGTGGGCGTGCGCGGCTTCGGCACGGCGGCCGCGCATGTCGAAAGCCTGTGGCCCGTCGCGGCGCGCGGCGCCGTGTTCTGAGTTCGTTCGCGGAGCGCGGGCCGCCCCGTGCCATTGCGCCTCTGTCATCGCCACCCGATATGAGGCGGGAGGCAAGCACCAGGGAGTGACGCCAATGACCCCCGAAGAACGCCAGCTGATCACCGGTTTGTTCGATCGCATGCGCACCTATGGTGCGCCGGAGAAGGACAGGGAGGCGGAGGCGATCATCGGTGAAGCGGTGCGCCGCATGCCGGATGCGCCCTACATGCTGGTGCAGTCCGTGCTGGTGCAGGAGCACGCGCTGCAGGAGGCCGGCAATCGCATTCGCGACCTCGAGGAGCAGGTGCGGGGTCTCCAGCAGCGGGCGGGACAGGCCCAAGCGCCGGGATCAGGCAGCTTCCTGGGCGGTCTGCTCGGCGGCGGCCGTCCGGTGTCGCAGCCGGGCGCCGGCAGCGTGCCGCCGATCGGCTCGCGCGCGGCGCCGTCCGCCGCGGAGCAGGATCAGCAGCGGCCATGGTCGCAGTCGCCGCAGCAGCCTCAGGCCGGGGCGCCCGCTGGCGGCGGGTTCCTCCGCTCGGCCATGGCGACGGCCGCGGGCGTCGCCGGCGGCATGCTGGCTGCGGGCGCCATCCGCGATCTTCTGGGCGGTGGGTCGGCGCACGCCCAGTCCAATCCCAATCCCAATGCGCCGGCTGCTGGTGGAGCCGACACCACCAGCGCTGAGCAGGCGCGGCAGGACTGGGAGCAGGATGTCGTGCAGGACGCAGCCGACGATGATCCGTCTTGGGGCGACGACGGCGGCGATCTGGATATCTAGCCCGGTCGTATCCGGTTGCCGCGAGCGCCCTGCGCACCGGAGTTTTCCCTCCCTCTCCCCCGCTCGCGGCGTCTCCCTCTCCCCGCTTGCGGGGAGAGGGTCGGGGTGAGGGGCAGACTACATCCTGTCCGCGATCTTCAGCGCAAAGGCATAGTCGAGCGCCACCTCCTTGAGCTGCTCGAAGCGCCCCGACGCGCCGCCGTGGCCGGCTTCCATGTTGGTCTTGAGCAGCACCAGGTTGTCGCTGGTGTTGAGGCGGCGCAGGCGCGCGATCCACTTGGCGGGCTCCCAGTAGGTCACGCGCGGGTCGGTGAGCCCCGCGTAGGCGAAGATGTGGGGATAGGCCTTGGCCGCCACGTTCTCGTAGGGCGAATAGGCGCGGATGGTGGCGAAGTCTTGCCTGGAGGCGATCGGATTGCCCCATTCGGGCCATTCCGGCGGCGTCAGCGGCAGGCTCTCGTCCAGCATGGTGTTGAGCACATCCACGAACGGCACGTCGGCGATGATGCCGAGGAAGAGGTCGGGCGCCATGTTGGCGACCACGCCCATCAGCATGCCGCCGGCCGAGCCGCCGTTGGCGACGATGCGGCCGCGGCTGGTGTAGCCGGCCTGCGCCAGATAGTCGCCGGCGGCGATGAAATCGGTGAAGGTGTTCACCTTCTTCTTGAGCTTGCCGTCGGTGTACCAGCGATAGCCCTTGTCCTTGCCGCCGCGGATGTGAGCGATGGCGAACACGAAGCCGCGGTCGACCAGCGACAGCCGCGAGGTCGCAAATCCGGCCGGGATGGTGATGCCGTAGGCGCCGTAGCCGTAGAGGAACAGCGGGGCCGAGCCGTCGAGCGGCGTGCCCTTCTTGTAGAGCACCGACACGGGCACGGACTGGCCGTCCGCAGCCGGTGCCAGCAGCCGCCGCGTGACGTAGTCGGCCGGATTGTGTCCGCTCGGCACCTCCTGCGTCTTGCGCAGCACGCGCGTGCGCGCATCCATGTCGTAGTCGAACACCTGCGCCGGCGTGGTCATCGACGAATAGGTGAAGCGCAGCGTGGTGGTGTCGAACTCGTAGCCGGGCGACATGCCGAGCGCATAGGCCTCCTCGTCGAAGGCGATGGCATGCTCGGCGCCGTCTGCCATGCGGCGGATGACGATGCGCGGCAGGCCATCCTCGCGCTCGAGCCGCACCAGATGGCCGGCAAAGGCGGCGATGTCCAGGATCAGGCGGCCGGGCGTATGCGCCAGGATTTCGCGCCAGCTCGCCATGTGCGGGGCCGCGATGGGGGCCTCACAGATGCGAAAGTCCTCAGCCCCCCCGGAGTTCGTCATGACGAGCAGCCGATCGCCGCGGTGGTCCACCGCGTACTCGTGCCCGTGCTCGCGCTGGGCGATGATCCGCAGCGCGCTCTCGGGCTCCTCCGCATCGATGAGGTAGACCTCGTTGGTCTGGTGGTCGTGCGCATCGATCAGGATGAACCTGCCCGATTGCGTCTGGCCGACGCCGACATAGAAGCCCTTGTCCTTTTCCTCGTACACGAGCGGGTCGGTCTCGACGGGCGTGCCGAGCCGGTGTCGATGGACGAACAGCGGGCGATGGTTGTCGTCCAGGCGCACGTAGAACAGCGTGGCGCTGTCGCGGGCCCACACGATGGCGCCGCGCGTATCGGGAATGGCGTCGGGCAGGTCCTCGCCCGTTGTCATGTCGCGGACGCGGATGGTGAACAGCTCCGAGCCCTTGTCGTCGACGCCGTAGGCCAGATAGCGGTGGTTGGGGCTGTGGGACGCGGCGCCGAGCTGCCAGTAGGGCTTGCCGTCCGCCTCCGTGTTGCCGTCGATCAGGATCTGCTCGGGGCCGCCGCCGCGCGGGCGCCGGTTGATCCGCGGATACTGCCCGCCGGTGACGTAGCTCGTGAAGTACTCGAACGGCCCATCGGGAGCGGGAACGGAGCTGTCGTCCTCCTTGATCCGCGCCTTCATCTCGGCAAACAGCGTCGCCTGCAGGGTGCTTGTGTCATCGAGCGCGGCTTGGGTATAGGCGTTCTCGGCCTCGAGATAGGCGCGGATCTGCGGATCGAGAACCGCGGGGTCGCGCATCACCTCCTGCCAGTTGGAGGCGCGCAGCCACGCGTATTCGTCCACCAGCTCCTCCCCGTGCTGGACGCAGAGCTGAGGCCGCCGGTCGGCGACCGGGGGAAGCTGGCGGGCAACGGGGCGGCTGAGACCGTGCATTTCTTTGAACCTTTCGTAAGCGGACTCGGGGCCTGGACTTCGCTTGCATGGGCAGCCGAGAAGTCCGGGGCACGCGCGTAAAATCGGTGTGCGGCGTCAGGTATCTGCGGGCCTGAACGTCAGGGCTGCACCATTGATGCAGTAGCGCAGGCCCGTGGTATGCCGGGGGCCATCCGGGAAGACATGGCCCAGGTGACCATCGCAACGGGTGCAGCGCACTTCCGTGCGGACCATGAAGTAGGACCGGTCGGGGTGTTCGCTGACGGCTGTGGTCGACGCCGGTTTGTCGAAGCTCGGCCAGCCCGTTCCGGACTCGAATTTGGCCTCCGAGCCAAACAGCGGCTCGCCGCAGGCGGCGCAGGCGAAGGTGCCCTGGCGCGTCTCATGGTTGAGCGGCGATGTGCCCGCGCGCTCGGTCCCGTGCTGGCGCAGGATCCTATATTGCTCCGGCCCCAGAAGCGCGCGCCACTCGGCATCACTCTTGACGATGGTGTCGCTGCGAACTGCGGCTTGGCTCTTGGACATGTGGGGTGGCCTTGTGGCGGGCCCGCTTCGGTAGAGGTGGCCCGCGGCCCCATTATGACCGGAACGCCGGCCAGGTGAAGCTTCAAGTCTTCGTGTGGGTCGGTTGCATGAACCAGCAATTGTATAAGCCCAGGTTTGCCTGGTGCTTGCTGTGATGAGCGGCAGCCGAGCCACAGACGAGTTAAATAATCTAGGCGGCAGATGGCTAAGAATGCGACTTATTCTTGTCAGCGCAGCCGCTCATGCTTTCTTTATTTGGCAATTCTATTGTACTTAGTCGATCAATAGTGTAAGTGAGGCGTACTATCGAGGGTCCGGTCCGTTCTAGCGGACGGTTTGTCGTTGCAGGCCGGGGACGTCGTTGTAGGTCGCGGGCATTGAGCGGGGGCAGTGCTGGCAGAAACCGGCACGATACTTGGTTAGCTGTTCACTATATCTGCTTATGCCGTCGGAGAGGGGATTTATGGAGCAAGTAGAGAGACCGGATCTGGTCGGGCTTACTGCGGAAATCATCTCGGCATACGTCAGCAACAACACGGTCGGCAGGGAGGACCTGGCCGGCATCATTGCCGATGTCCACGATGCCCTGAGCCGCGCCTCCCAGCGCGCCGGCGGCACCGAGCGCGAGGAGCTGAAGCCCGCCATCGCGCTCAAGAAATCGGTGACGCCCGACTACATCATCTGCCTGGAGGACGGCAAGAAATTCAAGTCGTTGAAGCGGCATTTGCGCACCCACTACAACCTCTCCCCGGAAGAGTATCGCGAGAAGTGGGGTCTGCCGCACGACTACCCCATGGTGGCGCCGAATTATGCTGCTGCCAGGTCTCAGCTCGCCAAGCAGATGGGCCTCGGCACCCGCAAGGAGCGGTAGGGCCGAGCGTCGGCAAAACTGGCCGGCAGCCGCACGGCGTGGCAAGGCAGTTCAGCCCTTGTGGTGCGGCCCTGTGCTATCAGGGGCCATGCGCACGACTGCGATTCGCATCATCGGCATCGATCCCGGCCTCCGCCGCACGGGATGGGGGATCGTGGAGTCCGACGGCGTTAGGCTCTCCTACGTGGCGAGCGGCCTGGTGACCTCGGACGGCGAGGGCGAGCTGGCCTATCGCCTGCGCGAGCTCTACGAGGGCCTCTGCAGCGTAATTGCCAGCTTCAAGCCGCAGGAAGCGGCCATCGAGGAGACCTTTGTCAACAAGGATGCCCGCTCCACCCTGAAGCTGGGGCAGGCGCGCGGCATGGCGCTGCTGGCGCCGGCCCAGCGCGGCCTGCGCATTGCCGAGTATCCGCCCAACGTGGTCAAGAAGACGGTGGTCGGCGCCGGGCACGCGGAAAAGAAGCAAATCCAGGTCATGGTCGGCTTCCTGCTGCCGAAGGCCACCTTCGACAGTGCCGACGAGGCCGATGCGCTGGCGATCGCCATCTGCCACGCCAGCCATCGCTCCAGCGCGCAGGCCATCGCCGCCCGGCAAATGAGGGAGGTCGTGCCATGATCGGCAAGCTCAAGGGCGTGATCGATGCGGTGGGCGAGGGACACGCCATCGTCGACGTCAATGGCGTGGGCTACGAGGTGCAGGCGTCGGCGCGCACGCTTCGCAGCTTCAAGATCGGCGAGACCGTGAGCCTGGCGATCGAGACGCATGTGCGCGAGGACGCCATCCGGCTCTATGGCTTCGCCAGCGAGGTCGAGCGCGCGTGGTTCCGCACGCTGCAAACCATTCAGGGCGTTGGCGCCAAGGTGGCGCTGGCGGTGCTTGGCACCCTGGCGCCGCAGGACCTCGCCAACGCGGTCGCCCTGCAGAATTGGGCGGCCGTGGAGCAGTCGCCGGGGGTCGGCAAGAAGCTCGCGCAGCGCATTGTCGCCGAGCTCAGGGACAAGGCGCCCGCGCTGTCGGCGGCCGGTCTCCATGTGCCGGCCGCGGCCAACGGCCAGGGCCGAGCGGCGCCGCTCGTCGACGGCACGGCGGCGGAGGCCATTTCCGCCCTGACCAATCTCGGCTATCAGCCGGCCCTCGCCGGCCAGGCGGTCGCAACCGCCATGGCCGAGCTGGGCGAGGCGGCCGATACGCCCAAGCTCATTCGTCGCAGCCTCAAGGAGTTGGCACGCTAGGAGCGGCCACCGGATGGCCGCAAATTCGGCCTACGCGCCAGCCCGTCACCAGCGGCCCAGCACCATCCCTTCATGCAGCTCTACCTTCCGATCGCAGAGCTTTCACTCAACGTCGGGCTTTTGCTGGGCATGGGTTTTGCCATCGGCTTCCTGTCGGGCATGTTCGGTGTGGGCGGCGGTTTCATTCTCACGCCGCTGCTGATGTTTCTGGGGGTCCCGCCCGCCATCGCGGTTGGCACCAGCGCCAGCCAGGTGGTGGCGGCGTCCGTTTCCGGAGCCGTGGGCCATTGGCGCCGCAACAATGTTGACGTGCACATGGGGGTGCTGCTCACCATGGGCGGCTTCGTGGGGGCCATGATCGGCGTCGTCGTGCTCGGCCTTCTGAAGGCACGAGGCCAGCTCGATGTCTTCGTCGCGCTGACCTACGTCGTGCTGCTCGGAGTGATCGGCGGGCTGATGCTGATCGAGAGCGTCCGCACCCTGCGTGCCCAGCCGGCCAAGCCGGGTGCGAGCATGCGGCGCGGTGGACAGCACACCTGGATCGAGGGGCTGCCGCTCAAGACGCGCTTCCGCCACTCGCGCATCTATGCCAGCACCATTCCCTTCGTGATCGTGGGCGCCTTCATCGGCCTGCTGACCGGCATCATGGGCGTCGGCGGCGGCTTCCTGCTGATCCCGGCGATGATCTACCTGCTGCGCATCCCGACCCGCATTGTCATCGGCACCTCCACCTTTCAGATCGTGTGCGTCACGGCCTTCACCACCGTGCTGCAGGCCACGCTCAACCACACGGTCGATCTGGTGCTTTCGCTCCCGCTCATGGCGGGAAGCGTGATCGGCGCGCAGTTCGGTGTGGGCTATTCGGAGCGCTTCAGGGCCGAGCAGTTGCGCGCGCTGCTGGCGCTGATCGTGCTCGCCGTCGCCGTGCGCATCGCGCTGGGTCTGGTGATCAGGCCGACCGATCTGTTCAGCATCGAGGTGCCCTGAGAGGGCTGTTTGCGGCGGCTGCCATGACGGTCCGCCTCATCCCCGCGTCGGCTTCCGTCCTCTGCGGCGGGGCAGGACCTGCTGCAGGACGCCGCTGATTTGGTGCCTGGGCCGCAGCAAGGCCGTCCGGTCGATGGCGAACGAATAGAAGGCTGCGCCGGCGGTTCAGCGCCGAAAAAAACAAGGCGCCTCTGCGGGGTGAGGCGCCTTGTTCTGTCGACCCACCTGTGCGGGTAGGCAGGTCGAATGTACAACGGCGCAGCCCGACGGTTATTCCCGCGTTGGTTGAATTTTATGTAAGCATGGGAAATGGAAGAGATTTTTGTCTGGCTGAACGTCTATCGATCGCACGCCGTCAGCGTCTTGGGCCTGTCCGCAGCCCGACGTCGTGCATCCCGCTCGCGGCCAGCTCGAGCCGGTAGAGCCGCACCAGCTCGGCGTGGCGGGCGAGATCGTACGTCCAGTGCCCGGCAATGCCGCGCCTGCGTTCGGCCCGCAGCGCCTGGCGCAGCTTGCCAATGATGGTGCGGCGGCCTGCGGGGCTTAAGTCGTCCACCTCGTGCGGCCAGAGCGGCAGCACGCGTGGGAGCTCGGTGCGCCGGTCGTAGGGTGGGGATGATGCAGCGGGCAGCTGGCCCCGGCCGGGCTTTGCGTGCGGGGCTTGGGCTGGGCGGGGCCTGGGCCAGCGCGGCTGCACTGTCTTTGTCTGAACCATGGTGGCCTGCTTGCGCGAATGGGGCGCAAAGCTTGGCATGGGTGCGGGATGCGGGGATTGCTCCGCCGGCTGCGTGCCGCGCTATCCCCGCGGTTCACCACGTCCCTACGATGTCATGGCGAACGGCGTGGCGCCTTGTATCATCCGCCTGCTGCCGTTCTTGAAGTCGAGCTCCGTTGTGATGGATTGGACCTCATGTTGGGCAGCACGCATGCCGATGTCCGCCTGCAGTGGCGGCAACTGTACCTCCCTGAAGATTCCCTCGACGATCAGCACCTGCGCCGCAGCATCGAGCAGGCGGTGGCGCCGGCGTTCGACGTGGCTCGTGACGAGTTGTGGGCGCAGACGCGCGGCAGCCCGGCGACGGCGTTCGCGCGGCAGGTGGCCATGTATCTGGCGCATGTGGGTTGCGGCATGACCTTGACCGAGGTCGGCCGCCTGTTCGCCCGCGACCGCACGACGGTCGCGCATGCCTGCGGCCTCATCGAGGATCGCCGCGAGGAGGCGCGGTTCGACCGCGCGCTGGAGCTGCTCGAGGGCGCGATCCGCCTGTCGACGCCCCGTTCAACGTGACCGGCCGCGTTCGAGGTCTCGATGCCCAAGGCAAACGCGCGTGCCGCGCTGCGATCGCCGCAGAGGCGCTGGTGGTGCTGACGCGGCTGGCGCACAAAGGTGCGTATGCGACATTCCCCGGCGATGCGGCGGACGCCTGCGCCATCTATTCACCACGCAACGGCTTTGCCGATCCGATCTGGCACGCGACGCGGCCGGCGATCGCCCACGGCCTGCGCAAGGGCTGGCTCGTGCCCGGCGAGACCGGTGCCGTCTTGCACATCTGTGCCACCGGGTTGCGTGCGCTGCGGGCGGCGAAGTCTGCTGCAAGCGGCACGGCCGGGCGTTGCGCTCCACAGCGGAGCGAGGCTGCGACCTTGCACCAGGCGGCGAGCGAAGGGGCGCTGGCGTGGCTGCGCCGCCGCAAGGACAAGGACGGCCGTCGGCTCATCACCGAGGTCCAGTACGATGCGGGCGAGATGCTGGCGGCCGATTTCTGGCACGGACAGATGTCGCCGCGGGTGACCGCCGACTGGTCCGCCGTCGCGCCGGCCCGCCGCATGCGCCGGGCCACGCCGGGCGTGGGGGTGGACATGCGCGACAAGGTGGTGGCCGCGCGGCAGCGTTTGCGACGTGCGTTGGAGGCGGTGGGACCCGAGCTTGCCGGCATCCTAATCGACGTGTGTTGCCATGACGTGGGCCTGGAGGCGGCGGGACAGGCGGCGGGCTGGCCGCAGCGCGCAGCCAGGGTGGTGCTGGACCTGGCGCTGACGCGGCTGGCGCGGCACTACGGGCTGCTGGCGCCGGAGCGCCCCGCCGCTCAGCGCCTGCGCCACTGGGGCGATGTCGACTACCGCCCGACCTTGGAGGCGTGGCGTTAGCCTGCAGGTGCAAAGCCCACCGCCGCAGTAGTCCACTATCAGATAGCGGATTCGGGGGGCGCGCTGGTGGATGCGGACCACCAAGGCCGCGCTCGAACGCGAGCGCTGGGTCCGAGCTGGCGCGTTCGGTTGGCGATCGCCCGTCACGCTCCCGCCTCACCCGTCATCTAGCGAAGGATCGCCGGCGCAGTTTGAGGGCCAACCGAGGACATTCGTCGCGTTGTCTAGTCTCGGCACATCAATGGTGAGAGGGGACCATGCCGGTCGTTATCGCTCTGATCAGTCAGAAGGGCGGTGTCGGCAAGAGCACGCTCGCCCGCGCGATTGCGGCCGTCGCCGCAGGTGCGGGATTGAAGGTGCGGCTCGTCGATCTCGATCCGCAGCAGCGCACACTGCTGCTGTGGGAGAAGGCGCGACGGGACAACGAGATTTGGCCGGAGATCACCATCGAGGCCCTGGCTACCTCCGAAGGCCCTGATGTCAGGGCGCCCATGGACGATGTGCTGATCCTGGACCTGCCGGGGCAGATGACTGAAGCTGCCTTGCACGTGGCGCTGCGCGCGCATCTCGTCGTGCAGCCGACGGGGCCCAGCCGGGACGATTTGCATCCCGGCGTCCTGGTGTTCCATGCCCTGCAGAATTGCGGCGTCCCGCGGGACCGGCTGGTGTTCGCCCTGTGCCGGCTGTTGACCAAGGCCGAGGAGGACAAGGCGCGATCCTACCTGGCGGCGGCGGGGTATGCCGTTCTTCCCGGCGCCATTCCCGAACGCGCGGCATACCGTGAGGCGCTCGACCGCGGGCGGTCCCTGACCGAGATCGATGCCGGGCTTGATGAGCTTGTGAGCTCGCTGATGGCGGGGCTGTTCCGCAAGGTCGAGGAGCAGGCGTACGCCACGAGCGGCTGACGGGCGAGGCGCGCAGGCGGGAGGAGGCGGTGAGGCTACAGGCCGCCCGAGAGCACATCAGCAGCGCTGCCGGCGCGGGTGCGCAGGCTTGGCCCGTCTGCGGCGGCCGCGCGCCCGCCTCATCCATCGCGGCGCGTGCGGCAGGCTTGCGCTCGGGTCTGCGCTCGACCGAAGCCAGCGCGGTACGCCGCTTGCCATCCCAGTGCCGGAAAGCATAGGGCGCACGCACGCCGGATGCGCAACCTATGGATCGGTCACGGTCAGTGGCTGTTCATAAGTGCGCGACCTAGGCGTCCGCCGTGGCCAGCGCGCGCGCATCGCTGCGGATGCGTTCCACCATGGAGAAGAAGCCGTTCGAGCGCTGGGGCGTCAGATGCTCCTTGAGCCCGAGCTCGGCAAACGTCGCCTGTGCATCGGTGGCAAGAATGGCCTCCGCGGTCTTGCCGTCAAACAGGGCAAACAGCACCGCGATCAACCCGCGCACGATGTGGGCATCGCTGTCGCCCTGGAGCTCGAGCGCAGGTGGCGCGCCCGCGCCATTGCGGCGCGGCGTGCTGGCGAGCCAGACCTGGCTGGCGCAGCCGCGCACCTTGTTGGCTTCGGTCCGCAGCATCTCGGGCAGCGGCGCCAGTCCGCGACCAAGCTCGATCAGATAGCGATAGCGATCCTCCCAGTCGTCGAGCAGCGCAAAGTCCGAGCGGATAGCTTCGATCGACATGAAAATACCGGTGGACCTGCAGCGATTGTTGCCAGACGAAACCTGCCACGCCCAGCGGGCACAGCCCGCAAGGCAGCTTCATCTATGCATATGGCCTCAGACCCTGCGCGCGCAAGGCGTCAGACGGGCGCCCGGCCGGCCCCCGGTGCGGCGGTCGGTGTTTGCCGGGTGGGGCGCAGATTCGGGCCCTTCAGGCGCCGGCGCGCCGTCCGGCAGGGTTGCGCCATGCTGGCTGCATGTCGGCGGGCGACAGGGTGCCATGCGTTTCGGCCCTGCCGCCGAAGCGCGTCGGTTGCGGTCCCGACGGCAGCACATCGGCGCCCTGGCGCCCGGCGGAGCTGACCAGATCGCCCACCAGGCGGGCGCCGAACTCGGCCTTTTTGAGGAAGGTGGCCCAGGCTTCCGCCGCCTTGGCGCAGGTCTGCGCATTGCGGTCGCAGAACGTGCTCGCGCGCTCCACCACTGCTGTGGCCGTGCCGTACAGCCGGGCCTGCTGCTGCGCGTCGGACGGCAGCAACAGCACAATGACGCCGAGCCAGAACGCCAGTTTGATGAAGAACATGGTTTGCTACCCTGCTAGTCCCGCTGCGCTCTCTCTCATCGCGATTGCCATCAGCCCTAACGCACAAACCTCTAGATCGCGCAAAGCGACAGCGCGCACTCTTCTGCAAATTTGTCTCGAATTTTATCGATCGGCCCAACCTTTCGCTAACGGCCCGCGCTGCGGGCTCTCCGCGGCCGGTTTGGCGGTGCAGATCGTGCGTTTGGCTAACAGTTCCTTAAGAAAGCGTTTCCAATAATGCGCCGATTGTCGAGGCGGGGGTAGGCATAACGGAGGTAAGTATGACGCCACGGCAGGCACGCATTGCGCTTGGGCTCTTCGTCGTGATGGCGGCGGGCGTTGCCTACAACGCGCTCTATATGCAAGGCGACACGGGCGCCTCGAAGGTTGCCGGCGAGGCGGCCACCCGGGCCGGTGCGCCGCGCCCGGACGGCCCGCCGCCCACGAGGCCGCGCACCGCCCAGACGACGAAACGCACCGCTCAACTCAAGCCGGATTCGGCCAAGGCGCCGGAGACGCTGGATGTCCTGCCGGCCGAGGCTGGCGCCGACACCGTTCGCGCCATCCAGCGCGAGCTCAACCAGCGCGGCTTCGGGCCGGTGGCCGGCGATGGCGTCATGCGGCCGGTGACGCGCGCGGCGATCATGTCCTATGAGCATGACAACCGCCTCCCGCTCACCGGCGAGGCGACGGAGGCACTGCTGACGCGCCTCGTGCTCGGCGCGCCGGCCACCAACGTGCCTGCCGGCGCTGGCCAGGTGCAGTCGCCGCACGCGGAAGCGATCGTCAGGCAGGTGCAGCGCCTGCTGGCGGCGAGCGGCTATGGTCCGGGCCCCGCCAACGGCCGTCTGGGCAGCGAGACGGTGACCGCCATCCGCGCCTTCGAGCAGGACCAGGGCCTCAGTCCCAAGGGCCGCATCTCGGCCGAGGTCATGAGCCGCCTGCAGGGCAGCGCGACCAAGTTCAAGGCCGCCGAGGCCCACTGAAGGCCGTGGGGTCGCGCCGGCGGGCTTGCCGGCAGTTGGCCTGTCGCAGCAGAGCTTGCGCCGCCGCGCATGGCGTCTAGTGTGATGATCGAGAAATTCGCCCTTCCTCGCAGCACGCCTGCTGAGCGAATTTCTCGATTTGAATCACACTGGAACCATGAACTTGCTAGAACCATGAGCTTGCCAGTGTCCTTTCGATCGCGAAGTTCGTTCAGCGCCTGCTGCAAGTTCCGGCGAACTTCGCGATCGGGACACTAGTTTAGGCCCCCATGCGACTGAGATCCGAGATCTGGGTGAAAGCCTACATCCGCCGCTGCCAGCACGAGGGGGCGGCCGCCGTGCTCGTGCGCCGCGGGGATGCCGATGCGGGAGCGATCTACATCAAGGTCAGTCGCCTCGACGGCACGGCGCTGCTGTTCGGGCCGGCGCCGGCGGGGCTCGACGGCGCCGGCGAAGAGCGCCGCTGGGAGGCCTGCTTCGCTGGCCGGGCGGCTGCCGAGGCGGAAGCCGACGCCTATCTGCAGCGCCAGGTTGCGTTTGATTCCGACATCTGGATCGTGGCCGTCGAGGACGGCGGTGGCCGGCACTTCCTGGATGACTGGCTGAGCCGCAACTGACCTCGGCCAAAAGGTGGTCGGCGCCTGGACATCCAGGCGCGTGCCGGATAGACCCCACGACGTGCTGACCGGACAAAATTAACCATCTGTTAACACTTGGGGCACTCAAATGGGTTCGATTCGCCGCGAGATGTGCGCGTCGCGGGCGATCCTTGTGAGGGACCCGACGGCCGCATGGCGGCCATCGGATCGGGGGACTCGATGGCACACATTCTCGAATTCCGTTGCAACGCCGAGCGAGCCGAGCTCGACGCCGAGCCGGCTCCTCGAGGCACCGCGCAGATCATCATCTTTCCGGGCGTGCGTATTGAGCGCCATGCCGAGCCGCAGGCCAAGCCGCGTCGGCGCGAGCGGGGACGGCCCAAGCGCGACAGACTGGTGATTCCCGACTGAGCGGCAGCTCAGCCGGCATGATGGCCGTTGGAAGAGAGTGCGGCTGCGGCGCGCGGCGTGCTGCGGCTGCGAAAAAAGCTCGACACGAGCCAGGCGATGCCGCCGATGGCCGCCGTCTGCAGCACGAAGCCCAGCCCGTTGGCGACGCCTTGCAATCCGAACAGTCCGACGAGGCCTTCGGTGACTAACCCACCCAGGAGAATGGAATGCCACCTGGCGAGGACCGAGGCCGTCTCCGGGGCGGGCGCATGGACGGGCGGGGGAATTTTTCCCTGCGCCTGTTTCTTGGTTTGGCCGATCGGGGGAGCGATCTCTGCGCGCTGGGATGTCCTGTTCAGCGCCAGCAGCACGTGCGACTGGTTGGTGCGCCACCGATAGCCGATGCCGAATTCGATCGGGGGAGCGTCGCCTTTGGCGAACAAATCCTTGAGCTTGGACTGATAGTGGCCCCGGAAGACGGGGATGGGCCCGACGTAGCGGCCGAACGGTCGAACCTCCCACCCGGCCTGCTGGAAGGACTTCATGGGAATGCCGGTGTCGTCCTGAACCACTGTCGCCCCGTGGCCGAGGAGAAAATCGCGGACGGTCGAGAACGCGGCATTGTGCAGGAGATATGATGCGGCCTTGAGGAAAATGTCGCCGATGCCGAACTGCGCGCAAAATTGCAGAAACCCGCTGCTCTGCACGCCGCGATTGCTGAGATCGGTCTTGAAATAGTAGAGCGTCTGCGGTTTGGCGTTGCGGTCGGAAAAGACGATCTTGACGCCGCGCGTGCCTGCCTTGGCGTCGGCCGCCGTTTGCAGGCTGCCATCAGGCGCAAGGCTGACGAAGCTCACCTCGTGGATGGTCTTGCCGGTGCGCGCCAGGAACACGTAGATGAGCGGCAGCGTGCCCCGCATCTGGCTTGTGCTGAGATCAAAGCTCATCTCGCTCGTGATGAAATAGCTCTTCCTGAGCAAGGTGCCGAGCGAGGTCCTGAGCTTCGCCAGCTCGGATGCGACGAAGCGCGATCGCAGCTTCAAAACATCGGGAAGCTCGCCGATGGGCTCCAGGCCGGCCAGAATGTAGGTCGATGCGTTGGGCAGGAACGCATCGGCATAGAGAAAGTCGGGTCCGCTGAACAGGTAGTAGGTGACGGGTTTTCGGGCCGACAGATGCGCGTGCGACCAGGAACGGATCTTGGAGAGCTGGTCGGCCTCGAGACCGTCCCAGACGCCGTTGAGCGTTTCGGCGTGCTGCTGCCAGCTCCGCTCCTGTGTCAGCCGTGCGAGCGGCGACTGCGGCGGGAGAGGCATCCCGGCGAGGAAGCGGGCGGTGTCGTTGGGGCTGGCCCGCTCGGTGCCCACCGCAGGCGACGCCGGCAGCAGCAGCAGGCCCATCGTCAGCATGAGGCTCAATTTCAGCAGCGAAGCCATCCCCGTCATCCCACCCTTGCCATCGCCGTCGTCGGCGCGTGCAAGTGACACGCAGATTGCGACCTTCCGTGGACGGGGTTCGACGTTGGGGGCAATCCCCTCAGCCCGCGCGCGGGGGCTGGGCTGCTGCCGCGTTGGCGTTCGCTTGCGCCCGGGCACCCGCGCGCGGGCTGCAGGAACTGGGAGCTTGGCGTCCAAGCGGCTGCCAGACCGGAGAATTTCGCCGCAAGAAACCGGTTTGCCGCTACCGTTTGACCTGCGTGCAGCTCGACTTGCGCAGCACGGCCTCGGTCTCCGCCACCCAGGCCAGGCCGGTGATCGCGGCCCGCACCACGATGAGGCCCTCCGTGCTGGGCGAGGCGACTTGCGTGTCGGTCGGGCCGGCGCGCCGCGCATGCGCAGGGTCGCCGCTCGGCACCAGCAGGAAGGAGACCTCGCGGCGGCGGAGCTGCTGGCCCGGCAGCACGTAGAAATTGTCGCCTCCCGGCGTGTGCAGCGACAACACCCAGCCGGGCCCGGAGACGGCGGCCGTGACCGACACGGGGCCGCCGGTCAGCTCGTAGCGGCACATGGCATACAGCACGTCCGGCTGCAGGTAGGGCAGGATCTGCTTGCTCGAGGACGGCGCGGGCAAGACGACCATTTGATTGAGCGGAAGGACGGCGCGCAGCTGCTGGTAGGCGTTGCCCCTGCTCACCAGTGGCGCGGCGAACGTGGCAAGGATGTGCAGCACCCCGCCGAGCAGCCCGCCGATCGCGAGTGTCCGCCAGCCGATCTCGCTCATCCATCTGGGCAGCTTCGGCCGGAACGGCAGATTGGGGATCATCGGCAGCCGGCTCGCTGGATCTCGGGCAGTGCCTTGGTCTGGCCGCCGTCGTGCACGGTGGCGGCGAGGGCAGCATCCTGGACGGTGAAGACGAGCACGATCCGGCTGCTGCGCCCGCTGGGCAGCCAGTTGCCGGCTCTGGCATCGCGCGCCACCGCGATGGCGACGCGGCCGTCCGGCTCGCGCATCGCCGTCTGGGGGTTGAAGGCATGGCGCTCGGCCCCGTTCTGCACGAGCCGGCCCTGGCCGTCGAACACGGCGAGGCTCCACCATGCCGCTTCCGTGCTCGGCAGCACGATGGTGTAGTCGCAGGCCGAGGTCAGCCGGCTGCCGTTGCTGTCGGTCTTCGCCCGGAAGGTGAGCTCCAGGGTGGAGGAAACGGGCAGCAGGCCATTGCGGGCCGTATGCGCGCGCGTGTAGGGATCGGCCTCCGGCCGCCCGGCTGCCGTCCAGCTCGTCCAAGGCCCGAACGTGCGTGTCGACAGGCGCGAGCCGGCTTCGATCATGTACCAGGCGGTGCCGAGCCCGCCGCCGAAAGCCAGCGCCGCGAACACGGCAAAGTTGATCAGCGCGTTGGTCAGCAGGCTCAAGCGACGGGGCTCCTCAGCGTCTAGGGCCGCACGCGCGGGCCGGCATCGATGCGATCCGTGCGCCGGCCGCCGGGCTTCGCCGCCGGTGGGGTGGCTTTGGAGCTCTGCGGCGCGGGGGGGGCAGACGCGGGCGGCGGCAGGGTGGCGGCCGGCAGGGAGGCCGGCGCGCTGACGGGCGTTGCCTGCTGGCCGCTGGCGCGCAGCATGCTGTCGGCGAGACGCTTCAGGGCCTCGCGCGTCTGGTCGGGCATGATGCTCGACTTTCTCTGCGTCGCCTGTGCGATCTGCGCCTGCGCGAGGCCCGGATCGGTGCGCTTGAGCTCGGCCAGGCGCTGCTGTTCCGCCACCTGCGCCGGATGCGGCGGCAGGCCCTGGATCGGGGGAATGTTGCGGTTGGTATGCGCCACCGACATGAAGGCGTGCCACGCGCTGGCCGGCAGGCTGCCGCCGGTGACGCCCTGGCCGTTCAGCCACATCGGACGGAAGTCGTCATGGCCGACCCAGACGCCGGTGACGAGCGCGCCGGTGAAGCCCACGAACCAGGCATCGCGCCAGCCCGAGCTGGTGCCGGTCTTGCCGACCGCATGCGTGAAATCGAGGATGGCGCGCCGGCCTGTCCCCTCGTTCACCACCGCCTGCATCATCTGGTTCATCTGCTCGACGACGCGCGTGTTCACGATCTGCGGCGCGGCCGGCTCGTCGCGCTCGCGCGAGTAGATGAGCTCGCCCTTGGAATTGAAGAGCTCCAGCACGGCATAGGGTCGAGACACCCGGCCGCCGTTGGCGAAGACGGCATAGGCGCCGGTGTGATCGAGCAGCGTGATGCCGGTGTCGCCGAGCGCCATCGAGCAGGTTCTCTTCACGCCGTTGACGCCAAGCCGGCGCGTCATCTCCAAAACCTTCTCGCGCCCCACCTTGAAGGACAGGTCCGCTGCCGTGGTGTTGAGCGAGGTCTTGAAGGCGTCGGTCACCGTCAGCGAGCGGCCGGAGCCGCCGCTGCCGTTGTAGTTCTTGGGCGACCAGTTGCCGCAACTGGCCGAGGCGTCGCGCACGATCGAGCGGGGGTTGTAGCCGTTCTCGAGCGCGGTGGCGTAGACGTAGATCTTGAAGGAGGAGCCCGGCTGGCGCCGCGCGTGCGTGGCCCGGTTGAACTGGCTCTCGCCATAGTCGATGCCGCCGACGAGCGCGCGCACCGCCCCGTCGGGGTCCATCGCCACCAGCGCGCCCGAGAACGGCGCGCCGCGCCGCGTCTGCGTCGAGCGCAGCGTCGTCACCATGGCTTCCTGGGCGGCGCGCTGCATGTCCAGATCGACGGTGACGCGGGCGGTCAGCACGTAGTGGCCGCGGCCCTCGGCGATGCGCTGCACCTCCTCGAACGCCCAGTCCAGGAACCAGTCGGGGCTCTGCGACTGGCGCGGCTCGATCACGCGGGCGGGGGCGAGACGGGCGGCGTGCACTTGGCCGGGGCTCATGTAGCCGGCCTCCACCAGATTGGTGAGCACATCGTTGGTGCGCGCGAGCGATGCCGGCATGTTGACGTGCGGCGCAAACCGGGTCGGCGCCTTGAACAGCCCCGCCAGCAGGGCCGCCTCCGGCAGGTTGATCTCGCGCACCGACTTGCCGAAGTAGAACTGCGAGGCGGCCTCCACGCCGAATGCGCCGCCGCCCAGATAGGCGCGATCGAGATACATCTTGAGGATTTGGAACTTGGTGAAGCGCGCCTCCAGCAGCAGCGCCAGGAACGCCTCCTTGATCTTGCGCGCGAGCGAGCGCTCGAAGGACAGGAACAGGTTTTTAGCGAGCTGCTGGCTGATGGTGGAGCCGCCCTGCACGACGTCGTTGGCGCGGGCGTTCTCAAACAGCGCGCGGGCGGTGCCGAAGACATCGACGCCGAAGTGCTCGAAGAAGCGCCGGTCCTCGGTGGCGAGCGTGGCCTTGATGAGGTGATCGGGGATCTCGTGGAACTCGATGGCGTCGTTGTGCAGAATGCCGCGCTGGCCGATCTCGGCGCCGGCGCGGTCGACGAACTTGACCGCGTAGCGGCCGGTGGCGATGCGGTTCTCGTCGAAATCGTTGAGCGCGGGGATGGCCAGCACGTAGAGCACGGCCAGGCCGCCGGTGCCCAGCGTCAACGCCTCGGACAGGAGCTCGTTGCCGACCCGCCGCCATCCGGTCAGCCGAAACCGGGCAAAGAAGCTGGAGACGGCGTTGTAGCGGTCCTTGGCTTCTTCCCAGGCGGTGGCGATGCTGGAATCGATCCGCGCGTCGAGGCCGAGCCAGTCGATGAACCGCTTACGGCGGCCGCTTCCGAAGAACCAATCGTGCAAGCTTGAAGACCTCGCCTGTTGCGCTGCCCATTCTTGCCGCAACCACCCGTCAGGAATCAGTCCTGCGATCCGGCCGACTGTAGCATTGCCGCCGCGGCGCGGACGAGAACAACGTCACGGGCTGCAGGGGTGCGGTCGGCACCGGTGGATCACCTGTTCGTGAGCTTGAGCTCGATGCGGCGGTTGCGTCGCAGTATGTCTTCCGTCGCGCCGTCTTCGAGCGGCTGGAATTCGCCGTAGCCCGCCGCGACCAGCCGCCTGGGCGGGACGCCGCGGGAGATCAGATACTTCACCACCGTCGTGGCCCGCGCGCTGGACAGCTCCCAGTTGGACGGGAACTGCACGCTGGCGATGGGGCGGATGTCGGTGTGGCCGTCGACCTGCAGCGCCCAGTCGATCTCGCGGGGGATGGACCGTTCCAGCTCGATGATGGCGGTGGCGAGCTGGTCGATGGCGGCGAGCCCCTCGACCGTCATGGTCGCCTGGCCGGAGGGAAACAGCACCTCCGATTCGAACACGAAGCGGTCGCCGACCACACGGATGTCCTTGCGGTCGCGCAACAGCTCGCGCAGTCGGCCGAAGAAATCCGAACGGTAGCGCTGCAGCTCCTGGACCTGCTTGGCCAGGACCACATTGAGGCGGGCGCCGAGGTCGGCGATGCGCGCCTGGCTGTCCTTGTCCTTGGCCTCGGCGGCGCCGATCGCCTCCTGCAGGGCCGCCATCTGCCGGCGCAGCTGCAGGAGCTGCTGGTTGAGGAGATCGACCTTCGCCTGCGCCTCGCTGGACAGGCTGGTCTTGTCGGCAAGCTCCTTGGAGAGGGCAGCGATGCGCGCGTCCTTCTCGCCGCCCATGCCGGCGAGGCTGCCGAGCCGCTCGTTGTCGGTCTTGAGGTTTGCGAAGCTCGCCTGCAAGGCGGCCAGCTCGTCCTGCAGCACCTTGCCCTGGCCCTTCTCCAGGCTGAGCAGATTGGTGAGCTCCGCAATCTGGCGCGTCAGGCGGCGCAGGACCGTATCCTTGCCCGACGATTCCTGGCTGACGTAGAACTGCGCCACCATGAAGATCGAGAGCAGGAAGGTGACGACCAGCAGCAGCGTGGACAGCACGTCCACATAGCCTGGCCAGAACAGGTCATAGCTGCCGCCGGATCGGCGTGAGCGCGAGAAGGCCATCGCCTAGCTTCTCCGCGGCACGCTGGCGGCCAGCTCTTTCAGCACCGATGCCACCTCGGTCTGCTGCGCGGCCTGCTCGTCGACCCATTCGCGCACCACCTTCTGCTCGGCGCGCATCTGGCGCACGAGCTGGTCGACGCCCTTGGCCAGCTCGCGCACCGCCTCTTCCGCCGGCGGACTGCCATCCGGCCGGGGCATGGCGCCGACGCGCTCGTTGAGATCGAGGACGGCGCGATGCATGTCATGAATGGCGGCATAGAGCTGGCGGCTGGCATAGTCGCTGGTCTGCGAGCCGCCGGGTGCCAGCTCGGTGATGCCCGACAGCCATTCCTCGAGCTGATTGTAGAAGCGGCCGTGGGCATGTCCGGCCTGCAACTCCAGGAAGCCCAGCACCAGCGAGCCGCCCAAGCCCAGCAGCGAGGAGGAGAAGGCCGTGCCCATGCCGCGCAGCGGTGCGGCGAGGCCGTTCTTCAGCTCGTCGAACACGGTGACGCTGTCGGAGGCGCGGGTGTCGATGGCGCTGATGGTCTTGCCGACCGAGGAGATGGTATCGAGCAGGCCCCAGAAGGTTCCGAGCAGGCCGAGGAACACGAGCAGGCCCACCAGGTACCGCCCGGTGTCGCGCGCCTCCTCCAGGCGCGAGCCGATTGAATCCATGATGGAGCGCATGGACGTGGCCGACAGCGACAGCGCGCCGGTGCGGTCGCGCAGCATGGTCGCCATCGGCGCCAGCAGCACGGGGCGATGGGAGATGGCAAGGCCCGGATCGGCGATGCGGAAGGCGTTGACCCAGCGGATCTCGGGATAGAGGCGCAGCACCTGCGAGAAGGCGTAGCAAATGCCCGCGATCAGGACGAAGCAGATGAGGAAGTTGAGCCCCGGGTTGGTCAGCATCGCCTCCAGGAGCTGCTTGTGCAGGACTGCGCCCAGGAGCCCGACCAGGATCAGGAAGACGAACATGCGCCACAGGTAAACACCGGGGCTCGACAGTGTCCGGTGCAGCGCCGGGGCAGATCTGTCCGGCGTTCTCGCTCTTGCCATTCGTCGTCTCCAGCCCCTACTGCGGCCACATTAGCCAAAGACCGTCGCATCAGAAACGGGCAACTTTCCGGCGTCCAAGGCGTAATTGCGGCGGGGAGCGCCTCAGTCGGCTGTGCCGGCCTCCGCCAGCGCCTCCAGGAGAGCCCTGTGAATGTGGGCATTGCCGGCTACGATGCTGCCGGCCTTGAGAATATTGGGGGTTCCGTCGATGTCGCTCACGTGCCCCCCGGCCTCGCGGACGAGCAGACTGCCGGCGGCCAGGTCCCAGGCGCCCAGGTTGTGCTCTGCATAGCCATCAAATCGGCCGGCCGCGACCCAGGCGAGATCGATGGTTGCCGCACCGGTGCGGCGGATGCCGGCGACCTGGCCCATCAGTGTTTTGCACTCGGCGAGAAAGCGGGCGTGTCCTGCCCGGCCGCGATGGGGAATGCCCGTGGCGATGACGGCGTCGGCCAGCGTCTTGCGGGCGGCCACCCTGAGCCGCCGGTTGTTGACGAATGCACCCTGCCCCTTCTCGGCCGTGTACAGCTCGTCATGGATCGGATTGTAGACGACGGCGGCCACGATCTCGCCGTCGCGCTCCAATGCGATGGCGATGGTGAACAGCGGGATGCCGTGCAGGAAGTTGGTGGTGCCGTCGAGCGGATCGACGATCCAGCGGTGGGTCTTGTCGGGACCCTCCACGACCCCCCGCTCCTCCATCAGGAAGCCGTAGCCGGGGCGCGCCTTCGACAGCTCCCTGAACAGGGTCTCCTCGGACCGGTGGTCGGCGCTGCTGGCGAAGTTGGCCGGACCCTTGATCGAGACCTGCAGCTGCTCGACCTCGCCGAAGTCGCGCGCCAAGCCCCGGCCGGCCTTTCTGGCGGCGGCAATCATGACGTTCATCAGGGCTGAGGCGGGCATGAAGGGCCTGTCGGCTGGCAGGGATGCGGGGCTGATTAAGAGCGCAAGCGTAAGCCCGTAGGCAGCCGGGCTCAAACGCGGCACTGCCACCTAGCCCAGCGGAGGGGGGATGGCAAGGGTCGCGGCGGACGCGGCATGCGCCGCAGGCGGATATCGGGCCCAAAGCCCCCGCGCATCATGTCCTGCCCAGGTCCTGCCCCATGGTAGGCGGCAGGGCCGACATGCGAGGTCGGATCGACCGGAGCGGCCCTGCTCAGTGCACCGCCGGGAGGCCCGGCAGGCCGCCTGAATGCCGGATCTCGGCCACCATGCGGCCCTTCGAGCTCATGCCCCAGCGGATCTCCACCGCCTGCCGCGGCCACAGCGGCGCCACCCCCCACCGCCGCAAGGTGTCGGCGTGGACCAGGCAGTCAGGGCGTCCCTCGCCTTCGCAGACGAACCCATAGCCCCGGTCGCGATTGTACCATTTGACCACGGCCAACACCCAATCGCTTGCGGCCGTCACCTTCTCGCGGGTGCGCTGCGGCAGTTGCGAGGGGTGGACGGCGGAGCTTTCATCCATGCTGAGAATGCGTGACACCTGCAGTCCCTTAGGTGTCCGGTGCACAATGGCGTGGATGCGTGCGCCCTCATGCGCAGTCAGATATCCGACATCGCGCAGATGCAGGATGTGCACCAGGACGTCGCCGTGGCCACCGTCGGCCACGAAAAAACCAAAGCCCCGCCTGGCATCGAAGAACTTCATTCGGCCGGCGACCTCGAACACGTCGAGCGCCGCCGGGGCATGGGCCGCCTCGGCAGCGGGCGACGTCCCGGGCGGCTGCATGCAGCTGGCGATGTCGGACGGGGGCGACGGCTTGGACCCTTGGCATCGCCGCTCCGCGGCCAGCGCGCCCGGTCCGATCCCGGCCGCGATCCCCAGCCCCGCCTCGAGCCGTTGCGCCAACCCCTCAGCGTCGATGCCGGCCTGGCCGAGCTCCACGTTGAGCCGGCTTTCATCGAACGCCCAAATGCGCTCGCAGGCATCGATCTCGGCCAGCACATCGATCCGGTTCGGCATCCTCGACATGGGATAGGACTCCTCTTTGACGGGCATCGCTGCCGGCACGCAAAGCCGCGCCTGCCGGCGGCGGCTAGGAACTGACAATGGCGAAGGTCAGGCTGGATGCGACCGCGTACGCTCAAGCTCGAACTCTTCGAGAAGTTCCCTCAGCCGCGAGCGATACTTGTCCACTGTCGCCGGCGTGACACGCAGCTCCTTGGCGATTTGCGCCACCTCGCAATGCTGCGCGCCATACCTCGGGAAGCCCGTGCCGTAGGCACGCAGCTTGCCCTTGAGCTTCTGCTCTTTGACGAAGGAGAGAAACGGCTCGAGCCTCCCCCGCCGCTGCAGGAAGGCTAACGCCGCCTGCTCGGTGAGCACGGCCGGCGTATCGTCGGCCTCCATCGGCTGCCGGTCGTCGGCCGCGCTGGAGGCGTCGTGGCGCGGCAGCGTCAGGACCGTCCGGCGGCAGCAGCGGCACAGATAGTAGAAGAACAGAATATCGCCGTCCTTGAACGCATAACCGTCGCACCCCTTCTGCATGCGCGTCAGGGTGATGCCGAGAATCTCCTCTCCGGTCCGGGCACTCCGGTCATGATTGTTGAGTACGCGCTCGCGAAACCTCTGCGCATAGAGCGCGGACACCTTCATCAGCCGCTGCCATTCCTGCGGCTTGAAACGGTCACGATGCGACTGCAAACTTGCTGACATCGTTGCTACCCTCAACTCATATCGGCGCGCGCAACCAGGGCGCTGAAGGCAAACGCAGCGGCAGCAGCGGCACAAAAACGCGTTACAGGAATGTCGGCCCCCGCAGACCCCTCTGGAGCCTAATCACTCCAGGATTGGGGCGAGGTCTGGTCCGGCCGAGGATGTCCGTTTGGACGAAGAAGTTTGCCTGTGGGTGTGTGGCGCTTTGGTCGCGATGACGGCGTGCGCGCCCAGGATTCTCGGGCACGCGCGCATCGGCGCGGAGAAAATTTTCCGGGCCGCGATGGTGTGCGGCCGCAGCCTTGGCGCGAGGTCCAGCTCGAGCTTCGCGGTTTGATTGCCGATATCCGATGGTTCATGTCGATATTGTGGCAGAAGGTTGACAGCGCCGGAGGTGACCGGTTGCGGGTGGGTCAGGCCCGGCGGGTGCAGAGGCTCGGCTGGCGGCCCCCGCGGCATGGCCTCCAGGGCTCGGCCTGCAGGCCGCCGGGCAGGATCGTTCCGCAGCCATTCATCCCGTATTTCCGGATTGAAGTAGCGGTGGGACACATCCCACATGTTGTGTTCAGCCGTTTGTGGTTGCCTTCCCACTCCGTGCGCTCCTAGGCTTCGGGCACACGGAGCAATGTCGCCTTCAGGGAGCTGAAGCGTGCAGGAAGCCGTCGGGTTGCTGGACAGCATTTCCGAGTTCTGCCGCCGCGCCAACATGGCGGAATCCACCTTCGGGCGGCGGGCGGTCAACGACGGCAAGTTCGTGGCCCGGCTGCGCGACGGAGCCCGGATCACGCCGGAGACCCTGGAGCGTGTGAACGAGTTCCTGACCACACAGGGCGTGGCGGCGTCGGTCGCGCCCGCCGAGCTCATGTCGCTCGTCCGCGTGGCGCCCGTCGCACCGGGGGTGTCGCGGCGGATGCCGGAGAAGGATGCCCCCTCGCGCAATTTCCGCTTCTTCGACAACCGCCAGAAGTATCTCCTCTTCGTCAACACCTGCAGCGAGAAGGAAACCATCGCCCGCCGCGTGGGGATGGAGCTTGCCCACCTGCATCCCCATCCGCCGGCGGTGCGCGTGTTCGATGCCGGCATGGGCGACGGCACCGTGCTGACGCGGGTGCTGCGCGAGATGCATCGCCGCTTCCCGACGCTGCCGTTCTACGCCGTGGGCAAGGAGATCAGCCTCGAGGATGTGCGCCTCAGCCTGGAGAAGATGGCCGACCGCTTTCACGAGCACCCCGCGACCGTGCTGGTCGTCACCAACATGTATTACACCGAGGCGCCGTGGCTGGCGCCCAAGGCCGTTGCCGCCGCCACCTCGCTCGCCTGGCACGAGGTGGCGCTGACCGGCACCACGGCGGCCGAGTTCTCAGAGCAGATCGCCGCGCTGGAGCCGCTGCTGGCCAAGATCTGGCAGGCGCGGCACTCGCCCAAGACCGGCAATCCCGTCTACGAGCGTCCCGTTGCCCTCGTGCTCTATCGCGAGGATTTCCGCTTTCTGCTCGACGACGTGATCCCCAAGCAGGGCGCCGCGCGCGCCGGCTACGATCTCGTCATCGCCTCCCAGCCCTATCGTGCGCGGGTGCCGGTGGAGTTCAAGGCGGCCAAGGTGATCACCCCGCTCGTGCGCGCGCTGCGCTCCGGCGGCCGGCTGCTCGGCATCCATTCCTGCGGCCGCGATCCCGGCCTGGAGATCGTGCGCAAGGTCTGGCCGGAGGAGGACCCGTTCCAAACCACGCGCCACGACATCCTGCGTGCCGCCCGCACTTGGCTCGGCCGCGACGCGCGCCACTACAACTTCAATGCCTACGCCGACAGCCGCGCCGTGTTCCGCTTCGACATGCACACGCTGCCGAGCGAGATCGCCGACAGCATCGGCACGTCGACGCTGCTGGCGGCCTGGAATGCGGCGATCTATGTGGCCCAGATCGACGACGAGCGGCTCGGCGACGTGGTCGGCACCCGCAAGTATCTCGAGGCCACGCGCGAGGTGCTGCGGGCGCACGGGCAGCTCTGGTTCCTCGACGAATCCTACGTCATCTCCAAGAAGCGAGGTTGAGCATGGCCGCCCCATCCGCCGATGCCACCCACCCCAATGCCGCCGCCGCGCCGTCCCTTGACATTGCCGCCGCCGTGGCCGAGATGGTCGCCTGCGGCTCGCTCGAGATGAGCCCCGACACGCCCGCGGATGCGGTCCGCATCGCCGAGCTATTGCCCGCCGGCACGCCGGTCTATGTCAATCACCTGCCCCGCTACCCGCTGGAGCATTCGCTGAAGGCGCTGATCGCGCTGCGCGCGGCCAATCTGGAGCCCGTGCCGCATGTGGCGGTCCGGCGCGTGGCCTCGCGCGCAGAAGCGCAATCCTTCTTCGCCAAGGCCGGGCGGCTCGCCGGCGTCGGCAGGGCCCTGCTGATCGGCGGCGACATTGCCGCGCCCGCCGGCCCCTATGCCGAGGGCGCCCAGCTTTTGCGCGAGGACTTTCTGGCCGGCAGCGGTCTCACGCAGGTGGGTCTGCCCGGCTATCCCGAAGGCCATCCGCTGATCTCGACGGAGACGCTCAATGCCGCGCTGAAGGAGAAGCTGGCGCTGGCCAGGGGGCACGGGCTCGAGCCCTACATCGTCACCCAGTTCTCCTTCGCTCCCAGCCGCATCGTCGAATACTGTGCCGATCTTGCCCGCTGGGCGCCGAACGTGCCCGTCTACGTCGGCCTTGCGGGGCCCGCCGGTCCCGTCGCGCTGCTGCACTTCGCCCAGCGCTGCGGGGTCAGCGCCTCGCTGCGCGCCCTGCAGGCGGAAGGGATGCGCGCTGTCCGTCTCGTGACCCATGTGGACCCGTTGGAGCAGGTGATGGCGCTGGCCCAGCACATCCGGTCGGGCAGCGCCAGCAACGTCGTCGGCGTGCACCTCTACAGCTTCGGCGGCGTGGCGCGCACGGCGCAATGGATGAATGCGCGCATCACCGCGCGCCTGTGAGCGCGGTGGGCAGCTGAAGCCGGAGGCGGAGCCATCCTGAGGGGTGGCGGACGGCGATGCCGAGCCGGCCGGGAGACTAGCGGCCTACTCCAGTCCCACCGCCGCCCGGTCACGCCACTGCTCGGCGGCGGCCTGCGCCTTGGTCCGGTCGGCGCGTGAGAGCTTGGCCAGCATCTTGTCCAGTGCTTCATCCTCGATGCCGCCAGCCTTGGCGATGAAATTCCACTTGGCAGCTTCCACCAGGCTCTGCTCCACGCCGGCGCCGTGGGCATAGCAGCGCGCCAGCCGGTTCTGCGCGGTGGCCGCGCCCTTCTCGGCCGCCTGGCGGAAGAACTCGGCGCCACGCTTGGGATCGGGCGGCACGCCGTGGCCGCGGAACAGGATCACGGCGTAGTCGATCTGGGCCTCCACGTGGCCCCTCTCGGCCGCCTTGCCGATCCATTTCGCCGCCTCGAAGGCGTTGGGGTCGGTGCCCTGGCCGGTGGCGTACAGGGTGCCGAGGTCGTACTGTGCGGTGACGATGCCGGCCTCGGCCGCAAAGCGCATGTGCATGAACGCGCGATGCGGGTTCTCGGGCTTGCCGTCGCCCTTCAGGAACAGCAGGGCCAGATTGTAGTTGGCGAGCGGGTGCCTCTTGGCGGCCGCCGCCTCGAAATAGCGGCCCGCCGCCACGCGATCCTGCTCCAGGCCCTGTCCGTCAGCCAGCATCACGCCGTAGGCCAGCATGGCTTCGGGGTCGCCGAGCTCGGCGCCGCGAGCGTACCACTGGGCTGCCAGGCTCGAGTTCCGCGACGTGCCGAGCCCCTCGGCATAGATGCGCCCCACCAGCGTGTGCGCCTGGGGGTCGCCCCGCTCTGCCGCCTTCACCGCAAGCTGCAGGGCGGTGATGTACTGGCCCTGGTCGAAGGCCTCGTAGGCGGCATCCTCGCTCGGGGGCGGCTGCTTGGCATGCGCGCTCGATTTCTCGGGCGGTCCCGCGGCCGCCGGCGCCTGCATGCCGTCCGACTGCGGCACCGTCTTGATGACCTTCACGGCACCCGGCTTGGCGGCCGGCGCCTTGCGCTGGATGGGTGCGGCCGGGCCGTCGACGCGCCCCTCCCAGGAGCTTGTTTCCGCCGCCGCGAGGCTCGTGCCGGCGATGATCCCGGCCGTAGCCGTCAGCAGCTTAGCCATCGCCTGCTTCATGCGCGGCTCCCTCAGCTTGCCGTCGCGTGCGTCGTGATGGCGGCGGCCACCGTGCTCACCAGATCGCGGGTTGCTGCCGATGCGCCGACCGGCAGCGCGAGCCCCACAAAGTCGGCGCCGGCCTCGGCCAGCGCCGCGGCCTCCGGCGGCGTCTCCACATCCAAGGCGACGCACGGCACCTGGAAAATCTCGGCCCACCAGGCCACGAGCTCGTCGCGCCGCGCCCGCGCCCTGTCGCGATCCTGCACATGCGCCGGCGCGCCGAAGGCGACATAGTCCGCGCCGGCTTCGGCCAGGGTCATGGCATCGTGGCGCGAGAGGCCGGCATCGATGCCGATGATGCCGCTCGGGCCGAGCAGGCTGCGGGCGGCCTGATACGTCTCTACAAGGTCTGCCGCCGCGTGCAAATGCACGCCGTCGGCCTTCAGGCGGCGCGCCAGCCCGGCGTCGCCGACGACCAGTGCCGCCGCGCCGCGGCGCTGGGCAAGCTCCACCAGGGGGCTTGCCGCGGCGGCATCCAGCGTGCGCCCGGCGGCCGGCACGATCAGCACGCAGGCGAGATCGGCCGCCGCGAATGCCGCCGCCAGCCGGTCCGGCGCCGCCTCGGCGGCCTCGATCACGGCGTAGAGCCGACAGCCCGTTTCAGTATCCGGCACACGTCTCTCCAATAACCCCGCAATGACCCGATGCCCCAAGTCGTTGCGCCATGGTGGTGGCTATCGGCGGGCAATAGGGCAAAAAAGCGGCTTGTGCCGCCTCGCGCGATCCTCGTCGGTCAGCAGGCCGGCGGTCGGCTTGGCGCTTATCTTATCGAGCCTGGCACGCCCGCGAAACTGGGGCCGGCGCCCCGCTCCCCATCGTCCTTCACGGGGGTGAGGGGCAGCAACAAGGGTGAGAGGGGCCGCCACGAGGGCGAAGGCCGGCAACGCACCGCGATGACGGCCTTGCGATGACGGCCCTACGCCGCCTTCTCCATCTTCTCGTCCCACTGTCCGAGCGCGGCGGCGCCGTTCATCCTGGCGCGATGCGCGAACGCGCGCTGGCCCGCGGCCACGTTCTCGGATCTGCCGCTCCAGGCCTTCAGCGCCGCGGCCTGCAGCGCCCGGCCGTAGGAGAACGACAGCTTCCACGGCAGGGGCCCGAGCTGGTTCATAGCGGACAGATGCGCGGTGGCATCCTCGTCCGACTGGCCGCCCGACAGGAAGGCGATGCCGGGCACCGCCACCGGCACGCAGCGCTTGAGCACCCGCACCGTGCGCTCGGCGACCTCCTGCCGGCTGGCCTGGCGTGCGCTCTTCTTGCCGGCGATCACCATGTTCGGCTTGAGGATGGTCTTCTCCAGCGGCACCTTGGCATAGTAGAGCTGCTGGTAGACCTCCTTCAGGATCCACTCTGTCGCTGCCTCGCAAGCATCGATGTCGTGCGCGCCGTCCATCAGCAGCTCGGGCTCCACGATCGGCACCAACCCGCCCTCCACGCACAGGGCGGCATAGCGCGCCAGCGCTTGCGCGTTGGCATTGATGGCAGCGTAGCTCGGCACTTCGGGGCCGATGTCGTAGACCGCGCGCCACTTGGCGAACCTGGCGCCGAGCCCAACGTAGTCCTTGATGCGGTCGGCGAGCCCGTCGAGGCCTTCGGTGATCACCTCGCCCGGACAGAAGGGCAGCGGCTTGGTGCCCTTGTCCACCTTGATGCCCGCCAGCGCGCCGGTGGCCGCGATCACCTGGGGGAACGGCGTTCCGTCCTTGGACTTCTGCCGGATGGTCTCATCGTAGAGGATGACGCCTGAGATATGGTTCTGCATGGCGTCGGTGGCGCGGAACAGCATCTCGCGGTAGTCGCGGCGGTTCGCCTCCGTATTTTCCGCCTTGATGCTGTCGAAGCGTTTCTTGATCGTGCCCGTGCTCTCGTCGGCGGCCAGGATGCCTTTGCCGGGGGCCACCATGGCCTCGGCCACCTGCTCCAGCGTCATTGCCTTCGTCATGAGGGAATCTCCCGCGCTGCAATCGGTCTTTGGGATGCGGGCCCTGGCATAGCGCGGATGCGCCCGCGTTGCCAACCGGACGGCCCGGAGTGGGACAATTTGGGCCGGCTTTGCTCGGGCCGGTTTCGCCTGGGGGCAGTCTCCAGGCGAAACCGGATGCGGGGGAAAATGTTCCGCTCTCGGGTGGTTAGGCCCTGAGGCCGAACTGGCGGCGCGGTTCAACGGCGCCCGGGGCGACGCCCAGGCGACTGCGGGCAGGGGCGGCCGCGCCCCTGCGTTGGCGCTCACCCGTGCCCTGGCTTTCGCGCGCGATGAGCGCGCGGTTGAGCGCCTGCTCGCCCCAGTCTGCCGCGGCCGCCTCGCCGGAGGGCGATGGGCTCGATGTGCGGTCGGTCGCTGCGCCTGCCAGCCGGCGCACGATAGTCCCCAGGAAGACCAGCATGATGAGTATGAGCCCGCCCGCCAGCATCAGCAGACGGCTGCCGACGTGCTCCAGCGTCAGCCTGGCGCGCACGTCATTGGGCTGTGTGGGATCGTACGTGACGGCGAGCTGGCCGCCGACGGGGAGCGAGGCCGTGCGAACCTTGTTCTCTTCGACCGTCGCCGTGTGGTCCCGCCCATCCTCCAATGGGAAGCGCAGGGTCGCGAACGTCCGCTGCGCCACCCTGACCTTCTTCTCACCCGCAATCCTGCGGAACGCATAGGCTTGATCGCACGGCATGGCCTGCTTGCGGCGGCTCTCACCCTTCGGGTGAAATTCGGCTGTGCACTTTTCGATGCGCTCCACGAGCACGGCGGCCGTATGCACGCCGTTGAAACTGTGCTGAGCGCCGGAGTACATCGACCAGGCGCCGGCGATCGCCAGGATGGCGCCGATCCCGCCGATGAAGAGGCGCAACCTGAGGAGCTGGCCACTCAAGACGTCCATCAGGAAACTGCTAGCGACGCTCACGACCTGCTCCCCGCCCATGCGCTGCAATGCGGGCGAGACGCTGCACAAGAAATTCTTGCCGGTTGCTTATGTGCGATCCGCAAACAGCCGCGGCCGTGCCGGTTGTCTGCCAGCCGGTAACCCAGCGTGCCATTCTGCAACATCGGCTGCAACACCGGCTGCAGCCCGGGCCGCCGGCGGCTACCGCATCATCTGGTCCGGCAGCCAGGTGATCGTCTCCGGCCAGGCCAGGAAGATGGCGATGGCGAGGAAATCGGCAATGACGAACGGCAGCGCGCCGCGAAAGACGGTCGCCAAGGGGATATCCGGCCGCACCGCCGCCACCACGAAGCAGTTGAGCCCGATGGGCGGCGTCAGCAGGCACACGCCGGCCATCTTGACCACGATGATGCCGAACCAGATCGGATCATAGCCGAGCTTGATCACGGCCGGGTACACCACGGGCAGCGTCAGCAGCATCATGCCGATGGCGTCCATGAAGCAGCCGAGCACGAGATAGACGCCCAGGATGCCGATCATGATCACGACCGGCGGCACCGGCAGCGACAGAACCCACTCGGAAAATCTCTCCGGCAGGCCGACAAAGCCCAGGAAGCGCACGAAGATCAGGATGCCCCAGATGATGGCGAAGATCATCACCGTCAGCTTGGCGGTCTCGAGCAGGGCGTCGTTGAAGGTCTTCCACTTCATGCCCTTGGCGAGCGCCAGCAGGTAGACCACGAAGGCGCCGAGCGCTCCGGCTTCGGTCGGCGTCGCCCAGCCGTAGTACATGGCCGAGAAAATGATGACGATGACACCGATCACGGGGATCGTGCCGGGCACCGAGGCGAAGCGCTCGGTCCAGGAATAGCCCCTGAGCGGCTGGCCGACATCCGGCTTGAGAGCGCTCCAGACGATGACGATCAATGTGTAGCACAGGGCCGAGATCAGGCCCGGAATGAAGCCGGCGATGATCAGCCTTCCGACCGAAGCCTCCACAATGATGGCATAGACCACCATGATGACCGACGGTGGGATGAGCGCGTCGAGCGTTCCCCCCGCGCACACTACGCCGGCGGCCAAACGCTTGGCGTAGCCGGCCTTCAGCATCTCCGGAATGGCCACGCGCGCAAACACCGCCGCTGCGGCGGTGGACGCGCCCGACACCGCCGAGAACGCCGCCACCGCAAAGATCGTGGCGATGGCGAGCCCGCCCGGCAGCCAGCCCATCCATTTCTTCGCCGCGTCGAACAGCGCCTGCGTGATGCCGGCATGGTAGGCGAGATAACCGATCAGGATGAACAGCGGCAGCACCGACAGCGTGTAGTTGACCGACTTGGAATGCGGGATGGTGCCGACGATGCCGGCGCCCGCCTTCCAGCCGATGATCGCCACCACCCCCAGCAGGCCCACGAGCGCAGCTGCGAGGTAGACGCGCACGCCGGCAAACACCAGCCCCATGAGGGCGACGCAGCCGATGATCCCGATGGCGTCCTTGGAGAGGTCCACCGCTCACCTCCCCCGATCGGCGCTGGGGGCGGGTGCAACGTCGATGCCCGCAGTCTGCGCATCGCGTAGCGCCTGCTCCTCGACATCGATCGTTTCGGGCACGCCTACGGGTGCGGCCGTCGGCTCGGCGAGCAGCCGCAAATATCCCCACAGGCTCACCAGCAGCCGCAGGAACAGCAGCGCCAGCGACACCGACACGATCAGCTTGGACGGCCACAGCAGAAGCTGCGCATCGATGGAGCTGTCGCCCGAATAGTAGGCGCGCATGGCGTGCTGGTAGCTGTAGAAGATGAGCACGGCCACGATGAACAGGCCGATGAGGACGCCGATCAGCTCGAACATCCAAAGCCACCGTCCCCTCAGGTAGGAGACGAACAGCTCCATGCGGATATGACCGCCCAGCCGCTCGGTGTAGGCCAGGCCAAGAAACACGAGCGCCGACATGGCGATCTCGACTATGTCGATGTAGCCGAAGATCGGGGTGTTGAAGAGCTTGCGGCCGAAGATCTGCGCGACGCCGATCAGCATCAGCCCGAAGATGCCGCAGCCCGCGACGAGGGCGGTAAATCTCTCGATGGCATGCATGGCCCGGTCGGCGGCGCCGAGTGCGCCACCACCGTCCCGAATGGCAACCTGGCTGTTCATGCTCGTCATGGCGCTGACGACGGTGCCGTCCCCCGGTATCATCCCGGGCGTTGTGCCCGGGATCGATCGCTCAATTTGCTCCGGCGCTTGCGGATTGCAGGATCCCGCAACGCGATGACCGCGGCATGCTATTTCCTCGCGTGCCTGGCCTGCGCCTTCTCAATCTCCTTGAGCAGGGTGTCGAGCACGTTTTGGGAGTCGAACCGTCCCTTGTTGTCGGCCACCCACTTGTCCCACACCGGCCGGCCGATCGTGGCGCTGAATGTCTTGAGATCGTCGGCGGAATAGACGATCTCGGTCAGCTTCGACCTGAACAGCGGCAGGTTCACCTTGTCGATCTCGACATAGGCGGTGATCAGCGCCGCATAGGCCGGCTCCTTGGCCTCGTCCAGGAGCTGCCGGTACTGCGGCGGCAGCTTGGCATAGGCGTCGCGGTTGATGACGGAGGCGCACTCCGTCGTGCCCGGCGACATGTTGGAGGTGAACCAGGTGGCCACCGTATGGATCTGGTAGGCGGCGTGGGCGTAGGTGTAGGGGAACGACACGGCATCCACCGTGCCGCGCTCGATCGCCGTATAGACCTCGGTCGCCGGCACGGTCGACAGCACGGCCCCCAGCCGGCCCATGGCGTCGCCGATGCCGCCGCCGGCGCGCACGCGCAGGCCCTTCCAGCCGTCGAGCGACTTGGGCGGCGTGCCCTTGCCGAGGAACTCGTACTGCGGCAGCAGCCCGGACATGTAGGCGACCGCATTCCACTGCGCGAGGTCGGCGACGAAGGCGGGATGCTTCATCATCGCTTCGCGCACGTCCTTCGACACCTGCCAGTCGGCAAGCGCCAGGAAGGGCATGGTGAAGACCATCCAGGCCGGCACTTTGCCCGGGTGGTAGAAGTTGCAGAAGTCCGCCATCTCGAAGGCGCCGATCTTGATGCCGTCGAGGTTCTCCTTGTCCCTGGAGAGCGCCTCGCCGTAGTGCACCTTGATGGTGAACTTGCCGCCGGTCCGCTGGCTGACGACCTCGGCCACCTTCTCGATGCCAGCGGTGAACGCGCGCTTCTTGCCCCAGGTGGAGTGGTTCCACTCGACCTTGGGTCCGTCGACCGTCTGCGCGTGCACTGAGAACGGCACCGACGCGGCCATAGCCGCAGCCAGCGCGGAAAGCGCCCCAATCCTCATGGCAATCCTCCCACAAGACGCGCTCTTGCCGGCGCTGTCATCCGTTGGCTGCTGGAGTGTCGCAAATCGCGGGCAGGAGCACAACCGCATTGCGAGGTGCGCGGCCGATTGCAGTCGCGCGCACCTTGCGGCACGTGCCTGCGCGGCCGGACGTTGGCGGATCGTCGGTGGCGTGTGCGTCGGTCGATGTCATCTCGGCGTGCCATCGCTGTCGCACAGCGGTCATATACCTCCACATTTCGTGAACACGGTGCCTCGCTGATGCCAATGTTCGCGGCTGTAAGGGGGCATGCACAAAGCAAGGCCACCCTGGAGTTCAGTGCATGCGTACCGAACGTGACTGCAAGCTTGCCGAGGCGGACAACCGCATCGCCGAGGCCGAGCGCAACATCCGGCATGTCGAGTCGCTTCTGCCCCAGCTTACCGAACGGGGCTACTCGACAGCGGAGATCGAAGGGCATCTGGATCTGATGGCGGAGGCGCTGCACCACCTGAAGGAGCAGCGCCGGCTCATCGCCAGCACATTGCATTAAGTCGGCGGACCTCTGGGGGGCAGTCCTCGCGGCTGCCCCCCATGCCGGCGTCGCTTCAAGCCGGCGTCGAGAGCAGCTTGAGCTCCACGAGAATGATCACCGCGTCGGGCTGGGTCTTGCCTTCCGCCACCCGCCCCTCCTGCTCAGCCAGCGGTTGCAGCACGATCTGCCTGTTCTTCTCGCCGATCAGCGGAGCCGGTGCGCCGCCGCTGGCGCCGGCATCCACCGCATAGGCCTGGGTCAGCCAGCCGGGCGTCAAGGTGGTGGACGCCGGGCCCTTGACCGACAGCAGCACCGCGCCCTTGCCGAACAGCAGCTCGGCCTGTCCGACGCCTTGCACCGATCCGATGTAGGTCTCCTCCGGGCCATCCAGTCCGGGCCGGAACTCGCACAGGATGCCCCGCCCGGTTGCCGTGGACGTGCCCTCTCCCTCTCCAATCAGAATGCACGTCAGCGTTCCAAGCTCCTGCATGCGCTCGTCGGGAGCCGTGATCGATTTTTGCGCTGCAAACCCGAGTGCTGCCGTCCATGCCCACCCTACCGTGAGCAGGAGCAAGGCGCGGATCTGCGATCTGCGTGCCATGGGACTACAACGGTCCGCCGCCACGCCGGTTCCGGCCTGTGGCCAAGCTCGCGTCAGGCGTTTGCGGGTCCCCGCGCGCGCCCTCTAGACGCGCCGCTGGCGGGGGAGGTCGATCGGCAGGTACTCGACGCCCGATTGCTGGATCGGCTGCGGATAGAGCTTCATCAGTTCCATGACCGCGGCCGGCATGCCGACCTTGACCGGCAGGCCCAGCGCCGCAGCCTCGGTGGCGGTCAGGGCGTAGTCATGCGTCCAGTGTCCGCCGGCGAGCTTGGTGGCCAGCGCCTCCGCCGCGCCCTGCTCCATGCGCGGGGTCAACAGCTCGACCGCGCCGCGCTTGACCTGCGCCAGCGCCTTCTCGCTCACGTCCGCCAGCACCAGGGTCAGGTCGAACACCTCGGCGATCGGCTTGGAGTCGCGGGCCTTGACGATGCTGGCCGCCGGAAAGCCTGCAATCTGCGGATCGATGGGGCCGAGCACGGAGAACTCTCCCAGCAC
This sequence comes from Hyphomonadaceae bacterium, assembly GCA_019747815.1. Lineage (GTDB taxonomy): Bacteria > Pseudomonadota > Alphaproteobacteria > Rhizobiales > Hyphomicrobiaceae > AWTP1-13. The sequence continues at coordinate 63,864 of JAIEQJ010000004.1, forward strand.
GATCTCGTCGGCCGCCAGCGCGATCAGCGTGCCGCCCGACATGGCATAGACCGGCACGTAGACGGTCACCTTGGCCGGGTGCGCCTCCACCGCCCGCGCGATCTGCATCGCCGCCAGCACCAGGCCGCCGGGCGTGTGCAGCACGAGATCGATCGGCACGTCGGTCGGCGTTTCCTTGATGGCGGCAATGATGGTCTGCGCATCCTCCAGGTCGATGTGGCGCGCCACCGAGAGGCCGAACAGGCTGCGCTTCTCCTGGCGATGGATCATGGTGATGACGCGTGTGCCGTGCGCGGTCTCCACGGCGCGGATCGCCTGCGCGCGCCGCAGGGAGTACCACCGGCCCATGAGCAGGGGCTGCAGGGCCATGACCGCGATCAGGATCCAGATCAGGGTCGTGAAGTCGAGCGACATGAGCAGCACTCCTCGCCGGCGCAGCCTCACACCCGAGGCTGACCGAGGTTGGTTCCTGCGTGCCGATCAACCTTAAGCCGGCATGCCGGTTTCGGCGAGGCGGGCCAGGTAGGAGATACCGAACGGCAGCGCCGCATCGTTAAAATTATATCCTGGCGTGTGCAGGCCCGGGCCCGGCCCGTTGCCGATCAGGATGTAGGCACCCGGCCGTTCCTTGAGCATGTGGGCGAAGTCTTCCGCGCCCATTGTCGGTGCGACGTCGTCGAGCACGTTGCTTGTGCCTGCCACCTCGCGCGCCACCTGCAGAGCGAGCTTGGTCTTGTCGGGATCGTTGATGGTCACCGGCACGGCGCGCTCGTAGGTGACGGTGGCGCTGGCGCCCAGCGTCGCTGCCGTTCCTTTCGCGATGGCGGCAAGGCGCGCGGCAGCGGTGTCGCGCACGCCTTCGCTCAGGGTCCGCACCGTGCCCGTGAGCGTGGCGCGCTCGGGGATGATGTTGAACGCATCGCCCGCGTGCACCATGCAGGTCGAGACCACCACCGCCTCCAGGGGATCGACGTTGCGCGCTGCTATCGTCTGCAGCGCGGTGATGGTATGCGCCGCGACGATCACCGGATCGATGCTGGTGTGCGGCGCCATGGCGTGCGCGCCTTTGCCGGCGATCTCGATGGTGAACCGGTCGGCGGCCGCCAGCAGTGGCCCGGGCCGGATGCCGAATGTCCCGGGCGCGGGGCCGGGCCAGGTGTGCATGCCGTAGAGCTCCTGGATGCCGAAGCGGCCGATCAGGCCGTCCTCCAGCATGGCAAGCCCGCCCGTCAGGCCCTCCTCGTTGGGCTGGAAGATCACCACCACCGTGCCATCGAAGTTGCGTGTCTCGCACAGATATTTGGCCGCGCCGAGCAGCATGGAGGTGTGCCCGTCGTGGCCGCAGGCGTGCATCTTGCCGGGCGTGTTGGAGGCATAGGGCACGCCGGTGGCCTCGTGGATCGGTAGCGCGTCCATGTCGGCGCGCAGCCCCATCACCCGGTCCGACGCGGTCTTGCGTCCCCGGATCATGCCGGGCACCACCTCGTCGCAGCCGAACGCCCTGAGCTTGTCGGCCACGATGCCGGCCGTGCGGTGCACGTCGAAGCCGATTTCCGGGTGGGCGTGGAAATCCTGGCGCCACCCAGCAACTTCGTCCTGCATGGCGGCAATGCGATTGATGACGGGCATGGGCGTCCCTCGCGTGCTGTATCCACCCACACCCTAGCCCGGGGCTTGCAGCGCGTCATCCGCCGCGCCCGCTCCCTTCGGCATTCCCTCTCCCCGTCCTTCACGGGGAGAGGGTTAGGGTGAGGGGCAGCAGCGAGGGTGAGGGGCAGCAGCGAGGGTGAGGGGCAGCAGCGAGGGTGAGGGGCAGCAGCGAGCCCGTGGCCTGCCCTATGAGCGCGGCCTGATCTTGCGGTACGTTGCGTCCCAGGCACGGAACAAGAGGCCAAGGGTGGGGACGCGCGGTGGAGACCTTCGATTATATCATCGTCGGCGCGGGCTCGGCCGGCAGCGTGCTGGCCAACCGCTTGAGCGAGGACGGCACGGTGCGTGTGCTGGTGCTCGAAGCCGGGCCCAGCGACTGGCATCCCTTCATTCATATTCCGGCGGGCTTCATCAAGACCTTCCACGACCCGCGCGTGAACTGGCTCTATCACATGGAGCCCAGCGAATGGACCGGCGGCCGGCGCATCCTTGCCCCGCGCGGCAAGACGCTCGGCGGCTCCAGCTCCATCAACGGCCACATCTACAACCGCGGCCAGCGCATGGACTTCGACACCTGGGCGCAGCTCGGCAATCGCGGCTGGGGCTATGCCGACGTGCTCCCCTATTTCCGGCGCATGGAGCGGCGCCTGGGCGACGGCGACCCGACCTTTCGCGGGCGCGACGGCAGTCTTGTCGTCTCCGATCTCGAATGGCGCCATCCGCTGTGTGAAGCCTTCATTGCCGGCGCCGTCAGCCTCGGCATTCCGCGCAACCCCGACTACAACGGCGCCACCCAGGAGGGGGTCGCCTATGCCCAGCGCACCATCGACAAGGGCCGTCGGGTCAGCGCCGCGATGGCCTTTCTGCATCCCGCGCGCAAGCGCCCGAACGTGACGGTGCGCACCCGTGCGCATGCGACCGGCCTTATTTTCGACGGCCGGCGCGTCACCGGGGTCGCCTACCGCCGCGGCGGACGCAACGGCACGCCCGTGATGGTGCAGGCCGGCCGCGAGGTCATCCTGTCGGGCGGCGCCTACAACTCCCCGCAGCTCCTCCAGCTCTCCGGCATCGGCCCGCCGGCGCTGCTCACGTCGCTGGGGCTGCCGGTGCGGCTGGCGCTGCCCGGCGTCGGCGAGAACCTGCGCGATCACTACGCGCCGCGCTTCACGGTGCGTGTCAAGAACATCGACACCATCAACGAGCGCGCCCGCGGGCTGAAGCTCGCCCGCGAGGTCGTCCGCTACCTCACGACCCGCCGGGGCATCCTCGCGCTCAACCCCACGCTCATCTATTGCTTCTGGCGCTCCGAGCCCGGCATCGCCAACTCCGATTTGCAGTTCACCTTCACGCCGGCGAGCTACCGGGAGGGCTTGCAGGGCGAGCTCGATCTCGCGCCCGGCATGACCATCGCCTCCTGGCAGCAGCGCCCCGAAAGCCGCGGCCATGTGCGCGTGCGCTCCGCCGATCCATTCGAAGCGCCCATCATTCAACCCAACTATCTGGCCGAGGCCGGCGATCGCCGCGTGCTGCTGGCCGGCATGAAGCTCGCCCGCCGCCTGCTCAAGACCAAGCCGCTGGAGCCTTATTACGCCTACGAGGACTTTCCCGGCGACAAGGTACAGTCGGACGATGAATTGCTGGGCGCCGCCAAGCAGCGCGGCACCACCACGTTCCATCCGGCCGGCACCTGCCGCATGGGGCCCAAGACCGATCCGCTGGCTGTCGTCGACGATCACTTGCGCGTGCACGGCCTTGAAGGCCTGCGGGTCATCGACGCCTCGATCATGCCAACGATGCTTTCCGCCAATCTCAATGCCGCGACGCTGATGCTGGCCGACAAGGCCTCCGATCTCATCCGCGGCCACAGCCCGCCTGAGCCCGTCGTCCTTGCGTAGGGCTGCAAGAGCAGAGCGTGCTGCGCCGCTGGCGGCATCGATGGGCGCGCGGCCGCTGACGCCTCCTGCGCCCCGCGCGGCCGGCCTACCCGAGGGTGTTGGCGGCCTCCTCGATCAAAGCGACGATGTCATCCGCATGCGAGGCGAGCGACGCGTGGCTCGCCTGCAATGTAATCGTCTTCCTCGGCTGGATGCGCTCCGCCATCCATTCCTCGGTCTCCGGCGGGATCATGCGGTCGTCCGCCGAGACCTGGTACCAGCTCGGCTTGCCCTTCCACGCCGGCGGGCCGGATTTGTCCTCAAAGCAGCGCGCGGCGATCGGCTTTTGCGTGAGCGCCATCACCAGTGCCTCCTCCTCGTCGAGGTCCTGGCCGAAGCTCTCGCGAAACTTGTCGCGGGCAATCCAGAGAAATCCATCGCTGTCGGGGCGGATGTTGCCCGCACCGGGCGGCGGCTCGCGGCGGGCAAAGATGCTGCCCAGGCTGTCGCCCTCGTCGGGGGCGAATGCGGCCACATAGACGAGCCCGACGACATTGGGCGCATGGCCCGCCCCGGTGATGACGGCGCCGCCATAGGAATGGCCAACCAGCAGGGTTGGGCCGTCCTGCGCGGCTGCGAGCTTGCGCGTGCGGTCGATGTCGTCGGGCAACGAGGTGAGAGGGTTCTGCACCGCGCTGACGCGGTAGCCCTTGACATGCAGCGGTGGAATGACATGGCGCCAGTGGGAGCCGTCGCCCCAGGCTCCATGCACCAGCAGGATGTTCTTCTGTGAAGCCATTGGAACCTCCTAGCGGCAGTTGGCTCAAAGCCTTCTGCCTGTTCGTCGGAGTAGCGAGAGCTGGACTGCTTCTGCAGCTCGTGGTTCTCCCGAGGGGGCATGCGGCAAAGCCGGCGGCAACCGAAATGTTCGTCCCGACCGATCAATCCTTCGGCACCGCAGATGCCTGTTCTGCCTTGAGCTTCGCCTCAGCTCCCGCTTGGATTCAAGCAAGCTCGGCAGGCAAGCCGCGATGGCGGACCGAGGTGGTCGTCAGGTCTTCACCAGAAGGGCCGCAGCAGCCGGCGACGCCAGTGAGGCTCACGATACGGTGCGCTGCGGTAGGTCGGCGGCGGTGCGGCGACGGGCGGCTGTGGATAGTATGTTCCGCTCGGCAGATAGGCCCAGCCGTTGCCGGTCCAGGTCGGCCCCGCCTTGTGGTCGTACACGTACGTCGGCGGCGGCGTGATGTTGCCGTAGGGCGGCCCGTAGCATGTGTAGTCGCAGCGCTCCCACCATCCCCACGCCAGCGCGCTGCCGCTGCCGCTCATGATCAGCAGCAGCGTCCATGCGATCCGGGCTGCGGTCGTGCGCGACATGTGCGACTCGCGAGAATGGACGTTCCTGAGGATGCAGTGGACGCCTGGAACCCTTAAGCATCCCTTTCGCCGCGGCCGATCTGTGTCTGCAAGTCGAGTCCGTTGAAAACAGGCCGGGCCAGTTTGCGGCATCCCTTAGCGCGTTGCATAACGCACACGTGGATGCCGATTCCCAAATCTGCGCTGCCGAAGGCCGCGAGGCTCAATCCCTCGACGCGGCCCGCACTGTCCTGCGCCGCACCTTCGGCCACCGCGATTTTCGCGGGCTCCAGCCCGGCGTGATCGGCGAGGTGCTGGCCGGGCGCAGTGCGCTCGCCGTGCTGCCCACGGGCGGTGGCAAGAGCCTGTGCTACCAGATCCCCGCACTCGTCAGGCCCGGCCTCGGCCTCGTCGTCTCGCCGCTGATTGCGCTGATGGCTGATCAGGTCGCCGCCCTGCAGCAGTCGGGCGTGGCGGCGGAGCGGCTCGACTCCAGCCTGAGCCCGGAGGCGCGCGGCGACATCTGGCGCCGCATCAACGACGGCGCACTAAACCTGCTTTATGTTTCGCCCGAAGGGCTGATGCAGCCCGCGATGCTGGAGCGCCTTGTCCGCCTGCCGCTGGCCCTGGTGGCCATCGACGAGGCCCACTGCGTCAGCCAGTGGGGCCACGACTTCCGCCCCGAGTACCGCATGCTGGGCCGGCTTGCCCAGGCGTTCCCGCACGTGCCGCGCCTTGCCGTCACCGCCACCGCCGACGCCCGCACGCGCGAGGACATCCGCGCCGAGCTGCAGCTCCAGGACGCGCGCGAGTTCGTCGACAGCTTCGCGCGGCCCGAGCTCGCGCTGTCGGCGGAACGCAAGCGCGGACAGGGTCACGACCGTGTGCTGGAGCTGGTGGCCGAGCGGCCGAGCCGGTCCGGCGTCGTCTATGCCGGCTCGCGCGACGGTGTCGACCGGCTGGCCGGGAAGCTGCAGGCGGCGGGCGTGCCGGCGCTGGCCTATCATGCCGGCCTCGACAAGCACCTGCGCGCGGCCCGGCTCGAGGAGTTCCTGGATGCCGACGCGGCCGTCATGGTGGCGACCATCGCCTTCGGCATGGGCGTCGACAAGCCCGACGTGCGCTATGTCATTCACGCCGATCCGCCGGCGGCGATCGAATCCTACTGGCAGGAGATCGGCCGCGCTGGCCGCGATGGCGAGCCCGCCGAGGGGATCACGCTCTACTCCGCCTCCGACCTCGCCTGGGCCATGCGCCGCATCGACGGCCGCGAGATCGACGCTGCCGTCAAGTCCGTGCAGATGCGCAAGCTGCGGCAGTTCTACGCCATGCTCGACGGCACCGGCTGCCGCGCCGCGGCGGTGCGCCGCTATTTCGGCGAAACCGGCGTGCAATCCTGCGGGGTGTGCGATCTCTGCCTCGCCCCGCCGGAGGCGGCCGATGTCACCGAAGCCGCGCAGAAGGCGCTGTCGGCCGTGCACCGCCTGGGCGGGCGCTTCGGCCGCGGCCGCGTCGTCGATCATCTGCTCGGCAAGACCAAGGACGCTCTCCCTTCGGAGGCATCGATGTCCACCTACGGCATCGGCCGCGAGTTCAGCGCGGGCGGCTGGCGCGACCTGCTGGATCAGCTCTTGTTCGAGGGCCTGCTGCGCGAGGACCCCAACGACGGCCGCCCGCTGGTGGGCTTGGGCGAGGCGGACGAGGTGAGGGCCGTCTACCGCGGCGAGCGGCGGGTTGCCATGCGCAGGGCCCCGACGGTTGCCGACAGCGACGCCGGCGGCCGCCGCGCACGCAAGCGCCGCGGCGGCGATGGCCTGGCGGTCGATGCCGCCGACGCGGCCCTGTTCGAGGCGCTGCGCGCCTGGCGCCGCGAGCGCGCCGCCGAGCAGCATGTTCCGCCCTATGTCATTTTCCACGATGCGACCCTGGCCGACATCGCGCGCCGGCGGCCGGCGAGTGCCGATGCCTTGAAGGGCGTCAGCGGGGTCGGCCAAAGCAAGCTGCAGCGCTACGGCGCCGCCGTGCTCGAGCTGGTGCGGCAGCACTGAAGCCTTTGCGGGGTCTTGGCCTAAAGTCGCAGAGCCACCCGGCAAGGCCTTGGGCGTTTGGCCGAATTCTTGCGGCCGGGCCGTTGCTCCGCGTCCGGGTCGCCGCTTTTCGTGCGATCGCGGCGACGGCTTGGAGCAAGCCGGCCGTTCCCACGCCAGCCGACCGGCAATCGCGACCATCGGCCCGTGGTGCTGCCCCGAGGTGCTGCCATGACCCTCTACACGGCGCTGGCCTGGGGTTTCGTCGCCTTCACGGCGCTGCTCTGTCTGGGCGTCTTGTGGCTGTGGTGGCTGGAGCGCACGGGCCAGGATTGACCGTCCGCTCCGGCAGCGGCCATCGGTGACCCTTCACCGGCGCGCTGCTCGCCGGGGTGGCTTGCCTGCGCCCACGCCGATGCGAAACCCGCGGTTCTCCTTGATGGTCTTGAGCACGATGTCGGAGCGCACCTGGTGCACGTGCGGATGCGGCAGCAGGCGCTTCAGCACGAACTCGCCGAGCTCATCGAGCGAGCGCACGCGTAGGTGCAAGAGATAGTCGGCATCGCCCGCCACGGAATGGGCTGCCAGCACCTCGCCCAGCCCTTCGAGGAAGTGGGCGAAGTCCTCCGCCGTCGCATCCGAGTGCTTGGAGAGCGTCACACGCGTGAAGGCCTCGATGCCGTAGCCGAGCTTCCTGGCGTCGAGGTCGGCGCGATAGGCGCGGATGTAGCCCGCCGCCTCCAGCCCCGCCCGCCGTCGCGAGCACTGCGAGGCCGACAGCCCGATGCGCTCGGCGAGGTCGGCGTTGGAGAGCGCGGCATCATCCTGCAGCAGCGCCAGCAGCTTCAGATCGAGTGGGTCGAGGCTCATGTCATGCGCCATGCAATCTATCTATGCGTGAAACATGCGCAGTTTTGCATCAACAGTCCAAAAATGCACGATAATTGCGCGAATCCCGCGCAATGATGGGCCTCGCACGCACGAGGAGCGCACGCATGGGTCCCTTCCCGCACGACGCCCCGCCGGCCACCATCTCCGCCGCCAACCCGGCCGGCACCGACGGCTTCGAGTTCGTCGAGTTCGCGCATCCCGAGCCGGCGCAATTGGCCGACCTGTTTGAGCGCATGGGCTACTCAGCCGTCGCCCGCCACAGACACAAGACCATCACGCTCTATCGCCAGGGCGACATCACCTATCTGCTGAACGCCGAGCCGGGCTCGTTTGCCGCGCGCTTCCTCGCCCAGCACGGACCGTGCGCCCCCTCCATGGCCTGGCGCGTGGTGCATGCCCGGCACGCGTTCGAGCACGCGGTGAGGAACGGCGCGGAGCCCTACGACGGCGCCGACAAGAGCCTGGAGGTGCCTGCCATCAGGGGCATTGGCGGCTCACTCATCTATTTCGTCGACAGATACGGCGCCATGGGCTCGGCCTATGACCGCGAGTTCGAGTGGCTCGGCGCGCCCGACCCCAAGCCCGAGGGCGTCGGCTTCTCCTACCTCGACCACCTCACCCACAACGTCCATCGCGGCAACATGGAGAAGTGGTTCGACTTCTATGCGCGGCTCTTCAATTTCCGCCAGATCCGCTTCTTCGACATCGAGGGCAAGCTCACCGGCCTGCACTCGCGCGCGCTCACCTCGCCCTGCGGCCGCATCCGCATCCCCATCAACGAATCCGCCGACGACCACAGCCAGATCGAGGAATACTTGAGGAGCTACCGGGGCGAGGGCATCCAGCACATCGCGGTCGCCACCGAGCGCCTCTACGACGCGGCGGACGCATTGGCTGCCAACGGGCTCAGGTTCATGCCCGGCCCGCCTGCCACCTACTACGCGCAGAGCTTCAAGCGCGTGCCGGGCCACACCGAGCCGATCGACCGCATGCGGCGCCATGGCATCCTGATCGACGGGGAAGGCGTGGTGAACGGCGGCGAGACCAAGCTTCTGCTGCAGGTGTTCTCCGAGACCGTGGTCGGCCCGATCTTCTTCGAGTTCATCCAGAGGAAGGGCGATGATGGCTTCGGCGAGGGCAACTTCCGCGCCCTCTTTGAATCCATCGAGGAGGACCAGATCCGCCGCGGCGTCCTGCAGCCGCAAGCGGTGAAATGAGCACTGTGCGCGCTCAGCCGCGGTCTGCCTGTCCCCACCGGTCCGCGGACGGACTGTCGCACGCCGCCAGGCCTTGCTAGCATGCCCCATTGCATCCACGCGTTTCGAGAAGGGGTATTGCTATGCGCCTTGCTGTCTACAACGTTGAGAATTTGTTTGATCGCGCCAAGGCCATGAATCTGGAGAGCTGGGAGGAGGGGCGGGCCGTGCTCGACGCCTTTGCCAAGCTCAACGTGCTGCTCGGCGAGCCGACCTACAGTGCCGCGGTGAAGCGGCGCATGGTCGAGCTGATGATCGAACTCGGGCTCGAAGAATCCGACACCGGCCCGTTCGTCATCCTGCGGCGCAATCGCGGCGGCCTGCTGAAGCGGCCCACCGCTGGGGGCATCGATATCATCGCCAGCGGCCGCGTCGACTGGGTGGGCTCGCTCGAGCTGCGCGACGAGCCCATCAACGAGGTCGCTATGCAGAACACCGCGCGCGCCATCGCTGCCCTGCAGGCCGACGTGCTGGGCGTGGTGGAGGCGGAAAGCCGGCCGGTGCTGGCGAAGTTCAACAGCGAGATCATCACCGCGCTCGGCGGCGCCGCCTTCCGCCACGTCATGGTGATCGACGGCAATGATGAGCGCGGCATCGATGTGGGCCTCATGACGCGCGGCGGCTTTCCGATCGGCCCCATGCGCAGCCACGTCGACGACCTGCTGCCGAACGGCCAGTTCATCTTCTCGCGCGATTGCCCCGAGTTCACGGTGACCACGCCGTCGGGCGCCCGGCTGATCGTCATGGTCAATCACTTGAAGAGCAAGGGCTATGGCGGCAAGGCGGCCTCCGATGCCCGGCGGCGTGCGCAGGCCGAGCGGGTGAAGGCGATCTATGAGGGTCTGGTGGCCGACGGGGCGCAGCTCGTGGCGGTGATGGGCGATCTCAACGACACGCCCGACAGCGCGCCGCTGAAGCCGCTGATCGACGACACCGATCTGAAGGACGTGTTCGTGCATCCCGCCTTCGACAACGGCGGCTATCCGGGCACCTATGGCCTGTGCAACGCCGCCAACAAGATCGACTACATCCTGCTCTCGCCAGGTCTCTATGCCCGCGTCAGCAGCGGGGGCGTGCTGCGCAAGGCCATGTGGCCCGGCAGCAGGCCCAAGCGCTGGGACACGTTTGCCGAGCTCACGCGTCCCCAGGAGGCGGGGTCCGACCACGCCGCGCTGTGGGTCGACATCACGCTGTGAGCGTTCAGTGTGCAAGGTTGGAGCGAGCCGCAGTGGCGACCCGACAGGCGGCGTTGGCATCCTGAGAGTGGGTGTGCGCTGCGCTTGCCCCAACCTATGGTGCGCTCTGCCGCACATGGGCGCGATGGAGACGGGCCGGCCCAGCCGCGTCGATGTCATCCAGGCGGCGGGGCGCGACGTCGACCTTTGGTCAGGGAGAACCGCCATGATGCTGCTGGCTCGCAGCGCGCGCCGTCTCGCTACGGCTGCGTCGGTCACGTGTGTTTGCGCCTCTTGGGCCGCGGCCCAGCCGCAGTCGGCCGGTTCGATCGAGAAGCTGCTCGGCGAGGGTTGGGAAGTCGCCGGCTACGTCTCGGCGTGGGAAAACCGCTCGCTGATCCTGTTCAAGCACAGGGAGCACAAATATCTCGTGCAATGCTCCGTGCTGATCGACGTGCTGCGCAGCCCGCGCCTGGTGACCTCCTGCTACGAGATCAGGTAGCGCTTGCCACCCATCACCCATCCGCGATGAGTGCAATCTCCGGGACCCAGGGTCGAGGATTGGCGCGTTTCGCTTGTGGCGCCTGGGACCCGGAGATCCTGCTTCGCAGAATTCCAGGATGACAGGATAGAAACTTTCGCTACGGCCGGGATGGGTCGTGAAGCTTCGCCCGCTCGGCATGCTGGCGGCCGAGCACGGCGCTCAGGCCGAGCCAGGCCAGCGCCGCCGGCAGCGTGACGGCAACGATCGAGCCGAACCCCCATCCCAGCGCGCGCAAGCCGTTGAGCACCCAGGCCGAGGCCGCATCTCCGCCCCGGAACACCACCGTGTCGTTGAAGTTCTGCGCCTTGTACTTCTCTTCCGGCGCGACGAGCGTGTAGAGCACCTTGATGGCCGGGTTGGCGAGCGCGAAGGTGATCGTCCGCTCCATGGCCAGCACCGCCACCACCACGGTAAGGGTCGGGGAGATCGCCAGCGCCACCAGCCCCAGCGTCGCCGAGGCCGGCAGTGCGGCTGCGGATGCGCCGACGCCGAACGTCTGCATGATGCGTGCCGTCAGGAAGACCTGCGTCAGGATCGTCAGTGTGTTCACAACCAGATCGACGCGCGCGAACAGCTCAACGCGCGCCGTCCTGTCGGTCAGCATCGCGCCCACGATGCGCGCCTGTTCCAGGTAGAAGAAGGTGCCGACGAAATTGCCGAGCAGGATCCACAGCGCAATCCGGAACAGGTAGGGTGAGCGCCATACGGCGAGTGCGCCGTCGAGCAGGCCGCGCCGCCCCACCGGCTCCTCCTCGCCCTGGCCCTCGGCAATGCCGGCAAACAGCCGCCGCAGCATCAGCGCGGCAGCGATGGCAACGCCCAGCAGCAGGGCGGAGACGATGAGCAGGGTGTTGGGGCCGACAAGGCGCACCAGGCCTTGCGTGATCAGTGGTCCGCTTACGGCGCCGGCGCTGCCGCCCGCGGCGATGAAGCCGTAGAGGCGCTTGGCCTGATCGTTGCGCCACAGGTCCGACATCAGGCTCCAGAACAGCGAGACCACGAAGAGGTTGAACACGCTGACCCACACGAAGAAGGTGCCGGCGGCCAGGGCGCCGTGGATGCCGGCCTGGAAAACCACCCAGAAAACCGCAAGATTGGCGATGAAGAAGCCGTAGATCACGGGAACGATGCGGCGGCGCGGAAAGCGCGAAACCACCCACCCGAACACGGGCACCGCGGCCAGCATGACGAGGAACACGATGACGAACAGCCATTTGAGGCCGTCGGGGCCGACGGTCACCCCCATCTCGTCGCGCAGGGGCCGCAGAATGTAGTAGGCGCACAGCACCGAGAAGAAATATGCAAACGACCACAACGTGCTTGCAATCTCCGTGCGCTCGATGTCGACGACACGCGTCAGAGCGCGCTCCAGCGTACCGGGCGGTTGCAGGTGGGTGGACGTGGTCAAAGGAGGTCCCCGTGTGCCGGACGCACGCATGCTAGCCGCCTGGCGTTACGCGATCGGCGCTGTCCTCGCAAGGCTGTATCGGCTGGCGTTGCAGCCCGATCCGATGCTGCTTGCGGGCCGCGAGGGACGCTGGCGCTGGCCCTGGGCGGTTCTGGGTCTGCTGCTGACGGCGCTGCTGTTTGCGCTGCTGGCCCTGGCCGTCATTGCCCTCGAGGAGCTGGCCGTGCGGAAAAGATGGGTCAGCGACGGCTTTCCCCAGAACGTGTTTCCCCTCGATCCGGCCCAGCCCATCACCTACGCCGACGTGCTGATGGCGTCTCTGCCCTTTCTCATCGCGCCTCTCGCGGCGTTGCCGCTCGCGCACGGCGTATCCTGGCGGCGGGCCTTCTCCATCAGCGGCGTGGGTTTTCGGTGGGTCCAGTTCTGGCGTGCGGCGCTGGCGCTGCTGATCGTGGGGCTGCTGGCCCACGTGCTGGGCTATGGTCTGGAGCCGCAGCAGTATCACTTTCCTGCGCGCACGTCCGCTCATGCGCTGTGGATGGTTTTGGCGCTCGGCGTCATCTTCGTGCAGTCGCTGGGCGAGGAGGTGCTCTTCCGGGGGTATTTGCTGCGCGTGTGGGGTGCCGTCCTGCCGTTGCGGCTGCCGGTGACGGCGGGCGTGATCGCGCTCTTCGTCACGGGGCATGCTTGGAACGAGGATCTGCAGAGGGATCCGCTGCTCAATGTGGTCTACTTCATCGTTGGCGAGGTGGTCGCCTACGCCGTGCTGTTCCGCACGCGCAATCTGGCGGCGTCCGCCGGGCTGCACTGGATGAACAACGTCGTTGCCTTGCTGTTGCCCACGGTGCCTGGACAGCCGACCACGCTTGCGTTTGCAGTCTACACCGACCCGGTCTATGCGGCCGGCGGCAGCCGCTTGCTCGACCCGCTGACGCATGCGGCGGGCCTCGTCGGCGTTCTCCTGTTGCTGGCCATGCTCTTGTGGCCGCGCTCGCCGTTCTACCTGGCGCCCGCCGGGCGCGAGGGGCATCCCGCGGATGCCGCACCGTCCAGCCAAGCCGCTTAGCGTCCTTCCGACGATCGTGGACGCGCTCGGCCCAGGTGTCATCCCGGACGGCCACAGGCCGATCCGGGACCCAGGGCCCAGAGCCCCAGCAAGAGCACCAGCCTCGCGCCTTTAGCCTCTGGGTCCCGGCTCTCCGCTCCGCTCCGGCCGGGATGACACCGGTTCAATCTCAACCGGAGAGAGACTCTCGGTGCCCGCTCGGAGACTGTCCTATTGGGACGACTGGGCCGGCGACAGGCGCATGACTTCGGCCGGCAGGCCCGGCTGGGGCTCGCTCGGCACATCGGCTTTGGCGCAGCCAGCCGTCCCCTCCTCGAGGGTCCCGCAGATGCCATGGTAGACCATCGGATGGGGGACGACCGTCCCCGGCGGCGGTGACGTGATCGTCCCCGTCATGAGCTGCTCGCCGTTGATGCGATGCGTGGCAAGGCGCGTTGCGCGCAGCTCGTCGGGTGTCAGCCAGTGGACCCTGTGACCCGGCGTCGACAGGATCAGCGGCATGATCGCATCGTCGATACCCATGTCGGCAAGGTAGCGCTTGATGTTGCCGTAGGTGTTGCGCGTGTGCTCGTTCTTCTGGCCGGCCGTTTGCTCCGACACCAGGGTCTTGCGGGTCTCGACCGGAACACCGAAGGAATGGCGTGTCAGGATCATGTATCTGCGCAGGATCATCGTGATCTGGTGCACGCCCACAACGGCTCCTTCGCCGACAAAGCGTTGGGTGCCGCCCGCCAGGATGAAGGCGCAGGACGAGGCACACTTGGACGACTTCGCCTGTGCTTGGCCCTTCAGCTCACCGCCGGTCTTGGATTTGCGGCAGGCCTTGTCCTCCGCGGCGCAGGGCGTGAACACCGTTCTGGCGACCACGACATCAAGGCCTTTGGCACGGATCAGGCGTCCGATGGCCAGTGCGTCGTTCACCGAGCCGCCGGTCGAATCGATCAGGATCGGCAATTTGCGGTCGCCGAGCTGGCTCAAGACCTTCTTGAGCCGGCCGGGAGAGGCGGCGTCGATCTTGCCCTGCGCCGCGATCCACTGCAGGCAGTGCGGCTCGCATCCGTCATGCGCGCTCCGCACCACGTGCACCTGCATGGAGGGCTCCATCGGCGGCGGCCTCATGGCCGGTGCCGCGCCTGCCGCCGCCGCGCCGCATATCGCCATGACCGACGCGAGAAGAAGAATGCGCATGATCGGTGTCCCTCGCACTCAATGCCCCGAGCGCACGAACCGAAGACGGCAAGAGAAGAGCAATCAAGGCCGCAGACGGTTGATGCGCCAACGTCCCAACTCTACAAAGGAGGCCTCGCGTCGGACAAGAGCTGCGCCGCACGCCGTGGTGGTAATCCGCACGATCTTGCGTCGGCATGCCGGCGATGTCGCCGGCGGGTCACACCGTCATCGGTCCGCGGCGCGGCGTGTGCGTGGCAACACTCGTCTCGGTGAGCCCAACGCCAAGCTCGGCCAGAGCCTTGCGGTGCTGGTCGATGGGGGTCTGGGCCAGCCGGCCGGCAATGCGCGTGAGCTTGGCGAGCGCCGGCGTGGCCTGCGTCCGCTCCACCCAGGCGCAGGTCTTGGGCCAGCGCGCCCCGTCGAGGTCGACGCGCGCCCACGCGAGATTGTTGAAATGAACGGCAACCGCGATGTCGCCGATCGAGACCTCGTCCGCGAGGAAACCGTCCTGCGGCGCAATGGTCTCCAGATAGTCCATGATCTGCGGCACCTGCTCGGCGACGGCTGCCGCGATTCTGTCCTTGTCGCGCGGCTTCTGGAAGACGAAGGGCAGCACCACCGCCTGATAGAACACCCGCCAGATGAACACATCGCCGATGCGCGTATCGGCGAACTCCTCCAGCCAGCGCGCGTGCGCCCGCGCCGCCGCGTTGCCCGGCAGCACGCTGGGCGCGGGATAGCGCTCCTCCAGGTACTCGCAGATCACCGTGCTGTCGCACAGCGAGACCTCATCGTCGATGAAGACCGGTATCCGCCGCAGAGGCGAGATGTCGCTGAACGTGTCGTCGCCGAGAAACGGCACGATGGGATCGAGCCGGTAGGGCACGCCCTTCATCTCGCACACGGCGAGCACCTTGCGCACGTAGGGTGAGACCGGTCCGCCGATGATCGTTGCCGGCTGGGGGGCTGTGGTCATGGGGGTCTCCGGGCTGGACGCGCACGACTATACACGGGCGCGCGGGCGGTGCACGCGCACGGGTCTCGAACATGTGCGACCCGCGGATTGCGAACCGACAGGCTGTACGGGCCCCATGGCCGGCGTATTGGGCTTGACTCGCGGGCCATCGGGGGTAGGGTCCGCGCGCTTCGCATCTGGGCGAGGCGGAACCGAAACCGACAGAGGCAGCCATGGGAGCGCTCCCAGCCCGATTTTTCGCCGACAGCGTCAACCGCATTTCTCCGTCCCAGACGATCGGGATGGCGACCAAAGCGCGCGAGCTGAAAGCCAAGGGCCGCGACGTGATCTCGCTCTCGGCCGGTGAGCCCGATTTCGACACGCCCGACAACATCAAGCAGGCTGCCGTGCGCGCCCTCAAGGAGGGCAAGACGAAATATACCGACGTCGATGGCATCCCCGAGCTGAAGGCGGCCGTGGTTGCCAAGTTCAAGCGCGAGAACGGCCTGGAGTACAGCTCCTCGCAGGTGTCGGTCGGCACCGGCGGCAAGCAGGTGCTCTACAACGCGCTCGTCTGCACCCTCAACCCCGGCGACGAGGTGGTGATCCCGGCGCCGTGCTGGGTGTCCTATGCCGACATCGTGCTGCTGGGCGGCGGCAAGCCGGTGTTTGCACCCTGCCGCATCGAGGACGGCTATCGCCTGAAACCCGAGGTGCTGGAGGCGGCCATCACGCCCAGGACCAAGTGGTTCCTGTTCAATGCGCCGTGCAACCCGACGGGCGCGGCCTACACCAAGGCGCAGCTCAAGGCGCTGACCGACGTGCTCATGCAGCCCAAGAACAGGCACGTGTGGGTGCTGACCGACGACATGTACGAGCACCTGCTCTATGACGACCATGTGTTCTACACGCCGGTGCAGGTGGAGCCCGCCCTCTATGAGCGCACGCTCACCATGAACGGTCTCTCCAAGACCTACTGCATGACGGGCTGGCGGCTCGGCTACGGCGCGGGGCCGGAGCCGCTCATCAAGACCATGTGCAAGCTGCAGTCGCAGTCGACCTCCAACCCCTCCTCCATCACGCAGTGGGCGGCGGTGGAGGCGCTGAACGGCCCGCAGGATTTCATCCAGCACAACAAGAAGGCGTTCAAGGAGCGGCGCGATCTCGTGGTGTCGATGCTGAACCAGGCCAAGGGCATCAAGTGCCCGAAGCCCGAGGGTGCGTTCTACGTCTACCCCTCCTGCGAGGGCCTGATCGGCAAGACCAGCGGCAAGGGCACCAAGCTCAACACCGACGAGGACTTCGTGCTGGCGCTGCTGGAGGAGGAGGGCGTGGCTGTCGTGCACGGCGCCGCCTTCGCCATGAGCCCGTTCTTCCGCATCTCCTATGCCACCTCCAACGCGGAGCTGGAGGAAGCCTGCAAGCGCATCCAGCGCTTCTGCGGCAACGTGCGCTAGGCCCTCGAGGAAAGCTGTCATCCCGGACATCGCGAATGCGATCATCCGGGACCCAGCCGCCGCTTGGTCGCAGTTCTGGGTCCCGGCGCTTGGGCTTTCGCCCAGGCCGGGATGACCCGGAATGACAAGGATGCTCTTCCTCCTCAAAGTCCTCGTCACGCCCCTGCTGGTCGCCGCCGTATCTGTGGCGGCGCGGTGGTGGGGCCCCACCATCGGCGGCATCCTGATGGGCCTGCCATGGATGACCGGTCCGGTGCTGTTCGTTCTCGTGCAGGACAGGGGCATCGACTTCGGCGTGGCGGCCTCGGTCGGCATCGAGCTCGGCGTTCTGTGCATCTCGGCCTTCATTCTGGCCTACGGCTTCATCTCGACCGTCTCGAGTTGGCCGCTGAGCCTGGCCGGGGCCGTTGCCGCCTTTGCCGCCAGTGCCTGGCTGCTTCAGAAGTTGACACACTGGCCGGTGCACACGGCAGGTCTGTTGCTGGCAGCCGGCCTCGGCCTGCTCTCTCTTGCGATCGTCTATCTTCTGCTGCCGCGCCCCCGCACGCCGCTGTCGCTGCAGGCGCTGCCGTGGTGGGACATCCCGATGCGCATGGTTGCCACCGGCGTGCTGGTGACCATCCTCATGCTCCTGGCCGACGCAATGGGGCCGCAGTTGTCCGGCATCGTTTCGACCTACCCCGTGATCCTCACCGTGATCGGCTGCTTCACCCATCACCGCTGGGGCCGTGAGGCGGTGTGGCGTGTGCTGCGCGGCCTCGCCGCGTCGCTCGTCGCCTTCGTCGCGTTCTTTCTGGTGGTCGGGCTCATGCTGCCGGCGGCGGGTCTCGTTGGCTCCTACGTGCTGGCCTCGCTGGCTGCGCTGGCGACAACCTCAGGCCTCCTGATCTCGAGCCGCATGCGCGCGCCAGGCCAGGACTGAGGCGCAGCAGGGCCGCCGGCCGAGGATCGCCGTAGCAACGATCCCCGAAGACACCTAGACTGTTGCCAATGAGCAAGGAGCGGCCCGGCACGGCAATGTGCCGCGCCGTAGAGGTTCATGCGTCACGGGTACCCCTGGTCAGGTCTCGCCCTTCTGAGCGCCGCTGTGCTCGTGGGCGCCATGGCCCGCCCGGCATCGGCCCAGGTGACAATCGAGCCCGAGGCTGCGTCAGGCGCGCGCTTCAAGATTGTCGTCGCCGGACAGATCGACGTGGCCGCCCTGATGGACTTTTCCCGCGCCGTCATCGACCCGCGCGTTGCCCGTTCGGCCACCCCTGCGGTCGAGCTCAATTCTCCGGGCGGCTCGGTGTTTGCGGCGATGGCGATCGGCGTCCTCGTGCGCAACGGCGGCTTGCGCACCACCGTCGGCCGCCGGCACAGGTGCGACAGCGCCTGCGTCCTCATTCTGGCGGCGGGCGTCGAGCGCCATGCGGTGCCTGGGCGCGTGCACATCCATCGCCCGCGGGTGGTCGGCCAGCCCTCGATTGCGCAAGCCTCTGAGCGCTACGATGAGGGCGTGGCGAGCATGCGCGCGTACCTGGCGGGCATGGGCGTGCGCGAGCATCTGCTCGATGCCATGCTGCACGTGCCTCCCGATCGGTTCAGGGCGCTGTCAGGCGCCGAGCTGCAGGCGTTCGCATTGACGACGGCACGGCCAATGCAGCATGGCTCCAGCCCGGGTGCGCGGCGGCCCATGGCGATCGCGCATGCTCGCAGGGCGCCCTAGTGTCCCGATCGCGAAGTTCGCCGGATCTTGCAGCAGGCGCTGAACGAACTTCGCGATCGAAAGGACACTGGCAAGCTCATGGTTCTAGTGTGATTCAGATCGAGAAATTCGCTCAGTAGGCGTGCTGCGAGGAAGGGCGATTTTCTCGATCATCACACCAGAGCGCGATCGTTTCATATGGAAGCGCAGCTTCCAATTGCAACGTGAATCGCACTCTCAGCAACTCATGCAGAGCAGGATCACGCTTCGGCCGAGGCCCTCGCCATTGTGGCAAGATGCTTCAATCCGAAGCGATCCTGCTCTGGCGTCAGCCGAATGGTGCGCGTGTCTTGGGCCAACGTCGACACGACGGTCTCTTCAGCGGCCCGCGAACCTCGGCCGGCGCCGCTCGTTCACGGCGTTGACGCCTTCCTTGAAATCCTCGGTCTTGCGCAGGCGGGTCTGCTTCTCGAGCTCGATGTCGGTGGCGGCGCGGACGCGGTCGGCAAGGCCGGCACGCAGGCTGGCCCGCGTTTCGAGCACGCCCAGCGGCGAGTTCTCGGCGATCTCGGCGGCCAGCTTGTGGGCAGTGGCGCGCACGTCCGCCTGCGGCACCAGCACATCCGCCAGGCCCATCCTGACCGCCTCGTCGCCGGGGATGCGGCGACTGGTATAGAGCATCAGGGCGGCCCGCGACGGGCCGATCAGGGCCGGCAGCGTCACCGTCAGCCCGAACCCCGGATGGAAACCCAGGCGCGTGAAATTGGCGCAGAAGCGCGCCTCGGGGCAGGTCACGCGCAAATCCGGCACCAGCGCGAGGCCAAGCCCGCCGCCGACCGCCGGGCCATGAATGGCACCCACCATCGGCTTCTGGGTGCGGAACAGCCGCACCGCCTCGATGTAGAGATGTCCAGTCAGGCCGGCTTCCGACCGCTTGACCAGCACGTCCTGGATGTCGGCGCCCTCGCCCAGCTTGGCGCCGGCGCAGAAGGCCGTGCCCTGCGCTGCCAGCACGATGGCGCGGCAGGCCGGGTCCTTGTCGAGCGCCTCACAGGCCTCCGCGATCTGGCGGATCAGCTCGATATCGAAGAAGTTGTGCGGCGGGCGGCGAATTTCGATGGTCGCCACCAGGTCCTTCAGGTCGACACCGATATCCTTGAATGGGCCCATGTGTTTCTCCCTAAAGCATCAACTACCGCAGCCCCAGCCCGCGCGCGATGATGCCGCGCAGGATCTCCGTCGTGCCGCCCTGGATCGTCAGCTTGGGCGCGATCTGGGTGGCAAAGGCGAGGTGCTCCTCGAAGGTGGCGCGGTTGGCGGCCTCCGCTTCGGCGAATGCGGCCAGATCGCGGGCGCGGTGGGGCAGCTTCTGCTCCCAGATGGTGCCCAGATCCTTGACGATGGCGGCTTCCACCACCGGCTCCTTGCCGGCATGCAGCATGCCCGCCACCGACACCGACATGCGCCGCAGCGCGTGCACCTGGGCCACCAGCCGGCCGAGGCCCTCCGCGCCGCGGATGTCGGGCTTCTCGCCCAGCACGCGCACCAGCTCGGTCAGCACATAATAGGTTTCCAGGAATCGCTCCGGCCCGCTGCGCTCATAGGCCAGCTCCGAGGTGGCCTGCTTCCAGGCGCCGTCCACCTCGCCCAGCACATGATCGTCCGGCATGAACGCGTCCTGGAACACCACCTCGTTGAAGTCGTGCTGGCCCGTCATCTGGTAGATCGGGTTGACGGTAATGCCGGGCGTTTTCATGTCGACCAGGAACTGCGTCAGGCCGTGCCGGCGGTTCTCCTTCGTGGCCGGCGAGGTGCGGAACAGGCCGATCATGTAGTGGGCGTGGTGGGCGTTGCTGGTCCACACCTTGGTGCCGTTGACGAGCCAGCCGCCGTCGGTCTTGGTCGCCCTGGTGCTGGCCGCGAACAGGTCGGAGCCCGAGTTGGGCTCGCTCATGCCGATGGCAAAGCACACCTCGCCCCTGCAGATGCGCGGCAGCACGTCGGCCTTGACGCGCTCGCTGGCGTATTTGAGAAGCACCGGCCCGCTCTGGCGGTCGGCGATGAAGTGCAGGCGCACCGGCGCGTTGGCGACGCGGAATTCCTCCGTCACCACATAGCGTTCGAGAAAGCTCCTCTCCCGGCCGCCGTACGGCTTGGGCCAGGTCATGCCGATCCAGCCCCGGGCGCCCACCTTGCGGCTGAACTCCTCGCTGTAGCCCTGGTCGTTGTCGGCTTGATGCGGGTTGAAGGTGCCGGCCTCGATCTCCTCGGCGAGGAATGCGCGCACTTCGCGGCGCAGCGCCACGCACTCGGGCGGCAGGCGCAGGGGGTCGAACGTCAGCTCCGTCGCCATCGCATCACCTCGCCGCCAGCATCGGCCACAACGCGTCGGCACCGTTGGCTGCCACGTGGCGGCCGAGCTGCACGGCCCAATGGCTCTCGCTGCCGAAATCGTCGCGCCACGTCCACAGCCGCTGCGTGAAGCGATGCAGCGTGTGCTCCTTGGTGAAGCCGATGGCGCCCAGCACCTGGTGGGCGATGGCGGCACCTTCACCCGCCGCTTCCCCGACACGGATCTTGGCGGCCGCCGCCTCCAGGAACACGGCGAGGTCCTCCTCTCCACGGGGGACGGCGGAGGAGCTTGCGAGCGCATCAGCCGCAGACCCCGCGGCCGCCATGGCAACGGCCGTCTCGCCCGCCAGCCGCGCCAGGTTGTGCTGCACCGCCTGGAACTTGGCGATCGGCCGCTCGAACGCCACACGCTCGTTGGCATAGGTCACGGCGGCATCCAGTATGGCCTCCAGCGCGCCGGCCATCTGCATGGCCCGCATCGTTGCGCCCATGAGCATCACAGCATCGTGCAGGCCGGCAGGTGCGTCCTTGACGGCCACCGGCCGGATGCCGTCCAGGGTGACGGCATCGAGCGGATCGCCGGCCAGGCTGCTGCCGTCCACGATCCGCGCCGCGCCCGTCTCCACCAGAACGACCGCCCAATCGCCGCTCTCGCGCCGGGCGAGCAGGGCAAGATGGCGGGCGGCCCTGCCGAACGGGACGGCCCGCAGGCGCCCGCTGAGGCTGCCGTTGGCCGTCAGGCTGACCGGGTGGCCGGCGCGGGCCGTGCACGCCATGGCGCCGCGCGGGGAGGAAATATTGGCGCGCGCCAGCAGCCAGCCGGCGAGCAGGGTCTCGGCAATGGGCAGCGGCACGGCAAACCGGCCCGTCTGGCGCAGGATGGCGAAGCCGTCGGCGAGATCCGCGCCGGCGCCGCCGAGTTCTGCCGGCACCCAGGCCAGCGTCAGCCCCGCTTCCTCGAGCTGGGTCCAGGCCGGGCCTTTCCAGCGCTCGTCCGCCGCGCTGGTGACGGTCTGCGGATCGCACAGGTCGCGGAAAATCCGCGTCGCAGTCTCGGCGACGATGCTGTCGCTTGCCATACGCTCGCTCCCACCCGAGCTCTTTCTTATCCCGGCGTCATGAGGCCCACAACCGCCGCGGTCATCAGCGTCGACAGCGTGCCGGAGACGATGGTCTTGGCCCCCAGGCTTGCCACCTCGGCGCGCCGCGCGGGCACCATGGCGCCGATGCCGCCGATCAGGATGCCGAGGCTGCCGAAGTTGGCAAAGCCGCACAGCGCATAGGTCAGGATCAGCCGCGAGCGCTCCGACAGGGCATCTGCACCGGTGGCGGCAAGGCGCAGGTAGGCCACGAACTCGTTGAGCACCGTCTTGATGCCGAGTAGGGCGCCGGCCTGCGCGGCCTCGCCCCACGGGATGCCGATCAGCCAGGCCAGCGGCGCAAACATCCAGCCCAGCATCTCTTCGAACGTGAGGTTGAGCCCGAACGGGCCGGTGGCCATGCCCAGCGCCTGATTGGCCAGGGCCACCAGGGCCACGGCCACGATCAGCATCGCCGTCACATTGGCGAGCAGCATCACGCCCTCCCACGTGCCCTGGGCGATGGCATCCATGCTGGAGCGCGGCGGATCATCGATGGCGGTCCCGCCGGCGTGCGCGCCGTCGGTCGCGGAGGCGCCGGGCTTCTCGGGCACCATCAGCGCCGACAGCATGAGCGCCGCCGGCACGCTGATCACCGACGCCACGATCAGGTGTCCCGCCGCGCCGGGCACGGTTGCCTGCAGCACCGTGGCATAGATGGCGAGCACCGTGCCGGCCACGCCCGCCATGCCCACCGTCATGGTGGCGAACAGGCCGGCGCGGCTCATGCTCGCCAGGTAGGGGCGCACCAGCAGCGGCGCCTCCACCATGCCGACGAAGATGTTGGCCGCGGCCGAGGTGCCCACCGGCCCCGACACGCCGAGCGTGCGGCGCAGGCCCCAGCCGATGCCGTGCACGATCCTCTGCAGCACGCCCCAGTGATAGAGCAGCTTGGAGAGCGCGCTGATCACCAGGATCAGCGGCAGCGCATGGAACGCCAGGATGAACGTGTTGGCCGGCTGCACGGTCTCGAACGGCGCCGGCGCGCCGGCCAGATAGCCGAACACCACCCGCATGCCGGCGGCGGTGGCGGCCTGCAGCGCCCCCACCAGGCTCGCGGCCCAGTCGAAGGCGACGCGCGCGGCCGCGACGTTCAGCATGATGCCGGCGATGGCGAGCTGCAGCCCGATGCCCGCCAGCAGCAGCCGCGCCAGGCGTGCGGGTGCGATCGCGCTGCGCTCTTCCGAGAGCAGCCAGGCGATCAGGGGGATGGCCACCAGCCCGATGAGGCTCTGCGCCTGAAGTGCCATCTGCTCCCCCGCGTCCTGCCCCGGACACTGCGCGGCCGCCCGTGTCTCGGCGGCCGGACCGCATGCAGCGGTCGACATGCGCCTTCCCCCGGCCGGCGCCCAGACGGTTGGGAGGACGTGTGGGCTACTATGCGCCAGCTCCGCACCGGTGCCTACTGCCCCGGGGACTGCAGGCGGCGGCGGGCTCCGACGCGGTGAATGGCCAGCACCTTGTCGATGCGCCGGCCGTCGAGATCGACCACCTCGAAGCGCCAGCCATGGGCATCGACATGCTCGCCGATCGAGGGCAGATGGCGCAGCTCGGCCAGCAGAAAGCCGGCCACGGTCTGGTAGTCGCGCTTGGCCGGCAGGGCGATGCCGAGCTGCTCGGCCATCTCGTCGGCCGGCATCGCGCCCGACAGCAGCCAAGAGCCGTCGTCGCGCGACACCGCGTGGGGCTCGGCCAGCTCGGCGTCGGACCGGAACACGCCGGCGATGGCTTGCAGCACGTCGGCGGGCGTGACGATGCCCTCGAAATGCCCGTACTCGTCGTGGATGAGCCCCATCGGCACCTCGGCGTCGCGCAGCGTCTCCAGCACGTCGAGCGCGTCCGTCGTATCGGGCACGATCGGCGCCTTGCGCAGATAGGCGTGCACGTCGATGGGCTGGTCCGACATCATGGCCATCAGCAGCTCGCGCGCCCGCACCACGCCGATCAAGTGGTCGGCGGAGCCTTCCCCGACGGGCATGCGCGAGTGTGGGCTGGCCAGCAGGCGCGTTCTGACGTCGGCGGTATCGCCATTGGCGTCAATCCAGTCGACCTCGGTGCGCGGCGTCATCAGTCCGCGCACCGGGCGGTCGCCGAGGCGCAGCACGCCTGAGATGAGCTGGCGCTCGCCCGCTTCCAGCACCCCGGCGCCCTCAGCCTCCGCGATCAGCGCCTTGATTTCTTCTTCCGTCACCGTGCTTTGGGGCGGCTGGCGCTGCCGCAGCAGGCGGAAGACGGCCTTGGTGGAGATATCGAGCAGCCACACCGCGGGTGCGGCGATGCGCGACAGCGCCGTCATCAGCGGCGCGACGGCGCAGGCGATGGTCTCGGCGTTGCGCAGCGCCAGGTTCTTGGGCACCAGCTCGCCGATGATGAGCGAGAGGTAGGTGACCAGGGCGAAGACGATGACGTAGGCCAGCCAGCCCGCAGCGGTGGGAGGGACACCATGGTCGACCAGATAGTCGGCGAAATCGCCGGTCACCGTTGCGCCTGAATAGGCGCCCGCGATCAGGCTGACGGCGGTGATGCCGATCTGCACGGTCGACAGGAAGCGCCCCGGATCGGACGCCAGCGCGAGCGCCCGGTTGGCGCCGCTGCGGCCTTCCGTGACCAGGGCCTTGAGGCGCGACCGGCGCGCCGAGACGATGGCGAGCTCGGAAAGGGCGAAGACGCCGTTCAACACGACGAGGAGCAGCACGATGGCGATTTCGAGCACGGCTTCGAAGGCCGGCTTGCTCTTAACGCCGGTCCTCTCCTCTGTGGTGGACTTGGGGAAAGCAAAACAGAGTTGCGCCGTGGGGTCAACACGCGCCGAATCCTTGGCCCGTGCAGGGCTACGCCGTCGCGGGGCAGAAGGCCAGCGTCTCCTCCTGCAGCCACGCCTTGACCCGCTGCAGGGCGTCGTCGTGTGTGCAACCTTTCGCCAGGGCCGCCTCATAGATGGCAAGCTGGCGGTCGGCGCTCGTGCCGCGCGCCAGGATGGTTTCCACATGCTCGATCTCGGCCAGGCAGTCGAGCGCGGCGGCGTAGCGGTGCAGCATGTCGACGAGGCGGCGCGCGGCCCCAGCGGCATCGATGGCCGGATGCTCCCGGAAGGGGTCGATCAGCTCGGCGCTGAGGCCGAAGCGCTGCACACGCCACTTGTTCTCCTTGGCGAGCGCCCGGCCCGGCGAGTTGATGATGCTGTTGACGGTGCGATCGGCCATCAGCGCGCAGACCAGGCAGCGATAGAGCGCGGCCACGGTGATGGCGTCCTCCAGCGTGGTGCAGGCATCGGGAATGCGCAGCTCGAGCGTGCGGTACTTGTGCGATGGGCGAATGGCCCACCAGATGTAGCTTGCATCGCGAATGACGCCGGCGTCGCGCAGCACGTCGATGTAGCCGCGGTACTGCAGCCAGTCGGAGAACAGCGGCGGCAGGCCGGTGCGCGGCAGCTCGTCGTAGGAGGTCAGGCGATAGCTCGAGAAGCCGGTGTTCATGCCGCGCCAGAACGGCGACGACGTCGAGAGCGCCAGCAGAATGGGCAGGAAGGGAATCGCGCGGCGCATGACGTCGAGACGCAAGTCGTCGTCGGGCACCTCCACATGCACGTGCAGGCCGCACACCAGGTTTCTGAGCCCTAGGATCTGCAGCTCCGCCATCACCGCATCGTAGCGCTGCTTCTCCGTCCTCTGCTGCAGCGGCCAGTCCGCGGTGGGGTGGGTGCCGGCGGATAGGACGGCAAGCCCGCTTTCCCTGCCGGCATCGGCGAGCGCGCGCCGCGACCGCTGCAGATGCTTGCGCGCCTCTTGGAAGGTGTTGCAGACAGGGGTCGCCGCCTCCACCTGGGACTGCAGCAGCTCGCGATGCACAGCCCCGCCCGAGAGCTCCTTGGCGCGCGCGAGAAAGACGGCATCGGCCTGCGGCTCGAGCCGCTGCGTGTTCTCGCTGACGACAAAGAATTCCTCTTCGATGCCGAACGGAAAATTCATGCAAACGCGCCTTTCCGTGGCCGTGCTGGCCGTCGAGCCTACTGCGGAATCAACGCTGATCCACGCCCGGCGTATCCAGGCGAGCGATCGTGGAACCCGCTGACGATGCGCTTTTTCGAGGCTGTATGCGCGTTGCAGAACTCCCCCAAGCGCAAGAATCGCCTCAAAGGCTAGGATTGCCCTGCAATCGGGCAGAAAGATGCCGCAGTCGGGCGTGCGCCCGCGCCAGTCACTGTTTCGGTGGTGCCCTGCCCGGACGCGAGGGCAGGGATTTGAGGTAGGCGGCCATGGCCGCCCTGTCCGCGTCCGAGAGCCTGCCCATACTGGCTGCGACTGCGGCCATCGTCGATCCCACCGAGTCGTTGTCGGGCGTGAGCCCGCTCTGCAGCAGATAGGCGATATCCTTGTCCGACCAGGAGGCGAGGCCGTCGGCGTGGGGCGTGATGTTGGGCACCCATCCCTTGCCCTCCGCGTCCACGCCGCCGGCAAATCTGCGGTCGGCAATGATGCCGCCCAGGACAGTGCGCGGGCTGTGGCACTCCGCGCAGTGGCCGGGGCCCTCGACGAGATAGGCGCCGCGGTTGAGGCTGGCGCTCCTGGCGGGATCGGGCGCGAACGCCTTGCCATCGAGGTAGAGCAGGTTCCACAGCCCCAGCCCGCGGCGCACGTTGAATGGAAACGGCAGCGCGTGCGGCTCGGAGGCGACCGTTTCGGCCGGCAGGGATTTGATGAACTGGAACAGGTCGCGCACGTCATCCACCGCCATGCGCTGATACGAGGTGTAGGGGAATGCCGGGTAGAGGTGCTCGCCATTGCGGCCGACGCCGCGCAGCATGGCGTTGACAAAGGCCTCCTCCGGCCACGCACCGATGCCGAACCGTGCATCGGGCGAGATATTGGGCACCTTGAAGGTGCCGAAGGGTGTGGCCAGTGCCAACCCTCCGCCCAGGCGCCGGTGGTCGTCCTGCTTGGGCGTGGCGTGGCAGGCGGCGCAGCCGCCGACATTGAACATCGTCTCGCCGTTGGCGAGGCTGGCGGTGCGGGGCGCCAGCGGTCCCTGCACGGCCAGCGAGGGCATGGTGAGGACATAGAAGGCAGCGGCGCCGGCGAGCGCCACGACCGCCAATAGGGCAATGATCGGTTTCATGCGCATGCCGATCCTTGGCGTCTGAACGGTCCACCGTCCAATAACAAACGCGCGCGGGATGATTCCGCGCGCGTAGTTCATTGCAGCGCCGCACAACCCTCGTCCGTCTTGGCCGGGTCTCTAGTGTCCCGATCGCGAAGTTCGCCGGAACTTGCAGCAGGCGCTGAACGAACTTCGCGATCGAAAGGACACTAGCAAGCTCATGGTTCCAGTGTGATTCAGATCGAGAAATTCGCTCAGTAGGCGTGCTGCGAGGAAGGGTGAATTTCTCGATCATCACACTAGGCGTGGACGCGGAACCCGCGACCGGAGCCCCTCAACTCTTGGGTTTGCGGTAGGCCTTGTGGCAGCCGCCGCAGTTGCCGGCCAGCTTCGGCAGCTCCGCCTTCAGGCCGGCGTCGTCCTTGATGGCGGTTGCCGCGATCTGGGCGTCTGCCACCAGCTTGTCAAGCTTGGCCATCAGGTCGGCCTTGTTGTCGAAGGCGACCGGCAGCACGTCGGTCTCGCCGGCCTTGGAGTCGTCGGGGAACAGGCCCTTGGCCTTCGCCGCCGTCTCCTGCACGGCCTTCAAGGACGCCTGCACCTTGGCCAGATCGAACGGCGCCTCGCCTTTCGACATGGCAACCGGGTCCTTCAGCGCGCCGGCCAACGCCTTCATCGCCTGCTTGCGCTGGTCGATGGCGGCCGGGTTCTGAGCCCAAACGAGTGTTGTGCACACCGTCAAGGCCGCCAAGCCTGCAATCACTCGAAGCATTTCCCTTCCTCCACATGACGGTAGCCGGCACGTCTGCCTCACGCCCCGCATGGAGCGATAGGTCCAGTGCCCGCCCGGATCGCACCCACGCGTTGCGCCGGCGCGGAATGAGAATACTTCGAGACAGCGGCAGGTAAATGCTGCCACGCCCACTTTATTTCCCGTCACACCTCGGAATAAACTGGCGCTGTTGAGCGTCAGCGGAAGTGCGGTTGCCAAGCGGGAGAGTTGCGCAGCAGAAAAACAGGGGGAACTGCTTGACCACGCGCCGTGAAGCCGTCGCCGCTGAAATTCCGCGCCTGCGCCGCTATGCGCGCGCTCTGCTCGGTGACGACGGTGAGGCCGACGATTTGATTCAGGACACGTTGGAGCGCGCACTGGCGCGCCTGCCGCAATGGCGCGACGGCGACAATCCCCGCAAGTGGCTGTTCTCCATCCTGCACAACCTGCACGTGGACGGCCTGCGCCGCAAGTCGCGCCGGCCGCCGCACGTGGGGCTGGAGAGCCTCGGGGTCGACCAGTCTTCGCCCTCTGCCGATGGAGCGAGCGGCCGCGATCTCGACCATGCCTTGCAGCTCCTGAGCGGCGAGCAGCGGCAGGTGGTGCTGCTCGTGGGGCTGGAGGGGCTGAGCTATGCGGAAACCGCCGAGGTGTTGGATATCCCCGTCGGCACAGTGATGTCGCGGCTCGCGCGCGGTCGCGAGCGGCTGCGCACGCTGATGGACTATGAAGGCGGCGACAGGAACGGCCGCGCATCGCTGCGGAGAGTCAAATGATGGCTCCGCGCCGCTCGAGCGAGAGTGAGCTGCACGCCTTCGTGGACGGCGAGCTGACGGCGGACGAGCGCGCCGAGGTGGAGGCAGCCCTTGCATCCTCGCCCCAGGCGCTGGAGCTGGTGCGCGACGTGCGCGAGATCAACGACGCGCTGCGGCAGCGCTATGCCGGCCGCCTGAGCGAGCCGCTGCCGCCGGCCCTGCACAAGCCGCTTGCGCGTCTGGGGCGGCGGCCCGTTGCGCCCTTCGCCACGCTCGCGCGCTGGGCGGCTGCCGCCGCCGTGGTGATGGCGGCCGGTGCGGCCGGCTATGGTGCGCGCGGCCTGTTGGCGGAAACGCGCCGGTCGGAGGCCGCCTTCGTCACGACGGCGCTCGGGGCGCACACGGTGTATGTGCCGGAAGTGCGCCATCCGGTGGAGGTGAAGGCCGACGAGGCCCATCTCGTGCGCTGGCTCGCCAAGCGGGTCGGCGCGGACGTGCGCGCGCCGGCGCTCGGCAGCCTCGGCTGGCGGCTGATGGGCGGACGGCTGCTGCCCGACCAGGGCCTGCCCGCCGCCCAGTTCATGTACGAGGACGCCAGCGGGCGGCGCCTGACGCTCTATGTGCGCAAGGAGACCGGGCTCAACAACACATCCTTCCGCTTCCACGAGAAGGACGGGTTCGGCGCGTTCTACTGGATCGATCGGCCTCTCGCCTATGCCCTGTCCGGCCGGCTGTCGCGCGATGAGCTGATGAACCTCGCCAATGTCGTGTACGCGCAGCTCGAGGCCCAGGAGGCGGGCAAGGCGTCCGGCGGGCAGGCGCAATAGGCGGCGCCCTCAAAACGGGGAAGGTTGGTAGGTGTGGTCCACCGGCACGCAATTGCGGTGTCCGGCTTCGATGCACATGCGCACGCGAGTAGGTGCGCAGGCTGTCGATGAGCCAGGTGCCGAGCACCAGGATGCAGACGATGACGGCGAGCGCGGCGAAGTTCTGCCGCATGCGCATCCGGTCGTCGGCATCATCGCCGGCGCGCGCGCGGGCGCGCGCAGACAGCGGGCTGGTCAGGGCCGGCGGCGGTTGCACCGGGCGGCTCGCCCGCAGCCGGGCGCGGGCCGTCTTGAGGGGGATGACGGTCATGTCGGTCGTCGGTAGCCGCGGTGGCATGGCACTCTGGGGCACTCTTGGGCGATCTTGCCAGACCGCTTGTTTGCGCTCAAGGTCGGCCCATGACCTTGACCAGCCGTTTGCGCGCCGCTTGGGGTTGCAGCGCATGCCGGTTCTACCGGCGGGCGGCGGTTGCGCTTGTCGTCCTCATCGCTCTGGCATGGCTGCTGCCGAGCCCATGACGAGCGGAGCCGTCATCGAGCGGGGTTTCGACGCAGCCAGCCGTGGCGCGGTGGTGGCGCTGCTGCGCGAGTACGAAGCGGGCCTTGGCATCTCGCTGTGCTTTCAGAATTTCGAGGCGGAGATTGCCGCTCTTCCTGGGGCTTACGCGCCGCCCAAGGGCCAGTTGCTGCTGCTGCGCGATGGCGCCGGCGTGCTCATCGGCTGCGTGGCTGTGCGGCCCGGTCAGGGCACCGCGGATCTCTGCGAGATGAAGCGTCTCTACGTGCGGCCCGCAGCCCGCGGCGGCGGCCTCGGCCGCCGCCTGGCTCTGGCCGCGATCGCAGAGGCGCGGCTGTTGGGCTATCGCCGCATGTGTTTGGATACGCTCCCCGCCATGCACGGCGCGCAGGCGCTCTACCGGTCGCTTGGATTCCGCCAGGTCGGCATGGCGGCGTCAGAGCCGCCCGTGCTGCTCTTCGAGCGCGACCTCCGCCCGCCCTAGCGGCCATAGAACAGCGCCGCCTCTACCGGCGCCGCCGCGACGATCGTCCGGCTCTCGTTGGCTCAGACCGGCGAGGCCGGTGCGCGCCGGCCGAACAGGCTCAGCATGGCCCTGATCCAGTCGCCCCGGTGGCGGTGTGCGATCGGCGTGGGGGCGAGCAAGACGGCCTCGTTGGGCCGCCAGCCGGATGCCTCGGTGTCCTTCCCCTGCGCCTCGACATCCTCGTAAGGCTCATCGGAGGCCGCCATGGCAAAGCCCGCTGCACGAGCTGCGTTGTTGAGCTTCTCCATTCCCATGGCACGTCAACTCACACGCCCAAGTATCCGTTCCAGGATCGGTTTTTGGGCTCAACCAAATCCGCGGCGTACATTCCCACCGCTTGCGAACTTAGTGGGTCATCACCATGGCAGGTCAAGATAAATATCGTAATCATTGGTGATCGAGGACTTTCGCCGCTGCACAACCATGCGCCTGCGCGCTGTGCCGCCACGCGTCCCGGCAGCGCCGCCGGTCGATCGAACTGCCAAGGCTAACAGCCACTTCCGGCCTCTTCGCCAATCCTTCGCAGATGCAACATGCTGTCCGGCTGCGGCGCACGGGACCATTCACCCGTGCGACAACCCTCGGCAGCTACAACCCGCTCTCCGTCATCCCACGCCGCCATGACGCTCGCGTGACAGCAGCGGTCGCGGGATGGAGCCCGCTCGCGCGCCAGGCTTGCGCCGCTCGGGTGCGCGCCCCGCGATGCCGCGTCTGCGTTTCGTCGTGGCGCAAAACCGTGTGTTGGCGCTTGCGCTCGTCCCGGCGCGGGTTCACGATATCCGCACGCGCCCCGTGAAGCTCAGGCGCGGGCGCGCGAGCTTGCGTGTCCTCTTGCCTGGGCTGATCACGGAGGATCCCATGGGGCAAAATGGTGGCACTGCCGCCCGCAGCTCCCGCTGCATCGCACTTGTCGGGCCTTACCTCTCTGGCAAGACCACACTCCTCGAAGCCATTCTCGCACGCACCGGCGCGGTCACGCGCCAAGGCAAGGTCACAGATAGGAATACCGTCGGCGACGGCGCCGCAGAGGCCCGCGATCACGGCATGAGCGTCGAGCTCAACATCGCCGACACCGCATTTCTCGACGACAAGTTCACCTTCATCGATTGCCCCGGCTCCATCGAGTTCCAGCATGAAGGCGCGCTGGCATTGACCGCCTGCGATGCCGCCGTCGTCGTGTGCGAGCCCGATCCCAAGCGCGTACCCGCGCTGCAGCTCATCCTCAAGCAGCTCGAGGACCGCGGCATTCCCCGCTTCCTGTTCCTCAACAAGATCGATTCGTTCAACGCGCAGGTGCGCGACATCCTGCCCACGCTGCAGCCGGCGAGCGCCAAGCCGCTGGTGCTGCGGCAGATCCCGATCTGGGAGAAGGGCGCCGCGTCCGGTTTCGTCGACCTCGCCCTGGAACGGGCCTTCGTCTACCGCAAGCAGGCGAACGCCGAAGTGATCGACATGCCGGCCGTCGTCAAGGACCGAGAGACGGAAGCGCGCTTCAAGATGCTCGAGCAGCTCGCCGACTACGACGACGAGCTCATGGAGCAATTGCTGAGCGACATGCAGCCGACCCGCGACAAGGTTTTTGCCGACCTCGTGAAGGAGGTGCAGGAGGGGCTGATCGTGCCGGTGCTGCTGGGCTCGGCCGAGAACGGCAACGGCATCCTGCGGCTCTTGAAGGCGCTGCGCCACGAGGCCCCGTTCGTCGAGCGCACGGCGCGGCGGCTCAAGCTCGAGAATGCCAAGTCCGCTGCGCATGTGATCAAGACCCTGTACACCCCGCACGGCGGCAAGGTCAGCGTGGTGCGGGTGCTGGCCGGTGAGTTCGGCGAGGGCACGGTGGTGCAGGGCGCGCGTTCCGAGGAGCGCGCCGCCGCCGCCTTCTCGCTGCTTGGCGAGGATGCCCGCAAGCGCGGGCCGGCCAAGGCCGGCGAGACGGTGGCGCTTGGACGGCTGGAGAAGATCCTCTCGGGTGAGACCCTGTCGGCAGAGAAGGGCGGCAGCATTCAGGTGCCCGCGCCGGAGCCGACGCAGCCGGTCTACGGCATCGCCATCAACGTCAAGGACCGCAAGGACGAGGTGAAGCTGACCAGCGCGCTGGCCCGCCTGATGGAGGAAGATCCATCGCTCAAGCTGGAGCACGCCAAGGACACGCACCAGATGGTGCTGTGGGGCCAGGGCGAGATGCACTTGAGGGTGGCCTTGGAGCGCCTGAAGCGCAAGTACGGTGTCGATGCCGGCTCCAAGCCGCGGCAGGTGCCCTACAAGGAAACCATCCGCAAGGGCGTCGAGGTGCGCGGCCGGCACAAGAAGCAGTCGGGCGGCCATGGGCAGTTCGGCGACGTGGTGCTCGACATCAAGCCGCTGCCGCGCGGTACGGGCTTTCAGTTCGCCGAGACCATCACCGGCGGCGTGGTGCCGCGGCAGTTCATCCCCTCCGTGGAGATCGGCGTGGAGGACTATCTGCAGCGCGGACCGCTCGGTGGGTTTCCGGTGGTCGACGTATCGGTGACGCTGACCGACGGCTCCTACCACTCGGTCGACAGCTCCGACATGGCATTCCGCCAGGCCGGCCGCATCGGTATGTCGGAGGGCATGCCCAAATGCAGCCCGGTGCTGTTGGAGCCCATCATGGAGGTGGAGATTGCCATCCCCTCGGAGGCGACGGCGCGCGTCAACGGCATGATCCCGCAGCGACGCGGGCAGATCCTGGGCTTTGATGCGCGCGAGGGCTGGCCCGGCTGGGACGTGGTGCGGGCCCAGATCCCCGAATCGGAAATGCAGGATCTGATCGTGGAGCTGCGGTCGGCGACCGCGGGTGTGGGCACCTACACCGCCAAGTTCCACCATCTGGCCGAGCTGACCGGCCGCCTCGCCGACAATGTGCTCGCCGCTCACAAGGCGGCTGCGGAATAGATGGAGACCGGTGATGATCAAGCAGGGAAGCATCTGGTGGACTGAGCTGCAGTCGCGCGATCCCGACAAGGCGCGCGCGTTCTACAAGAAGGTGATTGGCTGGAAGCCGTTCGTCGCCGCCGCCGGCGACATGCAGCGCAAGGCCAAGCCGGGCGAGCCGAGCTACACCCTCTTCAACGTGGGCGAGCAGGCCGCGTGCGGCGCCTTTCAGATGGATGGCCCGGACATGCAGGGCGTACCGCCGCACTGGTTCACCTACATCGCGGTCGACAACGTCGACGCCGCTTGCCGCAAGGTCGACAAGGCCGGCGGCAAGGTGATGCGGCCTCCATTCGACATCCCGGGCGTGGGCCGCATTGCCATCATTCAGGATCTGGAGGGCGCCATGGTCGGGCTCGGCACGCCGGCCGCGCCCCCCAAGGCGAAGAAGAGCGGAGCTGCCAAGAACAAGAAGAAGGCCGCAAAGAAGAAGAGAAAATAGGCGGCTTCTGCCTCTGGCATATCTCTTCAGTTGCTCATGCCCTCTCCCCACTTCTCCAGCATGGGGAGAGGGCAAGGGTAAGCGCGAGCGCGGCCGGGCTCAGGGCGCCCGGCGGCGGACGCCGTCCTTGATGAACACCCGGAACGGTGTCGTGCCCGACATGCTGCCGTCGATGGCCTGCCATCTGCCGTTGGTGCAGAGGATGCCGCCCCGCACCGGCACGGCGTCGAACTCGACCTTGTTGTAGTAGACCTTGCCGCCGGGCTCCGTGGCCGTGAAGGTCGTCGTGCACGTGTTGCCGGCCACGACGGGTTCGTAGCCGCCGATCATGATGCCGCCGCCGCCGGTGCTTTCGAACGGGTTCTGCAGCAGCGGCCAGCTCTCGTAGTTTTCCTCCGCGGACACCGGTAGTGCGGCAAGCGACAGGACGGCCGCCGCCAGCACGGCTCCGGTGCGCCTTGATATGAGCATTGCATCCTCCCGACGGTTCGCGCTCCGGCTGGAGCTGCCCGTGGTTACGGGAGGCAGGCGTGCGCGGTTCACTCCGTGCGCTCACGATCTGGTGAGCCGGTAATCTGAGCTATGATCCTGCGCCGGTCGCGGGTCGCTCAGGCTGCAGTCCGCCGCGCTGGTGCCAGGACGCTGCGAAAATCCCTGGGCTTGAGCGCGATGCTCGCCAGCGAATGCCGGTCGAGCGCCTGCAGGAAGGCCGCGAGGGCCTCGTTCAGGGCGCGCGGCAGCCGGCAGCAGTCGGTAATGACGCACTGGTTCCCGGTCGCAAAGCACTCGACAAGGGCAAAGTCGGGCTCGGTGGCGCGCACGACATCGCCGAGGCCGATCTCGTGCGCAGGCTTGGCAAGCTTGAGCCCGCCCGTGCGGCCGCGCACCGCCGTCAGGTAGCCGGCACGCGTCAGCGCGTTGACCACCTTCATCAGGTGCGCCCGCGAGATGCGGTAGGCTCCCGCCATCTCCTCGATGGTCACGAGGCGGTCGCCGGCTGCGTGCGCATACATGAGGACGCGGAGCGCGTAGTCGGAGAACTTGGTGAGCTGCATGCAGGTCCTCTGCGGCAGAATGCAATAAGAGTCATTCTTGACATATGTTATTGGTGGGAGCAACATCGCATAAGATGCAATAGAGATACATCTTATTGGCAGCCATCGCGCCCGCGCCGCGGGGAGCCCGGGTGGGAGAGCGAGATCGCATCATGGATGGCAGGGGGAAACCCGCGGCATGACCCGCCTTCCCAGTCCCGAGGCGCCAGGCATTTCGGCTGGCGTTACCGAGCCGCTGATTCAAGACCTCGTCCATGCCTTCTATGCGAGCGTGCGCGTCGATCCGCTGCTCGGCCCGGTCTTCAATTCGGCCATCGGCGACTGGGACGCCCATCTCGCCAAGCTGTGTGCCTTCTGGTCGTCCGTCACGCTCATGTCAGGGCGCTACAAGGGGACGCCGATGAAGGTGCATGCCGAGCTGCCGCAGATCTCGGCCGAGCATTTCGCACGTTGGCTCGCCTTGTTCCACAGCACCGCGCTGGACGTGTGCCCGCGCGACGCCGCACGGCTCTTCATCGATCGGGCGGAGCGCATTGCCCAATCGCTGCAGCTCGGCATCGCCCTGCATCGGGGCGAGAGCGGCGTCCCGGCGTTGCCGTCCCGGACGCGCGGTTGACCCGTCATTCCACGATTTTGAAGTCCATGGCGCGGATGAACTCGCTCTGGTGGCCACGTTCCTGCGCAGCCTTTCAGCCGTCATCGGCGAGGACAAGCCGAGGCAGTGGCAGCGATAGCGGCGGCCATCGGGCGCTCGGCCCGTCGCCCGCTTCAGCGACGCTTGCCGTCCCACAGCCTCGCCCATCCGTCGGCCCAGGCATTGAGCGGCAGAAAGGTCTGCAGCAGGTCCTTGCCGTGCGCCGTCAGGCCGTAGCCGTCGTCCGCGAGCGCCACGAGGTGGGCCTCGCGCAGCTCCTTCAGCCGCACGTTGAGCACGCTCGGATTGGTCTCGGCCGCCTCCTGCAACGCCCGAAACGTGAGACGCTGATCGCGCAGCTCCCACAGGATGCGCAGCGTCATGCGCCGTCCCAGCAGGTCGAGCAGCACCATGATCGGGCGGCCGCTGGCCGAGCCGCGCACGCGGTGCTGGGGCTTGGGTGTCGGCATGCTATCATTTCCGTAGCAAAGGGTGTTGCGGTGTGCTAAGGAAAACATAGCACAAGAGGTGCCGCATGTCCGCCGCTCCCCGCATCGCGCCCGCCGATCCGCCCTATGCGCCTCAGGTCCAGGCCCGCCTCGACGCCCTGATGCCGCCCGGCGTCCCGCCCCTGGTGCTGTTTCGCTTGCTGGCGCGCGATGAGCGCCTGTTCCAGCGCTTCATGGGCGGCGGCCTGCTCGATCCCGGTCACCTGACCTTGCGGCAGCGCGAGGTCGTCATTTTTCGCGTCACCGCCCGGTGCCGTTCGGAATACGAGTGGGGCGTGCATGCCGCATTTTTCGCCGCGCGCGCGGGCCTTGAGGCCAACCAGCTCCACGCGATCGTGCACGGCGGCGGAGACGATGCCTGCTGGAGTGCCGAGGATCGCCTGCTGATCCGCTTGTGCGATGCGCTGCATGCCTGCTGCGATATCGACGATGCCCTGTGGGCCGAGCTGCGCGCCGCCTTCAGCGCGGAGGCCGTGCTGGAGCTGCTGCTGCTCGCCGGCTTTTACCGCACGGTTTCCTATCTCACGAATGCGCTGCGCCTGCCGCCCGAATCTTTCGCCGCCCGATTTCCGGCTTGAGGCCGGCCCCCGCATGCGGGGGTTGAGGTCTCCCTCTCGCTCTCCTGAAGAGGCATGGGGAGAGGGATGGAAGACTGGAGAGAGGGCATGCCCCGCCTATTGCGTCAGGTTCGGCGGCGGCGTGGCCTTGCCCCAGATCTGCTCCAGCCGCTGCACGCGCCGGCAGCCGTACTTGTAGAACTGATACCGGTTCGCATTCTTCTTGTAGTAGTCCTGATGATAGTCCTCGGCCAGGTAGAAGGGCCCCGCCGCCGTGATCTCGGTGACGATCGGCTGCTGCAAGCGTCCCGAGGCCTGCAGGGCCTGCTTGGACTCCTCGGCGATCTTCTTCTGCGTGGCGTCGCGATAGAAAATGGCGCTGCGGTACTCGCTGCCCTTGTCGCAGAACTGTCCCACGGCATCGACGGGATCGATGTTGCGCCAGAACCAGTCGACGAGCTGCGGGTAGCTCACCCTGGCCGGATCATAGGTGATCTGCACGGCTTCCGCGTGTCCCGTCGTGCCGGTCGAGACCTGCTTGTAGGTCGGATTGGCCACCTTGCCGCCGATGTATCCGGAGACCGCGGTGATCACGCCGGGCACCTGCTCGAAGGCCTCCTCCATGCACCAGAAGCAGCCGCCGGCAAAGATGGCCACCGCCGTCCTCGCGTCCGTCTTCAGCGGCGCCGTTTGCGCCATCGCGGCCGGGATGCCGGTGAGCAGCGCCACCAGCGCCAGCCAGCGCAGCGGATGTGAGAGCTTCATGGCGGTGAGCCTTTCGCGTGCATGCCCAGACTATGACGGGGCGCGCTGCGGCGTGAACTTCAGCGCCACGCCGTTCATGCAGTAGCGCAGCCCCGTGGGCGGCGGTCCGTCGTTGAACACGTGGCCCAGGTGTCCGCCGCAGCGGCGGCAGTGCACCTCGGTGCGTGTCATGAAGAAGCTGCGGTCGATGGCGGTGCCGACGGCATTGGCGAGCGGCGCGGTGAAGCTCGGCCAGCCGGTCTTGCTGTCGAACTTGGTGGCGGAGGAGAACAGCGGCAGGTCGCAGCCGGCGCAGGCGTAGGTGCCGGGCCGATACTCCTTGTCGAGCGGGCTCGTGAACGCACGCTCGGTGCCGTGCTTGCGCAGCACTTGGAACTGCTGCGGGGTGAGGTGCTTGGCCCATTCCGCCTCCGGCTTCGTCACCTCGAACGTTGCCGGCTTGGCATCGGCGAGCGCGGTATGCGCGCGGAGGACGGCGGCAAGCGCGCTGAATGCGGCGCCGGCGAGAAGCAGGTTGCGACGATCGAGCATCTTGAGCGCACTCCCTTCCTTGGCGGCTGCGCCGCTGCTGCAAGGGCCTTCTCCAGCCTCCAGTCTATACGCCAACGCGCCCCGGCGCGAGGCGCATGGCGTTCACGGATCATCAAGAGTGCGTCAGGGGCCGGGCGGCTAGGCCGGGACGGCGCGTCGCCGCGGCCGGCGATCCTCGAGGAAGGCAAACAGCGCCGTGGCGGCCATGAAGGCGACCGCGGCGCCGAAAATCCAGCGCGGGGTGCCGTTGTCCATCAGCCAGCCGAACAGCAGCGGTCCAACGATGCCGCCGATGTTGAAGCCGGTCGAGACGATGCCGAACACGCGCCCTGCCGCGCCGGGCGGCGCCGCCTTGCGCACCAGCATGTCGCGCGAGGGCTGGATGATGCCGAACAGGAAGCCGGTGAGCCCCATGGCCGCGACCAGTGCGACGGCAGGCAGCGTGAGCAGCGCAATCGCCAGCGCGAGGACGGCGGAGAGGGCAAATCCGGCCGCCGCCACGTCGCCATGGCGCCGCGTGCGGTCGGCCAGTACGCCGCCTGCCAGCACGCCGATCGCCGAGGCGGCGAGATAGGCCGTGAGCGCCGCCGTCGCGGCTGCAAGCGAGACCTGGTGGCTGGCGATCAGCGCCACCACCGAGAAGCTGTACATGGCGCTGTGCGACAGCGCCAGCAGGGTGAAGAAGCCGGTGAGGGCGAGAACCGCCGGCGTTACCACGCTCGTGCTGTCGGCGGCCGCACCGGTGCTCCCGCTGTGCGGGCGTCTCTCCTCGTCCCGCTGCCGATCGGGGATGAGGATGACCATGGCCGCCGTCGCCCAGGCGAGCAGCCCGGCCAGCACGAGCGACGTGCTGAGGCCGCCGGCCGCTGCCAGGCCCAACAGCAGGGGCGGGGCGATTGCCGCGCCCGCAAACCCTGCAAAGGTGTGAATGGAGAAGGCCCGCCCGATCCGCTCCTCGGCAATGCCCTCCACTAGAATGGCGTAGTCGGCAGGGTGGTAGACGCAGTTGGCAAGGCCGGCCAGCACGGCTGTCACGATCAGCCAGGCGTAGGCGCTGGTGAACCCGAGCGAGATGAACGCCAGGCCGCCGAGCACGAGCCCGGCGATGAGCACCGCCCTCGCGCCTACCCGGTCGACCAGAAAGCCCATGGGCGCCTGGGTCACGCCCGTCACCACATTGAAGGTCGTGAGCGCCAGGCCGAGCTCGAAGAAGCCGACGCCCATCTGCTCCTTGATAAGCGGCAGCAGCACGGGCAGCACCATGATGTGCAGGTGGCTGATGAGGTGTGCGCCCGAGACCACGACGAGCGTCTGCAGCTCGCTGGCCGCGGCGGTGATGGGCTCTGTCGTATCCGCGGCCATGGGGTCACCCGCAAGCTTGCAAGTCTCGGGCCGCATGCCTATCACGCGGGGCGCGCGCGGGACTATGCGAATTCGCCGGGGCTGGCCGGCAGCGGGATCGGGTGTCGTCCCGGCAGTGCGCGGCAGCGCGACATCCTGCACCCGGTTAGCCCACGATCGGCACCGGCCGGTCCACCACGATCTCCTCGGTGCTCATGCGGCAGCGCAGCGCAATGGCCTCCACACCCGCGGCAACGGCCGCGTCGAAGGCCGCCGCGTAGATGGGATCGACGTCGCGCGCGAAGGCGAGCGTCTTGGCCTCCCCGCGCTGGATCAGATAGACCATCATCGCGCGATGGCCCTGGCGCACCATGTCGCTCATCTCGGCCAGGTGCTTGGTGCCCCGCTCGGTCACCGAGTCGGGGAACTCGGCGAGCCCGTGCCGGCGCGAGAGATGCACGTTCTTCACCTCCACGTAGCACAGCCCCCTGTTCGCGCCCTGCAGCAGCAGATCGATGCGGCTGTTGCGGCCGTACTTCACCTCGCGCCTGACCTCGGGATAGCCGGCCAGGGGCTTGATGCGCCGGCCGGCCACCGCCTCCGCCACCAGCTTGTTGGGATGGTTGGTGTTGATGCCGACCAGCACCGGGCCCTGGCCGAGGTCAGCCTCCACCAGCTCCCAGGTGAAGCGATACTTGCGGGTCGGGCTGTCGCTTTCGGACAGCCAGACGGTGGAGCCGGGCGCGGTCAGCCCCAGCATGGAGCCCGTGTTGGGACAGGTCGCGGTGATCAGCCCTCCGTCGTCCAGGCGCACGTCGGCCAGGAAGCGCTTGTAGCGCTGGATCAGCGTGCCGCGCACGAGGGGGGAGGGGAAACGCATGCCGCGGCACCCTATGCCGGCTGGCGTTCGGGGTGCAAGCCGCTATGCTGCGGCCGCTTCAAGAGAAGGGACCGCATGCGCATTCTGCACGTCATGGCGAGCCGCGTGAACGGCGGCGCCGAGACTTATTCGACCGATATGATGGCGAGCCTGCATACGCAGGGCATCGCCCAGCTCGCCGTGATTTCGCGCGCGTCGATCCATTATGATCGGCTGGCGGCCGCGGGGCTCGGCCTTGCCGGCGAGGTCCTGGAGCCCCGGCTCGGGTTTCTGCGCCGCCGCCGGCTGCAGACCGTGATCGATGCCTTCCAGCCCACGCTGGTGCATTGCTGGATGCGGCGTGCGGCGAGCCTCGTGCCGCATCTTGATGTGCCGGTGATCGGCTGGTTCGGCGGCTACTATGAGCCCGTGCATTTCAC
Source organism: Hyphomonadaceae bacterium (assembly GCA_019747815.1). Taxonomy (GTDB): domain Bacteria; phylum Pseudomonadota; class Alphaproteobacteria; order Rhizobiales; family Hyphomicrobiaceae; genus AWTP1-13. The sequence continues at coordinate 104,447 of JAIEQJ010000004.1, forward strand.
CGCCTGCAGCCATCTCGTCGGCGTCACGCCGGATATCGTGCGGCATATGCTCGCCAGGGGTGTGGGCGCGCGGCAGGCCTCCTTCGTGCCGACCTTCCCCACTGTTGACGCCGCCCCCGCCGTCGACCGCGCCTCCCTGGCGACGCCGGCGGACGCGATCGTGCTGCTGACGCTGTCGCGTCTGCACGAGAAGAAGGGCCTCGACATTCTGCTCCAGGCCCTGGTGGACCTACCGCAGTGTGTGGCCTGGCTGGCGGGCGACGGCCCCCTGGAGGCCGATCTCAAGGCCATGGCGGACCGGCTCGGGGTCGCCGATCGCGTGCGCTTTCTCGGCTGGCGTACCGATCGCGCCGCCCTGCTGCGGGCCGCCGACATCTGTGTGCTGCCCTCGCGCTGGGAACCGTTCGGCACGGTGATGCTGGAGGCCTGGGCGGCCGGCACGCCGCTGGTGGCCGCCGCCTCGCAAGGCCCCGCCGCCTTCATCGCCGATGGCGGCAACGGTATTCTGGTGCCGATCGATGATGTCGCCGCTCTCGCCCAGGCCTTGCGGCGCGTGATCGAGAACCAGGCGCTCAGGGCCAGCTTGATTGCCCGCGGCCGGGCGGACTACGAGAAGGACTTCACGCGGGAGGCGGTGACGCAGCGCATGATTGCGCTCTATCGGCGGCTGATCGCGGAGCATGGGACGCCGGAGGCGGCCAGGCGCATGGGAGAATCCGCATGAGCGAAGGCGAAGGGCCCGGCGAAGGTCTTGTCACCGCCGCACTCGTCGTGATCGGCGACGAGATCCTGTCGGGGCGCACCAAGGACAAGAACATCGGCTACATCGCCGAGCATCTCACCGCCATCGGCATCCAGTTGCAGGAGGTGCGCGTTGTCCCCGACGAGGAGCCGGAGATCGTCGCCGCCGTCAATGCGCTGCGGGTGCGCTACACCTACGTCTTCACCACCGGCGGCATCGGCCCCACGCACGACGACATCACGGCCGATGCCATTGCCAAGGCGTTCGGCGTCGGCATCGACGTGGACGAGCGGGCGTTGGCGCCGATGCAGGCCTATTTCGAGCGCCGCGGCGTGGAGCTCACGCCGGCGCGCCTGCGCATGGCCCGCATTCCCTTCGGCGCCGAGCTGGTCGAGAACAGCGTGTCGATCGCGCCGGGCTTCATGCTGGGCAACGTCATCGTCATGGCGGGCATTCCCGCCATCATGCAGGTGATGCTGGATGCGGCCACCAAGTACTTGAAGACCGGCAAGAAGATGCTGTCCGCGGCCCTCGATCTCTACCGGCCCGAGGGCGAGATCGCGGGCATGTTCGAGGCGCTGCAGAAGCGCTACCCGGACGTCGCCATGGGCAGCTACCCCTTCATGCACGACGGCAAGCCGGGCACCCAGCTCGTGCTGCGCTCCACCGATGCGGCGCGCCTGGCCGCGGCCGAGGCCGAGCTCAAGCAGCAGCTCTCAGCCCGCGGCTGGCTCTGATTTCATTCCCCTGTCATCCCGGAATGGCGCGGCACGCGCAATCTCCGGGACCCAGGGGCCATGGGCCCCGCGCATCGTGCGTGGCTCTGGGACCCGGCTCTCGCGTTTTGCGCTCGGCCGGCATGACACTCTCAACGCCGCGCTGTCGCAACGCTTCGCTGTCATCCCGGAATGGCGCGTCAGCGCAATCTCCGGGACCCAGGGGCCACGAGCCCCGCGCATCGTGTCTCAGCGCACAACCGGGACTGCGTCCCTTCCGACGTGCATCAGGTCCGGTAGCATGGCGAGTGCCGAGCCGATTGTTGTTGCCAGTTGTCAGCAACTTCGCACGGGGCTGTGCGCCATCGGTTGCTTCGCCCCCCTTCCCGCGCCATATATCCCCCATGCCCCGCCCCCCCAAATCGGACGCCGCGTCGCCAGATTCGCCTGCCTCCGGCACGACGCGCGCCCGCTCGGCCGGCGCGCCGGATCGTGACATCACGCCCCGCCCGCGCCCCTCGCGCGGCAAGTCCGGCAAGCCGCCCGCCCCGCCCACCGAGAGCGCCGCTGGCACGCCGGAGACCAAGCGCTCGGCCGCGCAAGGCTTCGCCGAGGCCCCGCAGGCGCCGTTCCTCCCCGCCTCGCCCTCCACCCTCCCCGCGCTTCGCAACACCGCCCCGCCCTCGCGCGGCATCGAGAGCCTGACGGCCAGCCTCAATGCCATCCTCGCCAAGCCGCACGAGCGCTCCGAGAAGGCCAGGGCCGTGCTGGCCGAGCAGCCGATGATCGCGGCGCACCCGCTGGTGTCGGGCAGCATGCCGGCGTTCACGCCGCACCGGCCGCCGCGCCCGGACAAGTCCGAGGGCGGCATCGCCTTCAAGCTGGTGTCGGAGTACGCGCCCAAGGGCGACCAGCCCACCGCCATCGCCGAGCTGGTCAAAGGCGTCGAGGCCCATGAGCGCGATCAGGTGCTGCTCGGCGTCACCGGCTCGGGCAAGACCTTCACCGTGGCGCAGGTGATTGCTGCGACCCAGCGCCCGGCGCTCATCCTGGCGCCCAACAAGACGCTCGCGGCCCAGCTCTACGGCGAGTTCAAGGGCTTCTTCCCCGACAACGCGGTCGAGTACTTCGTCTCCTACTACGACTACTACCAGCCCGAGGCCTACGTGCCGCGCACCGACACCTACATCGAGAAGGAATCGTCGGTGAACGAGCAGATCGACCGCATGCGCCACGCCGCCACGCGGTCCCTGCTCGAGCGCGACGACGTCATCATCGTGGCCAGCGTGTCGTGCATCTACGGCATCGGCTCGGTCGAGACCTACACGGCCATGACCTTCACCGTGCAGACCGGCGAAACCATCCCGCAAAGACAACTGCTGGCCGACCTCGTCGCCCTGCACTACCGCCGCAGCGATGCCAACTTCACGCGCGGCACCTTCCGCGTGCGCGGCGACACGGTGGAGCTGTTCCCGGCCCACTTGGAAGACCGCGCCTGGCGCATCTCGCTGTTCGGCGACGAGGTGGAGGCCATCACCGAGTTCGATCCCCTCACGGGGCAGAAGACCGACGAATTGAAGCTTATCAAGGTCTACTCCAACTCGCACTACGTCACGCCCAAGCCGACGCTGCAGCAGGCGATCAGGGCCATCAAGGCCGAGCTGAAGCAGCGGCTCGATGAGCTGCACAACTCAGGCCGCCTGCTGGAGGCGCAGCGGCTCGAGCAGCGCACCGTCTTCGACATGGAGATGATGGAGGCGACGGGCTCCTGCGCCGGCATCGAGAACTACTCGCGCTACTTGACCGGCCGCCAGCCCGGCGAGCCGCCGCCCACCCTGTTCGAATATCTTCCCGACAACGCGCTGGTGTTTGTCGACGAGAGCCACGTCACCGTGCCGCAGATCGGCGGCATGTTCCGCGGCGACTACCGGCGCAAGGCGACGCTCGCCGAGTACGGCTTCCGCCTGCCCTCCTGCATGGACAACCGCCCCTTGCGCTTCGAGGAGTGGGACGCCATGCGCCCGCAGACCACCTATGTGTCGGCCACGCCGGGCGGCTGGGAGCTGAGCCAGGCCGGCGGCGCCTTCACCGAGCAGGTGATCCGCCCAACGGGGCTCATCGATCCCGTCACCGAGGTGCGCCCGGCCAAGTCGCAGGTCGACGATCTGATCGACGAGGTGCGCCAGGTCACGCGCAAGGGCTACCGCACGCTGGTCACCACGCTCACCAAGCGCATGGCGGAAGACCTGACCGAGTACATGCACGAGCAGGGCATCCGCGTGCGCTACATGCACTCCGACATCGAGACCCTGGAGCGCATCGAGATCATCCGCGATCTGAGGCTCGGCGCCTTCGACGTTCTGATCGGCATCAACCTGCTGCGCGAGGGCCTTGACATCCCCGAGTGCGCGCTGGTGGCGATCCTGGACGCCGACAAGGAAGGCTTTCTGCGCAGCGAAACTTCGCTCATCCAGACCATCGGCCGCGCCGCCCGCAACGTCGATGGCAAGGTGATCCTGTATGCCGACCAGATGACGGGCTCACTGGAGCGGGCCATCGCCGAGACCGAGCGCCGGCGCGAGAAGCAGCAGGCCTGGAACGTGGCCAACGGCATCACGCCGGAAAGCGTGCGCAAGAACATCGCCGACGTGCTCTCCTCGGTCTACGAGCAGGATCACGTCACGGTTGACCCGGGGCTGGCCGAGGCCGGCGCGCCGCTCATCGGCCACAACCTGGAGGCCGTCATCGCCGGCCTCGAGAAGAAGATGAAGGAGGCCGCCGCCGACCTCGAGTTCGAGACCGCCGCGCGCCTGCGCGACGAGGTCAAGCGCCTGCGCGAGACCGAGCTGGCCGTCGCCGACGATCCCCTCGCCCGCCAGGCTGACGTGGAGGCACATGCCGGCGCCTTCGCCGGGGAGCGCAAGTACGGCCCCAAGGCGAACATGCCCGTCGACAATAGGCGTCGGGGTTCCCCCCCTCCCCAGCCCTCCCCCACAAGGGGGGAGGGAGCGCGCGTGCGCTCCGGCTCCACCGGCAACACCAAGCACCACGCGGATTCCCCTCCCCGTCATGCCGGAGGCGTGCCAAGCGAAAGTGGGGAGGGGTTAGGGGTGGGGGGAACCCCGACGCCAGCTGAATCAGGCTCCCGCATCCAGCGCGAGTACCAGCCCGTGCAGCCGACCTACGCGCAAACCACCGCCACACCCGGCTCCCGCATCCACAAACCCACGCTCGATGAGATGGGCTCCGCTGCCAACCGCCCCATTCCTGCGCGCGCTCCCGACGTCGATCCCCGCGCCAAGGCCGGGGCCTACGGCGAGGCCGTCAAGGGCCCGCACAAGCCGACGCTGGACGAAATGGGCCCGCACGCGGAACGGGGCCTGCCTGTTGCCGGCAAGCCGCGTCCGGTGAAGACCATCGAGGTGCTCGACGAGCGCGAGAAGAAAAAGCATCGCCACGGCCGCCCCCGCAAGACCGGCCGGCCCGGGGCGTGAGGTCTTCAGGGCGCGCGAGGGTTTGCCAGCGTGACTGTTGACAAGGCCTTTGCGCCACTCGCCAGCAACACCCGTTGAGCCTACGTTCAAGCCGGTCGATAGCTGCGGCGGGACATATCCATGATTCCCCTTGCGACAGGCGCAGCGCTGCAATCGCTGCACGAACTGCCCGAGAGAACATTCGAATCCCTCGATGCCGACGCACGCGCCAGGCTCGGCATCATCCTGCGCCCGCTGGCATGGCTCGACGGCCTGATCGCGGCAGTGGCCGTCTCGCCGGAGGAGCCCGAGGATTGGCTCGAGCACATTTGGGTCGAGGAGGAGCTTGGCAAGCTGACGCTGCCCCAGGCGGACGCGGTGGCTGCGGTGGTGTGGGAGCAGTACAGCCATGTCTTCGACATGCTGCTCGAGGGCCCGCAGGCCTATCGGCCGTTTCTGGCCGGCGCGACCGATGCGCTGGATGCCGCGGTGCAATGGGCCGCCGGTTTTGGCTTCGGCATCCAATTGCACCCGGAGGCATGGGCGCCGCTGATCGATGACGAGCATGCACAACCGCTGCTGGCGCTCGTGTTTTGTCTGGAGGGGGACGAAGATCTGCCGGAGGCGGCGAAGGCCCGGTCGCCCTTCCGCGACATATCCGCGGAGCGGCGGGAGGAGATGCGCCGGCAGGCCGTTGCAATACTCCCCGCGGCGGTCTGTGCCCTCCACGAAATCTCGCTCAACCTGCAGGCTGCCGGGCTCGACGCCGAGCTTGGCGAGCAGCTTGTGGAGGACGGGCTCGACGAGCCGCCCCTCGACCAGCAACCCTATGTACGGTCCACGGTGAAGGTCGGCCGCAACGACCCCTGTCCGTGCGGCAGCGGCAAGAAGCACAAGAAGTGCTGCCTCGGCCCGTGAGCCGCACGATCCGTGAGCCGGAGGTCGGCGCGGCACGGCACTGCCACAGCCGCCACGAGGGTGGCCGATCTCGGCGCGACGCCGACCAACGCCGCTAGTCTTGTGTACTGGTCGATCGGCAGGCTCGCTGCTCCACGCGAATCAGCGATAACTGCAATCGCAACAACCTCGGGCGTTCTGCGTTTTTTCCTTGATCGGAGACAGCAGAATGCTGGGATTACTTGCCATTCTTGCAGTGTCCCTCTGCGGACTAGCGGCAGCGCCGCTGTGGTCGGTGCCGCTCGCGGCAGCCGGATTGGCTTCCGTTTCCTACGCACGACATTCGGTGCTGTTTCGCCGGGCAGCAGATCTCGGCATGCAGGACGCAATTGAACAGACGCTTCTTGGGAGCGTGGTCAACAGCCTTGCCGCGAGCTTGCTGGCTTACGGTTGTGGCGCGGCACTCCGTTTGCTCGCCCTAGGTTGGCCATGATGGTTCTTGGGTATCTATCGGTCAGCTCGATGAGGTGATTGACCTGATCGAGCCCGTGTTTCGCGCGACCCCTCAACTCGGCAACGCGATGCCCGGCAAACCGCCGGGTCTGCAGCATCCACTGGAAAAGGCCACGGCGCCGAGATTGCAGGCTGCGGAGCAAGTCGCGGTAGTGCCCCTGAGCTTGGCTCAGTCGCTTGGGGCCCATCACGCCCATGCCCAGACGGAAACGGGTGATGGCTTCAAGATGGACAGTTTCTGCAAGTTCGAGAAGGTCGCGGTCTCTTGGCGGGCCAAACTGTGTCAACAGGGTAGATGCTTGCACCAACAGCGCATTGGCGGTGCCTGGTGCACTTGCATAGCGCAGGATTGCAAGGCAACGCTTCGCACGAGCTAGCACCAGATTGCGACTGGGCGATTCGGGCTCTCCCTCAAGCGCGTCGATCACGGCGAGGTAGGCATTGGCGGCCGATTGGCTCCTTTGGTCCAGGCGTGCGAGCTGGTGCGCAATCAGCTCGAGCGCTGCCAGATCTTCCTGATGGCCAGGCAATGCGAGAACCGCGCGAAAGTGATCGAGAGCGTCTTGATTGAGCTCCTGGCGCTTGTGCTCTTCGCGTGAGCTTGCTGCTCGCCCCGCAGCCAACGCACCTTGCATCAGTCTTGCAGAGGCGATCTGCTGCCTGAAGAGTGCCAGCCGGCCGAGGTGTGCAGAGACTTTGCGATCGCACCTGAGAATCGTGCTTTCGAGGCGCCGATCGATGGCTTGGCCGAGCGGGAAGAGAGAAGTGGGATGCCATTTGCGCCGGGTTAGGGCAAGCCTCAGGGCTTTCTCAATGAATATTGGCAGCCGCATCAGCAGTCCAGGACCCGGACGGTTCATCACGTCGAGAAGGTCGGAGCGCGCCTTGATGAGCTGTGCCTCGTTGCGCTCGATCATGGCTTCAAAGTGCTTGAAGAGATTTGCTTCGCGGGCCTCCCACCATTTCCAGATCGCGAGGCCCGAAGCGAGCAGACCAAAGAATGTTTGAGGGCTCAGAAGCTGAGGATGTCGAGCTTGCAGCTCGCCTAGCCTCCCCCAAAACTTGGCCAGCGTTGTGTCAACGATAGCAATGAGCCAGGAGACAAATTCCGAGATGCGATCTGCCCACTCGATCCCGCTGACATCCACGGCACGCTCCCCGAAAGCCGCATGCGTCCAAACTTTTCAGAATGCAAAGTACAACTTGTACAGCCTATCTTGGAAATTGCGCTAGCCCCAATCGAACGCCACTTGCGTCTCTGGGCCGAGGAACCGGGAGCGAGCGTACGGCAGAGGTCGACGGCTACGCCTGCAGGCGCGGCATCAGCTTCACCGCATTGTCGCGGTCGATTGCCTTGAGGTCGGCGGCGGAGAAGTAGGCGGTCAGCCCTTTCACGTGATCGGCGCTGGTGCGGAACGGGAAGTCGGTGCCGAACACGACCTGCGACACCGGCACCAGCTTCATCAAGGACGTCAGCGCGCCGGGATGGGCCGCCTGCGCGGTGTCGTAGTGATAGCGCGTCAGCTCGGTCGTCACCTTGTCGAAGGTCCAGTTCGGCTTGAGCTTGGGGCTGATGCTGGGCAAGAGCTGCAGGCGCTCCACCAGGAACGGCATGGTGCCGCCGGCGTGCGAGAAGATGAAGCGGATGTCGGGGTTGGCCGTCGTCGTGCCCGAGAACACCAGGTTGGCGATGGTGCGCGTGGTGTCGGTGCCGAACTCGATGATCTGGTCGGGGATGTCGGGCACCAGGTTGCGGCAGCAGTTGGCGGCGCCGGGATGCGTGTAGACCACCGCCTTGCGCCGGTTGAGCTCCGCCATCACGGGCGCGAAGTCCGGGGTGCCCAGCCACTTGTCGCCGTAGTTGGTCATCAGGCAGATGCCGTCGGCCTTCAGCGTGTCGAGTGCGAAGGCAATCTCCTGCAGGGCCACGTCGACATGCGGCAGCGGCAGGGTGGCGAAGATGCCGAAGCGGCCCGGATGGTCGGCCATCAGCTTGGCCGCGTACTCGTTGCACTCGCGGGCGACGCGCCGGGCGTTGTCGCTGTCGAGGAACGACACGGCGGGCGTGGTCACCGACGTGATGGACGTCGCCACGCCGGCCTTGTCCATGTCCTCGATGGATTTCGCCACCGACCAATTGTAGGTGGGCGGCGAGCCCAGCTTGGCCGTGCGCAGAGCCTCGATGTGTGTCGGTGGGGAGAGGTGATGGTGGACGTCGATGCGATGCGGCTTGGCCTGTGCGGCGGCCATGCGTGGCAGAAAGGGGGCAATCGCCGCGGCTGAGCCGGCGGCCAAGGTCCCCGTCATGAGGCCGCGACGGCTGCAACCAAACTGTGCACGGGCATGCGAGTGGCTGTGAGACATGGCGCTTCCCCTCGGCTGGCGTTTCCCCAATAGGCTTGGCCGTTGCCCGGCCATCGTTGCGGTTGCGGCGTCAGTTTCGTCCGACTGCGGCTTTCGTCAATGCACGAACACGCGATGGTCCGCCTTCAGCTCATTTGATCTGGATGTTCGGCAGCCGCTGCTGCAGCTCCTTCATCTGCTTCACGTTCATCTTGAGGCCATTGCCCAGGGAAAGGTCGCCCGGCTTCATGCCGTCCGCGCAGGTGGCCGCCTTCCACGTGGCTGTTTGCGTCATCAGCGTTGGCTGCGGGCCTTGCCCACCCCCGGGCACGCCGTCCATCGTGCCTTCGATGCGGACGGTCAAGGTCTTCTGAAAATCGCCGGAGATCGTGGTCTTGGTCACGCTCTTCACCGGGCCGAAGGTGCATTCCGCGTCGATCACCCAGGTGGTGGCGCCGGCGCGCTTCATGTCGAAGCGCGGGCAGCTGCCCTTCGACATCTTCAGCCCGAATTCCATCATCTCGCGGTCGGTGGCGGCATCGATGCACATCTGCGAGGTGACGTTGAGGCCGCCCACGGGCCGCTCGCTGACCATGCGCACCTCCCACTGGCCCGGCTTGCGCGGCGGCAGGTCGAGCGTCTGCTGCGCAGCCGCCAACGGTGCCAGCAGGGCCAGCGCGGCTGGAATAAGCAGGACCAGTCGAAAGTTCATCATGATCTCCCCCAAGATCTCCCCCATGGATCTTCCCAAGGCATTTGAGAGGACAATATGGGCCGGGCCAGGGCAGAGGTCCGCTCCGGCCAAGACAGTCTTACGCAGATGCCGCGCCGCAGGCTACACTGCCGGGTCCCGTCACTCCACGGAGCCGGTTGCCATGCCTCTGTCCGCCGCCCCCTACGCCATGAAAAAACGTATCGAGATCAAAGGCCGCAACATGGCCTGCATCGATGTGGGCGAAGGGCCGGCCATCGTTTTTCAGCACGGCAATCCCACCTCCTCCTACCTTTGGCGCAATATCATGCCGCACTGCGAGAGGCTGGGCCGTCTCGTGGCCTGCGATCTCATCGGCATGGGCGACAGCGACAAGCTCCCCGAGCCCGGACCCGGCCGCTATACCTACGCCGAGCAGCGCGACTATCTGTTCGCGCTGTGGGATGAGCTGGCGCTCGGCTCCAGTGTCGTTCTCGTGCTGCACGATTGGGGCTCGGCGCTGGGGTTCGAATGGGCGCGCAGGAACGCCGAGCGCGTGGCCGGCATCGTCTACATGGAAGCCATCGTCACGCCGGTGACCTGGGCCGACTGGCCGGAGAATGCGCGCCGGGTGTTTCAGGGCTTCCGCTCGGAGGGCGGCGAGGACATGGTGCTCGCCAAGAATGTGTTCGTGGAGCGCGTGCTGCCGGGCTCGGTGATCCGCAAGCTGGCCGACGAGGAGATGGCCGAGTACCGCCGTCCGTTCGCCAGCCCGGGCGAGGACCGCCGGCCGACGCTCACCTGGCCGCGCCAGATCCCGATCGAGGGCCAGCCGGCCGACGTCGTGGCCGTGGTCGAGGACTATGCGGCCTGGCTGGCCAAGAGCAACGTGCCCAAGCTCTTCATCAATGCCGAGCCCGGGTCGATCCTGATCGGCCGCCAGCGCGAGGTCTGCCGTGCCTGGCCCAATCAAACAGAGATCACCGTCAAGGGTTTGCACTTCATTCAGGAGGACAGTCCGGACGAGATCGGCCGCGCGGTGGCAGCCTTCGTGCGCCGGGTGCGCGAGCCGGCGTAAGTCACGAGGGATGCCCCCTCGGTGCTCTTGCGCGCGCGTCTCCCTCGGAAGAGGGCAACCGCATGTGCAGGTCGCTCAGATCGGCAAGTTGCAAGACCGCAAACCGTTTTCAGAAGAGGGTCCGCATGCAGAAGCGCAAGCTTGGAAAGTCCGGCCTCGAGATTGCACCCTTGATGTTCGGCGGCAACGTGCTCGGCTGGACGGCCGACGAGGCCATGTCGTTCAAGCTGCTCGACGGGTTCGTGGGTGCTGGCCTCAATGCCATCGACACGGCGGATGTCTACTCGGTCTGGGTGCCGGGCCACAAAGGCGGCGAATCCGAAACGGTCATCGGCAAGTGGCTCAAGGCCCGCGGCGGCCGCGACAAGCTGGTGATCGCCACCAAGGTCGGCTGGGACCGCAGGGATGCGGGCGGCGGCCTCGCCCGCGCGCACATCCTCAAGAATGCCGAGGCCTCGCTGAAGCGCCTGCAGACCGACTACATCGACCTCTACCAGTCGCACATCGACGATCCGAAGACGCCGATCGAGGAAACGCTCGCTGCCCACCAGACGCTGATTGAGCAAGGCAAAGTGCGGGCCATCGGCGCCTCCAACTATGAAGCCCCGCGCCTGGCGGAGGCCCTGGGCGTCAGCGCAGCCAAGGCGCTGCCCCGCTATGAGACTTTGCAGCCGCACTACAACCTGTATGAGCGCGACGGCTACGAGCGTGCGCTGGAGCCGCTGGTGTTGAAGGAGAACATCGGCGTCATCCCCTACTACTCGCTGGCCAGCGGCTTTCTGACCGGCAAGTATCGCCGCGAGGCCGACTTCAAGAAAAGCCCGCGCGGCGGCGGCATCGGGGCCATGCTGAACGAGCGCGGGTTGCGTATCCTGATGGCGCTCGACAAGGTGGCGCTGCAAACCAAGTCGACGCCGGCGCAGGTGGCGCTCGCCTGGCTCATCGCCCGGCCGAGCATCACCGCCCCGATCGCCAGCGCCACCAACCTCGATCAGCTCAAGGACCTCATCGCCGCCACCCGCCTGAAGCTGGACGCCGACGCCATCAAGGCCCTCGACGCGGCGAGCGCGTAGCGCCATCCCCGCGCAGGCGGAGCCCAGTCAGAGGCCTCCGCCTGCCCGACCTTCGCGGTTTCACACCGGCTTCAGCAGCACGTGCCGCTTCCTGCCGAGCGACAGCTTGATGACGCCGTCGCTGACATCGCCGGGTGAGAGCTTCGCATTCTCATCGGACAGCACCGCATCGTTCACCCGCAAGCCGCCGCCCTGAATCTGGCGTCGCGCCTCGCCGTTCGATTTCACCAGGCCCGCCTTCACGAAGGCCGCCAGCACGCCGAGACCCGCCGACAGCTCGCGCGAGGCGATCTCCACGGTCGGCAGGCCTTCGCTGGCGGCGCCGGTCTCGAACGTCTCCTGCGCGGTCCTGGCGGCGCTTTGCGCCTTCTCGCGGCCGTGCAGCAGCGCCGTCGCCGCGGTGGCGAGCACCTTCTTGGCCTCGTTGATCTCGGCGCCCTGCAGGGCCTCCAGCCGGGCGATCTCGGCCATCGGCAGCGTCGTGAACAGCTTGAGGAAGCGGGCCACATCGCCGTCCTCGGTGTTGCGCCAGTACTGCCAGTAGTCGTAGCCGGAGAGCTGGTCCTCGTTGAGCCACACCGCGCCGGCCGCGGTCTTGCCCATCTTGGCGCCGGACGAGGTGGTCAGCAGCGGGCAGGTCAGCGCGTAGAGCTGATGCGTGCCCATGCGCCTGCCGAGGTCGATGCCGGTGACGATGTTGCCCCACTGGTCGGAGCCCCCCATCTGCAGATTGCAGCCATAGCGTTTGGCCTGCTCCACGAAATCATAGGCCTGCAGCAGCATGTAGTTGAACTCGATGAACGACAGCTCCTGGTCCCGCTCCAGCCTCAGCTTGGCCGAGTCCATGGTCAGCATGCGATTGACCGAGAAGTGCCGGCCCACGTCGCGCAGGAACGCGATGTAGTTGAGCGGCGCCAGCCACTCGGCATTGTCCAGCATCATGGCGTCGGTGCCGGCATCGCCGAAGGTGAGGAAGCGCGAGAACACCCCCTTGATGGCGTTCTTGTTGGCCTCGATGGCGTCGAGGGAAAGGATGCGCCGCGTCTCGTCCTTGCCGGAGGGGTCGCCGACCCGCGTCGTGCCGCCGCCCATCAGGGCGATCGGCTTGTTGCCCGTCTGCTGCAGCCAGTGCAGCATCATGATCGAGATGAGGTGGCCGACGTGCAGCGACGGCGCCGTGCAGTCGTAGCCGACGTAGGCGATCACCTCCCCCTTGGCGGCCAGCGCATCCAGCCCCGCGAAATCGGAAGACTGGTGGATGAACCCGCGCTCATCCAGCGTGTTGAGGAGGTCGGACTTGTATTGTGCCATGTCGGTCAGCCAAAGGTTTGTGGAAGGCGGCCCGGCGATCTAGGGTGGCCCTCGCCCTGGTCTCCGTCGAAGGACGGGCCAGGTCCACGACCGGCAGGGCTGGGCAAGCCCATCCATGCCGGTTGCGGCAGTCGTGAAACCGGGAATGGCACAGGAACCGGTCCATGAGCAAGACACTGCGCGCCATTGGCCTCATGAGCGGCACGTCCATGGACGGGATCGACGTGGCACTGATCGAAACGGATGGGGAGAGCCGCGTCGCACGGCAGGCGTGCATCACGGTTCCCTATGACCCGACCTTCCGGTCGGATCTCGCTGCGGCGCTCGGCGAGGCGCGCAGCCTCACCGACCGGGCCGCGCGGCCGGGCTGTCTCGCCGGGGTGGAGCAGGAGCTGACCCGCCGCCACGCGGCCGCCGTCGCCCAGCTCCTCGCGCACGGCGGGATGCGGGCCGGGGACGTGGAGGTCGTCGGCTTCCATGGCCAGACCGTGCTGCATGCGCCCGAGCGCCGCCTCACCGTGCAGATCGGCGACGGGCCGGCGCTGGCACGCCAGACCGGGCTCGATGTGGTCTACGACCTGCGCGCGGCCGACGTGGCGGCAGGCGGCCAGGGCGCGCCGCTGGCGCCCGTCTACCACCGCGCCCTGACGGCCCGGCTGCGCGAGCGGCCGATGGCGGTCGTCAACATCGGCGGTGTCGGCAATGTCACATGGATCGGGCGCGACGGGACGCTGATTGCGTTCGACACGGGGCCGGGCAACGCGTTGATCGACGACTGGATGCTGCGCCACACGGGCAGCGCCGTCGATGCGGAGGGTGGTGTTGCGGCCCGCGGCAGGGTCGATGAGGCGGCTGTGACGGCCTTCCTCACCCATGACTATTTCGGCCACGTGCCGCCCAAGTCGCTCGACCGCGGCGCCTTCGGCCTGGGGCCTGTGCGGCACCTGTCGCTCGAGGACGGGGCGGCCACGCTGGTGGCATTCACGGCCGCATCCATCGCCCGGGCGCGGGCCCATTTTCCGGAGCAGCCAAGGCTGTGGGTGATCTGCGGCGGCGGCCGCCGCAACAAGACCTTGATGGCGATGGTTGCCGCGCATGTGGAGAGTGCGGTGGCCCCGGCCGAGGCCGCGGGCTTCGACGGCGATTCGGTTGAGGCCGAAGCCTGGGCCTACATGGCCGTGCGCTCGCTCAAGGGATTGCCGATCACGTTCCCGGGCACGACGGGCGTCAAAACTCCGCTCACAGGCGGTGTGCTGGCGCGCAGGTAGCGGGGCAGGGGCGGAATGGGGGGGGCGGTGGAGCACTACGATTATATCGTTGTCGGCGCCGGCTCGGCCGGCGCGGTGCTGGCGGCGCGCCTCTCGGAAGACCCGCGCACCAGCGTGCTGCTGATCGAGGCCGGGCGAGCCGGTCACGTCTACGCGCAACTGCCGATCAGCTTCGGCCTTCTCATCCACAATGCGGCAGCCAACTGGCTCTACGAATCCGACCCCGAGCCCGGCACCGCCCATCGCGCTATTCCCGTGCCGCGCGGCAAGCTGCTCGGCGGCTCCAGTGCCATCAACGGTCTCGTCTGGGTGCGCGGGCAGCCGCTCGACTACGACACCTGGGCGCAGATGGGCGCGCGGGGCTGGAGCTGGCAGGACGTGGCGCCGGTGTTCGACCGCATCGAGGATTTCGAGACGCGGGGCGCTCAGGGCCGCGGCAGCGGCGGGCCGCTGCACGTCTCGATCGTGCCGGACCAAAACCCGCTCTACGACGCGCTGTTTGAAGCTGCGGTCGAAGCGGGCTATCGGGTCAACCCCGACTACAACGGCAAGGACCAGGAAGGGATCGGCAAGACCCAGGCCAGCATCCGCCGCGGCCGGCGCATGAGCGTGTCGCACTGCTATCTTAAACCCGCCATCGGGCGCAGCAATCTGCGGGTCGTCACCGAGGCCGCCGCGCGGCGTGTGCTGCTCGAAGGCCGGCGCTGCATCGGCATCGCCTACGAGCGCAAGGGGCAACCGGCGATGGCCCGCGCTAGGCGCGAGGTCATTCTCTCGGCCGGTGCGATTGCCACGCCCCAGCTCCTTGAGCTCTCCGGCATCGGCGGCCCGCAGATCCTCAAGGCGCACGGCATCGAGGTCGCGCACGCTCTGCCGGCGGTCGGCGAGAACTTCCGCGACCACATCAACGCCCGCATCGTCTGGCGTGTGCAGAAGGCGCGCATCTCCTACAACACCAGGGCGCGCGGCCTCGGCGCCGCCGGCCAGGCGCTCAAATACCTGGCAACCGGCGGTGGCTTCTTCAGCCTGCCCTCTGCGCCGCTCGTCGCCTTCCTCAAGACGCGCCCCGAGCTCGCCACGCCCGACGTCCAGATGCATCTCATCCCCTACGCCATCAAGGACCCCAAGCGGCGCAAGCTGCAGGATTTCCCCTCCATGACGGTCGCCTGCTATCAGCTCCGCCCGCAGAGCCTGGGGAGCGTGCACATCCGCTCGGCCGACCCCGACGCACACCCTGCGATCCGCTTCAATTTCCTGGCCGACAGCATCGATCAGCGCACCATGGCCGACGGCTTCCGCATGATGCGCCGCATCGTCGAGGCGCGCGCCATGGACCATCTGCGGGGCGAGGAATACTCGCCTGGCCGGCACGTCGAGAGCGATGATCAGATCCTCACTTGGATCCGCAACAACTCCCAGACCGCCTATCACCCGATCGGCACCTGCCGCATGGGGCAGGAGCCGAGCACGGTGGTCGACGAGCGGCTGCGTGTGCATGGCCTTGAGCGTCTGCGCATCGCCGATGCCTCGGTGTTTCCCACCATGCCGTCCGGCAACACCAATGCGCCGTCGATCATGGTTGGCGAGAAGGCCGCCGATCTCATCCGCGCCGCGGCCTGAGCGACGGGATCGCTGGCATCTGCCGCCCCTCAGGCTATGATCCCGACCCGACGGGTGTGGCGAGGGAGCAGAGCTGATGCATTTCGGCCAGTTCAACCTGATGGGATACCGCACCCCCGGCACCAAGGCGCACGAGATCTACGACAACGCGGTGGCGCAGGTGAAGGCGGCGGAGGCCAATGGCTTTGAAACCGCCTGGTTCGCCGAGCACCATTTCTCCAACTACTGCGTGTGTCCCTCCCCGCTGATGATGCTGGCGCGGCTTGCCGGCGAGACCCGCCGCATCAAGCTCGGCTCGGCGGTGGTGGTGACGCCGCTCTATCAACCCGTGCGCCTCATCTCCGAGATCGGCATGGTGGATGCCCTCACCCATGGCCGCCTCGTGCTCGGGGTGGGGAGCGGCTATCAGCCCTACGAGTTCGAGCGCTTCGGCGAGACGCTGGCCGACGCCGTGCCGAAGCTCGTCGAGTTCATGGAGATGCTGGAGCTCGCCTTCACGCGCGACACCTTCAGCTATGAGGGCACGCACTACCGGCTGCCCGAGACGCACATCGCCCCGCGGCCCGTGCGGGGGTTGCCCGAGATCTGGGTGGCGGGCGACAATCCCGTGCTGCACGAGCTTGCCGCGCGCAAGGGCTGGACGGTGATGCTGACCCCGCGGCACGCGTCCGTGCCGCAGCTTCTGGAGGCGCGGAGCAGGTTGGCCGGTGTGCACGGTGCGCTGGGGCTGGATGCGGCCCGCGTGGCCATCGCGCCGCTGCGCCACGTGTGCATCACCGACGACAAGGCCGAGGCCGCGAGCTTCATGGAGAACGCGCGCCACCAGATCAGACTGTCGCAGAGCCTGCGCTTTCGCGAGGAGCTGATGGACGGCACCATGCTGGTGGAGAAACCCTACAAGGGCGAGCCGCCGATGGAGGAGTTCGTCCGGCATGTGCTGGTCGGCGACGCCGGGATGGTGGCCGAGCGCCTCACGGCGCTGATCGATGCGGCGCGGCCCAGGCACATGCTGCTGCACTTTCAGGCCGGCGCATCGTCGCTCAGAACGGCGCTCAATTCGATCGAGCGGTTCGCCACCACGGTGAACCCGATGATCGAGCAGGCGCTGGGGCCGCTCGACAAGCTCGGCATCGAGCGTGCCGCCTGAGGCAGCATCGGCGTCAGGTGCAAGTGGAGAGCGCTACTCCTTGCGCTCCTTCTCCATCTCGATCGTGCGCCGGTCGACGTAGGCACCGGCCACCTTGACGAGATCCTCGATCTTGTCCTGGAAGAAGTGGTTGGCGTCGGGGATGACGGCGTTCTCGATCTTGACGCCCTTCTGCACCTTGGTCTTGGCGGCGAGCTCGGCGATCGACGCCGACGGCACGACGCGGTCCTTGTCGCCGTTCACCATCAGCCCCGACGAGGGGCACGGCGCCAGGAACGAGAAGTCGTAGAGGTTGGCTGGCGGCGCCACGCACACGAAGCCGTCGATCTCGGGCCGGCGCATCAGCAGTTGCATGGCGATCCAGGTGCCGAACGAGACGCCTGCAATCCAGCACGAACGCGAGTCGGGGTTCTGCAGCTGCAGCCAGTCGAGCGCCGAGGCCGCATCCGCCAGCTCGCCCGGGCCGTTGTCGAAATAGCCCTGGCTGCGCCCCACGCCGCGAAAGTTGAAGCGCAGCACCGAGAAGCCGCGTTCCACGAACAGGTAGTAGAGGGCATACACCACCTGATTGTTCATCGTGCCGCCGAACTGCGGGTGGGGATGCAGAATGAGCGCGACGGGGCTGTCGGCGGCGCTTTCGTGGTGATAGCGGGCCTCGATGCGCCCGGCCGGCCCGTTGATGATCAGTTCAGGCATGCGTGATGGGGCTCCCGCTGGGTGACTGGCTGTTGGGGATCAGGGTGCGCGATGGCCTCCGCCGAGACCCGCACCACACGTTCACAATTGGTGGGCGCGCAGCAAAAATACTTGACTTGCCGGCTCGGAATTTCCATATATCCAAGTGAAGTTTAGAACAGTTCGAAAGAATGGGCCCGCATCTCGAAAGAATGAGCCCGGATCGAACCGCTCGGCTGGCCGTGTCATAGCACGGGCCGGGGTGTCGAACGCAAGAGGCAAGGTCGAGCCTGGGCTGGCTGGCGTTGCGTTGGGTGGAGCCGGACGTCGTGGAGTTGAATACCAAGGGCAGGTATGCGGTCACCGCCATGGCGGACCTGGCCAAGTACGGTGCCGGTGACGCTGTGCCGCTGTCGGCCATCGCCGAGCGCCAGCAGATCTCGCTGGCGTATCTGGAGCAGCTCTTTTCCAAGCTCCGCCGTGCCGGTCTGGTGGAGAGCGCGCGCGGCCGCTCCGGCGGCTATCGGCTCGGGCGGCCGGCTGCGAGCATCACGGTTGCCGAGGTTCTGCGCGCCGTCGAGGAGGGCATCCGCATGACGCGGTGCCGCGGCGAGGATGCGCCGCCCTGCATAGCAGGCCAGCGCTGCCTGACGCATGGTCTGTGGGATGCGCTCGGCGATCAGATCGCAACGTTCCTGGACAGTGTGACGCTGCAGGAGGTGATTGACGGCATCCCCGCGGGCAAGCATGCGGCGCGCGCGCCTGCGACGCTGGCGGAGTGGATCACGGAATGAGCGCTCGGCGCACATATCTTGACTGGAACGCAACGGCACCGCTGCGGCCCGAAGCGCGCGAGGCCGCCGTTGCGGCGCTTGATGTCGTCGGCAACCCATCGTCGCCGCACGCCGAGGGGCGGCGTGCGCGTGCCATCATCGAGGATGCGCGCGAGAAGGTCGCGGCCCTGGTCGGGGCCACGCCGGCGGAGGTGGTGTTCACCAGCGGCGGCACGGAGGCCAACAATGCCGTGCTGGCGGCGGGGTGGGACACCATCGTCCTGTCCGGCATCGAGCACGATTCGGTGCTTGTCCCGGCTCGCGACGGCAGGGCGCGCGTGGTCGAGATGCCGGTCGGGCGCAGCGGTGTGGTGGGCGTGGATGCGCCGCTGGCCGATCATGTCTCAGCCGGCCGCTCCCTCCTGTCGCTGCAGATGGCCAACAACGAGACAGGTGTCGTCCAGCCGGTGGCCGCAGTGGCCGCGGCCGCCAGGGCGCAGGGCTTTTTCGTCCACACCGACGCCGTCCAGGCCGCCGGCCGCGTTCCTGTCGATGTGCGATCTCTCGGCGTCGACTGCCTCACGCTGTCCGCCCACAAGATCGGCGGCCCCAAGGGCGTGGGCGCCTTGGTCATTCATGAGCGCGCCAGCCTTCCGGCCTTCATTGCCGGCGGCGGCCAGGAGCGCCGCCGGCGCGCGGGAACCGAGAACGTTGCAGCGATTGCCGGGTTCGGTGCGGCCGCGGAGGCGGCCCGCGGCGATCTCGCCCGCATGGGCCGCCTCCGCGTGCTGCGCGACCGGCTGGAAGGCGAGGTGTGTGCGCTCACCCCGGCCGCCGTTGTGATCGGTGCGGAGGCCGCTCGCCTGCCCAATACTGCCGCCATCGCGCTCGCCGGTGTGAGTGCCGAGACGCTGGTGATTGCGCTCGATCTGGCCGGCATTGCCGTCAGCGCCGGCGCCGCGTGCTCGTCGGGCAAGGTCGGTACGAGCCACGTGCTGGAAGCGATGGGATTGGAGAAGAGCCTTGCGCGCGCGGCCATTCGCGTGAGCCTCGGCTGGAGTTCAACGCAAAGCGATATAGGCGCCTTCGTCGCAGCGTGGGGCCGCATCGCCCAACGCCATCGCGAACGCGCGGTTGCATAACCAAAGATCAGAGCAAAGAGAGAGCAGGAATGCCGGCAGTTCAACAGACGATCGATCAGGTCAAGCGGATCGACGTCGACCAGTACAAGTACGGTTTCGAGACCACCATCGAGGTGGTGAAGGCGCCCAAGGGCCTCAACGAGGACATCGTGCGCTTCATCTCCGACAAGAAGGGTGAGCCGGCCTGGATGCTGCAGTGGCGGCTGGAGGCGTTCCAGCGCTGGCAGGCCATGACGGAGCCGACCTGGGCCAACGTGAAATATCCCAGGATCGATTTCCAGGACCTCCATTACTACGCCGCGCCGAAATCGAGCGAGGGCCCCAAGAGCCTCGACGAGGTCGACCCCGAGCTGCTGCGCACCTACGAGAAGCTTGGCATTCCGCTCAGGGAGCGCGAGGTGCTGGCCGGCGTGCAGGGCGCGCGCGTGGCGGTCGATGCGGTGTTTGATTCCGTCTCCGTGGTCACCACCTTCAAGGACGAGCTGGCCAAGGCCGGCGTCATCTTCTGCTCCATCTCCGAAGCGCTGCGCGAGCATCCCGAGCTGGTGCGCAAGTACCTGGGCTCGGTGGTCCCGCAGGGCGACAACTTCTACGCCGCGCTCAACTCGGCGGTGTTCTCCGACGGCTCGTTCGTCTACGTGCCGGAAGGCGTGCGCTGCCCGATGGAGCTCTCAACCTACTTCCGCATCAACGAGAAGCAGACGGGCCAGTTCGAGCGCACGCTCATCATTGCCGACAAGGGCGCCTACGTGAGCTACCTCGAAGGCTGCACGGCGCCGACCCGCGACGAGAACCAGCTGCATGCCGCCGTGGTCGAGCTGATCGCCCTCGACAATGCCGAGATCAAGTATTCCACGGTGCAGAATTGGTATCCGGGCGACAAGGACGGCAAGGGCGGTATTTACAACTTCGTGACCAAGCGGGGCGACTGCCGCGGCCGCCACTCCAAGATCAGCTGGACGCAGGTCGAGACCGGGTCTGCGATCACGTGGAAGTACCCGAGCTGCATTCTGCGCGGCGACGAGTCCCGAGGCGAGTTCTACTCGATCGCGGTATCGAACGGCCATCAGCAGGTCGACAGCGGCACCAAGATGATCCACCTGGGCTCCAACACGTCGAGCCGCATCATCTCCAAGGGCATTGCCGCGGGTCACTCGCAGAACACCTACAGGGGGCTGGTGTCCGCGCACCGCAAGGCGAAGAACGTGCGCAACTTCACCAACTGCGATTCGCTGCTGATCGGCGACAAATGCGGCGCCCACACCGTGCCCTATATCGAGGCCAAGAATGCCTCCGCGCACTTCGAGCACGAGGCCACGACGTCGAAGATCTCAGACGACAAGCTGTTCTACTGCATGCAGCGCGGGCTGAGCGAGGAGGAGGCGGTGGCCCTGATCGTCAATGGCTTCGTGCGCGACGTGCTGCAGCAACTGCCGATGGAGTTCATGGCCGAGACACAGAAGCTCATCGGCGTCTCGCTCGAAGGATCGGTGGGATAGCATGTCCCGGTATTGGTTCAGGCCGAAGACCTACGGCTACGGCGCCACGCCCTCCGACTGGCGGGGCTGGGCTGCCATTGCCGCCTATCTCGCCGTGGTCCTCGCGCTGACGCTGCCGCTTCTCGCTTGGCCTGCCGACCTGCCGGCGGGCCCGAGGATCTGGCAGGTCGCGACCTGGGCCGTCATGATCGCCCTGTTGACGCTGGGCTTCATCCGCTTCACGCGTGCGAAGACCGATGGACAATGGAGCTGGCGTTGGGGAAAGTAGGGTTAACGCGTGCCGTAAGGTGTATCGAGCCGGGCGCAACCCGGCCGCCGAGATGACGGAGTGGAACGCTGAAGGAGCGCCCGGATGGCGGGTTGACCGGGTGGAACGGTTGAGGAGATGGAAGATGCGTGATGCGGCGGAATTTGCGAGTGCGGTCCTGACGGCGAAGCTGCGGCGCGAGCTGGACGAGCGCGAGTGCAGGCGGCGCAATGCGTTGTCCAAGACCAGTCCGGGCTTCGCGCTGCGGACGGGCGATGTCGGCACCATCCTCGAGACGCTGGGCAACAACGAGGCGTTCCTCGTCGAGTTCAACAAGAACGGCAAGGCGGCCAAGAAGGGCGAATGCGACTGGCTGGGTGTGCTTTATCCCGCCGAAATCGAAATGGTGGACACGCGCCAGGCCTGAGCCTGGACGCGCGGGGTCCATCGCGTGTGAGAGATGATCTGAGCGATGCTTGAAATCAAGAACCTGCATGTGAAGCTGGCCGATGAGGACACCGAGATCCTCAAGGGCGTGAGTCTTGCGGTGCCCAAGGGCCAGGTGCACGCGATCATGGGACCGAACGGCTCGGGCAAGTCCACGCTCGCCTACGTGCTGGCGGGCCGCGAGGACTACGAGGTGACCAAGGGCGACATCCTCTGGAACGGCGAAAGCGTGCTGGAGATGGAGCCCGACGAGCGCGCCGCCAAGGGCGTCTTCCTCGCCTTCCAGTATCCGATGGAGATCCCCGGCGTCGCCACCATGACGTTCCTGCGCACGGCGGTGAACGCCCTGCGCAAGAAGCGCGGGCTTGCCGAGTTCACCACGCCCGAGTTTCTGAAGCGCGTGCGCGCGGAGGCAGCGGCGCTCGGCGTGTCGGACGAGATGCTGAAGCGTCCGCTCAATGTCGGCTTCTCGGGCGGCGAGAAGAAGCGCATGGAGATCCTGCAGATGGCCATGCTGGAGCCGTCGCTGTGCGTCATGGACGAGACCGATTCAGGCCTCGACATCGACGCCGTTCGCATCGTCTCCGAAGGTGTCAACAGGCTGCGCTCCAAGGACCGTGCGATGCTGGTCATCACGCACTATCAGCGGCTGTTGACCTACATCGTGCCCGACAAGGTGCACGTGATGGCCGGCGGCGCAATCCAGAAGAGCGGCGGCAAGGAGCTGGCGCTGGAGCTTGAGGAAACCGGCTACACCGAGTTCAGCCCCAAGACGCCCGCGCACGCCTGAGCCCCGAGCGAAAAGACACAACACGAGATGACTGTAGCTGTGACAAGAACGAAGGCCGAGCAGGCCTATTCCGAGAGCTTCGAGGCTGTCGCCCAGAAGCTGCCGGGCGGCCGCGCCGTCGCCGAAGCGCGCAAGGCTGCCATCGGCGCCTTCGCCGGGCTCGGCTTTCCGCACCGGCGTATCGAGGAGTGGAAGTATACGGACCTGCGGTCGACCCTGAAGGAGGCGCTGCCTCCTGCGATTGCCGACGCGACGCGGGTGTCGGTTGCCGATCTGGAGGCTGCACTGGGAGGGCTGGCGGAACTCGACGCCCACCGGGTGGTGTTCGTCAACGGCACCCACCGGCCGGCGCTGTCGTCCGCCGGCAGGGAGAAGGGCCTCGAGATCGGGCCGCTGGCGTTTGCGCTCGATCGGTCCGCCGGCGATGCATCGATCCGCCCGAGTGCGCCGGGCCAGGAGGCGATGATCGCGCTCAACACTGCGTTCATGACCGACGGGGCGCTCGTCCACGTCGCCAAGGGAGTGCGTCTCGCCAAGCCGCTGCTGCTCATCTTCGTCCGCGCCGGCAAGGAGCCGCGTCTGCTCACTACGCGCAACAGCCTCACGATCGGCAGCGGCGCCGAGGCCACCATCATCGAGGCGCACGTGGCGCTGCCGGGTGCCGGCGCCGGCCAGGCCAATGCCTTGAGCGAGATCGCCGTCGGCGATGACGCCGGCGTCGTGCATGTGAAATGCACGCTGGAAGGGGCCGGCACCAGCCATGTGGCCGGCTGGCTGGCAACGCTCGGGGCCAAGGCGCGCTATCGCGCCTTCCATCTCACCGCGGGGACGGCGCTGGTGCGCAACAACCTGCTGGCGACCTTCCGGGGCGAGGATGCCAAGCTCGACATCTCGGGTTGCTTCCTGGGGCGGGATGCCGAGCACATCGATACGACGCTGGTGGTCGACCATGCGGTGCCCGGCTGCGAAAGCCGCGAGCTGTTCAAGGGCGTGCTGGCCGGAAAGGCGCGCGGTGTGTTCCAGGGCAAGGTGATCGTGCGCCCCGATGCGCAGAAGACCGACGGCAAGCAGATGGCGCAGGTGCTGATGCTGTCGGAGGATGCCGAGTTCGATTCCAAGCCCGAGCTTGAGATCTATGCCGACGACGTGGTCTGCGGCCACGGCTCGACGGCGGCGGAGCTCGATCGGAATTTGCTGTTCTACATGCGTGCGCGCGGCGTTCCGCTGGAGGTTGCGCGCCGGCTCCTGATCGAGAGCTTCGTCGGCGAGGCGCTTGACAAGGTCGAGGATCAGAGATTGCGCGAGGCGCTCTCTGCCATGACGGTTGGCAGACTGTCGGGTCTCGTCGCGTAAAGCGAAGCGCGGCGCATGCCGCGCAGAAGGACGGCCATGACGGCAATGATCAAAGGGGTGGAAGCCGCGGGTGGCAGCGCCTACGACGTGGAGCGCATCCGCACCGACTTCCCGATTCTGTTCCGTGAGGTCTACGGCAAGCCGCTCGTCTATCTCGACAACGGCGCCTCGGCACAGAAGCCCAGGGTGGTGCTGGACGCGATCGAGCACGCCTACAAGATGGAATACGCCAACGTCCATCGCGGGCTGCACTATCTCTCCAACACGGCCACTGCCAAGTACGAGGACGCCCGCGAGACCGTGCGCCGCTTCCTCAACGCGCCGAGCGCTGACGAGATCATCTTCACCCGCAACGCCACCGAAGGCATCAACCTGGTGGCGAATGCGTTCGGCGGCATGGTCCTGGGCGAGAATGACGAGGTCATCCTCTCCATCATGGAGCACCATTCCAACATCGTGCCCTGGCACTTCCATCGCGAACGGCGCGGTGCGGTGCTGAAGTGGGCGCCGATCACGGACGAGGGCGAGTTCCAGCTCGACAAGTTCGAGCAGCTCTTCAACCAGCACACCAAGATGGTGGCCATCACGCACATGTCGAACGTGCTGGGCACGGTCACGCCGCTGAAGGAGATCGTGCGCATTGCCCATGCGCACGGCGTGCCGGTGCTGGTCGACGGCAGCCAGGCCGCCGTGCACATGCCCGTCGATGTGCAGGACCTCGACGTCGATTTCTACGTCTTCACGGGGCACAAGACCTACGGGCCCTCGGGCATCGGCGTGCTCTACGCCAAGAAGAAGCATCTCGACGCCATGCCGCCCTACATGGGCGGCGGCGAGATGATCGAGAGCGTCAGCAAGGCCAACGTCACCTACGGCAAGACGCCGCACAAGTTCGAGGCCGGCACGCCGCCGATCGTGCAGGCGATCGGCCTCGGCGCGGCTCTCGACTACATGATGCAGGTCGGGCGCGACCGCATCGCCGCGCACGAGGCGGGCCTCAAGGACTACGCGCACGAGCGGCTGGGCCGCCTCAACTGGTTGAAGATTCACGGGCAGGCCAAGGACAAGGGCGCCATCATCTCCTTCAGCGTCGAGGGGTTGCACCCGCACGACATCTCCACCATCATCGACCGGTCCGGTGTGGCCGTGCGTGCGGGCCACCACTGCGCGCAGCCGCTGATGGAGCGCTTGGGCGTGACAGCCACGTGCCGGGCGTCGCTGGCGATGTACAACACCAAGGCCGAGGTGGATGTTCTGGCCGACGCGCTTATCAAGGCGCGCCAGTTCTTCGCCTGAGCCGGGGCGGGAGATAGCGAAGAGAAGCGTGGACGACAAAGTCACAGAGCAGACCGATCCGGCAGCGGCTGATCAGGCGGCGGCAAAATCCGTGCAGGCCGAGGCCGTGCCCGGCGCGTCGATTCCGCCGGAGGAGCTGGAGCAGCTCACCGCCGACATCGTGGCGGCGCTGAAGACGGTGTACGATCCCGAGATCCCGGCCGACATCTACGAGCTGGGCCTCATCTACAAGATCGACGTCGACGATGGGCGCAATGTCGCCGTGGAGATGACGCTCACCTCGCCCGGCTGTCCCGTTGCCGGCGAGATGCCGATCTGGGTCGAGAACGCGATCGGCTCCGTCGCCGGTGTGGGTCAGGTCACCGTCAAGCTCACGTTCGACCCGCCCTGGGACAAGGACCGCATGTCCGAGGAGGCCAAGCTGCTGCTGGGCATGTACTAGCCGCGCTTGCCGCCGCCGGTCTGCAGCCGCATCAAGGTCTGTGCAACCCCTTGTGTCGGCAGCATCTCCGTGGTTTCACGGCCGTCAGTCCACAGCTTCCGCCGTTGCATCGGTCGCAGAATCACATAGCATCGGGTCCAGCTAGGGAAAGCCTCAGGGTGTGGCACCCTGCTTGCAATGGCGCGGCAGGGGGCTCATTGACGTGAGGTTTTCATGCGATTCCTCCGCGAAATTCAAAGAGATCCTCTCGGTTGGTGCGTTATTGTTGCGCTCGCCCTGGTGGTTGTTGTGGTCCTGGCGAGACCGGCGAGGTCGCATTCCTGGTACGATCCCGATTGTTGCTCGGACCGCGATTGCGAGCCGGTCAGTGCCATCACCTTCGTGGCAAGCGATCCGGGGGCTGTTCCCGTCATGGTGGTCACAACCAGTTTCGGCACCAAGCCCGTGACGTCGAATACGAAGATCAGGGAGAGCAAGGACAGCCGGATGCACGCCTGCATCTATCAGGGCGTGCTGCTGTGCCTGTATCTGCCGCCCAGCAACTAGAGCAGGATCGCTTCGGATTGAAGCATCTTGCCACAATGGCGAGGGCCTCGGTCGAAGCGTGAACCCTGCTCTGGATGAGTTGCCGAGAGTGCGATTCACGTTTCAATTGGGAGCTGCGCTTCCATATGAAACGATCGCGCTCTAGTCGGCCGGCAGGCCGTCCGCCTCGTCGAGTCCCTGAACGACGGGCTGCCGGCTCGCCCACGGCTTGGCCTGCTCGAACAGCGCCGCAACCCTGAGCAGGGATGCGTCTTCGCCGTGCCGGCCGATGAGCTGGACGCCGACCGGCAAGCCGTCGCTATGGAACCCGCACGGCAGCGTTATGGCGGGATGGCCTGTCAGGTTGAACGGGTGCGTGTAGGGATACCAGGCCTTGCGCACCGTATCGGCCTTCTCTCCCTCGATCTCGATCGGCTCGAACAGCCGTTGCTCGATCGCAATGGCGGTGCGCGCCAGCGTCGGCGTGAGGATCACATCGAAGCGGTCGAACCAGCCTTGCACCTTGCGATAGAGCTGGGTGCGGGCCAGCAGCGCGCGGCCCACCGCTTCTCCGGTGGTGTCCTTGCCGAGCTCCATCTGGCGCAGCAGCGTCGGGCTCAGCTTGCTGCTCCACTTGGGCAGTGCGTCGCGAAAGCGCGCGTTCCACAGCGCGCTGGCGTAGGCGAACCAGATGGGCTCCACCGGCTCGAGGTCGTCGTCCATGGGCTCGACGGTGGCGCCAAGCTCGCCCAAGGTCATGGCGGCGCGCTCGGTGAGATCGAGCACCTGGGCATCGATGACCGTGTTGGCGAGCAGCGGCCGCCACGCGATGCGCAGACCTTTGAGCGAGCCTTCCGGTCTGGCGGCGGCAACGAAGCCTGTCGACGGCGCGCCATAGGAATAGGGATCGCTCGGGTGCTGGCCGGCCATGGCTTCGAGCATCAGCGCCGTGTCCATCACCGTACGGGCCATGGGGTTGATGCTGGAGATGTTGGCGAACACCTCCGGCGCCATGTCGTGCGGCACGACCCCGGCCGACTGCTTGAAGCCGACCACGCCGTTGGCCGCCGCCGGAATGCGAGTCGAGCCGCCGGCATCGGTGCCCACGCCGATCGGGCACACACCCGCTGCCAGAGCGACTGCCGCGCCGCCGGATGAGCCGCCGCTGGTGCGGTCCGCCGCCCACGCATTGCGCGTGCGGCCGAACAGCGGCGCCTCGGTATAGGGCATATGGCCGAACTCGGGCGTGGTGGTCTTGGCGCAAAGGATGGCGCCGGCCTGCTTGAGGCGCGCCACGGACACGGAGTCCTCCGTCGGCACGTTGTGCTCGTACATGTAGGAGGCAAACGTGGTGCGGACGCCCTTGGTGTTGATCAGATCCTTGACGTGGAACGGCACGCCGTGCAGCGCCCCGAGCGCGCCGCCCCTGGCGAGGGCTGCGTCGGCAGCGGCGGCATCGCGCAGGGCCTGATCGCCGCAGATGGTGATGAAGCAGTTGAGCGCGCCCTGCGCCTTCTCCGCGCGCGCCAGCGTGGCGCGCATGACGTCGGTTGCGGACACCGCCTTGCTGCGGATCAGGCCTGCAAGCTCGGCGGCGGAAGCAAAGGCGAGGTCGTCGGCGGCCATGCGCGGAACCCTCTGCTGGTGCGTCGCGAGGATGGACAGGCTATAGCGTTTCCAGGCGGGATAGAATGGCGCATCTGCTGCCTCTCCTGCCGGCATTTCCTCTCCCCGTCCTTCACGGGGGAGAGGGGGGTCTTGGGAAAACGCGTGGGGAGAGGGAGACATGGCGGCGACCGGCGAGTTCATCGCGTTCGTGAAGGATCTGCTGATCCCGCTCGGGCATGTCACCACGCGACGCATGTTCAGCGGCGCCGGCGTCTACTGCGACGGTGTGATTTTCGCGCTCATCCTGGGCGATACGCTCTACTTCCGCGTGGACGATGCCAATCGCGGCGCCTATGCGGCGGAAGGCATGCAGCCCTTCAGCTACGAGGCCAGGGGCCGGACCATTGCGGTTGGCAGCTATTGGCGTGTGCCGGAGCGCCTGTTCGACGAGCCCGATGCGATGGTCGAGTGGGCGCGTGCGGCCTTGGCGGCGGGACAGCGGGCCGCGGCCAGGAAGAAACCGAAAATGCCGAAACGGTGAGGCCGCCGCTCTTCTCCCTCTCCCCGCTAGTTTGCGGGGAGAGGGAACTCCTCACACCGGCCACACGGGCGCATGCGTGCCGAGCTTGACGGGCGGGCGGGCCCAGAAGGCTGGCGTCTCGGACAGGATGGCGGCGTGCTTGACAAAGCCCAGGCGGCCGAAGGGCGTCTCCATCTCGTCGGTCAGGGTCCTCAGTTCCTCGCCGGACGGCTCCGGGCAGGCGAAGCCGCCGTCGACGCGCCCGAGGCTGCTCAGCCAGTGGCCCGTCTGCGCCAACGACGCGGCGACGTGCCACGACCCGCCTTCCTCGGCTTTGCGCGCCAGCGCCATCATGGCCCCGAACGCCATGAGATAGCCTGAGGCATGGTCGAGCGCCTGGGCGGGCAGCTCCTTGGGGGCGGGGACGCCGGCGGCTTCGGCCTCGGCCACATTGAGGCCGCTTGCGTTCTGCACCAGCGAGTCGAAGCCGCGCCGGGCCGCCCACGGGCCCTCGTGGCCGTAGGCCGACAGCGAGACCACGACGATGCCAGGACGCATCTCGGCCAGCGCCTCGGGGGCAAAACCCTTGGCCGCCAGCGCGCCCGGCCGGTAGCCCTGCACGAACACATGCGCCTCGCGCACCAGTCCG
Source organism: Hyphomonadaceae bacterium (assembly GCA_019747815.1). Classification (GTDB taxonomy): domain Bacteria; phylum Pseudomonadota; class Alphaproteobacteria; order Rhizobiales; family Hyphomicrobiaceae; genus AWTP1-13. The sequence goes on from JAIEQJ010000004.1 coordinate 133,285, forward strand.
CGCAGCCAGTCGCGATCGTCGGTGGCGCGCAGATCGATGGCGGCGGAGAGCTTGCCGCGGCCGGTATCGATGTCGAGCTTGGGCAGCCCCGGCAGGTGCGGTGCCGTGATGCGCATGACATCGGCGCCGTGGGCGGCCAGCGCGCGCCCGCACACGGGGCCCGCGATGACGCGCGTGAGATCGAGCACGCGGATGTCGGAGAGCGGGCGTTCGGGATTGCGCGACAGCGGGCGGGTCGGCGCCTCGCCGATCCGGGTGATTTCCAGAAGCGGCAGCCGCGCGACGGCCTGGCCTTGCGGATGGGAGGCCCATTCGGCCGGCGAGCGCATCAGGGTTGCCACCATCTTGGCATCAGCAGCCGCGGTCTCGAAGGCCTCGCCCTCCCACCGCATAAGCGCGGCCTGCACTGCGGCGCGGTCGTAGGCGCAGTCCAGCAGCTTCAGGAGGCCGTCGCGGTGATGGGGAAAATTGGTGTGCAGCCGCACCATGCGCTGATCGCCCGTGCGATAGACGCCGGCGATCTTGTCCCAGGCTGGCCCCGGCGGCTTGCCGTCGGTGCGCATATGGCGCTCGCTGCGGAACTCGACGGCCGCGTGGCGCATGTCCACGTCAACGGTTTGCGTGCGCCCGGTGCGCTGCTGCCAGATTTCGGCCGCAGCAAGGCCCGTGGCTGCGATACTCGCCTGCGCCGCCGTTCCGACGCGAAAGGACGATGGCAGGACGGGATCGGCGCCGGTCAGGCGCACGCGCTCCAGCGCTGCCCGATCGCCGCCGGCGGCCGACCACAAGTTGGAAAGAGCTTGCAGAGGCGACGCGCCGCCATGCTGGACACCCATCGGGAGAGCCTAGCAACATGGGGACGGAAACTAAAGTGAGCCGCCGCGCAGGGTCGCCGACGTCTCGGGCAGCCCATTGCCGGCCAAGCGCGCGGCACTCGCTGCCCGCTGGATGCCGGGACCAAGTCCCGGCATGACACCTACCACGCAACAGGCCGGCCGTGGGCAGCAAAGGAAACAGTCTTCCCGTTCTGCCGTGCAGTCCACGCCCTCATCCCGGGCCTCGTGCAACGCGCGCCATGCCGCGTGCTTGGCCTAGCTCTGCGCGCTGCGCGTCGTCTTTTTCAGGAAGGCCGGCACGTGATCGCCGAGACCAACGGGGGTCGGACCGCCGCTGCCGCGGTCGGGCTGCCGGCGCGGCTCGCGGGGCTCCCAGGGTTGCCGGCTCTGTGCCGCCTGTTTCTGCTGACGAGGCTGCTGGTGGCGGTTGCCGCCCTGGCGTTCGGCCTGGCGATCGGTCCGGCGATCGGTCCGGCGCTCGCCCTGGCGATCGGTCTGGGCTTGCGGCTTGCGACGCTGTTCCGGCGGGCGGTCGTCTGACGCGGAAGCCGTCTGCGCGGCCCGTTGCTGCCCGCTCTGGCGTCCGCCGCCTGGCCGCGCACTGCTGCGATGTGCGGCGCCGTTGCTGCGCGCCTCGCCGCGGCCGGCAGCCGACCGTCCACCGCGACCGCC
>JAIEQJ010000002.1 GCA_019747815.1 Hyphomonadaceae bacterium
CGACGCCAACTTTCTCGCCTCGGTGAAGCTTGCTGCAATCCGAATCTGGATGCGGTTTAATGAGTCGGTGACCTAGGGCCCAGGACAAGCACAAGGGAGCGCTCATGATCCACAGCCGCAACCGCATCCTGACCACGCACGTGGGCAGCCTTCCGCGCAACGCGGTGCTGACCGATCTCCTGATCCGCCGCGAGGCCGGCCAGGCCATCGACCCTGCCGCGATGGATGCGGAAATGGATCGCGCCGTGCGTGCGACGGTGGACGCCCAGATCGCCGCCGGTGTCGACATCGGCAACGACGGCGAGCAGCAGCGTGTCGGCTTCCAGACCTACATCCCGGAACGCATGGCGGGCTTCGGCGGCGAATCCGAGCGCAAGGTCGGCAGGGATTTCCAGGAGGTGCCCGAGCTGATCGAGATGTTCCTGCGGCGCTTTCCCAAGCGCAGCAAGATCTCGAATGCGCCGCAGGCGATCGGCGAGGTGCGCTATCTCGGCACCAAGGACATCGAGAGCGAGATCGCGCGCTTCAAGGCCTGTGCGACCGCGGCTGGAACGCCATTCGCCGAAACGTTCGCGACGGCGCCCTCACCCGGCATCGTCGCAACCACCATGATGAATGCCTACTACGCATCGCACGAGGACTACCTGATGACGCTCGCCCGCGAGATGCGGCCCGAGTACCAGGCCATCCATCGCGCCGGCCTGATCCTCCAGATCGACGCTCCCGACCTCGCCATGGAACGCACCATGACGTTCCAGGATCAGACCGATGCCGAATTCGTCGAGACCTGCGAGTTGCACATGGCGGCGATCAACACGGCGCTCGAGGGCATTGCTCGCGACCGCGTGCGCTTGCATTGCTGCTGGGGCAACTGGGAGGGCCCGCACATTCACGACATTCCTCTCGCATCCATTCTGGCGGTGCTCTATCAGGCGCACGTCGGCGGGCTCACCATCGAGTTCGCCAACCCGCGCCATCAGCACGAGTACGACACCCTGCGCGGCAATCCCCTGCCGAGGGATTGGCTGCTGCTCCCGGGCGTGATCGACACCACCACCAACTTCGTCGAGCACCCGCAGGTGGTAGCGCGGCGGATCGAGGAGGCCGTGGCCGTTGTCGGCGACCGCGAGCGCGTGATCGCGTCCACCGACTGCGGCTTCGGCACATTCACCGGCCGCGAATGGGTGGCAGCACGCATCGTGTGGCAAAAACTCAGGGCCCTGCGCGAAGGCGCCGACATCGCCTCTGCACGGCTGTGGGGGAAGGCGCAAGGAGGTGGCTGAGGGACCTGCAGCCCGTCACGGGCGCAGCCCCTCACCCCTGCGGCCGAACCGTGGCGGCCGCAGCAGAACAGTCGAGCCCGAAACGGCGAACCTACCTCGCCTTCTCGTACGGATAGATCAGCTTGCCCGTCTCGAACGCCTTGGGCCCAACGATGGTTTGCACCGCCATGCCGCGGAACTGGTCAAGCTCGCTGCCCTTGATGCTGTGGTACTGGACCGCAATGAAGCGGGACTGCGCCCACTCGCCCTGGTCACCGAACTTCACATCCCCCATGATGGTCTTGAAGGTGGCGGTGCGGAAATACTCGGCGAGCTTGTCGTCGTTGAGACTGTTGGCACCGCTGATGGCCTGCTCGATGAGCTGCGCATAGGCATAGCCCCAAGTGCCCAGATAGTAGCCCAGCGGATCGACGCCCTCGGCTCCGGCCCGCGCCTGGTATTTCTCCAGGAACGCGTTGACGCCCGGATACTCCATCGTCTTGGCGGGCACCCACGTCTCGTAGTTGGTGATGCCGTTGAGCAAGGGCCCGAGCTGCCGCTTGATGGCTGTTGCCTGGACGCCGACCATCGCGCCGCCGAGGATCTTCGGCTTGAAGCCGATTTCGCCGATCGCCCGTATCAGGCCGACCGAATCGAGCGGATAGGAGCAGAACACCGCGACATCCGGATTGGCAGCCTGGACCGCGCGGATGATCGGGGCGAAGTCGGTGGTCGTCGGCGGATAGGTCTTGTCGTAGACGATTCTGAGCCCCGCCGCCGTGGCGTTCTGGCGAGCCCCGTCGCAGACATTGCGGCCGAACTCAGCGTCGGCGGCCATCAGCGAGATGGTCTCCGGCCTCGGGCTCTGTGCCATGGCCACCTCGAAGAACGGCTTGGTGAAGGCCGGCTTGGGATCCGGACCGGTCGGGATCATTGCAAAGTACTTGTTGTATTTGAACTCGCTGTTGACGCCGGTGCCGAACAGCGCAGGAAAGACCTTGCCTCGCTGCATGGCCACGGGCATGGCCGGCGCAATCATGTTGGTGGCGTAGCCGCTGACGATCATGTCGACCTTGTCCACGTCGAGCAGCTTGGCGTAGAGGCCGGGCACCGTCGAAGGATTGCTCTGGTCGTCGTAGTAGACGAGCTTCACCGGCCGGCCCATGAGCCCGCCCTTCTTGTTGATGTCCTCCTCCCAGATCCGCATGCCGAGCAGCGCCGATTTGCCGTTGGCAGCCAAGGGCCCGGTCAGCGCCATGCCGAACCCGATCCTGATCGGCTCCTGGGCCCGGGCCTGCTGGCTCGAGACGGCGGCCAGCGCCCCGAGGATGAGACTGGCACATGCCGCAACCCGCGTGGCCGCAACCCGCATGGCCGCACCCCGCATGAGGGTGCGCAATCTCGCTTGCTTCTGCATGCAAACCTCCCTGTGCTGGTGTTTGAAGCCTCGTTGGGGCCAGGTCCCCGTCGTCACTTGGTTGTCAGCGCCTCCCCACCCATGATCTGCGGCAGGGAGGGGACCAGGCGCTCCACGCTCTCCCATTGCTCGACGAGACGCTTGGCCCGATCGAATGCCTTGCGGAACGACGTCTCCTGCCTGAGCGCGTTGTTGAAATAGGCATCGCCGAAATAGGTCCATTCCCGCTTGTCCGCGCATCCAAACGACGTGCGGTCCGCATGTGCCGCGGCGATGACCAGGGTCGTTGCATTCGCCAGCGCCGGGATGAAGCTGCCGGAGTGGCACGCGGAGACGACGACGATGCGTCTTCTGATGCCGGACTGATCCAGCATGCTCCTCAACATGGCGGGCGTCAGGTGCTCCAGACTGAAGCCCGGCATCTCCACCGCCAGCAGCGCCCGCTCCCCGTGCGAGGTGAGAAACAGAAAGAGCGTGTCCCGGCCGGGGTCCATGATCCTTCCAAGGTGCTGCAGCACGCGCTCGAGGTTCTGCGCGCTCGCCAGCGGAAACTGCTCGACCGTGGTGCTGTGATTGATGAGCGCCACGGACCGGCCCTTGGTGCCGAAGCGCTCCTTGAACAGCTCCTGGACGGCCATCACCTCGCGCTTGAACACGGCCTCGGGCCCATAGCCGGCGAAGCCAACGAAATAGAGATGATCGGCCCGATCGGACGCTGACGCCGGCTGCAGCCCGGAGAGGGCACGCTCGACGATGGCGGCCTGGGCGGCCTCCGTGGCGTTCGGGTCGGGTCCGGCAGCGCAGAGTTGCTGCAGCACCAGCAGCACGGCAAGGACGGCTGCCGCCAATCCTGCGCCTGCACGGCAGGCGGCCTTAGCAACGGTTGCCATGCCAGCCCTCAATGGTCGCCCCCCCGACACCACGCCGCCCGGCCAGCATGACCGGCTCCAACGATCCGTGCAATTGTGCGCAGGCGCACCCCTCGGCCCCGGCCATTTCTCTGCAGATAGCGATACCGGTGCAGATCACCTCCCAATGAGATCGTTTAAGTTGTTCATTCAAAACGTAAATCGGCACATGCCTTAACCCTCTGGTGACCCTTTCCCGCTAAGCGTCAGGGGTCACCACAGCGCCCGCGGGGGCAGTGGGGGGAGTGTCCGCGACACGAGAATGCCGCTGGCATCCCAAGGCAGGCGTCAGCGCATCGGTCAACAGCGCCATCAGTCGGTCAGAGTCACGGGACGCAAACATGGCAAGTAACGTGAAACCCGTGCACTTCCGGTCCGCGGGCGCCTCGGTCATTCCGACCGTGCGCTACCGCGACGTTTCCGCAGCCATCGCCTGGCTGCAGGAGGCCTTCGGCTTCACGGTGCACCGCCTCGTCAAGGATGCGCAGGGCACCATCATCTACGGCGAACTCGCGTTCGGCACCGGCATGGTGATGGTGGTTCCCATCCAGGATACTCCGTTCGGCAAGCTGATGGTGCAGCCCGACGAGATCGGCGGCGTCGAAACGCAAATCTGCTACCTGTTCGTGGACGACGCGAAGGCCCACTATGCCCGCGCCAAAGCGGCTGGCGCGGAGATCGTGCTGGACATCGAGGTCGAGGCCGATGGCAGCCGCGGCTATTCCTGCCGCGACCTCGAGGGACATTTGTGGAATCTCGGCACCCACAATCCGTGGCGCGCCTGCAATGCCGCCGGCGGCCCCCGATGGTCGCGCCGCACATGGACGGCCTTCGCTGCGTCACTGCTGCTTGCCGTCGCCGGCAGCTTCTACGTGCATACTTCGGCACGCGAGGGCGCAGGCGAGCTTGTTCTGGCGCTCTTCGGCAAGGTTCCCAACTCGATCGAATCCGCTCAGGCCGAGCCGGCGCCGGATGAGGATGCCGACGAGCCTGCCGACGGCCGGTCGCGCCACCTGCGCGAGCTGATCGCCAGAGAGCGGCTTGCCCGCATCGCGGCCGACCAGCACGTCAAGGACATCCGCGCGCAGCTCCTCAATGAGCGCCGCGCGCACGCGGCAGCCGAGCTGGCCGCCAAGACCGCAGGCGAGAGCCAAACGCCGGACCTCGGACCGGTCGCCGCCCTGCAAGCGGCGGAAGCCGCGGCGGCGGAGGCGCGCGGCCGTCTGGCCAAGACGCTGGGCGCGCTCCAGGCCGTCAGGGAGCAGCTTGGCCAGGCCCAGCGGACCAGAGAGAGCGCCGAGCGCGGCGCCAAGGACGCGCGCGAGCAGGTTGCTCAGCTGCTCACCGCCCGTGCAGCGGCGGAGCAGGCCGCGCGCGAGGCGCGGGCGCGGGCGATGCGCGAGCGCAGAGTGCGCATTGTGGCGCAGCGTGCGCTAAGGAAGGTCACCGATCCCCCGCCTGTGCCCTATCCTCCGCTCCTATAGCCCCCGGGCCACCGCAAGCCTTCCCCTCCCCGACCGGGGCACCGGCTTTTTTTCCGCAAATTCAGGCGCAATTGGGCGCGCGCCACCTCGACAGTTGCGCGCAAGGATGCGGCCCAGTATCTGAGCGTGCATGGCGCACCCCAAACCCAGTCCAGAAACGCAGGATCTCGCCGATCTCAAGGGACTGCTCGCGCGCATGCGGACAGGCGAACGGCGGGCCATCTCCCGCGCGGTCACCGAGCTTGAGCGCCTCTCGGCGGCGGCGCCCCGGCTGCTGGAAGCCATGCAGCCCCATCTCGGGCACGCCCTGGTCGTCGGCTTCACGGGCCCCCCCGGCGCCGGCAAATCCACGCTCATCAACGCCTATACCCAGCATTTGCGCGCGGAGAAGAAGTCGGTCGGCATCATCGCCGTCGATCCGTCGAGCCCCATTTCCGGCGGTGCCATCCTGGGCGACCGCATCCGCATGACGGCGACGCTCGACGACGATGGCGTGTTCATGCGCTCGCTCGCCAGCCGCGGCCATCTGGGCGGGCTGTGTCCTGCGGCGGTACGCGTGATCGATGCCCTCGATGCGGCAGGCAAGGACATCATCCTGCTCGAGACGGTCGGCACCGGCCAGACCGACATCGATATCGCCGAGGTGGCGGATGTGCGCGTCGTCCTGACGGCGCCCGGGCTCGGCGACGACATCCAGGCCATGAAGTCGGGGCTGCTCGAGATTGCCGACGTGCTGGTGGTCAACAAGGCGGACCGCGAGGGCGCGGAGCGCACGCTGCAGCATCTGAAGGGCGCCCTGTCGCTCAAGGCCGATGCGCGAGGCAAAGTGCCGGTGCTGAAGGTCATCGCGGCCACGGGCGCCGGCGTGCCGGAATTGGCGGAGGCCATCGACGCGGTGGGCACCAGCGTCGCAGCCGGCGGAGCCCAGGCCCGCCGCCGGCGCCGTGCGCGCTATCTGATCGCGCGCGCCGCAGCAGATTTGGTTGCCGACCGCATACGGATGGGACAGGGCGGAGAGCTCGACGAGCTTGCCGATGCCGTGCTCGGCGGTGCCTTGCTGCCGAGCCAAGCCGCCGCCAAGCTGATCGGATCGTGAGCCTGCGCATCACAGTCACGTGAGCACTGATCTCAATACGTCCGATTTTCTGCTATCGTCGCCGCATCTCGCAACTTGAGGGCCTCGTCATGAAACGTTTCAGCATCGCAGCGATAGCTCTCGGCGCCGTCCTGACCGCGCCCAGCGACGGCGCGCAGGCGCGCATCGTGTGCGACGGCAATTTCCAGATCGTCCAGGGCCGACCGATCGCAACCCCCTACTGCCAGGAACAGAACCTTGCGCGCATTGCCCGCAGCTATGGCATGCGCGCGTCCTTCGACCAGATCCGCGCGAGCATCAGCGTCAAGGGGCAGGTTTGCCGGGCCATCGGCCACGACATTCGCGTGCGTGAGACCTGCCAGCCGTACCGCATCGAGGACGGCGCGACATTCCGGTGACCCCACCGGCTGCGGTCACGCCGCCTCGGCGCCGGCACGCAGCAGCTTGTAGGTGATCGAGTCGATCAGCGCCTCGAAGCTGGCGTCGACGATGTTGGGCGACACGCCGACCGTGAACCAGCGCTCGCCCGTGCGCCTGTCGTGACTTTCGACCAGCACGCGGGTGACGGCCTCGGTGCCGCTGGTCAAGATGCGGACCTTGTAGTCGACCAGCTCCACGTCGCGGATGATGCCCTGATAGCGGCCGAGGTCCTTGCGCAGGGCCTGGTCGAGCGCGTTCACCGGGCCATTGCCTTCCGCCACCGACCACACCGGCTCCTCGCTGCCGTTGACGAACACCTTGACGGTGGCCTCCGAGACGGTGACCAGCTTGCCCAGCGCGTTATGGCGCTTCTCGACCATCACGCGGAAGCTGTCGACCGTGAAATAGCGCGGCACCTCGCCCAAGAGCCGCCGCGCCAACAGCTCGAAGGAGGCATCGGCACCCTCGTAGGCATAACCCATGCCTTCCCGCGCCTTCACCTCGTCCAGCAGGCGGGCCACGCGCGGATCGTCCTTGCCGATGGGCACTCCCAGCCGCTCCAGCTCGTAGAGCAGGTTCGACTTGCCCGCCTGGTCCGACACCAGCACGCGGCGGCGGTTGCCCACGCTCTCGGGCGGCACGTGCTCGTAGGTCTGGGGCTCCTTGAGGATGGCCGAGGCATGGATGCCTGCCTTGGTGGCGAAGGCCGCCTCGCCGACGTAGGGCTGCTGCCGATTGGGCGCGCGGTTGAGGATTTCGTCCAGCAGCCGGCTGGCATGGGTGAGCCGGCGCAGCCGCTCCGGCGTGATGTTGGTCTCGAAGCGGTCGGCAAACTCGCTCTTCAAAAGCAGCGTCGGGATGATGGACGCGAGGTTGGCATTGCCGCAGCGCTCGCCGAGCCCGTTCAACGCACCCTGGATCTGACGCACGCCGGCGTGCACGGCCACCAGCGTGTTGGCGACCGCATTCTCGGTGTCGTTGTGGGTGTGGATGCCCAGATGCGAGCCCGGCACATGCCGGCTAACGTCCGCGACGATGGCGGCGATCTCGTGCGGCAGCGTGCCGCCGTTGGTGTCGCACAGCACGACCCAGCGCGCGCCGGCCTCGTGCGCAGCCGTCGCCACCGCCAGCGCGTAGGCGTGGTTCGCCTTGTAGCCGTCGAAGAAATGCTCGCAGTCGAGCATTGCCTCGCGATTGCTCCTCACCACCGCTTCCACCGACTGCGTGATGCTTTCGAGGTTCTCCTCGTTGGTGATGCCGAGCGCCACGCGCACGTGATAGTCCCACGCCTTGGCGACCAGGCAGATGGCGCCGGCGTGCGCCTGCAGCGTGGCCTGGAAGCCGGGATCGTTGGAGACGGAGCGCCCGGCACGCTTGGTCATGCCGAAGGCGGTGAAGGTGGCGTTGGCAAGGCCCGGATCGCGACTGAAAAACTCGGTATCCGTGACGTTGGCGCCGGGATAGCCGCCCTCGATGTAGTCGATGCCGATCTCGTCGAGCGTGCGGGTGATGCGCCGCTTGTCCTCGAGCGAGAAATCCACACCCGTCGTCTGCGCGCCGTCGCGCAACGTGGTGTCGAACAGATAGAGGCGCTCGCGGATCATGCCTTGGCTTTCTTCCAGATGCGACGGCTCGCTTCCTCGGTGCCCCGTCCCAATCACAGATACCCGAAAAACCGTGCCGCAAAGTAAACCGCGCAGGCTGCCACGACGATCTTGAGCGCGGACTGGTAGTGGGGGTGCTGCCGGAGCGGCGGGCGGGCGTTGGGATCAGCCATGGTTGCACCTCGCCTGGACTATCTGCCTGTCATCCCGGACGGCCGCAGGCCGATCCGGGACGCAGGACCACAAGGAGTCGCGCATCACCAGCGGCTGGGTTCCGGCTCTGCGCGATCGCGCCCCTGCGCGACCGCTTCGGCCGGGATGACAGGTAGTGTGCGTTGCACGCCTCACCGCTTCACCTCCCACGTGGTGACGATCTCACCTGTGGCGGGGTCCTTCGCATCCTTGAGCCCAATGCCCATGGCGGTGAGCGCGTCGCGGATGCGGTCGGCCTCCTTGAAGTCCCTGGCCGTGCGGGCGGCGTTGCGGGCGGCGATGAGCGCCTCCACCTTTCCCTCGTCGATGGCAAGGGCGGCCGGCCGCCACGCCTTCCACGCGCCCGTATCGAGTTGCAGCAGCCCCATGAGACGGGCCGACGCCTTCAGACAGGCCGCGGCAGGCTTGGCCCCCTTGGCGGCTTCCGAACGCAACGCATGGAGAGCGGCAATGGCCTGCGGCGTGTTGAGATCGTCCTGCAGCGCCTGGAGCACATCCGCGCACAAGGGCGCGCCCTCGGCGGCATCGGCGGTCAGCTCGTACCAATGATCGAGCGTGCGCTTGGCCTCGATCAGCCCCTTCTCGGTCCAGTTCGCGGGCTGGCGATAGTGCGTCGACAGCATGGCGAGCTTGATCGCTTCCCCCGGCCATTCCTGCAGGAGGTCGTGGATGGTCACGAAATTCCCCAGGGACTTGGACATCTTCTCGCCCTCGACCTGCAGGAAGCCGTTGTGCATCCACACGTTCGCCATCACCGATGTGCCGAGCGCGCAGCGCGATTGCGCAATCTCGTTCTCGTGGTGGGGAAAAACGAGATCAATGCCGCCGCCGTGGATGTCGAACACCTCGCCCAGCAGGGCGCCCGCCATCGCCGAGCACTCGATGTGCCAGCCGGGCCGCCCCGGCGTGGCGATGCCGGCCGGCGAGGGCCACGCCGGCTCCCCGGCCTTGGACGGCTTCCACAGCACGAAGTCCATGGGGCCCTTCTTGTAGGGCGCCACCTCGACGCGGGCGCCCGCCTCCATTTCCTCCAGGGAGCGGTTGGACAGACGCCCGTAATCGGGCATGGAGGCCACATCGAACAGCACGTGGTCCTGAGCCACATAGGCATGGCCGCGCTGCACGAGGCGCTCGATGAGCCGCACCATGTCGAGCTTGCTGTCGCGGCGGCGGATGTACTCAGTGGCGCGCGGCTCGACGGTGGGGGGCAGCACGCCGAGGGCTGCAACGTCAGCGTGAAACTGCTTGGTGGTGCGCTCCGTCAGCTCGCCGATGGGGACGCCCTCCTCCGCCGCCCGGGCGTTGATCTTGTCCTCCACATCGGTGATGTTGCGGGCGTAAGTGACGTGTCCAGCCCCATAGAGGTGCCGCAGCAGCCGGAACAGCACGTCGAACACGATGACGGGCCGAGCATTGCCGATGTGGGCATAATCGTAGACCGTCGGTCCGCATACATACATGCGGACGTTTCCGGCATCGATCGGCTGAAACGGCTCCTTCCTTCGCGTCAGCGTGTTGTAGAGCGTGAGCGTCACGGGTCCCTCGCCGCTGGCAGGGCGTTTTCTCTGACATCAGGAGAGCAAAGAAGCGGCCCGCGCCAGCACAATGGCTAGCTCGTTGCAATAATGCCGCAAATAACCTGACCGGTCGTTTCGCGCGTGGCCTGCATGGGGCGCCTTATCAGGGCTTTCCCCAGTTTCGTCAAGGCGCGTTGCCGCTCATGCCCACTGCGGCGCACAGGGCGCAGAGCGAGGATCTTGCAACAATGCGAAGGGCTTGCCGGATCGGCCTCGCACGACCATCGCCGCACGTCAGCCCCGGGCGTGACAGGTGGGGTGCCCGGTCGCGTTGACCCCTTGCCGCAACAATCCCATAATTCATTAAGAAGGTTGGGGAATCGGCAGCTCGCCGGTAGGGACCTTGAGCATTTTCCAGATGTCGACCCGGATGCCAGCGCGCACGGCACGTCTTGTCACAGCCGTGCTATGCCTGTTGGCCGGCATCGCCGTCACTGTCGCCGATGCGATGGCGCAAGGCTGGTGGCCGTGGTCGCAGCCCGAGCAGCGTCCGGTCCCGCGCGAGCCGGTACGGCCGCCGTCCCAGCTCCCGCCACCGCAACCCGGCCAGCCGCCGCCGGGCAGCCAGGCGTCTCCGTACGGCCCGCGCGGCCCCAGCAACATCTGCCTGCAGCTCGAGCAGCGGCTGGTTCTGGAGATGCAAGGCAGCAATCAAGGCCGCGAGGCTCTGCCCAAGATCGAGATGGACATGCGCGAGCTCGATCGCACCATCCGCTCGGCGACCATTCAGCTCGACCGCTCCGATTGCTGGGACCAGTTCCTCTTCTCCAAGACCCTGCGGCGCAACCCCCGCTGCATCCAGCTCAATGCCGACGTCGAGAACAGCCGCCGGCGCATGGCGGACCTCGACCGGCAACGCCGGCAAATCATGGGCACCGGAGAGCGCTCGTCCTATCAGGACGACATCGTTCGCGAGCTTGCCCGCAACGGCTGCGGCCAGCAGTACGTGCAGGAAGCCCGCAAGCGCGACGCCGCCAGCAATCCCTTCGCCATGCTGTTCGGTGAGGAGAGCGACGGCCCCAGGGGCCCCACCAACCAGTTCGGCAACCTGCCGTTTGCCACCTACCGCACCCTGTGCGTCAGGCTCTGCGACGGCTACTACTTCCCGGTCAGCTTCTCCACGCTGCCCAATCATTTCCAGCGCGACGCCCAGATTTGTCAGTCGCAATGCGCAGCCCCGGCCGAGCTGTATTACCACCAGAACCCCGGCGGCGCCGTCGAGCAGGCGCTCTCGGCCAATGGCCAGCAGCCCTATACGAGCCTGAAATCGGCATTCCGCTACCGCAAGGAGTTCGTGCAGGGCTGCTCGTGCAAGCAGGCCGAGTACAAGCAGAGCACGGATAGAAAGGCCGATCTGCAACCGCCCCCCGCGACGGGGCCCAACGTCAGGCTCGGCGCCAACAAATAGGCGCTACGGCCACGAAGCCGCCAAAAACCTGACGAACAAAGAGCCCGGGAAAATTCCGAGTCCGGCAGATCTCTTGCGACGGCCGCAATGCACGACGTAACCGAGTCCCGCGCATGATCGCCGGAGACGGCATGGGTCGAGGCGCGATCACGATCCGCCGCATCGGCATCGACGATCATTCCAACGTCCGCTATCTGCATATCAAATCGATGACCGCGCAGTCGATCGACGCCTTGAGCGAAGCGGAGATCGCCGCCTTCGTTGCGTTCGTCAGGTCACCCGCCTACAGCGACTGCCTGCTGGCGGAAGACGTTTTTGGAGCGTTCGTCGACGGACAGCTTGTCGGCACCGCGTCCTGGAACGTCAACGGCGACGACGGCCGCACTGCGCGCATCTCCTCCGTGTTCGTCGACCCGTTGTTCGGCCGGCTCGGCATCGGCGCGCGCCTGCTGGCCGAGGTGGAGGCGCGGGCGATGCAATCAGGGTTCAGCCAGCTCGGCATCAGCGCCACCATCAACGCCGTGCCGTTTTTCGAAAAGCTCGGCTACCGGGAAGCCTCGCGGGGCGTGAAGACCCTGGGGCCCGGCTGCTCGCTGCCCGTCGCCTTCCTGCGCAAGGGCGTCACCCGGCTGGTGCGGCCGGTCCGGGCCCCGGCCGCCTGAGAGCCGTTCGGATCAAATATGCCGCCGCGGCCCTCGTTCATTTCTTCTTGCGGAGCACGCGCGGCCGCGCATCCGGCACCTTGATGCTGGTTGAACCATAGACGCTCCAGCCTTCGATGGACTCCACGGCCGCCTCGATCGCCTCTGCATCACCTTCAACCAGAAGCGACGACGGCTGCTCGTCGAGCACCGTAACGCCGTCCTCCGCCTGCAGGCGCTTGGCTGCCTCCCTTGCGGGCGGCGCATCATCGTCGATGCGTCTCAGAATTTTTCGCATTGGCTCGCCATGCTCCATCCGGCGGGGCCACCTCGCCTCTATCCGGCAGGCAGCCCGAAGCCCTCGAAATCGCGCCCGAAGCCCTGGACACGGCAGGTCGCAAACAACGCCTCCTGCAAGAGCTTCACGCGCTCGCCCTTGCCGGCGTTCATTATAGGCTGCTTCGAGGCCAAGAGGGAGGCTGCGAACCCAACGACCCCGGGGCAGGCCATCGAAGTCCCGCTCATGACGCCATAAGCATCCCCAGGCATGGTTGAAACAACGCCCACGCCGGGTCCGGCAACATCGATTTGAGGCCCCACGTTGCTGAACGCGCCGATAAACGCATCCTTGTCCACACTGCCGAAGGGCTTCGCCGCATCCGACTCCTCCGTCGATTGCCTGGGATAGGTTCCGCGGCGGCCCATCGCAGAGACCGCGATGCATCCCGGCAGCGCCGCGGGATACAGAACGGCGCGGCGCCCATTGTTGCCGGCGGCCGCAACCACCAGCACGCCGTTGTCCAACGCATTGCCGATGGCGGCGCGCACCGCCTCGTCCTCATCGCTGCCGCCAAGACTGAGGTTGATGATGTGGCACCCATCGAGCACCGCCCGATCGATGGCATTCATGATGTCGTAGTTCTGTGCCCCCTTGCCTGTATGCGGAAAGACGCGATAGCTGCGCAGTTCGACACCAGGGGCCACGCCTCTCACCTTGGCGTTTGCGGTGGCGCGCGCGCCGATGATGCCCGCCACATGCGTCCCATGCGCGCCATCCTTGCGCGCCGGGCCCCATTCGGTCGTTGCATCGATATTGCCGTTGATCTCGTTGAACACGAGATTGGCGCCGCCCCCGACATTCGGCAGCCCCGGATGACGTTCCGCAACGCCGGTATCGATGACGGCGATGCGGACACCTTCGCCCGCCGTCGCCGGCACCTTGCCGTAGAAGCTGGGAAGCAGAGTGCCCTGGTCCTGCAAATCGATGGGCTTCAGGCCGAAGCTCTCCTCGCTCTTGAGCTTGGCGTTGGTTGCATAGTGCCCCCAGAACCCGGTGGGGCCGTAGATGTACAGCCGTTCGATCTTGTCCCCGGGCGCCAATTTCAGCCGCGCCACACCACTCTTGCTGCTGACGGCCTCGGCTCCGACCCTTCGATCGAAGTTTGTAAACGCGATGACCCTCGCGCCTGCCAGCGGATTGGCGGTGTCCTTGTCGACGATATTGAGGCTGGCCTCGGCAGCCGCGCGGCTCGAAGCGGTCATCACCGCGCGCCGCTCGATCCGATGCTGCATGTTCAGTTTGTGGTACTCCACCACCGGCACCACCTTGAGCCCGGGGTTTTCCGCACGCAGGTTCAGCTCTGCCTCGGGGGTCATCTCGACCAATTTCGGCCCGTTCTCATGGGTCGAATGCAAGACGCGCATGGCGGTTGCGGCTCCTCGTGCGGCGCGGCGCCCCCGCGCTCCGGCCCGCATTTCGAGCCTTACGACCGGGCCAACCGTCTGCAGCTTGTCCATCTGTGCCAAAGCCGAGCTGCGAAAGCCATAGGCCGGCAGAACGACGTATCGCTTGGTTTGAGACATGCAAGAACTCCGCGCAATCAAGCAAGGAAAGGCCGCGAATAGGAGGCGGCGCTATGCTCCCTTGGCGAGCGTCGTCACGCCGTAGGCTGCAGCAAAGAGCTGGATGCTGTTGGCAAAGGCGAAAAAGGCGCCGACAATCATCTGCCGGGAGGTCGGCGGGTTCTGGAGATCGGTGACATTGATCGCATAGATCGCCGCGCCGACGGCAAGGCAAATGACCGCCAGAATGGTTGCCTTGGCATCCTTGGCCGCCACGGGAAACAAAACGGACGCTACGCCGTAGGCCGTGCTCACGAAGGCCGTGACAACCGAAAAGCTGACGAAGGACTCCTGGGTGATGAACGCACCGACGGGTGCCGGGGGGCCTTCCGGTCCACCGGCTCCGGGCGCGGAACTCGCAGGCTTGGCAAGACCAGGGGGGTCCGTGCGACGATTGAACAGGCGATAGAGGTTCATGCTCAAATCTCCTCACAAAGAAAATCAACATTCAGTACAGGCCCATATTGCATGAGGACGTGGTCGCTCGAAAGGCACAAAGCGACCTGCAGGCCGGCCTCTTCCACGTGACACGAAATCTGAGAAACGAGATGATGGCCCGCGCAGCTAGCGAACGGCGCTGAGGCGCGACAGGAGCTCGTCCGCCTCGGTCGAGCCCAGTGCGCGGGCCCTTTCGTACCAGGTGCGCGCAGTGTCCGGATCCGGCCGCAAGCCGACGGCGCCGAGCCGAGCGAGCTCCGCGGGGTCGTAGGTCCTGGCCAATGCCAATGCGGCCTCGGGCAACCCGATCTCTGCGGCACGCTTGTAGAAATGCTGTGCGGCGGAGAAATCGCGGGCTGTGATCAGCTCGTTGCCTCTCTGCACCATCTTGAGCGCACGCTCGCGATCTCCAGGCGCAAGCTCAGGCCCCGCGGCACCCGGCCCCGGCGGCCGTTCGATCTGCATGCGCAGCGCCGATGCCGCGGGCGCAGCAGCGGGCGGAGCGGCATCTGCCTGCTCGCCGGGAACAATCACCAAGGTGGATTTGGTCTCCTCCAGCACAACCCCGTCGACCGACACCAGCAGGATCGCGATCTCCGATTTGCCCTCCGAACCGACCGGCACCTCCATCTGCAGGCGCGGCACGGCCGCCAGCGGCACCGCCCACGCCCCCATGGCGATGGAATGCCCTTCGGAGAGCGCAACCGTGGGCGGCAGGCCGCGGATGCGCAGGAACGCCTGCCGCGGGATCTGGCTGGCGGGTGCAAGTTGGATCGGCAGGGCACTCACCTTGGCGGATCGCGCCTGAATGACGGGCGCGACGCTGACGACCGGCTTCGTCTGACCCTGCGCCCAACCCCGGCTGCCGCCGGGCCCGGCAAAGATCAGCGCCAAGGCCATGGCGAGAGCCATGCGCCCGCGGCACCCACGGCAGCACGAGGCGGCCTCCCGCCAGATTGCTCGATCAGCCCTCGTTGCCATTGGTCCGACCCTCCCGCCGGCCACCGGTCGCAGACTGCGCCAGGCGCGCTATTTCCCTTGCTGCCTGCTCCACTCCAAGAACTGCTGGAACAGGCGCTCCTGCTCCACCAGGCTAGCGGGCGCTGCGCGCGCCGCCTGCGCGCGAGCCAGAACCGTATCGATGCCGGGCGACGCCGAGGGCACCGACCGCTGCGCCGGCACCTTGTCCAGCCACTCCTGCGCCGCCTTCAGCCGCGTCCAGCCCTTCAGCTCGGCCGTGAGGTTCACAGCCTTCCAGCGCGGGTGCCGGGGGGCCTTGTGGAACGCTTCGAACTTGCCGAAGAAGGCGTCTACGAACCTGGCAATCCGGCGATAGCGCTCATGGTTGGCGGGCCAGTTGTAGGCGATGAGCGAGGTTGGCACGGCGACGGCCTCCACGGCGGTTCCCTCGGGCACCAGATTGGGATAGTCGGCGCTGGTGAAGGTGGCCGGCACGTAGTCGTCCAGCATCGGCCCATCGAGAGGGATGGGCAGCAGCCTGAACCCCAACTCCTTGGGGACGGCCTGATACGGGCGCAGCGGCTTGAGGCACGTGCAGACGGTGGCAAACACCTCGCCGCGCTTCATCTTCTCGATCGCATCGGCCTGCCCCATGTTGACTTCCTTGGGCTTGATGCCGAACCCCGCGAACATCAACTGCGCGGAGAGCTGTGCCCCGCTGCCCGAGTCGCTGTAGTTGACCTCCTTGCCGTCCAGATCCTTGAGCTCCTTGATCTCCGGACGCGCCAGAACATGAAACTCGTCCTCGAAGAGCCGGGTGATGTACACGACCTGCTGCGCGACATGCCGCCCGAGCGCATGGCTGCGCTTGAAATTGTTCAAGGTCACGGTGTTGACGAGGCCCATATCAACACCCTTCAGGAACAAGACATCCCGCACATTGCCGACGGCGCCCCGTCCCACGATGGGCAGAACGCGCAGATCGTCGCCATCGTCGACGACGGCCGCGATGTCATGGGCGATCGTCAGATAGCCGCCGTTGGGATTGCCGGAGATGATCGTGACGACATTCTCGTTGGCCTTCGCCCGATGCTGGTCGAGCAGGGACACGCCGGCCTGCGGGCTGGTCTGAGAGAAGGCCGGCTGCGCGGCAAGCCCGATGCAGGTTCCGACCAGCGACAGGGCCAGCGACAGGGCCAGCGACAGGGAAAGAATGGTGCTGACAAAGCCTCGCATGATGCAAATCATGATGCCAATACTCCCTCTCTCCCCGCGGCCTCTGAGGCCGCAGTCTTGCGAACCACCGGACGGCCCCCGCCAGCCCTGCGTCCACCAATTTTGGAAGCATCGAATGTCACAAACAAAAAAGGGCCGAGAAAATGCCCGCAAGGCCCATCGCAGACGAGGCAACGGTGAAAGCGATGCGACAACCGCCTCTCATCCCCAGCGGCACCACCGCTTTGGAGCGACCCGGCTCGAGTAATCACAGGTCGGAACATCAGGCCGGTGCTGCGCAAGCCCCGGCCCCGAGTCATGGCGCGTCATTTGGTCATAGTCAATGAAAATTAACCATGATGGCAGGGCTGCGATCACAGCCCGCCCACGTCCTCGCGGAATGCGTTGGTGATGGGATAGCGCCGGTCGCGCCCGAAGTTGCGGGCGGAGATCTTCACGCCGGGCGCCGCCTGCCGCCGCTTGTACTCGGCGAGATACAAGAGCCGCTCGACTTTCTTCACCACCTCGGGTGCGTGCCCGCGCGCGATGATGTCGGCGAGCGGCATCTCGTCCTCCACCAGGCATTTGAGGATGTCGTCCAGCACCTCGTAGGGAGGCAGACTGTCCTGGTCCGTCTGGTTCGCGCGCAGCTCGGCGGTTGGCGCCTTGGTGAGAATGCTCTGCGGGATCACGGTCCCGGCAGGGCCCTTGGCACCCTTGGGGGCGTGCGCATTGCGCCAGCGCGCCAGGGCGTACACCTCCATCTTGTAGAGGTCCTTGATCGGATTGAAGCCGCCGTTCATGTCGCCGTAGAGCGTGGCATAGCCCACCGACATCTCGCTCTTGTTGCCGGTGGTGAGCACCATGGCGCCGAACTTGTTGGAGATCGCCATGAGCATGGTGCCGCGCACGCGGCTCTGGATGTTCTCCTCGGTGATGTCGGGCCTGGTGCCGGAGAACGCCTCCGCCAGCGCCTTCAGGAACCCATCCACCGGCGGTGCGATGGGGATGGTCTCATAGCGCACGCCCAGTGCCTCGGCACAGGCCGCCGCATCCGACAGGCTCTCCTTGGAGGTGTAGCGATAGGGCAGCATCACACAGTGCACGCGCTCAGGCCCAAGGGCATCGGTAGCCATGGCGGCGACCAGGGCCGAGTCCACGCCCCCCGACAGGCCCAGCACGACGCCGGGGAAGCCGTTCTTGTTCACGTAGTCGCGCAGGCCCAGCATGCAGGCATGGTAGGCGCCGGCCTCGTGCGCCTCGATCGGCGACCGTTGGCCTTGCCGGCACGCCCATCCGCCCGGGGACCGCCGCATCTCGACGATCGTGACCGCCTCCTCCCACGCCGGCATCTGCACGGGAAGGCTCAGGTCCGCGTTGAGCACGAACGAGGCGCCGTCGAAGACGAGCTCGTCCTGGCCGCCGATCTGGTTGAGATAAATGAGCGGCAGTCTGGTCTCGGTAACCCGCGCGACGGCAACGTTCATGCGCTGGTCCGGTTTCGGCCAGTCGAACGGCGAGCCGTTGGGCGAGATCAGCATCTCCGAGCCCGTCTCCTGCAGGCACTCGCTCACCTCGTCGCGCCAGATGTCCTCACAGATCGGCACACCGATGCGCACGCCGCGGAAGCCGATCGGTCCTGGCATCGGCCCGACATCGAACACGCGCTTCTCGTCGAACACGCCATAGTTCGGCAGATCGACCTTGAAGCGCGCGCCCTGGACGCTGCCGCCATCCAGCAGCACCGCGGCGTTGTAGAGCCTGCCGTTCTCCGCCCAGATCGTCCCGACAATGATGCCCGGGCCGCCATCACCGGTCTCGGCCGCGAGCGCCTCGACGGTTCTGCGCGCGGCGGCGGCAAATGCCGGCTTGCGCACGAGATCCTCGGGCGGATAGCCGGTGATGAAGAGCTCCGGAACCACCACGAGGTGGGCGCCCTTGGCCGCCGCGTCTGCGCGCGCCTTGCGCAGCTTGGCGGCATTGCCGGCAAGGTCGCCGACAACAGGGTTGAGCTGGGCCAGAGCGATTTTCAAGGTATCGGTGATTGCGTGCGCCATGCCGTGACATTAAGGCTTGCGCTCCGCCCGGCGCAACGCGGCAGATGGCGGACCTCGAAGAAGGGCATCCGGTGTCGCCTTATCGTGCAACCGCGCTCGGCATGGGCGCGATTTTGTTGTGGGCCACGCTCGCCAGCCTGACGGTCCTGTCCGGCCGCCTGCCCCCGTTCCAGACGACCGCCATCGCCTTCGCCATCGGCGGATCGGTCATCGCGCTGGCTGCCGCAGCCCGCGGGAGTGCAGCCTTGATGCAGCCGACCCCAGCGTCCCTGGCGCTCGGGATCTACGGCCTGTTCGGCTACCACGCCCTCTATTTTGCCGCCCTCAAGCTGGCGCCGCCGGCGGAAGCGCACCTGCTGAACTCGCTCTGGGCGCTCTTCATCGTGCTGTTCGCCGCCCTGCTGCCGGGCCACCGGTTGCATATGAACCATGTCGTCGGCGCTCTTCTTGGCTTGCTGGCCGCGGCCCTGCTGGTGTGGTCCAGGATCGGCGTGGACGAGGTTGCCCCGTCCACGCGCGTCGGCTTTGCCTTGGCGCTGGGCTGCGCGCTGGTATGGTCGAGCTACTCGGTGGCTTCCCGCCTGCTGGCGGACGTTCCCAGCGAAAGTCTCGCGGTGTCCTGCCTCGCGACTGCCGCGCTGGCACTCCTGTGCACTCTGGCATTCGAGAGCTGGACGGCCCCGGTCGGTGCGATGGCCTGGCTCGCTCTGGCCGGCCTCGGCGCAGGGCCGGTGGGCGCCGCGTTCCTGCTCTGGGACATCGGCATGAAGCAAGGCAACACCTCGCTGCTCGGGGTGCTGGCCTATGCCTCGCCGGTGATCTCGACGGGCCTGCTCGTCGGGCTCGGTCTGGCGGAGGCGACGTGGGCGCTGGCTGCAGCCTGCGGGCTGATGGTGGCTGCCGCCGTGATCGCGACGCGGACAGGGTGAGGCCCCTGCCTCTCCCTGTCGGCGGAGAGAAGCAGCGCCTACTCCGCCGCGCGCCTGTGCGCGGTGCCGTTGGCCTTCGCGTGCTTCAGCCGCTCGGCGAGGCGGAACGCCAGCTCCAGCGACTGTCCGGCATTGAGCCGCGGGTCGCAGCCGGTGTCGTACTTGTCGCCCAGGTTGGCCTCTGAAACCTTGGTCACGCCCCCGGTGCATTCCGTCACGTTCTGCCCGGTCATCTCGACGTGCACGCCGCCGGGATAGGTGCCCTCGGCGCCATGGATGTCGAAGAAGCGCTCCACCTCGCCGACGATGCGCTCGAAGGGCCGCGTCTTGAGCCCGCCCGACGCCGTGACCGTATTGCCGTGCATGGGATCGCACGACCACACCACCGTGCGGCCCGCCTGCTGCACCGCGCGGATGAGCGGTGGCAGATGCTTCTCGATCTTGTCCGCGCCGAAGCGGCAGATCAGGGTGAGGCGGCCAGGCTCGTCCTCGGGGTTGAGGATGTCGAGCAGGCGCAGCAGCTCGTCCGGCTGCAGCGATGGCCCGCACTTGAGGCCGATCGGGTTGACGATGCCGCGGCAGAACTCGACGTGCGCGCCGTCGGGCTGGCGCGTGCGGTCGCCGATCCAGAGCATGTGCGCCGATGTCGCCACGTGGCTGCCGGAGCTCATCAGCTCGTCACGGCGGGTCAGCGCCTCCTCGTATCCGAGCAGCAGGGCCTCGTGGCTGGTGTAGAAGCTCGTCGTGCGCAGCGCCAGCGTGTTCTCAACGGTGATGCCGAGCAGCCGGTTGATCTCCACCGTGCGCTTGATGGCATCGGCCAGGGCATCGTAGCGCGCCTCGACCTCGGTGCCCTCCATGAACTTCAGCTCCCAGCGCTGGGCGTTCTCGAGCGAGGCATAGCCGCCATCGAGCAGCGCGCGCAGAAAATTGAGCGTCGCCGCCGACTGCCGGTAGGCCTGGAGCTGACGCCTGGGATCGGGGATGCGCGCCTCGGGTGTGAAATCGGGCCCGTTGATGATGTCGCCGCGATAGCTCGGCAGCTCCTGGCCGTCCTTCTTCTCGATGTCGGAGGAGCGCGGCTTGGCGAACTGCCCCGCGACGCGGCCGATCTTCACCACCTGGCTGTTGCCGGCGAAGGTGAGGATCAGCGCCATCTGCAGGAAGAGCTGGAAATAGTCGCGGATGTAGTTGGTCTTGTGCTCCTTGAAGCTCTCGGCGCAGTCCCCGCCCTGCAGCAGGAAGCTCTCGCCGGCGGCCACGCCCGCAAGCTTGGCCTTGAGGTCGCTCACCTCCTTGACAAAGACCAGCGGCGGAAAGTTGCGCAAATCCCGCTCCACAGCCTCCAGGGCGGCCGGATCCGGGTACCTGGGGACCTGGACGATCGGCTTTTCTCTCCAGCTGTCCGGCTTCCAGACGGCCATGTGTCGGTACTCCTGCGCGGGACGCCCGAGGCCCCCGAACTGGACCCAAGGAGCCTCCGGGGGCAAAAAATCATCCTTCCTCAGGCGGTGTCCGCGCCTTATAGGGGAACGGCGTCCGCCTGCCAAATACCGCGAAACCGGGTGCTTGTGCGGAACATTGGCAAGGCTATATTGACGTTTACGTCAACGTAGCAGATGCAGGCTGTCATGCTCGACGCGCCACGGACCGGCGATGGCAGGGGCGCCGCCAGCCCGGTCACCAGCCGCGAGGTGGAGATCCCGGCCGAGGATGGCCGCCCCCTGGCCGCCACCCTGTTCGAGCCGCAACGGGGCGACGCCGGCCCGGTCACTGCCGTTGCCGCCGGCGCCGGCATTCCCCGCCGCTACTACGGCAGGTTCGCCGCCTATCTGGCCGAGCGCGGCCGCCCGACGATCACCTTCGACTATCGCGACATCGGCGGGTCGCGCCGGGGATCGCTCAAGGGCTCCCAGGTGCGCATGCGCGACTGGTGCACGCTCGACGTGCCCGGCGTGCTGGCCTGGGCCCAGCAGACCTATCCCGGCCGGCCGATCCATTGGGTGGGGCACAGCATGGGCGGGTTTGCAACCGGGCTTGCGCACAACAACCATCTGATCGCGCGCCAGCTCAACATCGCCACCCTCAACGGCTACTGGCGGCGCATGGCCACACCCGAGCTCTATCGCGTGCGGGTGCTGATGGGGCTCGCGGGGCCGTCGATCGCGCGGGCGTTCGGGTTTTTTCCGGGCGTGCTGATGGGGGGCGAGGACATGCCCGCGCCCGCGTTCATCGAATGGGTCGGCTGGTGCATGTCGCCCGACTTTCTGTTCGCCGACGATACGCTCAGCGAACGCTCCAACGTCGCCCGCTTTCGGGCACCGGTGCGCTTCGCGCAGATCGAGGACGACGTGTGGGGCACGGTGGCTGCCGTCGACGACATGGCGGGGCGCTTCGTGTCGAGCACCGATCGCTCGATCTGGCGCGTTCGTCTGAGCGATGCCGGCGCCACCAAGATCGGCCATCACGGCTTCTTCCGCGACCAGTTCCGCGACACACTGTGGCTTGCGGCTGTGCATTGGCTGGACGGGGATGCTCCGGCCTGAGGACGGCGCGGCGTTGTCGCTTCCGGATCCCGTACATCTCGCTCACTCCCCGATCGCAGCGGCTCCAGGCCATCCCGCAGAATTATCCGCGCGGTTGTCCCATCGGTGACTGACGCATGCCGTGGCCGGCATAGGATCGTCAGCCGACGCACGGGGCCTGCACGCCTGCCGTCATTTGCATCGAGCCACAAGATTTATGGAGTTGTTCAATGCCTTTCACGCTGCGACATCGCGCATCCTGTTGTTTGTTCGCACTGGCTGCTTGCGCCACGCTGTCCTCCGCGGACGCCCAGGATTTCCCCGCGGGATGCTGGCAGGTTCCCGCCGGCGACGGCGGGTCCGTCAATGCCATCTCAAAATGCAAAGGCGACCGGCTGTGCATTGCCGTGGCGGCCGCAGCGACCAACGGCCAAAGACCGAGCAATGCCGATGTCGGCAGATGCATCGTCAACGCCGCGACGAAGGCCGGCAACGTCTGGAAGGGGCAGATCTACATCTTCGCCTTCGATGTCCATGCCGAGATGGAGCTGAAACGCAAGGGCGCAAGCGCCGTCAGCGTCAACGGCTGCTACGGGCCCATCTGCAGCGCGCGAGACTGGACGAAGGTCGCCTGCCCGACTGGGCGGCCGGCAAGCTCCGCCGCCTGCAAATAGCTTCTCGCCAATCATCGAGGTGCGCCATGCTTCCACGCTCATGCTCAATGTTCGTCGGCCTGCTTGCGCTTGCCCTGTGCACGCAGGCCATGGCCCAGACTTTGCCGGCCTGCACGCCGGTCTCCCCCTATGACGCCAGTGTCTGCCTGGGCTGGCCCGACCCACAGAAATTCAAGGCGCCCTACCGCATGGTGGCCATGGTGCCGGGGTGCGACGGCTTCGACGGCATGGGCTATGACGGGAAACTGAGTGCACGCAGACAGGGCGAATCCGATGCCGACTTCAAGCACCGTGTCACGCAGCGCGTTGCCGAGTTCAGGAAGGGCCTGGTGCAGCAGTATGCCGAGAGAACCAAAAGCTTTCTCGACCGGGGGATGGGCGTGGTTCGCATCGACTTCACGCAACTCGAGCCCAGGTCGGCCGCGAAGAGCCCGACGAACTGCAGCCACGCCATAAATCCGGACACTCTCAAGAACGTGGCGACGAGACTGGGGGAGGGGCTTGCACTCGTCCGATCGCAGCACAGAACGAAGGTCAAAGACCAGGACTTCTATGTCGTTGCGAGCTCGCTGGGCGCCGGAGGCGTGCTGCAGCTCTTCAAGAGCTGGAGCAGCCGGCCAGCGGCCCAGAGACCGAACCGCGCGGTCATCTACTTCCCGGCCTGCAGGGACGACGTGCAGCGGTGGATGGCGCCGATCCCCACGCTCCTGCTGATGGGTCGGAAGGACAATGTGCCGGTGGCTCTGAACGAGGCGCAGGGACGGTTCATCGGCTTGGCCGAGAACTGCCGGGCACAGGCCCAGACCGCCGGTGCACGCCTGGAGCTGCGCGAATACGACGACACCTACCACGGGTTTTCCGTGCCGGGATCGACCGAGCCCATGCACTCCGTGATCCCCACCAACCCGCCCTATCCCTTCGTCGCCTTTGCTTACAACCCCAAGGCTGCCGCCGAGGCGAGCAAGGCGCTGCTGGACAAGCTCAAATGAAGCGGCCGAGCCGCGGGCGACCCGTGCGCCCGCGGCTGCAGCGTGCGAGGGATGCGTCCCCGGCCGGAGCGCGCGAGCTTGATCGGAGATCAAGGTCGTGCGCGCAGAGCCGGGGTCTTTGCCCCTCGCAGGGGTAAGGATCCCGGAGAGCCTCGCCCCGGCTCATGAGCCGGGCTCGGCTTCCGGGAACGCAAAAGGAGGCGGCGGCCCGCGGTGCACCAGTCAACGGGCCTTGTCATCATACGGCCTGCGCCCCTTGCCCCACGGCAGCAGCGCCCGCCCCTTTGCCTCCCCGGCCGGCGCGCACAAGATTGCGTCCCCGGCCGGAGCGCGCGAGCTTGATCGGAGATCAAGGTCGTGCGCGCAGAGCCGGGGTCTTTGCCCCGCGCAGGGGTAACGATCCCGGAGAGCCTCGCCCCGGCTCATGAGCCAGGCGCGGCTTCCGGGAACGCAGAAGGAGGAGGAAGCCCACCCTTGCCTCCCCGGCCGGAGCGCCAAGGGATGCGTCCCCGGCCGGAGCGCGCGAGCTTGATCGGAGATCAAGGTCGAGCGCGCAGAGCCGGGGTCTTTGCCCTGGCTAGGGCGTACGCTTCGGGATCGTCAGGCCGCGCTGCACGGCGGGGCGAGCGAGGCCGCGGTCCAGCCAGGCCGGCACGTGCGCGAGGCTGTCGAAATCCACCAGCCCGCGCGCACCATAGAAACCGACGAGGTTGCGCACCCAGCCGAGGAGGGAGATGTCGGCGATGGTGTACTCATCGCCCATGATCCACGCGCGGCCGGCAAGGCGGGTTTCGAGCACGCCGAGCAGACGCTTCGCCTCGAGGCGATAGCGCTCGAGCGGGCGCTTGTCCTCGATCTCCCGGCCCGCGAATTTATGGAAGTAGCCGAGCTGCCCGAACATCGGGCCGACGCCCCCCATCTGAAAGAACACCCACTGGATGGTCTCGTAGCGCCGCGCCGCCGTGGACGGCTGGAGCTTGCCCGCCTTGTCGGCGAGATAGACGAGGATGGCGCCCGATTCGAACAGCGGCAGCGGTGCGCCATCGGGTCCGTTCGGATCGATGATGGCCGGGATCTTTCCGTTCGGATTGAGCGACAGGAACTCGGGCGTCATGGTCTCGTTCTTGCCGATATCGATGAGATGCGCCTCGTAGGGAAGCCCGATCTCCTCCAGCATGATGGAAACCTTGACCCCGTTCGGCGTCGGCACGGAGTAGAGCTGGAGCCGGTCGGGATGCTGCGCGGGCCAGCGCGCCGAGATCGGAAAGGCAGACAGGTCGGGCACAAGGAGCTCCTGTGGTGGGCGGACAGGGCTGCAGTTTGCACACCATCATCGGTCGCGCGAGCGCCCGTCAGGGCGGCACAGCCGCGCACCGTCGCCCCGCCTGGGCCCCGCGTGCGCGGGGACTTGCCCCACGACGCCGGGATGACGACGGCCCGGTCTGCTCCCGCAAGCGGCTGGACCATTGGGAAAGCTTGAATCCCCGCTCCGCCTGTGGCAATGGAAGCGCCTTCGGGCGATTAGCTCAGCGGTAGAGCACACCCTTCACACGAGCGTGCTATTCCTTCCTACCTTTTTGAAACCTCTCGACATTTCCTCCCAAGTCCATGAGCTGTGCCAGTTTTGTGTCAGCCTCACGCAACGCTTGATCAACACGCTTCTGCTCCAGGTGCCCGTAAATCTCTGCGATCATGGGCAGCGACTTCGGGCTCCAGCCCAGCGCCTCCTGGATCTCCTTGAGCGTGTATCCCTCCCCCAACAGCCTAGCCGCCGCCGAATGGCGGCCGATCTTGTGCGATGACAGATACGGCACCTTCGCTCGATTTGCCGCGCGCTCCAGAGCCTGATTGAGCGAGAAACGCTGCTTGAACCCGAATAGCGGTCCCTTCGTGCCCTTGAGGGGCAACATCTTCTCGTACAGCAGCGGTGCCAGCGGCAGCAGCCGCGGTCGGCCGTTCTTGGTCTTACGCAGCAGCACCGTGCGCGCTTCCCAATCAACGTCGCCGTTTTCATCGCTCACGTTGCACGTTTCGGTGCCGCGCGCGCCAGTGAAGGACATCAGCAGAACTGCTGCCTGCAGACGCTGAGTGCTCGCTGGCAGTATCTTGGACAGATAGTCGTCCTTGGCGTATTCGACGGCCTGGCGATCCGGCTTCATGGGCCGTTTGAAATCGTGATGCCCGCACAGCTTGGCTTCCTGTGCGACATGCCAGATTGCGATCAATGGCGTGTAGACTTGGCGATCGAGCGTCTGCGGTTGCACATCAGGATACTGTTTGGTGGCGAACTTGCTGACCTCTAGATCGGTCATCAGATCCATGCGCCATTTGCCAAAGTGGAGGTTCAAGGGCTCGACGTAGCGGGGCGAGCCGCCCTTTTGCGCGTAGAGGTTCACGGCTTCGGAGAATGTTGCGGTGTAACGCTTGCCCCAGGTCGCCTCTTCCAGCAGCGCGGCCTCGCGTTTGGCGCGGATGACTTCTGCGTGCTCCTGCGAAGCCACTCCTGTGCTTTCTCGAACTCTTTGTCCGGCGACCGTACCGATGATTTGAAAGACGCCTTTCTTCCCCCGCCTGACGAGCTTGAGCATGGTTTGATCCCCGCTGCCACTACGGCCCATTGTTGGGGGGTGAGAAATAGCTGCCGGCGGTGCTCCTGGTAATAATCAGGACCGGCGCGACGGATGTATTCCACAAGTTTGCGCCTGCTGATTCGGATGGGCAGCGAGGCTCTGCACTGCTCTACGGTGAGAAAACTACCGGCCGGAGGCTGACGATGAGAAACCTCCGGCCGGCCTACTGCCGCGCCCGTGCTCGCGGAAGCGGGCAGTAGTTCTGGATCACGCTTCATCTGTGACATCCCGCAGATAGTCACCCAGCACGTCTTCATGCTGCTTCATGCAAAGGACGAGTTGGCGGACCTCCGGTACGAAGTGGAACCATTCGCCACGATAGTGATAGGCATTCAGGATGCGGTGGATGAGCCTTTCGTCATCCTTGGCGCCGCGCAAGGCCGCATAGACGATCAGCTTCCAAGGCACGGCAACCTGCAAGTCGTGTAGACGAGTTGCCAATTTCTTGGCGTAGCCAATCTTTACGAAGCGGCCTGTCTTCCATGTGAAGAAGTAAACAAAACCACTTGGTTCATGCTCCGGCACGTCGGCAAAGCGTGCGATTGGTTGAAGCTGATGCCTGTCCCACACACCAATCTCTTTGGGTGGTGGCATCGTTTCGCGTTCGACCATCTGGTCAAGCACGAACGGCGGGACACCGATGTACTCTGCGGCCTGCACGCGCGAGAGACCCCGCGGCGGCAGGCTTGGCGGCAATACTGGCCGGCGGTCGCTCATGTCATGCGCTTTCGTCTCACGCCCTGATCCCCATGCTGTTGGCCGCCAGCGCCAGCGTCACAAGAGCGGCGAAGATGAGCGCACTGGCCCGGCCGTTGCCCATGGCACGAGTGATCTTGTTGACCAGGCTCGGATCGTCAGAGGCTGTCCGCGGATTGGCCATGTCCTCCAGCACATGCGGCAAGCGCTCCCGCATGTCGAACTGCGGTTGTGACTGTGGCGCAGGCGGTTGTGGTGGCTGCACCGGTCGCACGGGTGCCTCCTGCATCGATTGGCGGGCGATGTTGTGAATCTGGTCATACACTTCGATCAGCGTGCTGCAGGCCGCGTGCGCCTGCTGGCCGTCGAGGGACTGTCCATCAACCGCGTAGGCCATGACGTAGCCGCCGCCGGGCAGCTTCTGGATGCTCGTCGTCAATGTCTGCATTGTCTTCCTCTCCTTTTGCCCCTTCCCCACTGAAGGTGGCGGTAGCTGGCACTAAGCTTGACCGGCCCAGCTACCGCCGATTCCACGACAACATCTGCGCTGCCAAGTTACGCTTGTTGCTGTTGCATCAGCGCCTGCACCCTTGGCAGGGTGCCCGATCATTGTCGGATCGGCTGGCAGCATCGAAAACCTACTCGGGCCCTTCTTGAGTTAGAGGTTGAAGGTCGGCGCTCAGCCGTACCTATCCGTGCCGGGCTCGCCCCGGTCGCGAATCTCTCTGTCGTCGGCGCGTGTCGCAGCCCAAAAGGCTGCAACAGCCACAGCCGCAAGGCTGACCGCTGCCACACTCATGAACAGCATCAGCCACGCAAAGTCCGTCATCACTCGCCCGCCCATTTCCGGTCGGGCCACCGGCTCATAAGCTCCGCAATCTCGCGCGCTGCCTTCAACGCGCTCGGCGGCATCCTCGGATTGAGCGCGTGGATGGAGCACCAGTGATTGACGATGACAGGTGCCAGGATGTCGGTTGCCCTGAGCACGAAAATCGGCTCGTCCATCGGAATGCCTTTGAGGCGCGGGTCTTCCTTCATCTTGCCAAGCTGCTGCTCATCGGTGAGCGTCTGGGGGCCGTTGTTGAACATCACTGCCTCGTATCCGGGGTTTCAACATCAAAGCCTTGAAACCGAGCCAGCAGCTCCTTCAGGGCAATAATCATAGTCTCGCGCTCAGCATTGGAGATGTAGTTCATGCGCCCCTTCTCGGGACCGAAGCCGAACATCAGCAGGGCGAAACCGTACTTGCCCTTGCCTGCGCTTTGATCGATGGCGCCGCTGATGAGGTGGCCGATCTCATTCATCAGCTTGTGCAGGGCTGGCTCTATAGGGCCGTGCGTGCTCATGCCGCCACCTTCCTTCTCGCCTCGACCATCAGCTCGTCCAGGTCCACGCCCGGAACGATATGCTGCTCGATGATCGCCTTGGCCTTGTCGATCAGCACACCCATGTCATCCCGGCTCAGCTCCGTTAGACTGCGGGCCGTCTTCATCGCCACCGCACCCGTCTTGATGTTGAGCGTGAAATCCATGGTGTCGTAGCGCTGGCGCAGATACTTGGCGGCCTCCGCGCTGAACCCATCCGTGAACGTCACCACGTCGCAGTGCCCGGCCTTGATCTTCACCCAGCTCTTGAGATGCCGCCATGAAGGCAGGTCGGGCTGCGTGGTGGTCTGATTGTCGAAGGCTATCCTGCACATGGCATGGAACAGCGCGCCTTGGGTGACGGTGAAGCGGCTGGTGCAACGCGCCTTGACGGCCTCGCCCTGCTCGAACTCGCGGGCGGCTTTCTGCGCGTCTTCCTTGGTGGCGACGCGGAACAGGCCATTGCCTTCGTAACGCAACTTCAGGTCAAGCATGAACGTAGCTCTCCCGCAGTATCCGGTCGAAGACCGCCGCCTGCTGCCTCAGCGCGCGCTCGGCCTGCGGCCCATCCTTCTTGGCCATCGCAGCCAGCAGCGGCATGCCGGTGCGCACTGAATACAGAACGTCCTCGATGTTCGCTGGCTTGCTGCGCGAGAAGCAGCGCAGCTCAACTGGATCGGACAACCGGAACAGATGGCCGTTGTCCACTCGGAACGGTTTGGGCGGCTCTTTCTGGACCCACAATAGCACCGCACCGGGGTTGCGCTTGATCATCTGACCGGCAGCTCCAGCACTCTCGGGCAGCCCGCGCTCGTTGCGGATGGCCAGCGGCTTGGTTAGGAACGGGCACGCGATGGCGGCATATTCTCCGCACTCGCGGTGACACGATGGCTCCGATGTGACGCGATTGACGCCGCACATGGGACCGACGACGAAAGCATGGTAGCGGCCCAACTTCTCGCCGCAGACCCAACAAAGCTGTTTCTTGTAGGCGATGGCGATGCCGTGCTCGCGGATCACGCGGAAGTCAGGCGTGCCATCTGGTTTGACCCAGACAAACCACGGGATCGGGAAGCCGCGCACGTCGAGCGGCAGGCGCGCGATGCGCTCGGGTCGTGGGGGCAGATCGGAACGGTACTCAGCCATCGTTCTGCCCCGTCAGCTTCCGGCCCAGCTCGATCAGCACCAATCCCAGCCGGTGCATGGTCTCGCGCATGGAGGATTCCTGCTGCTGCCTGAGCGCTAATGCAGCCCGATGGCAAAGAGAACGCAGTTGGCTGGGCGGCTCGTTGAGCTTGCCCCAGCTATCGCCAGCGTGCTCCAGCTCTCCGATCAGTTTGGGAATGTCGATCATCCGTGCCGCACCTTCTGAGGGATGCTCAAGATTGCCCGGCGCAGCCGCTGCAATTCTCGGTCGGCAGCGGCTTGCAGATACTCGTCAATCGTTGGGCGCCGAAACCGCATGGCATCGTCGTAGATGTTGAGCGAGCCGCAGCGGATGCACAGCGAGAGGTCACCCGGCCTCGGGCTGTCCGGGCCGCTGGTATGCGTCATGGCATGATCGCACTCAACGCAGATCAGGCCGAGAGTGGCAGTGGTGATGTCGAAGTTGTTCACGCTGCCCTCTTCGTCCGCGGCATCTTCGGCATCTCGCGGATGCACTTGTCCAAGCCGACCAGCGCCCGCCACACCTTGCGCGCCGCCAGCGTCTCCTCCGGGCCGCGCCGGTAGGCCGCGAACTCGCCCGTGTTCTTGTCGAGGTGGATGATCCAGTGCGCCAGACGCGGCGTATCGCTGTCACCGAAGATGTCCTGCCACTCGTGCTCCTCCGTCAGAGCATCGTCGTAGCCGCCCATCTGGAACCATGCCTCGTCGTACACGTCGTTGCCGGTCTTGAAGTCGAGCAGGGAAAGCTCGTCATCGATCCGGCCGGTGAAATCCAGCGTGCCGGCGTACATGAACCGCTGTGAGAAGACGCGGCGCTCCACGGCGACTGGCTCGATCTTGTGGGTCTGCATCCACGCCTCAAAGGCAGCAATGGCCTTGAGAGCCTGAGTGCCGGCAACATCAAGCGGGAGCGTCAATCCGTCGAGTGCCTGTCGATCGCCCTTTGCCTCAAGCACCGCCCGCGCGTACTTGTGCACGATAGTACCCACGTCGCCCGCCTCATCACGGATCGTGGCGTGGGCTTTGCGGGCTGCCTCCCAATCGATCTTGGTGAAGTCGGGAGTTTTGCGGATATGCTCCACAGCACAGTCGGCGGCCCACTGGATCAATGCAGGCTTGTCCAGCCTCCGCAGGATTGTGGTCACGCTGGGCACATGCTGGCCATCCCAGGTGTAGCGATGGTTGCGCGGATTGAAGGTGAGCGGCTTGCCGTAGAACACAGGATCGCTCATCTCAATTCCCCTTTGCCATGATGGCCAGCGCCATGCCGAGGGCCCCGATCAGGGCGCCAACGAATAGGGCGACGTAGACGTTCCCCAGACAGCACAGATTCATGACGCAAACTCCGAGAACAACGCGCGGCGCGCTGTCCGGTAGGCGCTTTGCGCCTCTACCTGTGTTGCAAAATTTCCAAGATGGACTCGTCGACCATCCTTCATGATGCGCGCTCGGAACGGCCGGGATGTATATTTGGGACCAGCATGCTGAATCCCTGACTGCGGGACGCGAACGTTGACTGCGTTCTGCGATGGGCTGGCTAGGCGCAAATTGGCTATTCGATTGTCAGATTTATTTCCATTTGCGTGATCTATCACTTCCGTTGGAAGCGGCACGCGACCAGCACACATTGCCCAAACGATGCGGTGTGCCGCAGCGTAGCGACGTTTCCCGCTCAGGGTGAACCCCACGCGCACGTAACCATCTGGCTTTATGCTGCCAGCCAGCCCGCCGTGCTGGTAGCGACGCGAACGGTCACCGCGGAATCGTAGCTCGCCGGTTACTGGGTCGCAGATGAAAAGCGAACGCAACTCGTTCACACTGGGCAAATCATTTGGTCTGGCCACCTGCTACGTCCTCACAACAAGCTTGTCGTACTCATCTTCAGTCATCCCATATGTCCACGCGACAGCAGCTTTGGCCGTGCGGCATGTGGGAGGTACGGAGAGGTGGTAGGTCTTGCGGGTGCCGTCCGGCTCCAGCGAGCCGTTCAGCACTTCGACCACGGCAATGTCAGTGCCATGCATGTCAGTAGTGACATTCTTCCAGAGCTTGCCGGTGGCATCCTCGTGGATCATCTTGCCGCCCAACTCGCGCATGTAGCGGCCGTAGCCAAAGCGCTCGATCATGGCGCGCCGGATTTCTGCGTTCGCCTCGCTCCTGATCTTATCCGCTGTGATCTTCTGCGGTTCCTCGATCAGCCACTGCGGGACGTTGATGCCCTTCCAGTACCAGAGCTTGGTTTTTGGCCACTCCAATGCGGGGCCGTCCTCCCGATGCAGGCGGCGGTCGCGGGTATGGATTGCAGGCGAAGCGAGAACTAGAATCTCATGCTCACCGAGGATGTGCCCAAAGGCGCCGCCCTCGAATGCATCAATCATCGGCGCATAGACTTCGATCAGCCCAAGCACCAGTTCATCGGGTTCAGTGATGTTTAGCCAGCCGATCGCGTCCCTCGCGTCCCTCGCGGCCCACGCGTCCCACGCGTCCCTCGCGGCCCTCGCGGCCCTCGCGTCCCACGCGTCCCACGCGTCCCTCGCGGCCCACGCGTCCCACGCGTCCCACGCGTCCCTCGCGGCCCACGCGTCCCACGCGTCCCTCGCGGCCCTCGCGTCCCACGCGTCCCACGCGTCCCTCGCGGCCCACGCGTCGGCTGGATCGGTGATCAACCGCACTTGTCGCGTCAGCTTCGTTGCCTTCAGCCGACGCTCATAGGCCGCTCGGACGCGCTCGGGATCATGCGGCGGCTTGCGCCAATCAATGGCCTCATGCCGCGCGATGATCGTCTCTACTTCGGGCTTAATCTTCGACGACACGTGCCTCTCCATTCCGTCGATTTCTCTCACAAGTGCGACACGCGCGGCCGCCAGCGGGGCGACGATATGTGTTTTGTTGATTGAAGGGATGCCCACGAACGCAATGGGTCTTGTTCCCATTTAGCGCCTTCAAGAGTGCTGGCCCTGCACCGCGACGGATATTCTCTTCACGCGTAATGGCCTCAAGATGGACTGGATTGCAGCAAATGCGATTCCGGCAGAGATGATCGATCTCGCGCCCAGGAGGGATACCGCCGACAAAAAGCTGATACATGAGGCGATGGACAACTTCTCCTGCCCGGCCGCCTTGTCGGCGTCGAATGTTGATCGAGCCGTAGCCTCTCTTTAGGCGCGCCCCAGTCCATTCCCAGCACTCTTCTCGCAATTTGATGCCGAACATCAAACGCTGCACGAGACGGAAACGCTCTGGAGGCGTAAGCCAAGGAAGAAACACGCCGTCAACTCCCTTAGTCGGCCACAACTCTCGCTTCACCAGCGTCAAATTCACGCTGACGCCGCACCCGGTAGTTGCCGGGCGGAAGTTTGATGGTGTCGTGCTCCTCGTGCTTCAACTCGACAGGCTTGCTGCCGCCGATCTTGATGTGACCGATGTAAAGCTCCGACGGCACGCCGCGCGCTAAGGCGTCATCGCGGAACATCGCAACGTTGCCACCGTAGAAAGCATGGCGGTGGCCCGTCACCTCACCGCGCGCCAGCACCACAGCCTTGTCGGGATCTGGCTTGATGGGCGTGCCGCTGGCCGGCGCGTCAGGAACGCGCTCCAGAATCACATCGCCCTGCGCATAGAATTTCTGCATGCTCTTTCCCTTCTCCTGGTTGAAAACCATCACGCGGCTTCCTTGTGCTCCAGCCGCGCCTTCGCGCGGTCCTTCTCCTCGGTGATCGACTGCCGCCAGCCGTCCGGCCACGTCGCAATCATCTCCTGGCTATTGGCCCACAGCGTCTTCAATGCGCGCTCGGTCTTGCAGGCGCGCAGCTGGGTCTCCAGCTTGTTATAGGGTTCGCGTGTGTCCGCCCTTGATTGCAGCGGCGTGCCGTTGGGAAGCAGCGCTCTCAAGCCCGGATAGGCTGCGTCGGGGATGCCCCACCACTCATCAAGCTCGATCCATTTGGCCTTGACGGCGTAGAGGTAGCGGCCAATGCCCCAGAGCACGCCAGCACGCTTGAGTGCATCAGAGTAGGCGCCCTTCTCCGCCATCTCGCGCTCATTGCCGTCGCGCACGTCTCCGGTGGCGCCGGCCCCGTCTGACTTCCACACCCACCTTTCGCCGACGAGCACGCCAAGGCGACAGCATGTCGTGCCATTGTGCATGGCGGTGTGACCAGTCTGCCAGTCGGCGGGAGTGACCACCTCGTCCAGTCGGTTCATGACATCGCGCGCGTCGATGTAGCAGAGCGGCAATCCACGCCGCTTGTCCGTCTGCTTTGCCTCGAACTTGCGGCGGTTGGTCGAGCCCACGCGCCATTGCACGACCTCGGGCGGGAAAGGAGCGGCGAGCTGGGCGAAGATGTCAGGGGAGGAGGTCAAAATACGATCTCCTCTGCAACAGTGCGCATGTTCGCAGGCGGAGCCCACGTTGCGGGATTGCGCGGATGCAGGAGATAGGTGCGGCCTTCATAGACTTCTTTCCGCACCTGCACTGCGATGTCGGAAATCCCATCAGAGGGCAACTCGACCGTCAGCATCACGTAGCCGCTGTATATATCTCCGCGGCGCATGTTCCAGGTATATTGGATCTGATGCCACCAGCCGCCGCGCTCGCTCGCTGGCTCGCCGTCGCGGTGTGCACCGGCCTCGAAGAGGCGCTTGCCAATGGCCTTGACCAGAGACTCGAAGGTTTCCAGCCGATCTTCCGGCAGGGCCGTTACCTTCACGGATACGGAGCTGGAGCCGAACGCCAGCTTGGTATCATGCGGGAGGTTCACCGCCTCCAGCGCTTCCTTGACGGCGTTGTATGGCAGCTCCATCGCACGCGCCCGCTCGATGGACTTCTGCGCCTCTGTGACCATTTTCTCGAATGCTTTGACGAAGAGGTCGTAGCGCTTGGACGGCAGGTTTTTACTCATGATGCACCTCGGCTAGAACCAAACTCGCTGCTCAAACAGGATCGCTGTGCCCGCAATGAAGGGCATGCTTTCGGGGTCGCGCTCAGGCTCCCGGCGAAGCGCTGCCGCGCGGTAGATCGTGGTGGCTTCCTCGTTGCGCGGGAGTGGTGGACGGGTCGTCAGCTCGAGGCGGCCCAGCTCGTCCACGAACATGTCGGCCGGTTTGCCGTTCCAAAGCACGCTCACGTGCTCCAGAGGGGCGCCGTCCAGCAGTGGCTCGATGAAAGCCTTGAGCTGGTCGTAGCCAGGACCGTCGTCCCCGGGTTCAAGGTTCTTTCGATCCTTGAACTCGACCTCGCGCACCTCGACGGGCTGGCCCACGCGGAGAATATGCATCCGGTTCTTCACGGCTCACTCCGCAGCCTGCCGGATCGGATGCAGATCGCGCTCCAGGTTCGCTATGCGCGCCTGCAGCAGATCTATGCCCGTGATGATGTTGGTGAGCGTGCGTGGGAAGCTCTCATAGTCCTCTGGCTTCAGCTCGCCCAGTGCGCTGTAGACGTAGTGCACTTGGACCTCGAAAGCTGCCAGCATCGACATGAACGCGATGCGTGCGCGGGCTGCCGCATAGACGTTGGCAACCGCGGTGTCGTGAATCTGCTGGGCAAGCTCTGCAGCGGGCACGGGCGGGGGCTGCGTGTCAGGGTGCTCTACCGGAGTCGGTGCACCAGCAGGCTCCGGACCCTCAGGAATGGCCTCGTGCGGCGGCGCCTCGGGTGGCATGTCAACCGGCCGGTCGGTCGGTGCCTGCGCTGGCTCGTTCGGATCGCCAGCCTGCGGTTCTGATTGACGCGCAAATGGACGGTCATTCTCGTAATTCCAATTCGCAATGTTCTCGCGTGCGCGCCGATCCATTTCGGCTTCGAAGACCTTGGACATGGGGGTTCCTTTCACTCGGGGTTGGTGTAGTTGCGCTCGAACTGGGCTTGTTCCTGGAGGTCGCCGTAGCGGTCGCCTTCCTCTTCTTCGGTCTGAACGAGCACGCGTGGGTCCGCCTCGAACTGCTCTGCGAGCTCACTGGCCTGCGCTGCCTGCCTGCGGAACTGCGCATCGAGCCCAGCAACTGGCGTCTCGGTATCCGCCCAGCGGCTCGCCGCCACGCGCAGCGCAATCGCGATCAGAGAGACTTGGGATGATTTGAGCTGGGTCATCGACGCTCACTCCTGAAACGACCCCCAGGGGTATTGCGGGGTAGGGAAAGGGCCCCTGGGGGTTCTGCTGGCTGGACCGCCTTCTGTGCGGGAGGGGCGACCCAACGAGCGCAATAGTGGTGTGAAAAATCACAAGCGTCAAGCGCAAAAATGTGCTTTATCACAACGCACGGATTTTTCAGGATTTTATCTGGGTGCGCGGCGGATGATTTGGATAGGAGCGACCCAGCTTAATTTCACGTCGCGCAGCTCTTCTTCGGACGGATCGTGAGGGCGCAGCGTGAACCTTCCTCTGCCGGACCCACGCGCCAAGTACCTCAACAGATGATGCCCATCATCAGTCAGGATAATGCAATCCGATCCTATGAGATGCTGAGCTTCCGATGGAGTTCTTTTGCTCCCTATAAGTAAATCTCCATCCTTATAGATCGGCGAATACTGATTACCTCGCACACGAACGGCAACAGGCTCGCCCGCATCCAGGCGCAATTCAATTTCCTCGACCTTCTCGGCTTTTGGCGTCCAGGAATCGCGGTCGCTGGTCTGCCCAATCACCAGCACTTTCTGGTGTAGGGTGCCGTCACCGTCTGCTAACTCAGATACGGTCACACCCAGAGCCATCGCCAAGGCGCGCATGGTCTTAAGCCTGGGCTGCCCTTGTTTTTCCAGCAAATCCCGCACCGCTGTCTGGCCGAGCTTTGCCTTCCGACTGAGGGTAGTCGGATTGAGATTCTGTTCCCCCATGAGGCGAACAAGCCGCGCGTGGAATCCCTCTCGCATGCGCGAGAAAAGAGCACACCAATGTGGTAAAGATCACATTGGATTTATCACATTGACAGTTGTGATAAACCACATCAGGATCATTAGCATGACCAAGCATGTGAAGAGCACCGCTGAACTGCTGTTGTCGGAAATTGAGGCATTCATGGCGGAGAACGACATGCCCGCCACAACCTTCGGGGCCTTGGCATGCCGAGATAATCATCTCGTCCGCTACCTCCGGGCCGGGCGCTCTATCACGACTCGGCGCCTCGACCAGTGCCGAGAATTTATGAGGCAGCACAGGAGGAAGCAACCACAAGTTGCCAAGCCTTCTAAAACAAGGGTTCTTGAGCGCGCGGCGTCATGATCTCAGTCGCACCACGACCGCACGCATCCCGGTCCCCCGCATGGCCGGGCAAGGCCTTCCTCTATGAGAACTTGGCAGGCATCGCGCGGTCCTGCGTACAGGTATGCGCACGGCCGCCCGAAGCCGCAGGTTTTGCCATTGGGCACCAATCTTGGTTCGATCGCCTCGAGCAGCTCTTCCAGGCGCTTCTTGGCCTTCAGGCCCAACTGATACTCCTGCCAGCAGCGCGCCCGGCCAAGCTCCGGCGCGTCGCATCCCAGCAATCGGTAGCTCCGCCCCTCGAACTTCACCGTGTCGCCGTCAATCACGATGATGGCGCCGAAAAGCGATGCGGCAACAGCCGCTGCATGACGCAAGTCCATGTCCCTGCTCCCCAAAAGGTCAACCTACCCCGGGAGTGCTGGATATGACAGAGCACCGCGTCTGGCTACCCTTCCCGCCCTCCGTCAACGGCCTGTTCCGAGAGCTGTCGCCGCAGCGCCGTGCCCAGATAGCCGCTTCAATGGCCCGCAAGGGCAAGAAGGGACGTGCGCCAACCCGCTGCCTCAGCAAGCACTACCGCAAATGGCGGGACGAAGCCCACATTCGACTGTTGGCGGCCAAAATTCCGCGTTTCGACGTGCCGGTGGTCATTAAGCTCGAGCTGACGCCACGCGATTGCCGCCCCAGGGACGCCGACAACTACGGCAAGGCGGTGCTGGATGCGCTGGTGAATGCCCGCATCCTGGTCGATGACAACAACCGCTACGTTAAGGCCGTGGTACCCTATTGGGAAAACCCGTCCCACAATTCCGGCGTCGTTGTGATCATCCGGCCGGCCGACATGACGGGCAGGCGCGAGGCGCTGACGGGCCACGAGCGCAAAATGCTCAAGCGCATCAGGCGAGCCGGTAACCGGCTCGTGCCGCCCGGCTATTCATCCAACGCAATCCGAGGCCTCACCAAGAAGGGCTACGTGCGCGAGCTGCCGGGGCTGCTGGACGGGGCTGTCCAGGGCTATGCGGTAGAGGACTGAAACCCCCAGGGAGGAGGGAACAACAATGGGGGCTTACCATGGGGGTCTTACGCAAGATCACCTTCCGCCACGTCGCCGGCGCCGGCTGCCTCGCGGCGGCAATCCTGTTTCTCGTCATAGACAGCAACATCCTGGCGCGCGGCGCGGCGCGCTATGCGGTCAGCGAGTGGGACAAGGTGTCCTTCGGTGCGGTCGCGGCCACGGTGCCGTGGATCATCGCCATCATGCCGTTTCTCTTCGCGATTACTTGGAAGCCCGGCAAGTATATCGGCCGCCCCTCCACCTGGACGCTGGCGATCGCGGTCGTGTGGATCACTTTCGTCGCCTACAACATCTTCGGCGCCGGCGGCTCCATCTCCTTCACCCGCACGGACGTGCTCTCCGCCCGCAAGTTCGAAGCCTCGCGCGAGCGCGATACGGCAAAGCGCCGGGAGAACCTGCAGGCCCAGCTCGATCAGATACCGCCTTCAACGCGCGCGCCTGCGGCCGTGGAAGGGCTGATGGCGGCCGAGCGGGCCAAGATCACCTGGAAGCATTCGGAGCAATGCCGGGGGCCCTCCACGGGGCGCGAGCGCGTGTTCTGCGCCGCCTACGCCAAGCTCTCTTCCGAGCTGGGGCAGGCCAAGATGCGTGACAAGCTGAGCGCTGATTTGCTGGCGATCGACGACAGCCGTGCGGTCGCCGGGTGGGTAGCCGAGGTGGTCGACCCCATGGCGCAGTTCTGGTCTGGCGTCACGGGCTGGAGCGAATTGTCAGTGCAGCGCTGGGCGCCGATCGCGACACCCGTGGTGCTGCAGTTGGGCTCCTGGATATTCCTGTCGTTCGCGCTGATCCTGTTCGGCTTCACCGGGCACAGGAACACACTGTTTGGCCGCGAAACTGCCCATGCGTACGCGGTCCAAAGCGGTGGGGGTGCACCCGCACGCACCCTCACCGCAACCTCTCCCCGCCGCTTCATCAACGCGACTCAGTTCGTGGCCGAGTGGTTCGCGGAGCATGCGCGCCCGGTCAGTCACGGCGCGGTCGCTGAAGAGAATTGGTACGCTCTTTACAGCAAAGAGTGTGCGCTGAGCGGGATCGTTCCAGTCGAGGTGGAGACGTTCAGGGCCGTGGCCGAGAAACACGGGGCTAAGGTTACTTCGATCGACGGCAAGTTCTACTACCAGCGTGTTCTTCCCTTGGTGGCGTGATGACAGAGATCCCAAGCGGTCCCACGGAAGCAGGCGCCCGGATGGCGTCTGGAGGTATTTGCCGATGGGGTAGCCGGCCAACCCTGGGCGGCCAGGGCGAGGGAACGTCGCTGATTGCCAGACGTGACAGCTCGGAGAGACGGCACCTCGGACATGCGATTGAGACCAACGCCCGGCTGATGGCTGCCAAGGGGTACGGCTGGGAGGACATCTGCGTGCAGTGGAACATCCGCGATCCGCTGGCGCGCGTGCTGATCAAGCAAATGGTGCTGCAGAGAGGACCGCCCTAAAGCGAAAGGCCGCCTAGCCGGGCGGCCCTTCTGAATTCGCTCCCACAGTCTGCGATTACCGAAGGAGTTTGCATTGTGAACGCCGTAATAGAACCAGCCAAATGTGTCAATAGTTCCACTGGCCAGCCACTTTCTGCTCGCATCGCCCCGCTTTTGCATGAGGGGCTGAGCAACTGCGAGATCGCCGACACCGTCGCCTGCTCCCCCGACTACGTGCGCGCCGTCCGCCACAAGCTTGGATTGTCGGCCGCCCGTCCCCACCGCCGCGTCCCGAAACGACTGCGCCAACCCAACCTGCGTGAGCTCGCCCTGAAGCTCTACGCCATGCGCCAGGAGGGCTTGCTGTGAAACGCCTCTCAGCCCTCGCCCAGCTCGTGGCTCTGTACGCAGAGACGGGTGTCACCAAGACATCTGAATTGGCCAAGCTGACCAACTATCCGGAAAAGGACATCGCTCGCGCTGAAGCAGAACTTCAGGGTCGCCTTCCGGCACCGCAACATTTTCGAAGGAAGAGGGAGCGGCTATGAACCTCACTGAG
Organism: Hyphomonadaceae bacterium; assembly: GCA_019747815.1. Classification (GTDB taxonomy): domain Bacteria; phylum Pseudomonadota; class Alphaproteobacteria; order Rhizobiales; family Hyphomicrobiaceae; genus AWTP1-13. The sequence goes on from JAIEQJ010000002.1 coordinate 39,830, forward strand.
ATTGCCACCCAAACTGGTGGGACTGTAACCGAGCGGGCAATCGCCATCCTGATCGCCGCTGGTGTTGCGACCAATCAGGAGATTGCTGCCGCTCTTGGATTGACAGTAAGAGCCATCCAAAAGGCTAGGAAAAAGACAGCAACGCGAACTGCAGGACGCGAACTGCAGGACGCCGAAGCGAACCACAGTTCGCCAAACGAACCACAGTTCGCGAACCACAGTTCGCCTGTCAGTGAGGAAAGTGTCCCCTCCCCTAAAAGAAAGGTCTCCCCCTGCACCCCCTCTAAAGAAAACATACCCCTCCCATCAGGAACAGAAAGAAAGAAAGATTCTGGTGCTAACGCACCAGCACCAGCGGCTTTGCCCTCTGCCTGCAAGGTCTACGCTTTCGAGGGCGTCAACGGCAGGATCACCCAGGAGCAGGCTGAACGGTGGCGGAAAGCATATCCGGCTGTCCCCGACCTGCTGGCGGAGCTGCAGGCTTGTGATGATTACTATGCGGCCAACCCGGAACGGCTGAAGGGCAAGTGGTTTTTCGCCTGCTCGGCCTGGCTGCTGCGGTCCAACAAACGCGAGGCTTCCGACAAGCGCAGCAAGTTCGAGCGCGAGATGGACGAGATTTGCCCGCCCGAAATCTACGGGAGGCTGCAATGATCGGCGACATCACGCAGATCAAGCGCATGCTGGCCGACAAGGCGCTGTCGGTCGCGGAGCACCTGCTGCCCAAGGGCCGCAGGCAGGGCCAGGAATGGCGTGCAGGCTCGATCAACGGCGAGCAGGGGCAAAGCCTCGGCGTCCACCTGTCGGGCTCCAAGGCCGGCATGTGGGCCGATTTCAACGGCAGCGGCGCCAGCGGCGATCTGATCGACCTGTGGGCTGCCGTGCGCGGTATGCCGCTCAACCAGGCGCTGGAGGAGGCGCGCGGCTGGCTGGGGATCGTGCGTCCCGAGCCCTACCGCGAGCCGAAGAAAAACTACACGCGCCCGCCCAAGCCGCAATGCCGCGTGCCCCAGGCACGGGTGTTGGATTATCTCACCGAGGACCGCAACCTCTCGATGGAGGCCGTCAGGGCCTACCGGATTGGCGAGGCTGGCGACGAGATCGTGTTTCCGTTCCTGTTGCCCGATGGCGTCCTCGCCATGGTCAAGACGCGCAAGGCGGAGGATGGAGCAAAGCCCAAGCCCACCGCGGCCAATTGCGAGCCGGTGCTGTTTGGCTGGCAGGCAATCCCGGCCGATGCGCGCGAGGTCGTGATCACGGAAGGCGAGATCGATGCGCAGTCGATGTTCGATTACGGCTTCCCGGCGCTGTCGGTGCCGTTCGGCGGCGGGGCCGGTGCCAAGCAGCAGTGGATCGAGAACGAGTTCGAGCGCATGGACCGCTTCGAGCGCATCTACCTCGCCACCGACATGGACAAGGCGGGCGACGAGGCGGCCGATGCTATCGCCAACCGGCTCGGGCGCCATCGCTGTGTGCGCGTGAAGCTGCCGCGCAAGGACGCCAATCAGTGCCGCGTGGAAGGCGTGCCGGCGGCAGAGATAGCGCGCGCCATTGCAGAGGCGGAGTTTCTGACGCCGGCCGGGCTGAAGCGGCCCAGCGACTACACCGCCGACGTGACGCAGATGTTCTGGCCGTCGCAGGATGAACACCAGGGCTACCGCACGCCCTACAGCAAGCTCGGATCGAAGCTGCTGTTCCGGTCGGCGGAGGTGACCTTGTGGTGCGGTGCCAGCGGCTCGGGCAAGAGCCAGCTCCTGTCGGACTGCATTGTCGACTGGATCAAGCAGGGCAGCCGCGTGTGCCTGTGCAGCCTGGAAATGAAGCCGCAGCAGACGTTAAAGCGCATGGTCAAGCAAGTGGTTGGCGTCGATCGTCCGACCGAGGCAGCCATCCAGCGAGCGCTCGAATGGCTCGACAATGGCCTGCTGATCTACGAGCGGCTGGGCAAGGCCGGTGTCGGAGGGCTGCTGGAAATCTTCGCCTTCGCGCAGGCCAAGTACGGCTGCGATCAGCTTGTCATCGACAGTCTCATGCGTCTTGGCATCGAGAGCGACGATTACGTTGGCCAGGAAAAGGCTGTGTTCGAGATGGTGGACTGGACGGTGGCGCATCGTGTGCACCTGCATCTGGTTGCGCACTCGCGCAAGTCCGGTGGCGCGGCCAAGGGTGGCGTGCCGGAGGCTGAGGATGTGAAGGGCGCAATGGAGATCGGCGCCAACGCCTTCAACATTCTGACGATCTGGCGCAACCGGCCGTTGGAGAAAAAGATCGCAGACGCACCCACGGATGAGGAGAAGGCCAAGCTCGCGGAGCGCCCTGGCGTGGTGCTCAACGTCGCCAAGCAGCGCAACGGCGACTTCGAGGGTGTGGTGGGATTGTGGTTCGATCAGGCCAACTATCGATACCGATCGAGCCATGATGGCGCGACGTGGAAGCGGCAGTATTTGGAGGCCGCGGCATGATCAGGATTCTGCTCAAAGTCGTGTCCGAGCTGACGCATGTCAGCGCGTCAGACATCCTGGGCCAGAGCCGCTTCCGGCACATCGTGCAGGCCCGGCATCTGGCGATCTGGCTGGCCTGCGTAGCGCTGGAAAAAACCCACTCGGCGAGCGCGGTCGGGCATTTTATCGGCGGCCGGGATCACACCACGGTTTTGTATGCGCGCGCTAAGGTCGAGCACCTGCGAGCGACCGATCCGCACTGGCAGAAACTGACCGCGGAGGCGCTGCAGATTTTCAGCGCACGGCGCGCGGCTCAGCGCGAGCGCCTGATGGCTGCATGCCACCGCTTGGCAGAGGAGCTGCGCGCATGAAATGCCATCGAGAAGGCTGCAGCAAAGCTCTGGGATTTGGCCGGCGCAAGTTCTGCGGTCGTGAGTGCTATTTGATCAACCACAAGGTCTACCGCGCGCAGTGGCAGCGCTCGCGGCGCAAGCACGTGCGCTGCGGGCACTGCAAGGGGCCGCTGCCGCTGCTCAAGGGCAACGGGCATCGTCGCGGCGCCCACTACGGCTACTGCTCGCCAGCCTGCTTCGTGGAGGGCAAGCGTGCCGACCATCGCGCCTATCAGCGTGAGCGCGTGATCGGCCACGGCTGGGCATATTTGTTTCGTAACCCCAAGCAAGGAGTACCGCGTACATGAATAACAACGAGACTGCGAAGCTGACGCACATCATCCAGCGCCACTCCACGCTGGCTGCTGAGATCAAAGAGCGCAAGATGGAGCAGAAGGAGCTGGAGGACGGCGCTTGGGAGCAATGCGGAAAATCCGCCAAGTGCGTGCGCCAGCTCTCCAAGGAATCGAAATGGGATGCGGTAAAGCGCGAGCAGCAGCGGCAGCTCGAGGAGGAAATCGACCAGTGCCGTGCCGCGCTGGGCCTGCTCTCGGACCTGCCGCTGGGCCAAGTAGAATTAGACCGGATGGGTGCGGACGAGCCACAGCACCACGCCACCAATCCGAAATATAAAGCGAAAGAGCACAAGGATAAGCGGAGGCGCCAGCCGGCAGCAGAAGCAACAGCATAGCGATCAGCAATCTGGGCTGAGCGGGCGAGAACAAGAAAGGAGGAACGCCGCCTGCTCTCAACGGGGGCTCTCATGAGCAACAGGACGCGCGCGGGCAGGCCCGCAGGTTTGGGATACGTGGTCGACGATATCCGCAAGGAGGCAAGCCACTTGACGGTCTGGCAGTACGAGGCAGCCAAGCTGATCATGAACCACATGAGCGGCGGCGGCGGCAGCTCGCAAGGCCTGGTTGGCCAGATGGCCGACAAGGTGGACTGCTCTACCGTCGCACGCACGGCGCCGCCCAATTCCGGCGGCTGGGTGGATGAGCATACGGCGCGGCAGCTCCGCGGATTGAGGCAGCACGAGATCGAGCTGATCAGCCGGATTGCCTTCGGCCGTGGCCGCTGCCTGGAGGAGTACGGCAAGGTCAATTCCGGCTACAAGACCAACAAGACGGCGCGAGCCTTTGCGATAGGGCGGGTGACGGCGCTGCTTGAGAGTGTGGCTGAGCTGGCGCAGCTAAAGCCCACAATGCAAACACAGGCTTGACACAATCAGGGCCCTGGCTGCATAGAAAAAGCGTACCGTAGAGAATTGCGCCCTGGCGGACCTTCGCCGGGGCGTTTTCGTTGGGGGCTTTGATGTGCTGACCGATGGACGATCAGCTGGAGCGCATCATCCACCTCGAGGCGGCAGTAGAGCACGGACAGAATTTAACCGCCTACAGGCTGGACGAGCACGCGCGCCGGTTGGCGGCGCTGGAAACCCGCCCAGACGCCATTACGCGGGTTATGGGGCCGGGCGCCTGGCTCAAGATCGTTTTGGCCATTTGCCTCCCGCTCCTGGTGCTCCTGGCGACGGGGGACATCGGCGCCGCCATCCGCGCCGCGAAATTGGCCGGTGGCTAGATGACCTGGTTGCCGGCCGTCACTTCGCAGACCGCGCATTGATCTACTCGGCGCTGTTCTGCTGCGCCCTCCTCGGCGCGCGCCTCTTTTCGTAAAAAAAAGCACTGACCAAGGAAACCTGTCATGCGTCGTTTCGCAATGGCGGCGCTTGCCGCATTCCTCGCGCTCTCGGCACACGCCGAGGGCATCAACCGCAGTCCTCGCGTCACGGCTCCGGCACAGGCCGATGAGGGGCCGGCCTGGAATCGATCCGGCCTCTATGTGGCGGCGATCGGCGGCTACAATACCGCTGTCCTCCAGACCGAGGGCGTCGACCTCTCCAATGGCAAGCTGATGGGCGGTGGTGCCATCGGCTACAACCACCGCATGGGTCAGTGGGTCGTCGGCGTGGAGGGCGACTGGCTTTTTACGGACATATCGGCAAGCACCACAGTCTCCGGGACGATTGTCAGCGCTTCCAACCGCCACCTCGCGTCCGTGCGCGCCAGAGGTGGCATCGCAGCCGGACCGGCGCTGCTCTACGCCACCGTGGGCCCGGCCTGGCAGTCCGCCAGGGTGAGTGTGGCCAGTGGCTCAGCCACTGACTCTGTCTGGCAGCTCGGATGGGTGGCCGGCGGCGGGATCGAGATGGAGCTCACCCGCTCGTTCGCGGTGCGCCTGGAGGCGCTGCACTATCGCTTTGGTGAGGATGGCTCGCCGTTCGATGCGTTCGAGACCCGGCAGACGGTGGCGCGCGCAGGGTTGGTGTTCAAGTTCTGATAGGCTCTTGGCGCTATTGCGCCAGCACGAGATCAGCGGTGACTTCCCTGACACTGACGCCCGCTGATAGCTCTGGTTGCTCCAAAGGCGTTTCCTCCCCCAGAGCTGATGACCTAGGGCGCGTGTTCTCTCCCGATCGCACGCGCCCCTCTTTTTTTATCCGGAATCAGGCAGGCTCATGACTGTAAGGGCGCCGTATTCTCCAAGTCGCGGGGAAGGGCCCAGAACGTAGCCGTGGCCGACATGGTGGTACTCCTGGAACAAAAAATGGGCGCCCGAAGGCGCCCCAGCTGCGGGGAGGAGGGGGGGGGGGGGGGGATTACTGCTTGGCTGCGATCTCGCCGGCTTTGGTAACATCGAGGCGGCAGTGCGCCTTGGCGGAGCGCTTGTGGGCCTCGCCCTTGGCCGTCTTCGTCTCGCCAGCCACTCGCGCAGGCATCCAGCGGCAGGCCTTGGTGGGTGAGCACAGGGCTTGCTCGAGGCCCTTGCAGTAAGAGGCTGCATGCGCTTTGCCGACCATCAGGAGCGCGCCGGCGGCGACTATTGCCAGGACGATGGTACGCAGTTTGGAGGTGTCGGCGGTGCGGGCAACTGCGCGGCCGTTATGGAAACGAATGGTCTGCATGATGATCCTCGCTATAGGTTGTTTACGCATTCAAAAAGAATGCAATAAGCAAGCTAATAGCAGTGCAGATGCAGTGCAATAATTAACAGCACATCATCACGCACTTGTGATGCAACATGCATTATGACTGCATTACATATGTCGGGATGGACCGAAAGCCCAAGGATCAGACGCTAACGGTGCGCATTACCAAGGCGGCAAAGGATCGCCTTGAAGAGCTGGCGCGCGCGGATGACCGCAGCATGGCCAGCTATCTGGAACGTCTCATCTTGCAGCAGCCCAAGCCCAAGTAAGGCTTCGCATCGGCTGGCTGCTCACGAAGCAGGAAACCCGGCCAATGACCTCCCTCGCCTTCAACCCCATTACCGTCGCCATCGGCGGCCTCGCCGCCATTATCCTCCTCACAGCAATCCCATGGGAGCGTCTGCTGCACTGGTGCTGGTATTCAGCCTCAGACAAAACCCCAGACCGACCCATGCCATGGGAACAAGAGAGAACGCGCGAGCACGCGAGCTCGTATGACGCAGGGCAAGTAACGCGTAAGAGTTTGGTGCAGATGGGAGAGGAGCTGAACAAACAACCAGCTTTGGAGTGGGGAGCGACGCATCCAAAGGACGCTTCCCCCGTCTAAACACAGAGAAGATAGAGATGGCCGGCAGAGGCCAGCCCAAGACCGGCGGCAGGCAGAGAGGCACGCCGAACAAGAACACGGCAGAGCAGCGCCGCAGGATGTCGGAGTTGAAGGCCAGCGGGCGTGATCCCGTGACGTTCTTTACGCAGATACTGCAGAATGAGGAAGCACCGCTGGATCTGCGTTTTGCTGCAGCCAAGGAGCTTGCCCCCTACATGCATCCCAAGCTTGCCAGCATCGAAGCGCGCACAGGCGGCAAGACGCACGAGGACAGGCTGGAGGAGCTGCTCAAGCTCGCCGAGGATGACCCTACCCCCCAGGGGGAGGGGTGAAAGGATGGGATGAGAGGGGAGGGGGACGGGGCCCCCGGGCACTTTCACGACATTCCAATTTTCATCTACCCCGGATTTTCGTGTATTTTGGAGCAAATGATTTCATGCTCCGCCGGCCAGATGAAATGGATTTGCGATGAATGACACGGCCGATGCGGCGACACGGGCTTTGGTGCGGATCAGGGCTGAGATTGAGCAGCGGGGGTTTGACTACCGGATGGAGCTGCCGCGGCGGCCTACGGCGCGCATGATTGCGATTGCTGTGAGGCTGGTTGACCGGAGCCCTGGCAGTAAGCGGTTTCGCAAGCGGCTGGCGGATGTTTTGACGGCGGAGGCGCTGCATCAGGTAGCTGAGCAGCGGCGCAAGATGCATTGAGGATCGAGATGAGCGACCGGTGGCAGGTTGAGACAAGGGCGGACGGAGATCATCTGGAGATTTTGGCCTTCAGCCCTGATGGCAAAGGATATGCCGCTCGCAGCGACGGACCAGTTGACGCGCATGTGGTGGCAGATTTGCTGCGCCAGTTGGCCAACAGGGTTCTCGAGCTGACCACGCATGTGGCCAAGGGCCCGTTGGGGACGGACGACCCCGAATGACGCGGGAAGAGGTTGTCAGGGCGGCGCAGGACGCCGGCTTGTACCAGCCGCGGGCGATGATCTGGAAAATGCGCACCGGTAGAACTGCCGTGAAGCTGTATTTCGGGCCAGATCACGCCCGCCGGGAGATTGTGCTGCGCGACGGGGATGATTTGGCGGCGATTGTAGCGCGTGCGGCGGCTTCCAAGGTCTAGGCTTGCTGCATAGCCGGTCTGCTGAAGAGCTCGAAAAAGAGCTGACAGCGCGGTTTTTGAAGGACTTCCCCTTCTACGGCCGGAAATGCCTTCGCATCCGGCGGAAGGACGGGCGCACGGTTCCGCTCGCCTTCAATCGGTCGCAGCGCAAGCTGCATCAGGCGATCGAGGACCAGATTGCGCGCACCGGACGGGTGCGGATGCTGGTGCTGAAGAGCCGGCAGGTCGGTATTTCGACCTACTTCACCGCGCGCAGCTACCACAAGACCACGCACACCAACGGCTTTCGTACGTTCGTGCTGACGCAGGAGGACGACACCACCAATGCGCTCTTCGGCATGGTCAAGCGCTTCCACGACAACGTGCCCGACATGGTGCGGCCGATCACAGGAGCCTCGAACGCCAAAGAGCTGATTTTTTCCAAGATGGACAGCGGCTATCTGGTGTCCACGGCTGGCAACAAGTCGACGGGGCGCGGCCATACCATCCAGGTTTTTCATGGGTCCGAGGTATCGCGCTGGCCCAACGCCGAGGAGCACGTGGCGGGCGTCATGCGCTCGGTGCCTGATGTGCCGGGCAGCGAGGTCTATCTGGAGAGCACCGCCAACGGCGTCAACAACCTGTTCCACACCAAGTGGAAGGCGGCGCAGAAGGGCGAGGGGGATTTCGAGGGCATTTTCATCCCCTGGTACTGGCACGAGGAATACGAGCGCAATGATGTCCCGCCGGATTGGCGTCCGCCGAGCGAATTCGTGGAGTACGGGGAGCTTTATGAGCTGGCGCGCGGGCAGCTCTATTGGGCCTACCTGACCAATCTGGAGCTGGCGCAGGCAACCAGCGGCACGCCGGACGAGATTTGCTGGATGTTCCGCCAGGAATACCCCGCCACCGCCGAGGAGGCGTTCCAAACTGCGGGCACCAACAGCTTCATTCGCGGCGATCTGGTCTATCGGGCACGTCGCTCGAGCGTGACGGGCTACGGGCCGATCGTGCTGGGCGTGGATGTGGCGCGCGGGGGCGACGACAAGAGCGCGCTGATCGACCGCCAGAGCCGGCGCATGGGCTACCACGTCTGCAAGAAGTTCAACTACGGCAAGGACGTGATGCCGCTGGTGGGCGAGATCGTGAAGATCGTGCGCGACATGCGCGCGGCCAGCACGCCCCTCGTCAAGATCATCGTGGATTCAACCGGTGTGGGCGGCGGTGTCTACGACCGTCTCAAGGAGCAGCTTGGCGACCAGCTTGTGGCGGGTGTGGAGTTCGGCGGCCGCGCACGCAACCGCGACCGCTACGCCAACCGCCGCGCGGAGATGTGGGATGAGATGCTGCAGTGGTTTCAGAACGAGGCGGGCGTGTCGATCCCCGACAGCGATGATCTGCAGAGCGACATCTGCGCGCCGGCCTGGGGCGATCACAAGTCAAAGATCGGGCACAGCCAGATGACGCGGCATCGCTCGGATGGAACGTTGATTTTGGAGGACAAGGACCACATGCGCCGGCGCTTGAGCTTCTCGCCTGATTTCGGGGATGCAGCGGCGCTGACCTTTGCCGTGAGCTTCGATGAGTTCGTGAGCAACAATGAGGGCTGGCGCGCGCCCAACATAGGCGCCGGCGGGTGGATGCTGTAGGTGGCTGGCTACGAGCTGCCAACCCAAAAACCAGCGCGCAAGCTGAGTGCAGAGGAGAAGCGGGAGCTGGTGGCCGAGGTTCGCGAGAACATCGAGGAGGCCGCCAATTTCGAGCGCTCCAACCGCAACGAGGCGCTGACCGACCTGCAGTTCCTGCGCGGGGATCAGTGGCCGCAGACGGTGAAGGCGGCGCGCGGCACGCTGCGCCCCATGATTACCATCAACCGGCTGCCCTCGTTCGTGCGCCAGGTGACGAACCCAGTGCGCGAGAGCGACATCGCCATGGATGTGGTGCCGGTCGACGATGAGGCGGACCCGTCCACGGCCAAGATCATCAAGGGTCTCATTCGCCAGATCGAGGCGCAGTCGAGCGCCAAGGACGTTTACACGACCGCCAACGAGCATCAGGCCGGTTGCGGCATAGGCTGGTGGCAGGTCTGCACCAAGTATGTCGACGACTCGGTGCGGCTGCAGGACATCTACCTGTCCAAGATCGACAACCCGCTGGCCGTGTTCTGCGATCCGGGCGCCACCGAGCCAGACCGCTGCGATGCCATGTGGATGGCGGTGGTGGAGATGTTCGCGCGCTCCAAGTTCAAGCGCAAATGGCCGAAGGCGGCGCTGGCCGATGTGCAGACCGAGACGGCGCAGGCCAACACCACCAATTTCATGTGGACGACGGCCGACAGCGTGGCGGTCGCCATGTACTTCAAGAAGGTGCCCTACACCAAGACGCTGGCCGAGACGGCGTCGGGCATGACGGTCGATGTCGACGCCAAGAGCGAGGAGGAGCTGCAGGCCATCCACGCCGCCGATCCGTTCGTGGCCTCGCGCGAGTGCGAATGCTACCGGGTGGAGAAGTATCTGGTATCGGGCGAGGACGTGCTGGAGGGACCGATTGCATGGCCCGGCAAGTACATCCCGCTGGTGCCTGCGATCGGCGCGGAAATACCTTCGCAAAACGGCACCTATCGCTATGGCGTGGTGCGCTTCCTGCGCGATCCGCAGCAGCTATTGAATTTCTACCGCACGGCATCGGCCGAGCAGATCGCTTTGTCTCCAAAGGCGCCTTACATCGCCACGCAGAAGCAGATCGGGGCGCACAAGGCCTACTGGGATACGCTGAATACCGAGAACAGGCCTTATCTGCCCTACACGCCCGATCCAGACGCTCCAGGTCCGCCCAAGCGCGAGCATCCGCCGGAGACGCCGGTTGCTCTCGTGCAGCAGGCCGAGATTGCCAGCGAGGACATGAAGGCGATCAGCAACATCTATGATGCCAACCTGGGGGCCAAGTCGAACGAGACCTCGGGCATTGCGATTGCCAAGCGCGAGGCGCAGGGCGCCACGGCCAACAGCCACTATGCCGACAACCTGTTCAAATCGCTCTCCTACACCGGCAAGATCCTGATCGACCTGATCCCCAATGTGTACGACAGCCAGCGCATCGTGCGCATTCTGGGGCCCGACGATGTGGAGCAGGAGGTTCCCATCAACGCCGTGGGCTATGGCCCCGGCGGCCTGCCGGCAGTGCTCAATGATCTGACCGTTGGCCGCTACGATGTGCGTGTCAGAGTTGGCAAGTCTTTCCTGAGCAAACGCGCCGAGGCCGTGGCGGCGATGACGGAGCTGGTCAAATCGCTTCCCCCCCAGGCGCAGACCTTGGTGCTCGATCTGCTGGTCAAATACAGCGACTGGCCGGGTGCAGAGGAGCTGGCCAAGCGCTTCCGTGCGCTGGTGCCGAAAGAGGCGCTGATCGACCCGAACGACCCCAACGCACCGCCACCGCCATCGCCGATGGACGATCCAATGTTCGTCGCCAATTTGGAGAAGCTGGCGGCCGAGATCGAGAAGCTCAAGAACGAGGCCGACAAGATCAAGGCGGAAGAGTTGAAGACGCTGGCCGAGGCCGACGCCATCGACGCCGAGACCGATCACCAGATCATCATTCCTTCCATCATTGGAACGCCGAGCGTGCCCGTGAGGAAGCCCAACGGCCATGCCCCTGAGGGCATGCAGCCGCAAGTGAACTAGGCACAAGATCCAAGGAAAATCGCTGTGACGCTTAAAGCGACCCAATCGGCCGCTGGAGAAGCCGCGACTCCAGCAACGGAAGAGACTGGACTGCCGCCGCTCGAAACCGGAGCACCGCCGGCAGAGAGGACCACGGCTGCTGAGACGCCGGAATCTCAGACCGCAACTGGCGCGGAAGGCCAGGACGGCGAGCCCGAAGCCGCAACGGAAGGGCAAGAAGACAAAGCCAAGAGCAAGAATCGCGTTTCCTTCAAGGAGCGCATTCAGCAGATCACCCGCCGCAGCCGGTTGACCGAGCGGGAGCGTGATCGGGCTCTTGAACGAGCAGAGAGAGCCGAGACCGAGAACCGCCGCTTGATGCAGCGGCTCAACGGCCAGGAACTCTCACCCGAAGAACGGCAGGCCGCTGAAGTCGAGCGGACGCTGAACAATCGGGATGCCCGCCAGGCTCGTCAGGAAGCCGCATCTCTCAATCGAGAGGCGGAAGTCGAGGAGCACAACGGCCGCGTAGAGGCATTTGCCGAGCTGGTGGACAAAGACACCCGCTTTCCAAACCTCATTCGCGAGTTCAACCGTGTACCTGTCACGCCAGTAATGGCGCGCTTCATCATGCGCAGTGAAGACCCGGTGGCGATGGCCAACTACATGGCCCAGTCAGCCAATCGCGATGAAGTCGAAGACCTCATTGATCTGACGCAGCCGGACCGTCGCGGCCGCCCGCCTCGAGCAGAGGACGTGGAGGAAGCGATGGACCGATTTGCGACCATTCGCGCGAAGCTGAAGGCAGCGCCGCCGGCTCGCACAACCACCAACGCACCAGCACCGGGAACGACGCTCAAGGGCAAATCGCCGCCTGGGCAGCAGCGCTCGCTCGAAGAACGCGCCGACAACATGGACGACTTCGCGCCCGCGCTCCTGAAAAAGCTGGGGCTCACCAAATAGGGGCCTTGAGGGGCTATGGCTAACAACACCCTGACCGCCGATGTCATCGCGTCGGCGTCACTAGCGATTCTCGAAAACGAGCTCGGCATCCTCAAAACGATGCACCGGGCTTACGAGGACGAGTTCACCGAGAAGGTGAACGGCTACAACATCGGCGACACGCTCTCCATCAGGCGTCCCGCCGACTTTACGGTTCGCTCGGGTGCAGCGGCATCCAACCAGGACGTGATCGAAGGCAAGGTGCAGATCGTCCTCGATCAGATGAAGGGCATCGACTTCTCGTTCACCTCGACCGAGCTGACGCTGAAGATCGAAGATCTGTCCGAGCGTGTGTTGAAGCCTGCCATGTCGTCGCTGATCAACGACGTGGCGCGCGATGTGTTCTCGGAGATGTACAAGTCATCTTACGAGGTGGTGAATTGCGCCACCACGGGTGCCACGACCGCTCCCGACAACACCAAGCGCATCGACTCGTTTGCCAAGTTCACGTGCGCGCCGGAGCGCCTGGACTTGTGCGCGGTGCCGACCTCGGACCGTGCTGCAGGCCTGCACACGGCCGACAACTGGGGCATGATTGGTGCACAGACCGGCTTGTTCAACGGCGGGCTTGTGAATTCCGCTTACACTGACGGCAATCTCGGCCGGGTTGGCGGCATGGATACCTATGCCAGCCAGGTCATGCCGACGCACACGGTAGGGCCGCTGGGCGGCGCGCCCTTGATCAACGGCGCGTCGCAGAACGTGACCTACGACTCGGTCAAGAACACCTGGTCGCAGTCGCTGATCACGGATGGCTGGACGGCTGCAGCGGCATCCCGCTGGCTACGTGGCGATACCTTCACCATAGCCAACGTGTTCAAGGTCAACCCGAAGACCAAGGTGTCAACGGGCGTTCTGCAGACCTTCGTGGTGCTGGCGGATGTGTCCTCGGACGGTTTAGGCAACCTCACGGCCAGCATCTCGCCGCCGATCATCATTGCCGGTCCGCATCAGACGGTGAATGCGGCGCCGGCCGACAACGCAGCGATCACTACGACCATCGGTGGCGCGGCCAACGCTCAGCACCGGCAGAATCTGGCCTACCATCGCACGTCCATGGCGCTGGCGTTCGCACCGCTGGTGCTGCCGCAGGGCGCGGTCAATCCGACCCGCAAGACCTACAAGAACATGAGCGTGCGGCTGATCCCGTACTACACGGGCTCAACTGATGTGAGCGCCTGGCGTCTGGATATTCTCTACGGACGCAAGGCGATCGATCCGCGCAAGATTTCGCGGTTCACGTCAGGCTGATGGCCAACAGTCTCATCACGGCTGGGGTGGACAACCGCCCCAGCTCTACCTCCCAGGAGCAGGCGATGGCGGAGGACAAGAAGCCCGACCGGCGCGTGGTCATGTACCGCCAGGGCGAGGCGCGCGAGTTTGCGAGCCCAGAGGACGTGCCCAATGGCGAGGGCTGGGTGGATCATCCAGACAAGGCGGCGCCAGCCGAGCAGGCGGAGCGTCCCATGTCCTCGATTGAGAAAGCCCGCGCGGCGAAAGCCAAAAAGCGCGAGCTGCAGAGGCAGCTAGAGGAGCTTGGCGACGTGCCGGATAGCGAGGAGCAAGTCTGATGGCCGATCCCGTCTCGATCACGCATGCCTTCGTTTCCACCAAGCCTGCCAGCACCGATGCCACCAAGGTCGACGGGCCAAAATGGAACGCCGAGCACTCCATCGTGCTGAGCGGTCCCGGCATGGTGGGGGCAGCCATCGCTGGCCCGGCGCAGCTCATGGACCTCTCCCAAACCACCGATGTGCTGAGTGGCCAGATCGCGCTGCTTGCGCAGGTCTTCAACTAGGGGCTTTGAATGGCAACCTCTACGATCACCAAGCTGAAGCTCTCAGGCTCCACCAACGGGCGGCCTATCAAGGTAATAGCAACGCTCACGCCCGGAACCACGATCCACACGGCCACCAATGCGGCCAACACGTTGGATGAGGTGACGGCTTACGCCACCAACACCAGCGCCTCCGATGTGGCGCTCACCATCGAGCAAGGCGGCACCACCTCGCCCGATGACTTGCTGAAGTTCATCATTCCAGCCGGCGAGACGGTGCAGGTTCTCCCCGGCGTGGTGCTGGACGGCGGCGTGCTGTGCAGGGCGTTTGCGGCCGTCGCCAACGTCGTAAACATCGTCGGTTTCGTGCACCGTATCGTTCAGACCTGATGCTCAATAGGATACCTGGGAAGGTAGCCAGGCCTTCCATCAACTCCGGCCAGGGCTTGCTCCGGCCGTCTCCTCTGTTGATCGCGCGCCGCCAGATCAGCTCGCTTACGCCGCGCGGTCCTCTTTTGGGCTCCATGCGCCAGGTCAGCGCGCGGACGCCTCCAGCCGGCATTCCAGGTCTCTTGCGGTTTCCGGTGTTTGCCGGTGGCGAGGCTTCGATTGCCAGCGTTGGCACCACCAATCTCGGCGCCACGCATCAGCAGTCGATTACGATTACCGGCACCACGACGATTACCAGCTTTGGCTCATCGGCCGATGTTGGAGTGGTCAAGTTCGTCAAGTTCTCCGGCGCTCTACAGCTTACCCACAACGCCACCAGCATGATCCTGCCCAATGCGGGCAGCAACATCATGACGACTGCTGGTGATTGCCTGATTGCAAGACATGAGGGCTCCGGCAACTGGCGGGTGCTCGACTATCAGAAGGCGGACGGCACGCCGTTGGTTGGCGGTGGCGGGGGCACGCCGGGTCTAGCGGCTCTAACGTCCGGCACGATTTCGAATCAAGCCACGCTCGATATCGTGCTGACCAGTTACACGGCCTATCGCGGCATCGTCATCCACCTCCAGGTGGTCCCGGTCACGGACAATGCCGTTTTATATTGTCGTTTCTCGACCGATGGTGGCTTCACCTACTATTCGGGCGCTTCCGACTATGACCATCGCTCGACCGGCGTAGCGACAGCAGCGTTCACCGTCATCAGCGCGGGCGATAGCAAGATCGAGATGGCGATAGCTGCCGCCGGAATAGGCAACGCTTCCGAGGAAGGTTGGAAAGGTGTCATCTGGCTGCTGGATCAGGCCAACACGGCACTGCGGCCGACGATCCACTATCAAGCGACCTATCAGGACAGCGCTACCCCAGCGCGCGGGCTGATGATCGCTGGCTCGGGCACGCGGCTTGCCGCGCAGGATACCGACGCCATACGGTTCCTGTTCAGCTCGGGCAACCTCAGCACCGGGAGATATGATGTTTACGGTATGGCTTAGGTGACCGTTTCTCAGTCCACCAACCTTTTTGCCGCCGGCTTCAATCTTACCCGCTCGCAAAACCCAACCGCCGTCAATGTCGGGGCTTTCGATGACGCGGTCTTCGACATCAACGCTTTCCAGATCGAGGAGGACACTCAGGATGGTCTTGCATTGCAAGGCTCTAACGTCATGACCAGCCCAGGCCTCGACCTCACCAGACCGGAGACCGCATTCAGCTAATGTCCACAACCGACGCCATCGTGACCGCGGCCTACAAGGCCATCAACGCCATCGACATCGCGGAAGCCTCGCCCTCTCCGGCCGAGACGACGGAAGGGATCAGGCGTCTCAATGCCATGGTGTCGTCATGGGCCGGGCAGGGGCTGGCGGTGATCGAGCAGACCATCAAGGCAACCGTGACCTCCGGCAGCCCAACCCTTGCTGACATTGCCAACACTTCCACCCTGGCGCCAGGCCTCAACGTCTCCGGCACCGGCATTCCGGCCAATACCCGCATCCTGTCGGTCGACTCGGCCACCCAGGTCACACTCAATCAGAACGCCACGGCAAGTGGCAGCGCCGTCAGCCTCGCCGTCACGCCCATCCCGTTCGAGGCCAAGTTCGAGCAGGGCGTGATCGCGCTGCTGGCCATGCGCCTTGCCATGTCGGCAGAGGATATACCGCCTTGGGTGGCGCAGGATGCCAGGGACGGATGGAATGCGCTGCAGGCCAACTTCATGCCGGTGCCCAAGGCGACCTTCGATCCGGCCCTCGTCTACACGACCGTTCCACGCAGACAGATCCTGCTTCGCTGATGGGTGATTCAGTCCCGATCTCGATGGGGCGGGGCTCCAACAAGGCGAGGTTCGGGCAGGGCGGCGCCGCCCAGTTCGTCAACGCCTATGTGGAGGATATGGGCGAGGCGGGCAAGACGAGCTTCAGCGCCTACGCCATCAACGGCTGGAATGCCTTTGCCAGCCTGCCTAACGGCAACGGCGTGCGCCGGATGCTTGGGGTGGATGATGTACTGCTGGCGGTCGCCAACCGCCTGCTGTTCTCCACCAATGCTTTCGGTACGGCGGTCACCACCATTGGCGGTATTCCCTCCGATGGCTTCGTCACCATGGCGCACAACCGCAAGACGCCCAACAAGCAGGTTGCGATCGTCTGCGACGGGCTGTGGTTCATCTACGAAGGCGGCACGCTCACTCAGGGCAGTGACACCGATTTGCCGCCGCCCATCTTTGTGGTGGAATCTGACGGCTACTTCTTCTTTCTGATCCAGGACGGACGCTGGTTTCTGGCCGGACCCAATGAAGGGCTGAGCATCGATCCTCTCGACTTCGCGGAAGCGGAAGCCTCATCCGACAAGAACGTGGCTGCTGCCGTCCGCGGCCGTACATTCATTCCGTTCGGGGAGAAGTCGGCGGAGTTCTGGGATCCTAATGGCGATCCGATCTTTCCCTACTCCCGCACCACCGCCATCGATGTCGGCTGCTATGCGGCGGGCACGGTTGCCAACCTGCTGGTGACCAAGGGCGGCACGGCGCGCGACATGGTGATCTTCGCCGGCACCAACAAGGAGGGTGCCTACGCCGGGATCATGGCGCTGGACGGCTATCAGCCCACCGTCATCTCCTCGCCGGAGGTGGACCGGCTGGTGCGGGACGAGCCCAACAAGGCGGCGCTCCGGTGCCTGGCTTGGACCGAGGATGCGCATTCCTACTATACGCTCTCCGGCACGTCGTTCTCGACCACCTGGGATGGCAAGACGGGCGAGTGGCACGACCGGCGCAGCATCAGCTCGCCTCGCTGGAATGCCGGGTGCGTGGTGCAATTTGGCGGCATGACGCTGTTTGGGCATCAGACGTCCAACACCATCGCCAACAGCCTGCCCGACGTATTCGATGAGAACGGCAGCCCCATCGTGTGGCAGATTCAGCCGCCGCCTATTCACATGTACCCCAAGTGGTTCAAGGTGAACACGGTCTACGTCGACATGATCACGGGCGTGGGCCTCAACTCCGGCAACGACGACGACGATCAGCCCGAGCTCGTGTTCGACTACTCCAAGGATGGCGGAGTGTCATGGGCGGTGGCGCGGCGCATTCCGCTGGGCGGGATGAACGAGCGCTACCGGCGGGTGAAAATCCGCTCTCTCGGGCGCTTTGATCACAACGGGGTGACGCTGCGCTTTCGCTGCTCGGCCAAAGTGGTCAAGGGCCTGCAACAGCTAGCTATCGACGCAACGCCTCTGAAGGGATGACATGGCCAAGGTGACGATACCGGATCAGAGCGTGCCTCTGGTCGATCCGAGGACGGGGCGCATCAACGAGCACTGGTACAAGCAGCTCGTTGCGATCGTTCAACTTCTCAATCAGCTCGAGGAGCTGTTGCCGTAGCCATGGGCTTTCTATCCGATCTGACCGGCGCCTCTGCCCGCAGGGACATCAAACGGGGCCGCGAGGCGGCCAACCGCGAGATCACCGGCGGCGAGCAGGCAGGCATTGCGCGCTACGATACCGGCATCAGCCGCCTGGACAGCTATGCCGATCCGGCGGGCTATGAGGCTTATCTGGCGACGCTTGGGTTGCGCGGCGACAATGCGCGGCGCGAGGTGCAGGACACCTACATGTCCGACCCGATCCAGAACGCGCTCATGGATCGCATCACCCGTGCCAACACCCGCCGCTACACCGGCATCGGCATGGGCAACTCGGGGGCAGCTACGCAGTCTCTCACCAATGCTCTGCTGGCCAATTACGGCTCCTACCAGGACCGCCTGAAGGGCACGGGCGACACGGGGCTGCAGGCATCGGGTGCGCAGGCCACCTTGGATAAGGGCGCTGGCGACATCGCCTTCCAGGCCGGGCAGCAGCGTGCCGGCGTGGAGACAAGTGCGGCGAATGCGCTGGCGGCCAGCCGCAGCACTCTCATGAACAATATCCTCGGCATCGGCTCGCTCGCGGTGAACGCTTTAACCGGCTACCGCAAGCCCGCAGCAGGCGGCTCAACCAGCTACGCGCGCTCATAGGCCCATGGCGCAGACAGTCCGCATCACTCCGCTTGAGTACAACCCCCAGAACGCTCTGCTTAACGTCAAGCCGCTCAACGACGCCTTCGAGCGTGCGCGCAAGGCCAACGAGTTCGATGCCACGCAGCAGTACCGCTATGACGCCCTCGACCAGCAGGGCGCGGAAGCAGCAACCAGACGCGGTCTCGAGGAGCGCCGGGTAGGCCTTGCGGAGCGGCAGGCGGCATCAGGCGAGGAGCGCCGGGTTGGCGAGATGCTGGGCAACGTCGCCACCACGATTGACGGATTGGAAGGGCCGGCGCGCTCGCGCGCGTGGTCGATGTTGGTGAGCTCGCATCCGCGGATGTCCGAGATGCTGCGGCGCTACGGGCAGGACCCGGCCGATGACGTGACTGGGCCAAAGTTCATCATCGCGCAGACCATCGATCCGATGCGGGCGGCACAGGCCGAATACTACCGCGCGCAGGCGCGCAATCAGACCCGCACAGCCGAGGAGGCATCAACCGCGCCGCAGTACCGCATCAATGATCAGGGCGAGCTGGAGCGCGCAGATCCACCGGCTGCAGGCCCGCGTGGGTTCGTGACACCGGCGGCCATGCGGATGCCGAACGGCCCTGCCATTGCCGGCCCGCAGCAGGACGTGGTGCCAGCGCAGTCGACAACGGCAGACACGACCAGCGTCCCCGGCATCACGCTCAATCGTCCCATTTCTCCCGATCGCGTGCCGGGAAGTAGAGAGCGGGAGCAGGACGCTGCGGCGCTGTGGCCGCGCATCCAGGCCCAGGACCGCACTTTGACGACGCCGGAGATCAATCGCGCTTGGACTGGCATCTGGGGCCGTCAGCCCCGCGCCGGGCACATCTACAACATCCGTGGCCAGGAGGTGCCCAACTCCCCGCCGGATGCGAACGACCGCGGCACGCGCATGGCGACGGCTGCGACCATCCAGGAAGCCCTTACCAACGTTCGGGATGCGCGCGAGGTGCTTTCCAATAGCAACTACGTCTCGCGCTCGCTGCAGCAGCAGTTCGACGTAGGTCCGGTGGCGCAGGCCATGCCAGTGTTCGAGATTGCCTCCCGCGCCATCATGCACGGCCTCTCGGGCGCCCAGGTCAACATTCCGGAGACGGAGGCCTATCTGCGCGCCTTCATGCCGCGGCCATGGGAACGCTGGGATCGCGTCGAGGGCAAGCTGGCGCACATGGAGGGCATTCTTGGCCGCATCAACATGCGCCAGGGCGGTGCCTTCACCGAAGAGGACAAGCTGTTTGTCCGCAACCAGATGCGCAAGGCAATGGGGCTGCGCCAGATTACGCTCGATGAGCACCAGCGCAGCATGAGGCCTACCAATCAGCTTCCCGATGCACCGCCTGCTCCCGGCGAGCAGCCGCCGGTACCGCGCACGCGCCAGAGGAGCAGCAACACAGACAATCCGCTGCAGGACATGACTGATCAAGAATTGCTGCGCAGGCTGCAGGGCCGGTGACGGACGAGCCCGATACTCTCTCCCTCGTGCTCGAGGCGGACAGACGCGGAATTCTGCCGAACGACAAGAAGGAGCTGCTGGCCGAGGCGCGCAGGCGCGGCCTGGTGCCATCCGCTACGCTGCCACAGGAAGAGTCCGATCGAGCGCTGCGCCGCGGGGCCAACAAGTTCTCGCTGGGGCTGCTCAATTATCCGATGGATGCCTGGGCGGCGCTGGTTCATTCCCAGCGTGCCGACAGTCCAGGCTTCGGAGCCGAGTACCGCAACCAGCGCGCTCTGACCCGCCAGGCCATCTCCAGTGACAATCGCAGCACGCTGGGAATGGCTGGCGACATGGCTGTGGACACTGCGGCTTATACGGGGCAGGCGGTAGCCTCAGCTCCATTGATGGTGGCGCGGACTGCCGGTGAGCTTGCCCAGGGCGGCATCCAAGCGACAAGAGCAGCCTATGCCCGCCTATTCGACCGTGGCGCGATGCCCGCCGCGGCCGAGCTACAGGCGGCCCAGGTGCCCGGCAACGTGCTCACGCGTCTCCAGATCGGTCGTGAGAGCGGCCGGGTGGGTGCTGCCTTCGGTATGGGCGAGGGCTATGGCAATGCGCCAGACAGCTACTCCACCGCCGATGTTCTGACGCGCATGGGCGAGCACGCTGCCGGCGGCTACGCGCTAGGTCGAGCTATCCCGGCGACGATAAATTTTGTTGGCGATTATGTCACGGGTCCGATCCGAAACGCGCTGACGCAGCGGGCAAGAGCCGGTGCCGAGCGTGCCAATGTGGTAGCGCGCGACTTCGAGGAGGCGGGTATCCCGATCTTCCCGCCGGCGCTCGGCGGCGCAATGGTGCAGGGTACCGCTACGGGTCTGGAGGGAACTGTTGTCGGCTCCTCATTGCGGCGCGGCGCCAGCCATTCGATCGATACCCTTGGTGAGCGCATTGCCCAGGAAATGGGAACTGCCGGCGGAGTCAGGACCACCACGGAAGCGGGCGAGGAAGCGCAGCGGCTCTTGCGCCGCAACCTGCTTGAGAGGTCGACCGAGCGGGAAGTTATCGAGGCCATGCCGCCGCAGCAGTTGCAGGACTTGTCCAACGTCGGTCCTGGTCCGGATGCACGCGTGCCGCCACCGCCGCGCCGCCCGCGGATTGCGCCTGAGCCGGTGGAGCCGGTCACGGCTGACAGGTATCTGGAGGAGTTGCGCGCAAGCGTTCCGGAAGTTCCACCGCGCCGCGTGGAGCCAGTGCCACCAGAGTATCGACCTGTAGAGAATGTGGCGCCGCCTAACGAGTTGATCGGGCAGGAGCGTGAGCTGCTGGCGCACATGCAGACCATCGAGCAGCAGTACGGTCAGTTGATGGCCGAACGCGACAAGTTGCTGACGCAGTTGCAGCCTTACGTTGAGCCCAATGCCAGTCTGTCGGGATTGCGGGTACGTCCCGATCCGGAAGGCCGCACGCTATATGCGCAAATGCAGCGTCTTGATCAGCAGATGACCGAGCTGGCGCAGCAGCACGCCGCCTACAAGCAGCGGCATGACGGCTTGCTGAAGCAGTGGGACGAGCTGCGCCCGAACCTGATCCAGCAGCGTCAAGCCCAGGTGGACAGCGAGGCAGGCTTGCTGGCAGCACTCCGCAACACCGCCCTGGAGGATGCTGCCCGACGTGAGGCCGCGAGCGAGACGCGGCGGATGCAGAGCGAGGTGGTGGAGCGTGCCCGACCGACGGCAGAAATGGAAGCAGCCGCCAGAACTCAGCAGCTTCGCGATGAGGTCCAGCGGCAAGCGGATGAGGCAACTCGTCTCAATCAGCAGCGCTCAGACGACGCCTACCGCGCTGACCTGGAATCGCGTCAGGCGCGGGCACGCGAGCCGATCACGGAATTGCCGGCATCGAGCGAGACTTACCCAACGCAATTCGATGCCGCATACGAAGGTGTGCGGCGCAATGCGCCTCCAATACAGAGGAATTTGCTTGGCAGCCGCAACGAGCCGCCCACGAACCTGGCGCAGGAGCTGGAGGCAATTGCGGTGGAGGCGCGCGGGCGCG
Source organism: Hyphomonadaceae bacterium (assembly GCA_019747815.1). GTDB lineage: Bacteria > Pseudomonadota > Alphaproteobacteria > Rhizobiales > Hyphomicrobiaceae > AWTP1-13. The sequence goes on from JAIEQJ010000002.1 coordinate 61,783, forward strand.
GCCAGCAGGAGGGTTATCGCGAAGGCCGGTTGTTCGGCGAGGACGGCAAGACGCTGCGGCCGGAGCTGCTGGAATACCTGCGGCCGCGTGTCGGCAATGAGGTGACGGATGCGATTGCCTACATGGCCCGGCATCGTGCCAGTGGGCAGTTCACCCCAGGTCTGCAGGGTAAGCAGGACATCCGCACCACCATTGGCCGGGCCATCAGGGAGGCGGACGAAACCGGCCACGACGCCTCGCTGCTCAAACGCATCTACAGGGCCGTGGACAATGACATAGAAGCGTTCACCGGCGTTACCCCCGCCGGTCAATTCTACCGTCAGCAGCGAACCGACATCGACGCGCTTCATGAGAGCTTCGTCAACGACATCCGCGATCCTCTGCGCAAGGTGTTCAACCAGGACAACCCGGCACGGGCGATGGAGCTGCTGGAGCGCACGACGCAGGCCGGCGGCAATATCAACGAGCTGCGCGCCTTCTTCCGCGTGGTGCGCGACAAGGGCGATCAATTGCAGGCGGTGAACGCCGTCCTCAGTCAGAAACTGCAGAGGGATGGCCTGCAAGGCTTCATCGAGTTCTACCGCGGCCTGACGCCGGAAGCCCGCTCCATAATGTTCCAGGGCAACGCCTCGGCCTACGGCAGCTCACTGGATCGCCTGACACGCGTTGGCGGTCACCTGGAGCGCTACATGAAAAATGCGGCGCCTGGATACGCTACCGATCTCAGCCGCATATTTAATACCGGCAACGTCGCTGGTGCGCTGCTTTACCACTTGAACATTCCACTATTGATTAAATCCGCAGTCACGGGGGAGGTCGCGTCTCGCATTCTATCCTCTCAATGGTTCGGCAAATGGCTGCGCGCCGTGCCAGTGGAGAAGGGGCCGCGTTCGGTCGAGTGGCAGCGGCATATGAACCGGCTGCGTGATCTGGCCAGCTCCAACCTGGGGCTCGATCAGGCGACATCGCAGGCACTGCTTGCCTCGGTGATGAGCGTAGCAAGTGCAGGACCAGCGCCAAGGCCTGAGAAGCGCCAGCGCAACGATGCAACGCTATGGGAGCCTGAAGGTCCGATGTACCAGGGCCGTTATGGGTACTGGGGCAACAACGATGGTGGCGAGATTTATGACGATGCCATTGTGCACGACCCAACTACGCGTCGTGATCGTGGTGGCGACAATATCCCAGACGCGCCGCTCAACCCAGAAGGCGGGCGCATGCGTTACTGGGCACCATTTGAAATGGGGATTTGGTCAGACGATCCACCGCGCATGCGAGGACCTCACGGGTTCAGGTTCCGTGAGCATGAGCGCATCGACGTTCCGTTTCCTGAGGTCGAGAGTAACAGTCGGGCGCTGAGCCGCCGCCGCGGCAGCTCGCGCTTCATAAGGCCGTGAGCGACAACGCGCTGCTTCGCCGTCGAGACGACATCGACAGAGTTCTGGGCGCCAATCAGTAGGAGCGGTTCATTGCTCCAGCGCGCGGCTTCGGTCACATGCTCGGCAATGCGCTGACCAGCGTCCCGCAGTCCTTCAATCGCCTGCTGCAATACAAGCCCGGCACGGAAGACCCGGACGCGCCAGTGGACGCCTTCAATCTGGCCGGCATGGCGATGTTTGCACCTATGGGCACCATACCTAGGGGTGCGTTGTCGGCAGGCTTTCGCAACCCTGCAATCAGTCAGTTGAACGTCAATGATGTCGTCAGGCGATTGAGCACCGGCGAGAGCAGACGCGCGATTGCTGCGGAGCTTAGAGTTTCGGAACGCAGCCTACAGCGCGTGGTGGAGCGTGACCGGCCGGATGTGGCGCCGGAGCTGTTTACGCGAACGCCCACACCTCCGCGTGAGGCCAAGATAATCGGCAGGCATGAGCAGCAAGTACGTTTCAACGAGATGATGGCAAGCGGGGAAACGGACCTTGGGCGCATCGCTGAGTATACGCGCATGAAGCCGGATCGCATTCGTGAGCTGATGTCACAGCGCTATGGCGAGCGAGCGATCATGGATGACGCCTTTTAGCGATGGAGAGATGAGATGGCAGGCCGTGCAAACAATGCGCTGATGGAGCCGCGTGCGGCCCAGCAGATGCCGCCGGAAGCGGACATGATCATGCAGCTCGCGCGGCAGGCTGGCTATCAGGGCAACGACTTGCAGGAGGCATCAGAGATTGCGTGGGAGGCCTCACCGACCGATGGCGTTGGTGAGGCCATCACAGCGCTCGCGCGCACCGGCGCCATCCAGCCGCCGGGCCATCCCGACACCATGGGCATGAGCACCGACTACCAGCCCTATAGCGCCGTGGCCCGCAGCCGTCAGCGGCGGCGCGCCTATGGCGACGACGGCTACTGAACCTCAGAGCACATAGATGGTCGATTCCGTCCAGATCCTCGACTCTGGGTTCCGTGTTCTTGATGCCAACGGCAACCCGATCAACAACGCCAAGATCAAGTTCCGCGAGGTTGGGCCCGGTGCCACGCGCACGGTCTATTCCGACAAGGACCTGGCGACGCCGCTGGGCCACACCGTACGCACGCGCTCCGACGGCTACCCTGTCGTCAGCTTCGGGTCGAACACCACCGTCCTGATCTACACGGGCAACACGCCATACCATGTCGAGATCACGGACGAGAACGATGTTGCCATCTTCCCCGCCAAGGACAACGTGCGGGGCGCGCTTGACACGTCCGCATTCGTTCCCGCCGGCGGCACCTCGATCCTGAACGAGCCGGTGCTGAGCAAGACGGGTAGCGAGACGATAATCGCGGCCGACAAAGGCAAGCTATGGGCCTGCAATGCCAACGGCGGTTTCTTCACCGTCACGTTGTTTTCTGCGATCACAGCAGGCGACGGCTTCACCTTTGGCGTTCGCAACGATGGTACGGCCAATCCTGTAGGCATCAGCGCCGGGCAGAACATCGCGACACCATGGGGCAACATCACCGCTTTCTCCTTGCGACCTGGGGAGACGGTCTGGCTGAGCAGCAACGGCTCCACCTGGAAGCTCAGCAAATATTATCCGAGCCTCAACGGAACGGTCGGTATCATCGAGATTGCCGGCCGGCTTTCAACGCCGCCAGTCTCTCCGGTGGCCGGTGCGCGCTACATCGTGGGTGCCGCTCCTACTGATGCTTGGGTTACCTTTGCCCAACACGACATTGCAGAGGCGACCGGCCAGGGCACGTGGAACCGGATCAGGCCGCCAACGGATTGCGGCTGGCTGGCCTACGTTCGGGACGAGGACATCTACTACTCGTTCCAGGGCTCGGCGTGGGTCAGCAGCTTTGCCAATGCGGCCGACATGGAGGCGGGCACCAATCTCACCCGCGCGGTCACTCCTGGCCTGCTGCATCGGCATCCAGGCGTTCCCAAAGCCTGGGCGCTGGTCACCTACTCCGGCGGCACGCCCTTGATCGCTGCCGGATACGGCTTTTCCAGCGTATCGGATCAATCCATTGGGGTGACGCGCGTGAACTTCACCACGGCGATGTCAGGAGCAAATTACTGCCCGAATGCTACGACTCAGCAGGCGAGCGGCAGCGTTCAGACGATCTACATCAATGACAAGACGGCATCGTATGTCGAAGTAGTAACCATCGTGCCGACTTCTTCCGGCAACGTGACCGCCAACCCCTTGGATCAGAACTTCTCAGTCGCAGTGTTGGGTGACCAATGAAGCACATCGTCTACACTGCACCTGACGGTACGGTGCAACTCTGCACGCCTTATCACGGCGACCGGAGACTGGATGAGACTGAGGCATCCTGGTACGCGCGCATTGCCAACAAGGACGTTCCGTCTGGTTCGGTCAACATCCAGGTGATCGACAGCAGCGCCCTTCCTTCGGTCAACTTCCGCAATGCGTGGAGGCAGGACGGCCAGCGTCTGGTTATTGACATGCCTAAGGCGCGCGAGATCCACCGCGCCAGCATGCGGCAGGCACGCGCGCCCCTGCTGCAGCAACTGGACATCGAGTATCAGCGTGCGGACGAGGCGGGCGACGCGGAGCGCAAGAAAGAGATCGCAGCCAGAAAGCAGGCGCTGCGCGACTGCACCAAGCACCCCGACATAGAGGCGGCACAGACGCCGGAGGAACTGTCTGCCGTATGGCCGGAGCTGCCCGAGCGTCCCGCGCCACAGGTTTGGGATGAGCCCGTGCCGCCGGAGGCGATACCGCCCTTCCTGCCGCTGCCGGATGCTCAGCCCACGGGCACGCGCGAGTTCTCACTGCAGGAGCTGTTGAAGAACGCCGAGGCCGAGGGCGGACCCATAGAGGTGCCGCCTCTGCCACCGCCCGAGCAATCCGTGATTCCCCCGCCATTGCCGCCCGTGCCGGTAGAGGATGCCCTGTCGGAGGCCGCCCGCCGGCGCGCCGCCAAGGCCACCGTGCGCAAAGCTGTGGCCAACGTTATGAAGCTGACCAGCGACCAGCAATTCAAATACGAGCAGGCGTTGCTGGTTCGCAACAAGAACGTCGACGCCATGTCCGACATGAAAATGCTGGCGGCAATCGATGGCGTCACCGTGCAGGAATTGGCGGACCGCATCATCAACGAGCATGAGGCGAGGCGCCGACGCGGCAGCTACGTATGGGCAGCAGAGGCGCAGGCCCTCAAGGACATCGACAACGCGCTGGGTGACGACATCGACGAGGTGGCGCGCAAAGCTGCTGCCGAGATTCTGGGAGACGACGCGCAATGACGCCCGTGACCGCGGACGCCATCAAGCTGTTCGCCAATCATGCCTGGGATGGCTACGTAGCCGCAATCGTCAGCGGATGGCCCGAGATCGAGGCGGCCGGGATTAGCACGCCGCTGCGCTTCAGCCACTTCGCTTCGCAGTTCATAGGCCATGAGCCGGGCGGCTTGACCATCATCCGGGAAAATACGGGGTGGACCGGCAAGCGCATGAAGGAGCTTTGGCCCCAGCGCTTTCCATTGGGTGCTGCCGATCCTCGCATCATGGCCTGTCGAGGCGACCCGCAGAAGCTTGCCAACCTTGCCTACTCGGACCGGTCGGACCTTGGGAACACTGGCGGCAATGATGGGTGGGACTATCGTGGCGGCGGCTTTTCGCAGCTCACCGGCCGAGGGGCGTTCCGCGATTGCGGCAATGCGATTGGCGTTGACCTCGAGGGCGCTCCGGAGTTGATCGAGGATCCGGCAATTTCGCTGCGCGCCGCACTGTGGGTATGGGGCAAGGACAACCTCAACCAGTTCGCCGACCACAACTATGGCCGCACGATCGGCAACGCGATCAACCGCGGCAATCCCTTCTCCAAGCACGATCCCATCGGCTTCAGGGACCGCGAGCAATGGTTCCGCAGGGCCTGGGCCGTGTTCGGAGGGGGCCAGCCGCTGCCCGACGAGGCGGAGCTGTACCTGGGTGCCTACGGGGGGGTTGTTCGGCGCATCCAGGGGCAGCTACGCGACCTTGGCTATGGAACCGGGAACCAGGACGGGGTTTATGGTCCGATCATGGCGCGGGCGGTGGCTGGCTTCAAAGCAGATCACTCACGAGCACTGGGCGTGGAGCTCGACTCGCGCGACGTAATCGGCCCGCTCACCATGGCCGCCATCGACACCGCCCAACCCATTGCGTTGTCGCCAGAACGCAAGAGCATGACGATGCAGGGTCTGGCTGCCCTCGGCTCCACGGAGATGGCTGCCGGCGGGCACATGCAGGCTGTGGGACGGGGTCTGACGCTGGCAGGTGGCGCGGGCGCCTTGCATCAGACGGGCGCCCTGGAGGGCGCCACGGGCCTCCTGCAGCAGATCACATTGTTGCAGACGACGGCGGCTCCGGCGGTGAAGGCCATAGGCTGGGGCCTGCAGAATGCGTGGTGGGTGCTGCTGCTGGCGGGCGGCGTGTACTGCTGGCGGTCGGGTTACGGCGTAAAGCTCGCGCGCCTGGCTGCCCATCAGCTCGGCATGAATTTGTGGAGGTAGAGCCATGATGGCGCTGCTCTCCCGTTTCTTGCCCTCGGTCGGCTCCGGCATCACCATTCCGCTGCTCATCATCACCCTCGTCATCGTGGGTGGCCAGCTCTTGCAGAAGCGCGATGACAGGCTGGTCACATCGGGCAAGCAGCAGTGCAACTCGAGCTGGCTGGTGGCGCTCAGCAAACAACAACGAGATGCGGCAAAGCGCGATGCGCTTAGAGCACAGGAAATCCTCGAGGGGGAACGCGCGATCATGGAAAGGCTGCAAGATGAGCTTAAACAAACACAAGAGAAGTACGCCGGCTACATTCCTGGCGATGATCCCCGCTGCCTATCTGATGGGGTGCTCGACGCTCTTAGACGACGCCAATCTATGGACCGCGGCGGCTAAGGAACGGGAGATTGCAGCCGCTGCCGTCACGCCCGCTGCCAACGACGCCAAGACGCCCGACATCCCGCCCTACGTGGCCAAATGCGTGCGTTACGGGCTTGCTCTCAGCAAGCAGAAGCAGGCGCAGGCAAAGGCCAAGAAGACGGCCCAGAAGGCTCCCGCGGAGGGTCAGGGGGCGGCTGCAACCCCGTCAGCGGACACTCTGGTGCTGGCCGAGCTGCAGACCAAAGACGAGCGGGACAAGTGCGCTGCAGCCGTGCTGGCTTGGTATAAGCAGATCCAGGAGGCTAACCGGAAGGCGGCTGCGGCGAAGGCGAAGACGAGCTGAGCACACGAAACGCTTGTAACCCACGCGGTCGGCTCATGACCTCTACCCGCAACTTGTCACCCGCCTTTCCATACTGATACCCGCCCGCGTGAAATGCCTGCCAGTGAATAAGCATATCTGGAATGCCGCGATCATCCGGCACGACGAAGCCATGCTGATGATGGAAATCAACGCGTGACTTGAGCGTACCCGTCAACTCGAAGATCGACGGAAGATCAGCCAAGGTGGGAATCTCCTCACACAAAAGCCCTGGAAACTCCGCACCGATGAGTGGGGACGTTTCAGGGGCTATTTTTATTGAAGCTCGGCATCTACAACCTGTGTCAGACTTGTGCCGTACCTCCTCCGATGTTCCTGATTCGCACACTCTACGTACATGCCACTCACTCTTGACCGGAACACCGCAAAACCCTAGACGGTAGGCCCATTCGGGCGATTAGCTCAGCGGTAGAGCACACCCTTCACACGGGTGGGGTCGTAGGTTCGATCCCTACATCGCCCACCATCGCACGCCCCGGATGCCGGCCGCGCCCGGATACGGGCCTCCTCTTGCAAGCACGCATGCGTGTTTCGGGTCTCCTCCAGCCCCCATCGCCGCACCCATGTCGCTGCGGCGCAGATCAGCTTCGCGCAAGCGGGCGGAGCTACGAGCTTGCATCGCCTGAAAAACCCTGAGGGGCGCCATGGCCAAGGCTGCCAAAAGAAACAGCGCCAAGCGCGAAAGCGAGAGGGCGGAGGAGCCCTCGCCCAAGTCGCCCTCGCCGAAGTCGCTCATGGCCCGGCTGGCGATGCTGCAGGCTGAGTTTGCAGCGGAGCTCAAGAAGCAGGAAAAGACATAGCTGGAGGATGCCGGACGGGCCCCTGGCAGCAGGCGGGGGCCTTTTTTGATGTCTTAACTTTGTTGCGCTATTGTTGCGGCTCCACAAGGGCACGATATACGTTACCCACGTGGGCAATCGCCCCGGTGCCATCGCATCGGGGCGTTTGCTCTTGACGACCACGCATCCGATTCAGTGGTGTCGCCTCAGTCTCGTCGGCGCCTTACGGATCGACCGCAATGGCCGAGATTTCCACCTTCACGTCCCGCGGCAGGCGCGCCACCTCCACCGTTGCCCTGGCCGGCGGCGCAGCCTTGAAATATGTGGCGTAGACCTCGTTCATTTTGCCGAACTCGTTGAGGTCCTTGAGAAACACCGTCGTGGACACGACGTTGTCCAAGGTCAGTCCATCGGCGGCAAGCACGGCCTTCAGGTTCTCGAGCACGAGGCGCGTCTGGTCCTCGATCGAGGCCTGGGCCATGAGCTGCTTGGACTTGGGATCGATCGCGATCTGGCCTGCGAGATAGACCGTCTTGCCGGCGCGGATCGCCTGCGAGTAGGGGCCGATCGCCTCAGGCGCATTCGGCGTCGCGATCACCTTGTGGCCCGAGCCCTGGGCGCTGGCCGCGCCGCAGCTTGCGATCAGCAGCAGTCCCAGCAATGCGTGCAGAGATCGGCGCATATCGGTTCCCTCCCATGGCAGCGGTCGTCCTGGATCGCGACCGCAACAGAAATTACATCGCGCCGCAATCGTCCTTGCAAGACCTATTGCTGGGATGGCGGGCTGCGCGCCCCGGGGGGAAGCGCGACCGGGGATCAATCGGGTGAGGGTGCTCCCCCTCGGGCCGCAATCATGGCACCATGCCGGCCATGACGCTGAAGGACCCACCGTTCACCATCGGCATCGAGGAGGAATACCTGCTCGTCGACCGGGCCAGCCGCGACCTCGTGCGCGAGATGCCGCAGGCCTTGTTCGAGCAGTGCGAGCAGGCCCTGCGCGGCCAGGTGGCGCGCGAGTTCCTCAAATCGCAGATCGAGGTGGAGACGCAGGTGCACAAGACCCCGCGCGCGGCCGGTGCGGAGCTGAAATCTTTGCGCCAGACGGTGGCGCGGCTGGCCGACCAGCACGGCCTGGCGCCGATTGCCGTCTCGACCCATCCCTTCGCGCGCTGGAGCACCCAGCAGCCCACCGAGCGCGAGCGCTATCAGGCCATCGCCAAGGACCTCGCCGGGGTGGGCCGCCGGCTCGTCATCTGCGGCATGCACGTGCACATCGGCATCGACGACGATGAGCTGCGCATCGATCTCATGAACCAGGCGCGCTATTTCCTGCCGCACCTGCTGGTGCTGTCGACCTCCTCGCCGTTTGCCGAAGGCGAGGATACCGACCTCAAGTGCTATCGCCTGGCCGCCTACCAGGAGCTGCCGCGCACGGGGCTGCCCGGTCGCTTCGAGAGCTGGGAGGAGTATCGCTCCACCGTCGACGTTCTGGTGCGCAACGGCGTCATCGAGGACGCCAGCAAGATCTGGTGGGACCTGCGCCCCTCGGCCAAGTTTCCGACGCTGGAGATGCGCATCACCGACGTGTGCACGAAACTGGAAGACGCCGTCTGCGTGGCGGCGATGTATGCCAGCATCGTGCGCATGCTCTACCGCATCCGCCGCTCCAACCAGACCTGGCGCAGCTATCCGCTGTTTCTGCTGTCGGAGAACCGGTGGCGGGCGCAGCGCTACGGCGTCGACGGCTCGCTGTTCGATTTCGGTCGCGGCGAGCTGGTGTCGTTTCGCGATCTCATCGGCGAGCTGCTGGTGCTGGTGCGCGAGGACGCCGAGGCGCTCAACTGCTGGCCCGAGGTGGAGCATGCCCGCATCATTCTCGACCGCGGCACCAGCGCCAACCGCCAGATCGGCCACTTCAACCGGCTGGTGTCGGAGGGCGCTCCGCGGGAGGAGGCGCTGCGCGGCGTCGTCGATCACCTGATCGCGGAGACGCTGGGTTGACTTGTCATCCCGGGCCGCCTGTTGATGGCTGGATCCCGGTGACGAGCACCGGGATGACACTCTGATGTCGCTTCTACGCCGCGGCGCGTGTGGCGGAGACCGGGGGTGCGAAAAAGTCGATGAGCATGGGGGCGATGGCCTTGGCCGAGGCGTTGTGGTTCTGCCCCGGCACGATGGCCGTATGCTTCTCGCCGCTGAACTGCTCCGACACGACGCGGGCCGTGTGCTTGAACCAGTCGGGGCTTTTGCCGCCGGCTGCCACGAGCGTCGGCACGGTGACGGAGTTGAGCGCGCGCTTTGAGCTCGTCGGGCAGCGGCCCGCCGCGCTGGGTGTCGCCGACGACGGCAAAGTCGTAGGGGAGCGTGCGCACGACGGCCTTGAGCCCTTTGAACATGGGCAAGAGCCCCATGATGAAGACCGCAAAACCCGGCGCGCCCACCACCTTCATGAACAGCTTGACGGCGTCGGCGCGGCGATCCGCGCGCAGGAGGTCCCTGATCTGATCGATGTAGTCCGCGGGTTGGGGATAGTGGGTGCCGTCGGATGATCTGACCGTTTTCATGTGCGTGCTCTCATCTCTCTGGCGCGTCAGCCGTTGCGGCCTTGCGTCGGTAACGCAGGACGACGACGCCGTTCGCATAGGGCTTGAGGTCGACGCGCTCGAAATCCTGACGGCTCACGCCGGACGCGAACAAGGGCTTGCCGCGCCCCAGCAGAACCGGGTGGATATAGAGCAGGTATTCGTCGATCAGGTCTGCGCGCTCGAGAGCCTGCACGATGCTGGCGCTGCCCTGGATGCTGATGGCTTTGCCCGACAGCCTCTTGAGCCTGCGGATCTCCTCCTCCAGATCATCGCGAACGACGCGCGTGTTGCCCCATGTGGGCGGGGCGAGCGTTTGGGAGAATACGATCTTGGGGGACCCATTGAGGGCGCGGATGATCCTGGGATCCTCCTTTCCTGCGGCGGGTTGCAGTGCATCCCCTGCCTCGTAGGGAACGGCGGTCGGCCAGTAGGCGGCAAAGATCTCGTAGGTGTTGCGTCCGAAGATGAAGGTATCCGTCTTGGCGCTCATGAACTCTGCGATATCGGCCTGCAACTGCGGATCGAAGCCCGCAATCACCCAGCTCATGTCCTCGTCCGGTCCGACCATGTAGCCGTCGAGCGTAATGAACGTGGAGGCGATGACGGGCCGGCCTGCGCCATCCGCATCCATCGCGGCGACGACGTCGGCGAGTTGATCGAGGCCGGAGTTGACGCCCTGCTCGTAGCCCATCCCCATGTGCTCGTTCTTCATCGCCACCGAGCCGAACAGCGTGCGGATGGTCAGCTTGGTCTTGCCGTCCTTCTCCTCGAAGGTGACGGTGACGACCATCTTTTCGGCACCGGGCGTCTCGAACGCGTTGTCGTAGACGATCTTCCGGTTGCGCACGATCTCCAGGTACTCGCCGCCGAACGGGGTATTTTGCTTGCCGCTGGGTCCCGTCATCGCCATGCGGAAGCGTCCGCCCTTGCGGAAGTCCATCTCGCACAGCGTCACCGGCCAACCCTTCGGTCCGAACCACTTCATGATGTGCTCGGGCTTGCTGTAAGCCATGAACAGCAGGCGCGCCGGAGCGTCGAACACGCGCGTGATGACGACCGTGCGATCGGCTTCGGGCTCACTTCCGCCTGCGCTTGCCGGCATGACGCATCTCCTTGCGGTTCAGAACTTTCACGTAGGCGTCGAGCTGATCGAGGCTCTCCTCCCAGAACCGGCGGTAGTCGCCGATCCACTGGGCGGCACGCTCGAGCGGGGCTGCATTGAGGCGCACGGGGCGGGTCTGGGCGCTGCGGCCGCGCGAGACGAGGCCCGCGCCTTCCAGCACCTTCAGGTGCTTGGAGATGGCGGGCTGGCTGAGATCGAACGGTGCCACCAGCTCGTTGACGGTGGCCTCGCCGGCGGCGAGCCGGGCGAGAATGGCGCGCCGCGTCGGATCTGCGAGGGCGGCGAACACGCGATCCAGGGGCTGCGGTGCTGCGGAGTGCATGATTGCCTTCCAGCTATATTACCAAACGGTAATATAAGAGCCGGAGATGTGCCCGTCAAGGCCCGTTGGCTGGTGCACCGCGGCCCGCCCCCTCCTCCTCTGCATTCCCGGAAGCCGAGCCCGGCTCATGAGCCGAGGCGAGGCTCTCCGGGAGCCTTGCCCCTGCGAGGGCAGAGACCCCGGCTCTCCGCGCCGACCTTGATCTCCGATCAAGCTCGTGCGCTCCGGCCGGGGACGCAACTCTTGGTGCTTCGGCCGGGGAGGCATCTCGCGCTTGGGCGGTGGAACTCGGATCTGCGCAGTCACACTTGGCGCGGAGAGCACCAATGCAGCACTTCGCATGATCCAAATGGACCGGCTCAGGAATCAACAGCGCGGCGAGATGGATGCGCTGCTGCCAATGTGCTTCTCAATGCGCAGGAACGTGCGGTCCGCGGCATCGGGCCGGGCGTCGAAGCCGAACGCGCCGGCGAATCTGCGGAAGGTTTCGTTGGTGGCAAAGCTTTTGCCCGTAAGCTGCGTGACACCGGTCGATGCCGCGATACGTTCAAGCGTGGAGAGCAGACCTGTGCCGATACCGCGCCGCTGCCAGGAATCGGCCACCACGATGGCAATGTCCGCGCTCTCACCTCCAGCGCTCAATGCGCAGCGCGCCTCGCCGACGATACGCGGCACACCCTCGACGAGCGCGATACCTACCAGTGCCATCTGCGTGACTTGATCGACGCCGACGAAACGGTCGAGCAAGGCGGGTGGCAGGTGCCTAAGGGGCTGGAAAAAGCGCAAATAGCGCGACGTGGCTGACAGGTCACCGACGAACGCCTGCACCAGGCCGGCATCCGCCGGGCGGATGGGTCGCACCGTGACTTCGCCGAAGCCGGTGCGGATGGGCCGGCAGAACATGCGGCAGTACAAGTCGGCGTCGTAGTCGAACTCGAAGTGGTTCATGGCTGCGCCGCCGGCTTGATAGCGGGGCGTGGCATGCCTGCCTGATCGCAGATCAGATTGTGTGCGAGCGTCGCGCGACTGAAGCCGCGCACGGCCCGCTCGGCATCGCTCAGGCGCGACAGGCACTCGTGCATGGCCGCTGCCGCGCAGCGATCCGCGCAGGATTGGACCCACTCGGGCACCCACATGGCGGCAGCTTTCGGAGACTGCAGCCAACCGCGCTTGCGGGATTGAGCGGCACTGAGCGGCCGTGCAGAAAACTCTTGAATGAACATGTCCAAACTCTTGATCAGCCGGCTTGCACCGCTGTCGGTCAAAGGCGGGCCGTGCACACGCAAAGGTCGCATTCCGAACGCGTTGTCGGACTGGGAGCGCGGCGTCTGGACGGTGGTGGATGGCGTGCTGCGGTGCGTCAGGCGGTTATGACCACTGCGATGCACCGTGGACGCGGGCCGCTATAGGCGAAGCCTCGTTGCGCGCCAGCACAAACGAGCGGGTGCTATGGGCCAAATGCGCGAATGCATTGCTCTATCTCCGGCGCTTCTTGACCCTTACGTCAAATTGCGGAGCGCGCTTTTGCGCTATCGAGTTGCTGCAGTCCAATGCATAATAGTTCTGATGGTAGTGCAAACTAGTCATAAGTGAAACATTGACCGCACGCGTCTCAACTCCTTCGCCGCATCACAGCATTGCGCCCATGCCGCCGTCGACGACGAGCTCGGCGCCGGTGACGTAGGAGGCGTCGTCGCTGGCGAGGAACAGCGCGGCGGTGGCGATCTCTTCGGGCCTGCCGAGGCGCCGCAGCGCGGTCGAATCCACCAGAGCCTTCTCGATCGCGGGATTCCTGAGCACGCGCTGCGTCAGCGCGGTCGCAACGAAGCCCGGGCAGAGCGCGTTCACGCGGATGGCGAACGGCGCGTACTCCACCGCCAGTCCTCGCGTCAGCGCCGTCACCGCACCCTTGGTCGCCGAGTAGGCTGAGAGCTGGCGCAGGCCGCGATGCGCCATGATCGACGCGACGTTGATGAGCGAGCCGCGCCCCGACGCCTTGAGCAGCGCAAAGCCGTCGCGCGCCACCCGCACGACGCCGTCGAGGTTCACCTCGCGGATGGCCACCCAGTCGGCATCGCTCAGATGCCGGAAATCGCCGCGCACGTTGACGCCCGCATTGTTGACCAGCACATCGATGCGGCCATGGGCCTTCTCCACCACGCGCAGCATGGCCGCCACGTCCTGGCCGCGCGAGACGTCGGCGGTGATGGCCTGCGCCTGCGCGCCGCTCTCGACGAGCTCGGCGGCTACGGTCTCCGCGGCCACCCCGTTCACGTCGGCGATGTAGACACAGGCCCCCGCGCCGGCAAACGCGTGCACGATGGCGCGGCCGATGCCCGCGCCGGCGCCGGTCACCAGGGCGACGCGGCCCTCAAGACGTCTCATCGTAGCCCTTCTTCCTCTGCGGCGAAGTCTTGGGGGGAGATTTTTGCGGCGCGGTGCGTTTCTCCCGCATGGTCACCAGCTCTTCGGAGATGCTGGGGTGCAGAGCCACGGTGGCGTCGAAGTCGGCCTTGGTTGCGCCCATCTTGAGGGCGATGGCGGCCATCTGCACGATCTCGGCCGCATCGGGCCCGAGGACGTGGCAGCCCACGACCCTGTCGGTCGCGCCGTCGACCAGCAGCTTCATGACGACGAACTCGTCGCGGCCCGACAGCGTATGCTTCAGGGGTCGGAAGCGGGCCTTGTAGACATCGAGCTTGGGATAGCGCTCGCAGGCGAGGTGCTCCGGCAGGCCGACGGTGCCGATCTCGGGTGTCGAGAACACCGCCGTGGGGATCAGATCGTGATCGACGGTCCAACGCTTGCCGCCGAACACGGTGTCAGCGAAGGCATGACCTTCGCGAATGGCAACCGGCGTCAGGTTCACCCGGTCGGTGACGTCGCCCACCGCATAGATGTTGCCGACGGAGGAGCGCGAGTCCTCGTCCACCAGGATCTCGCCGTCGCTGCCAAGCTTTACCCCGGCCTTTTCGAGTCCGAGGCTGCCGGTGCTGGGCGTGCGCCCCGTCGCGAACATCACGCACTCGACCTCGAGCGTCGAGCCGTCCTTCAGGGTGACGGTGTAGTCCGACCAGTTCTTCTCGATGGCAACAATGTCGGCATTCAGCCGCACATCGATCTCGCGCTTGAACATCTCGGCCATCAGGCCGTCGCGCAGGTCGTCGTCGAAGCCGCGCAGAATCTTCTCGCCGCGATAGACGAGCGTGGTTTCCACGCCCAGCCCGTCGAAGATGCCCGCGAACTCGACCGCAATGTAGCCGCCGCCGACGATCAGGATGGAGGCCGGCAGCTCCTTCAGGTGGAACGCCTCGTTGGAGGTGATGGCGTGCTCCGCTCCCGGGATGTTGGGCTTCACGGGATGGCCGCCGGTGGCGATCAGGATGGTCTTGGCCGTGACCTTGCGGCCCTCGGAGGCCAGCATGAGGGTGTTGGCGTCGGCGAGCGTCGCGCGCGTGTCGAACACGTCGGCACCCGCCGAGAGGACATTGCGGCGGTAGATGTCCTCCAGCCGCTTGATCTCGCGATCCTTGTTGGCAAGCAGGGTCGACCAGTCGAACCGCGTGCCCTTCGTCGCCCAGCCGTAACCCTCCGCATCCTCAAACTCGTCGCGGAAGCGGCTGGCATAGACGAACAGCTTCTTGGGCACGCACCCCCGGATCACGCAGGTGCCGCCAAAGCGATATTCCTCAGCCACGGCGACTTTGGCGCCGTAGCCCGCTGCGATGCGCGCTGCGCGCACACCACCCGATCCCCCGCCGATGATGAAGAGGTCGTAGTCGTAGGACGTCATGCCGGCCTGTTTCCGTGCTCTTTGGTGATTGCTTGTGTCGGCGCGGCGCTCACAGATCGATGCCGCGCTTCTTCAGCTCCTTGCGCGCCTCCTCGGCGAGCTCGGTGCCGATCTGCTGGCCCCATCGCTGTCCCAGCGTCATGGATTGACGCATGATGCCGGGCTGCACGGCCGCGAACTTTGCGCCGATCGGCGACTTGTAGAAGGCGATGATGCCCTTCAGCTCGTCCAAGGTAAGCTCGGCCGCGTAAAGGGCGGCGATCTGATCCAGCAGCACGCCCTTGCGATCGATGAACCGCGGGACGAGCTGGCGGAAGACGTCGGCGATCTCGTTTGCCTTGTCGGGCGCCACTTTGGCGAAGCTCTGGCTCATCTGCTCGGCGATCAGCGGCATCACCTGATCGAACTGGCTGGCTGCTCCGGCAACCACCATCATCTGCTTGGCAGCCGCAATGCGCGCGGGGTCCGGGCCTTGCGCGCGCGAGGCCTCCGGCAAGGCCGCCACGGCAAAGATCGACACGACGAGGACGAAGAGGGCGCGATATGTCATGGCATACTTCCTTCCTGTTCGGCTCACGCTCGAGCAAAACTAGCCGGTTTGCTCCGCCTCGTCGCGCTCCAGCATGACGATGCCGCTAGGCCCGGCGATGATGGCGGCATCGGCGATACCCAGGAAGAGACCGTTCTCCACCACGCCGGGGATCAGCTTCAAAGCCTCGTCAAGCGCTTCCGGCTCGGCGATGCTGCCAAAGGCGCAGTCGAGGATGAAATTGCCGCTGTCGGTCACGAACGGCCGGCCGTCCGCCTGCATGCGCTGCTTGATCTCGCCCCTGCACCCGGCGTCGGCAGCCAGCACCTCGATCATGTTGCGGGTCGCCCCGAGGCCGAAGCGCACGACCTCCACGGGGAGCGGAAACTTGCCGAGCGTGACCACCTGCTTGGAGGCGTCGGCGATGACCACCATGCGCCCGGAGGCGGTGGCGACGATCTTCTCGATGAGGAGCGCGCCGCCGCCGCCCTTGATGAGACGGAGATCGGCGTCAAGCTCGTCGGCGCCGTCGACGGTGAGGTCCAGGAACGGCTGCTGATCGAGGGTGATGAGCGGAATGCCAAGCCGCTCGGCCTGTGCCCGCGTCGCCTCCGAGGTCGGCACGCATCGGAGCTTGAGGCCGTCCTTGACCCGCTGCGCCACCAGATCGACGAAGCGGGCAGCGGTGGAGCCGGTGCCGAGGCCCAGCGTCATGCCGTCTTCCACCAGGCTCAGCGCGCGCTCGGCTGCCTGCTGCTTCCAGACATCAAAGGTCATTCAGTCTCCATCGCGAAGCCCCTCTCCCCATTCTTCTTGGAGAGAGAGGGATGAGCCCTCGAGGGGGTAGGGAAGAAATCACAGCCCGCCCATCAGAAGGTACTTGATCTCCAGGTATTCCTCGATGCCGTGGTGCGAGCCCTCGCGCCCGAGACCCGACTGCTTGTAGCCGCCGAACGGCGCCACCTCGTTGGAGATGATGCCCTCGTTGATGCCGATGATGCCACATTCGATAGCCTCGGCCACGCGCCACACGCGGCCCACGTCGCGCGCATAGAAATAGGCCGCCAAGCCGAACGGCGTATTGTTGGCCTGCGCGATCACGTCGGCTTCGGTCTTGAACTTGAAGAGCGGAGCGACCGGCCCGAATGTTTCCTCGCGCGCGATCAGCATGTCGGACGTGACATTGCCTAGGATGGTGGGCTCATAAAAGTTGCCACCGAGCGCATGCCGCTTGCCGCCCACCACGACGCAGGCGCCCTTCTTGAGTGCGTCGGCGATATGCTCGTCGACCTTCTCCACGGCAGCCTTGTTGATGAGCGGGCCCGTGGTCACGCCTTCCTCGGTGCCGGGGCCCACCTTCATCTTCCCGACCTCCACCGCCAGCTTCTCGGCAAAGGCGCCATACACGCTTTCCTGCACGTAGATGCGGTTGGCGCACACGCAGGTCTGCCCTGCGTTGCGGTACTTGGAGGCCATGGCTCCCTGCACGGCCTTGTCGAGGTCGGCATCGTCGAACACGATGAAGGGTGCATTGCCGCCGAGCTCGAGCCCGAGCTTCTTGATGGTGGGCGCGCACTGCGCCATCAGTCTGGCACCGATCTCGGTCGAGCCGGTGAAGGTGAGCATGCGCACGTCCGGATGGGAGGTGAGCTCCTTGCCGATCGCGCTCGCCTTGCCGGTGATGACGTTGAAGACGCCCTTGGGAATGCCCGCCTGCTCGGCGAGCGCGGCCAACGCCAGGGCGGTGAGCGGCGTCTCCGACGCCGGCTTCAGCACCATGGTGCAGCCGACCGCCAACGCCGGTCCGGCCTTGCGCGTGATCATGGCCGCGGGGAAGTTCCATGGCGTGATGGCGGCCACCACGCCAACCGGCTGCTTGATCACGACGATGCGGGCATCCGACTTGAAGGTGGGGATGGTCTCGCCGTAGACGCGCTTGGCCTCCTCGGCGAAGAACTCGATGAATCCTGCGGCGTAGAGAATTTCGCCCTTGGCCTCGGCAATGGGCTTGCCCTGCTCGTTGGTGAGCAGCAGCGCCAGCTCATCCGCGTGCTCGACGATAAGGTCAAACCACTTGCGGACGCGCTTGGAGCGTTCCTTGGCCAACATCTTCGACCAGGCGGGAAAGGCGCGCTGGGCCGCCTCGATCGCATGGCGCGTCTCCGCCTCGCCGAACTCGGGCACCCGCGCGATAATGTCGCCGGTGGCCTTGTTGGTGACGGGGAGCTTGGGCTCTCCTATCCACTGGCCGTCGACATAACATTTGTTCCTGGCGAGGCTGATTGTGAGCTTGTCCATGAGGGCCTCCGTCGTTGTCGCCCCTTACTCGCACGCCTTGTCTAGGCTTACCCCGTTCCGCAAGCAAGGCGGCACATACGCAGGCAGGATGACAGCGCCGTGAAAGGCGAATAGCTTGCCGCGCCTCCCACGCAAGCGCCGGACCCCCATGTCTCATCCACTCTCCGACCCGCTCGATCTCACGGACGCGACCATCGTTTTCGATCTCGACGGCACCCTCGTCGACACGGCACCCGACCTGACGGCGGCGGCCAATCACGCCTTGGGGCTGCTGGGGCTCGCCCCCGTCTCCGTCGCCCAGCTCCACCCCTTCATCGGCTTCGGCTCGAAGGCGATGATCGACGCAGGCCTTCGCTTTCATGCCAGGACCGTGGCCGAGGGCGAGCTGACCCTCCTGCACGACCGGTTCCTGACCTTCTACGCAGACAACGTGGCCGTCGCCAGCCGGCCGTTCGAGGGGATTACCGAACTGCTCGATCATTTGCGCGGCGGCGGAGCCCGTCTGGCCGTGTGCACGAACAAGGTGGAGCACCTGTCAAGGCTGCTGCTGCGCACCCTGGACCTCGACCATCGGTTTGCGGCGATTGCGGGCCGCGACACCTTCGACGTGTTCAAGCCGGCCCCCGGCCACCTGACCCGCACCATCGAGATGGCCGGTGGACGCGTGGATCGCGCCGTGATGGTGGGCGACAGCGAAGTCGATCTCGCCACCGCCGCGGCGGCGGGCGTTCCCTCGATCGGCGTCACATTCGGATACACGCCACACCCCGTGCATACGTTCAATCCGGGCGCGGTCATCGACCACTACCGCGCTTTCATGCCGGCGCTGGCCAAGGTGCTGCCGAACCGCAAGACGGGCTGATCGCCGGAAACGGGTGGACGCACGCTCCGCCACCGCCTATCAAGCCTCGCCTCATCGCAAGGAATCGACATGCGCAGCCAAGACTGGCTTCTGCTCGCCATCCTGTCCGTGCTCTGGGGTGCTACCTACTTCTTCATTGCGGTGGCCCAGCCCGAGGTGCCGCCGTTCACCCTGGTGCTGGGACGCGTCGGGATCGCAGCCCTGGTCCTCGTTCCTCTGGTATTCCTGCTGGGCCATCGCTTGCCAGCCGGCCGTGAGGTCTGGGGCTTGTTCGTCGTGCAGGCGATGATCAACAACATCATTCCCTTTACATTGATGGTGTATGGGCAGCAGCGCATTGCCAGCGGGCTTGCGGCCGTGCTCAACGCGACGACGCCGCTCTTCACGCTGATCGTTGCGCGGCTGTTCGCTGGCGATCCGCTGACCTTCAACAAGCTGCTTGGCGTGCTCCTGGGTGTCGCCGGCGTGGCCATGCTCATGGGCCCCGAGGCGCTCGTTGCCAATGCCTCCAGTGTGATCGGCATGCTGTGCCTGCTGGGCGGCGCGCTGTCCTACGGCTTCTCTGCGCAGTGGATGCGCCGCCTGCGGCATATCCCGCCGCTGGTCTCCTCGGCCACGCAGCTCACGTGCTCGGCGGCGATGCTGCTGCCGATTGCGGCGCTGGCCGACCGCTTCTGGCTGCTCCCGGCGCCGAGCGCGCCGGTCGTGGGCGCCGTGCTCGGCCTGGCGGTGTTCTCGACCGCCCTTGCCTACATCGTGTTCTTCCGCATCAACGCGACGGCAGGGCCCAGCAATGTCATGCTGGTGACCCTGCTGGTCCCCGTCACGGCAACGGCGCTCGGCGTTCTGGTGCTTGGTGAAGATCTGAAGCTCAATCAAATCGCCGGCGCACTCGTCATCGCCTCGGGCCTCATCGTCATCGACGGGCGGCTGCTGGCCCGTTTCCGGCGCTGAGCGAAGCGCACGGCTCCTCGCTGCCGGTCGACCCGCCCTGAGAATGCCACCCACTTGCCCCGCCCTACACGGCCGCCGCCAAATCCGACGCGAACCGGTCCACCGTTTCCGGCGTCGTGTCCCAGGCACACATCAGGCGGCATCCCGCAGGGCCCCAGGCGTAGAAGCGCCAGCCCTTCCGGCGCAGCCGATCCTGCACCTGCGCGCCCAGCTCCACGAACACGCCGTTGCTCTCGACCGGCGCCATCAGCCGCACGCCTTCGACCTTGGCGATGCTCTCCGCCAGCCGCCGCGCCATGGCGTTGGCATGCCGCGCATTCCTGAGCCAGACGTCGTTCTCGAGCAGGCCGACCCAGGGCGCCGCCACCAGCCGCATCTTGGAATTGAGCTGGCCTGCCTGCTTCACCCGCCAGGCGAACTCGTCAGCCAGGCTCGCGTCGAAGAACACCACCGCCTCGCCCGCCGCCAGGCCGTTCTTGACCCCGCCGAAGCTCAGCACGTCGACGCCGGCGCGCCAGGAGAGATCGGCCGGGCTGCAGCCGAGCGCCGCAACAGCATTGGCGAAACGTGCGCCGTCCATGTGCACCTTGAGGCCGAGCCGGCGTGCCACTGCGGTGAGGGCATGCAGTTCGTCGGGCGCATATACGGTGCCCATCTCGGTCGCTTGCGTGAGGGACAAGGCGCGCGGCTTGACGCTGTGGACCCCCCGGCCGGCCGTGGCCAGCCGCTCGACAGCCCCGGGCGTCAGCTTGGCGAGCGGGGTATCCGCCGTCAGGGTCGGCGCGCCGCCGCTGAAGAAGCCCGGCGCGCCGGCCTCGTCGGTGGCCACGTGGCTCTCCGCATGCGCGATCACCGCGTGATAGGGACGGCAAATGTGGGCCAGCGCCAGGGCGTTGGCTGCCGTGCCGCCGAACACAAAGAAGACCTGGCAGTCGCTTCCAAACAGGGCCCTGATCCCGGCACCGGCCCGTTCCGTCCAATCGTCGTCGCCGTATCCCGTCGCATGCCCCTCGCCGTTGGCGCTGATGAGCGCTGCCAGCGCCTCCGGGCACAGGCCGGCGTTGTTGTCGGAGGCGAACTGCTGCGACATGGGCACCTGCGTCGGTGGCAACGGCCGCCACGATACCGGCGGAACGAGCCGCGGTCACGCGCCTCCGGCGCCACCCCAGCGATACGCCCGCATGCTGTTGGACAGTCGGCCCACGGGCTTGCTCGCAGCAGCGCACGGTCGACGACGCCTGCGCGGCTGTCATCCGGAATGGGCGAGAGGGATATGCGGGACCGGGGCTACAGGCACGCTCAATCGGCCCGCAGCGCAGCGCTCGGGAGGATCGGCAGGCAAAGGGAGCGGGGCGCGGGCGCCAGGCTCTCGGGTAGTCTGCAGTTCAGGCGCGGCATCCGCGCCCCGCACCGCTCGAGGGGTCTCCAGGCACGGCAGCCGGCGAGAGCCGAACACCGTCCTCATCGTTCTTTCCCGGGGCGCCTCAGCTGCGGCGCCGCCATCGCGCGGCCCCTGGCTCGCACTGCTGGACGCGTCGCGACAGCGCCCCTCTGTGAGCCAGGGCAGCGCACTGTCGCACACCCCCGCTCCCCCGGGGATAGGGTCGCCCGCCGCTATTTCTTTCTGCTGTCGCCATCCCGGCCTCATTTGCCATCCTGGAATTCTGCGACGGCAGAATTTTTTTGGAGCCGAGATTCCGAAACGCTCTGTGTGCCTCTCTCTTGCCCCTTGGATACCGAGGCCGGCACGGCAGGGCCATCCCTGCCTGCCCTCGAACGCGTCTTGAAGGCTCCAACCACGCGCCCATGGACCACAGGTGTTGCCGTGCCGTGTTGCGGCATAGCCGGAATGGGCCGGAGTTGCCCGCGGCGTCCGGATCGGCCAAACATGCCCCATGCGGAACACAAGCACAGCCGCCGGAGCGCCCTTGCGGCTGGGTGCGGCCGAGTGGGGACTGATCGCGCTGCAGTCGATGCTCTGGGGCAGCGGGTATTTCTTCATCGCCATCGCCCAGCCGGAGCTTCCGGCGTTCACCATCGCGGCCCTGCGGACCATTCCAGCCTCCATCACCCTGCTCACCATCGTCTTGGCGCTGGGCTATCGCCTGCCCGCCACGCTGGCGGAGTGGCGGCTGTTCATTCTGTTCTCCGTCTTCAACACCGTGCTGCCCTTCGTGCTCATCGTCTGGGGACAGGCCCGCGCCACCGGCGGCATGGCGGCCATCCTGAATGCCACCGCGCCGCTGTTCGGCATCCTCCTGGCGCATCTGCTGACGCACGACGAGAAGCTGTCGTGGAACAAGCTGGCCGGCATCCTGGTGGGGATCGCCGGCGTTGGCATTCTCGTCGGCTACGACTTCGTCTTCGGCTCGAGCGCGGACTTGCTGGCGCGACTGGTCTTGCTGGCGGCACCGCTGTGCTACGTCAGCGCCAACATCTATGTGCGCACCCGGCTCGGACACTACCCGCCCTTCGTCGTTGCCGTGATGCAGATGGTGGGCGCCATCTTCGTCGCGTTCCCGCTGGCGCTCGTCATCGACCAGCCGTGGACGCTGCCCGCGCCCTCGCTGAAGGTCTTGGCTGCGATCGTCGGCATGGGCGTTTTCGGCTCTGCGCTGGCCTCGCTGTGCCACTTCACGGTGCTGCAGCGCGCCGGCGCCACCAACGCCTCGCTGGTCACTCTGATCATGCCGCTGACCCCGATCCTGCTCGGCGGCATCTTTCTGGGCGACCGGCTGACCCCGCGCGACCTGGCTGGCGCGCTGGTGATTGCCGCCGCGCTGGTGATCATCGACGGGCGCATCTTCCGCCGCAGCCGGGTGGCCGGCTGAGCCCGGCGCCGCGCCCACAGCTCCAATGCGCGCCAGCGGCCAAACATGCGTGCACGGCGTCAGCGCCGGCAGGCTTGGATTTATCCCGTTGTCCCGGCAAGCGAAAAAACCATTGGCAAGGGGCCCGGAATGTTTTATTGACTGTAAAAGTCAACAAATAGCCGCAGCCAGCCGAGCATCACCATCATGACCGACATGGCTCACTGCGCCACCCCGCGCGTCAGCACTCCGGCCGAGGCCACTTGGCTCCTGCAGCGCTTCGGCCTGCGCCCGACGCGGCAGCGCCAGGCGCTCGCGCTCAGCCTGTTCGGCAGCGGCGAGGGCCGTCACGTCACTGCGGAGGAGCTGCATGCCGAAGCGCGTGCGGCCGGCCACCGCGTCTCGCTGGCCACGATCTACAATACGTTGCACTGTTTCGTGTCCGCGGGTCTCGTGCGCGAGATCGCCATCGGCGGCGCCAAGCGCTACTTCGATACCAATACGAGCAACCACAACCACTTCCATGTCGCCCGCAACGGCGTGCTGCTCGACATCGCCGACGCGGCCGTCCGCGTCGACGGGTTGCCCACCCCGCCGCCCGGCATGCGCATCGCCCATGTCGACGTGGTCGTGCACCTCGAGCCGGTCGAATAGGCAGACATTCCCTACACCGGCCCAGGCCCTACACCGGCCCAGGGCCCCGCACAGGCGCCCGGAGCCGATTTTTCACGTCCTGGGGACCACGCCACCGATCCGCGCGGTCAGCTCGGCGGCGGCGCGCTTGACCAGCGGACCCAGCTCCCCGAGCCGCTCCTCTGTGACCCGTACGGTCGGCCCCGAGACGGAAATCGCACCGACAGCCTCGCCGTTCTCGTCGAAAACGGCCGACCCGACACAGCGCATGCCGTCCGCACGCTCCTCATCATCAATCGCCCAGCCGCGTTTGCGCACCAGCTCCAGCTCGCCCAGCAGGATCTGCGGATCGACGATGGTGCGCTCGGTGAACCGGCGCATGCCGACACGATGCAGAACCTGCGTTACCGATTTTTCTGGCAGCGTCGCCAGGATGGCCTTGCCCAGGCTGGACGCGTGCATGGCCCCGCGCGCACCCGGCCGGTGGAACGCGCGGATCGCGTCGTGGCTCTCGATCTGAGCGACGAAAACGATGTAGCCATCGTTCTCGATGCCCATGTTGGCCGTCTCCCCGCTGGCACGCATCAATTCGTGCAAGATGCTTCGGCCCACATCCACCAGCTTGCGATTGCGCAGGAATGCGTTGCCGACCTTGAAGGCTCTGACACCGATCAGGTACCCGCCGCGGGCCTCATCGCACTGCACGAAGCCGCTTGCCTTCAGCGTCGCCAGGATGCGGTGTGCGGTCGACGGGGCAATTCCGGCACGCTGTGCAATGCTGGTCAGCGACAGGCCGTCCGCCTGGGCGACGATCTCAAGCAGGGCGAGGCCGCGATCCAAGGCCTGGACGGAGCCGGTCTGCTTGGAGAGGGCCTCCTCCCCAACCACGAGGTGCTTGGCCAATCTGGGGCGGCCTGCCATCACGACCTCTCGATCCAATTGTTCAGGACACGCCAAAACCATAGAGGAATCGCCTGCTGCAGTCCATACACCGCGCTAAAATCCTCTCCCATCAAATGCGGCGCCATGGAGTATAACATATTGTTTTTACACACTTATTTTTGCACCTTGTCAGCTCCGTAAAAATGGAATTAATTTCCATTGATTTCCCTCGCCGAATGGCATATGGTATGCCACAACGCGATCCTGTCTCCGACGCCAGAGGCGTTTTCGACCCTTTGGATGCCAGGCGGCAGCCCCTCGCGCGTTCGCCGATCGAGGATCGGCAGCACATCAACCCGTACGGAGGATATGGATGTCAGGTTTCCATGGTCTCTTCATTCCCGGCCCAACCAACATGCCGTTCAGCGTACGGCAGGCCATGGACATTCCGCTCGAGGATCAGCGCGCGCCGGATTTCCCGGCCTTTACGCTGCCCCTGTTCCGCGACCTGAAGAAAGTCTTCAAGACCGAGAAGGGACAGGTGTTCCTGTTTCCGGCTTCCGGCACCGGCGGCTGGGAGGCCGCGATCACCAACACGCTCTCGCCGGGCGACAAGGTGCTGCTCGCCGTTTTCGGCCAGTTCTCGCATTTGTGGGCTGATCTGTGCCGCCGGCACGGCCTCATCGTCGAAGTGCTCGATGTCGAGTGGGGCGAGGGCGTACCGCTCGAGCGCTGCGCCCAGCGGCTGGAAGCCGATACCCGGCGCGAGATCAAGGCCGTTCTGGTGTGCCACAATGAGACCGCAACCGGCGTGACCAGCGACGTTGCGGGCGTGCGCCGCGCGCTCGACGCCTCAAACCATCCCGCGCTGCTGATGGTGGACGGCGTCAGCTCGATCGCCAGCATCGATTTCCGCATGGATGAGTGGGGCGTCGATCTGGCCGTGTCGGGCTCGCAGAAGGGCTTCATGCTGCCGACGGGCCTGGCGATCGTCGCCGTCAGCCCGAAGGCATTGGAGGCGCACAAGGCCGCCAAGTGCGCGCGCTGCTTCTTCGACTTCGCCGACATGATCCGCACCAACAAGGACGGCTTCTTCCCGTACACGCCGGCGACCACGCTCATGCGCGGCCTGCGCGCCTCGCTCGACATGCTGCTGGGGGAGGGCCTCGACAACGTGTTCGCGCGCCATCACCGCCTGGCCGAAGGCGCGCGCCTCGCCGTCGCCGCCTGGGGTCTGACCCTGTGCGCCAAGGAGTCCAAATGGCATTCCGACACCGTGACCGCGGTGTGCGTGCCCAAGGGCTTCAACAGCGATGACGTGGTGAAGATCGCCTATCATCGCTACCGCATGTCGCTGGGCGTCGGGCTGTCCAAGGTCGCGGGCCGCGTGTTCCGCATCGGCCACATCGGCAACGTCAACGAGCTCATGATCCTGCAGGCGCTGGCGGGAAGCGAGATGGCGATGCGCGACGTCGGCATTCCCGTCGCGGCCGGATCGGGCGTCGCAGCGGCGCAGGAGCACTTCCGCAAGACGGCGCCGAAGATGGAGCTGAGCAAGGTAGCTTGAACGCGAGGCGGCGGGGTCACCCCGCCGCCACCTTGTGCTTCCAAACCTTGCGCACCAGCATGATGAGGCCGGGCAGGAACACGAGGTCGGCCAGCAGCGAGGCGACCAGCGTCATTCCGCACACGAGGCCGAAGATGCGCAGGGAGGGCAGGTCGGAGAACACCGTCACACCCAGCCCGAACGCCAGCACAAGCGTCGTCAGGATGATGGCCGGACCCACCAGCACGCGCGCGTTGCGGATCGCCACATCGGCACGCGGCTCCTTGCGCTCCTCCAGGCTCAGACGGTTGAAGAAGTGGATGAGCGAGTCGATGGCCAGACCGAACACCACCAGCAGCGCCACCACGGAGGCGAACTCCAGCCCGCCGCCGATGGCCCACAGGATCGCGCCCGACGCGACCACCGGATAGAGCCCGGGCAGCAGGCTGACGAGGCCGACGAACCCCGACCGGAACGCGATCGCCAGCAGGATTGCCGCAAACGCCACGCACAGCGGCAGGGCTTCATTGAGCTGGGAGATCATGCGCGCGCTGTTGCGGGCGGCGATCGCGGGCAGACCGGTGACGGAGATGCGGAAATCCGGATGCTGTTTGCGCACGGGGTCAAGGGCCTCATCGATCTTCTCGACCACGGGCAGAATGCGGCTTGAATCAACGTCCGGCAGGCGGCCCGTCACCAGCACCGCATCGCCCTCCTTGGCGATGAAGCGGCGCACCAGATGCTCGGGCAGATAGCCCACGTATTTTTGCACCGTCGCGGGGTTGTCGTCGCCGGCCTCCTTGAGCCAGCGGCGCAGGCTCTCGAGCGACCACACGTTGCCGAGGCCGGCCTCCTTCTCCAGCACCCCGTGCGCCTTGGCGATCACCTCCATGGGGCCTGCGGAAAAGAGCGATGCGCCCGTCTTCCACTCGACCATCACGTGCACCGGGTTGGCGCCCGTCAATTTCTGGTCGATGCGGGCGGTGGCCCCCAGGGCCTGCTCGCGATCGGGCACCTGGTCGGCCAGGCGGTAGCGGGGCTCGAGTTGCAGGTAGGCATAAGTGAGAAACACGAATGAGATGAGCGCAACCGCCGTGGTCAGGAAGGGCCAATGCACCACCCGGTCGACGATCCAGCCCACCAGCTTGCCGAGGCCGTCCATCAGCCCGTCAGCGGGGGAACGATCTCTGGCGAGCTTGGCTTCGTTGCGGATCAGGTACATGCCCATCAGCGGCAGCACCAGCATGACGGCCACGAAGGAGATGCAGACCGCCAGCGCGCCGGCCATGCCGAAGGTGCGGATCAGCGCCGATTGCGAGAACAGCAGCGCGCCGAACGACAGCAGCGCGGTGCCATGCGCCAGCACGCACGCCGGGCCCACGACACGCACCGCGAACCGGACCGCCTCGCCCTTGGTATCACCCTCGCGCAGACGAATGCGGATCGCCGAAACCATCTGCATGCTATCGGCGAAGCCCATCACCATCACGAGCGGCGTCATGACGTTGAGGAACAGATTGAGCTTGACGCCGAGCCAGCCGAGCAGCCCCAGCGACCACAGCACCGCCAGCACCGGCGGCAGCGCCGCCAGCAGCATCAGCGATACGCGCTTGAAGAAGATGACGGCGATGGTCGCGCCGAACAGCAGCCCCAGCCCGTTGTAGATGATCTGGTCGCGCTCCACCGCGTTGCGGATCTCGAGCTGCATGACGGGTGCGCCGGTCAAATGCGATTTGAGCCCGACGCCGGAAAGCTCCTTGCGCAGAACCTCGTTGATGGTGCTGATGATCTGCTTGGCGCCCAGCTCCCGCACGGCGGCGCGATCGAGCGCGAGCACGGCCAGGGCCAGCTCACCGTCATCCGACAGGAACTTGCCGGCGACGATATCGTTGGCCTTGAGCGCGGCGATGATGGCGTCGTACGCCGGCCCGTCGGGGAGATCATCGGGCACGATGGGTGCGGCATAGCCCGTGGCATCCGGCTTGCCGCGCGCGGACAGCATCGACACGATGCCATCCACCCCGGTTTCCAGCTGCAGATCGATGATGGCGCGACGAAACGCCTCGATCTGCGGCTTCTTGAGCAGGTCCTTGCCCTCGACCACCACCAGCACGTCGTACTCGCTCGACGGGAAGCGCCGGTCGATCTCCTCATAGCGGCGGAACTCTTCCGTGTCGGTGCGGAAGAGCTCGGAAAGCGAATCGTCGACCTTCAACCGCGACAGGCCCCACGCGGCCAGGATCGATACGAGCGCAATCAACACCAACGTGACGCGCGGCCAGGCGAGGCCGACCAGACCGGTTCGTTCCAGACCGAACGCAAAAGAGCGTCGCGGCGCGTCCGCTGTGGCGTCCATGAGCTCCCTCGGGTGACTACGCCGGCCCTGCCTTGTTCTTGCCCCGACGTGCATGGCGAGGGGCGGAATCTGCGCTCTAGCTATCATGGTGGGGTGCGCGCCGTCACGCGACAAGCTCATCCCCTCGGAGGCGCCGAGGGTGCGGCTCCGTTGCCACGGGCTCCCATTCATTGATATAGGCTGCGGCTGCAATTTTCCCGCGAAAGGCCACCCATGCCCGACACCACGCCCAAGCCCGACAAGACCATGGATTTGAAGGGGCTTGCCTGTCCGTTGCCGATTCTGAAGGCGAAAAAGGCCCTGTCCGAGCTGCCCAAGGGCGGTACGCTGGAAGTGTTCGCGACCGATCCGGGTTCGGTTGCCGATTTCACGGCCTTCAGCGAGGCCACCGGCAATCCCCTCATCGAGCACAGCGAGGCCGGCGGCGTCTACCGCTTCGTGCTCCGGCACGCGGCGTAGAGCCGACCCCTCCTGTCATCTCGCAATTTTGGGATGACACGCCAGATGGAGAATAGGCCATGGCGCAGATGCGGTACCGTTTCCTGGGATCGAGCGGCATCAAGGTGTCGGAGCTGTGCCTCGGCACCATGATGTTCGGCGGCGCCACCGACCCCGCACAGGCGCGGCGCATCATTGATCGAGCCGCGGCGGACGGCGTCAATTTCATCGACACCGCCGACGTCTATGCCGATGGCCGCTCCGAGCAAATCGTCGGCCCGGGCATCAAGGAGAACCGCGACCGCTGGGTCCTGGCCACCAAGGGCGCCCAGCAGATGGGGCCCAACGTCACAGACATGGGCCTTTCGCGCCGTCATCTCGTCCGCGCCGTCGATGCCAGCCTGAAGCGCCTGCAGGCTGACCACATCGATCTCTACTATATTCATCGCGTCGATCCGCACACGCCCTGGGAGCAGACGATCGCCACCTTCGGCGATCTCATTCGCCAGGGCAAAATCCGCGAATGGGCGCTCTCCAACGTGCGCGCCTGGCATATCCCGCACGTGGTGCATCTGTGCCGGCAGATGGGCGTGCCGCAGCCCGCCGCGCTGCAGCCCTACTACAATCTGATGAACCGCCAGCCGGAGACCGAGCTGCTGCCGGCGGCACGTTTCCTCGGCCTGGGCGTCGTGCCCTACAGTCCGCTGGCGCGCGGTGTACTCAGCGGCAAGTACCGGGCGAACCAGGTGGCGGAACCCGGCAGCCGCGCCGCACGCCAGGACAAGCGCATGCTGGAGGCGGAGTGGCGCCCGGAAAGCCTTCTCATCGCCGAGAAGCTGAAGGCTCACGCCGAGGCGCGCGGCACGACGCTGGTGCACTGGGCGACGGCCTGGGTCCTCAACAACAGCGCCGTCACGTCGGCGATTGCCGGCCCGCGCACGCTCGAGCAGTGGACGAGCTACCTCGGCGCACTTGACTACGCATGGACCGCGGATGATGAGGCGCTTGCCGACAGCCTCGTGCCGCCGGGACATCCTTCGACACCAGGTTTCACCGATCCGGCCTACCCCATCGAAGGCCGTTTCCCGGCAATTGGATAGGCAGGAGCACCTCGGGTTGGAACACGCCATCAATATCGACGATCTGCGCAGGCTGGCGAAGCGGCGGCTGCCCAAAATCGCCTACGACTTCATCGAGGGCGGCCTCGAGGACGAGCGCGGGATTGCCCGCAACGAGCGCGCCTTTGCCAAATTCGACCTGGTCCCGCGCTATGGCCTCGAGGTGTCGAGCTGCGACCAATCGACCGTGCTGTTCGGGCGCACCTATGCCGGCCCGCTCGGCATCGCGCCCACCGGACTGGCAGGGCTGTTCCGCGCCGGCGCCGACCTGATGCTGGCCGAGGCCGCCAAGACCGCCAACGTGCCCTTCATCATGTCGGGCACCGGCACCGGATTGATCGAGGACCTGGGCCGCCTCGCGCCGGAGCACGGCTGGTATCAGCTCTACGTCGCGCGCGACCGGTGGATCTCGGAAGACATGATCCGCCGCGTGCGCGACGCCGGCCTTTCCACCCTGGTCGTCACGGTCGACGTTCCGCTCAACTCCAAGCGCGAGCGCAACCTGCGCAACGGCTTCACGCGCCCGCTCAAGATGACGATGAAGACCAAGCTGGAGGCGCTGCTGCACCCCGTGTGGATGGCCGAGTATCTGCGCACCGGCATGCCGCTGTTCTCGAACTGGAAGCAGTACGCCCCGCCGGGGTCGTCCACCGCCGAGGTCGCCGATTTCGTCGCCGAGCAGACACCCGTGCCGGTGCTCTGGCGCGACGTCGAGACCTACCGCCGCCTATGGCCGGGCAAGCTCGTGATCAAGGGCATCATGCATGCCGAGGATGCGGTGCGCTGCGTCGCCCTCGGCGCCGACGGGATCATGGTGTCGAACCACGGTGGCCGCCAGCTCGACAAGTCGCCTGCGCCCATCGAGGTGCTGCCCGCCATCGCCGCAGCCGTCGGCGACAAGCTCAGCGTGATGTTCGACAGCGGCATCCGGCGTGGTTCGGATGCGGTGGTGGCGCTCTGCCTTGGCGCCAAGTACGTCTTCGTCGGCCGTGCGACCCTCTACGGCGTGGCCGCCGGCGCAACCGCAGGAGCCACGCGGGCGCTCGACATCTTCAGGGACGAGATCGGCCGCACCATGATGCAGATGGGCGCGCCGGATATCCGCAGCCTCGGCCCGCAGTTCCTGAGCTGGGACTTGGATTTGTCGAGGCGCAATGCGCCTGGCCTGCCAGCTGACGGCATGCGCCGCAGCTAGGCGGCAAGCGGACGGCGAGGCGAGCCGCAGGCGCGGTGTCAGGATGGCGATCCATCGCCCTCACTCCCCCACCCCCTGGCTCGCCGCGATCAGATCGAAATCACCGCCCAGCACGGCATCGAGCCGGCCGCTGCGCCAGGCGCCGTTCATGTTGCGCACCAGCGGCGCCGGATCGCCGCGGTAGCGCCTCACAACCATGTGCGGCGGAGCGCCCTGCTGCAGCGCGTCGATGACGGCAAGCCGCAGCTTGTCGGCCGGCAGATCGCCGAGCGGCGCCACAGCGAGCCGCACGCGCGCCGTAGCCCGGCTGCGGCCTCTGCCGTCCTCGCCCTCCAGCACGTGCAGCCCGGCCTCGCGCGCGAGCTGCCGGTGCGCGCCGAAACCACTGATGAGGAGCAGCGGCAGGCTCCCCGGAGCGGCGCCGGCGACCTCCCCCAGTTGCATGCGCCGGTTGCGCGCCCAGGCGCGGTACATCTCCAGCACGCGCAAACACCACGCCCGCGTCTGCTCGCGGTCGCCAGCGCGCTCCAGTGCCGGCTCGACCTGCAGCGCAATCTCGATCGGGCTCACCTCGCGCACATCCCTGAGCCCCTGCGCGATGAGATAGAGTTGCAGCGCCAGCCGCGACACGAGCTCGCGCGAGGACCGGCCCGACCGTTCCCAACCCTTGGCCAGGCGCCCGCGCAGGGCCTCCGCCGTGCCGACCGCCGCCTGCACCCGATCCATGAGGGCAAGGCGCGCCAGGATCGCGTGACGATCGGGCCGGGACCAGAAGCCGGCGGCCGCCATGTCCCGCGCGAGGGCGTATTTGAGCTCCTCCCAGTCCGCGGCAGCAAGCGCTTCGATGATGGCGGCATAGGCGCCGTCCAGTGCCTGCACTTCCGCCGCCGTTCCTTCCGGCGCCAGGATCATGCCGGGCAATCCCCGCGGCACCTCCGATGCCCCTGCGTTGACCGGGCTGTCGCCGTCGGGGTCCACGAAATCGGCCTGGATGGCGCGCCCGTCGCTGCGGATGAACACGAACTGGTCGCCTTCCGGAAACCGCTTCTCCACGATGGTCGCGGCCAGCGGCGCAATGACATACTGCTCGATGGCGCGCTTGAGCGGCCGCGCCCCCATCTCCGGCGAGAAGCCCTTCTCGATCAGGAAGTCTTGCGCGGAGGCCTCCCACTCCACCGCCCACTCGCGATCCTTGAGGCCGCGCCGCTCCAACACGCGGTTGAGCTCCTTGGCCAGGATGCCGCGCATCAGATCGCGCGTGAGCGGATGGAACACGATCACCTTGTCGAGCCGGTTCTGGAACTCGGGGCGGAAGGTCTGGCCGATCGCCCGCAGCACGTTGTCGCCGGAATAGGCATCGGCAGCCGGGGCGAAGCCGAGCCCCCCATGGCGATGGCTGGTGGCGCCGAGGTTGGTGGTCAGAATGATGATACAATGGCGGAAATCCGCCACGTGGCCCAACTGGTCCGTCAGCCGCCCGTCGTCGAACACCTGCAGGAACAGGTCCCACACCTGCGCATGCGCCTTCTCGAACTCGTCCAGCAGCACGACGGAGAAGGGCTGCTTGCGCACGCGATGGACGAGCGAATCCGCATCGCCACCCGCCTCGTTGCTGCCGAGGATCTTCAGCGTTGTTTCGGGCGTCTGCAACTCGCTCATGTCGAGGCGAATGAGGCGCTCGGCCGAGCCGAACAGAAACTCCGCCGCCGTCTTGGCGAGCTCGGTCTTGCCGGTGCCGGTCGGCCCCGCGAACAGGAACACGCCGATCGGCTTGCCCGGATCGTTGAGGCCGGCCTTGAGCATGGCGATGCGCTCGACAATGGCATTGACCGCCTCATCCTGACCCATCACGCGGGTGGAGAAATAGGCACGGATGGCGGCGAGGTCGACGCGCTCCCTGCTGTCGAGGATCGACGCCGGCAACCCCGTGAGCTGCGACAGCGTCAGGATCACGCCATGTGAATCGACCTGAGCGCTGCCGTCCTTGGCCGCGCGGCCCACCGTGAGCCTGAGGAGGTCGAGCACAGGGCCCGGAAAGCTGCCTGCGCTCAGATACTGCCGCGCGGCGCCGAGCGCCGTCTCCACGCAGGCGGCATCGATCGCCAACCCCGACGCATCAGACAGTGGCGCGAGCAGCGCCTGCGCCAGCTCCTTGGTTTCCTGCAGCGACAGCGGCTCCAGACGCGCGATCTCGAGCACACTGCGCAGCGCCGGCCGCAGGCGCAGCAACCGCGCGGTGCTGGCGGGCGAGGCCTCCGTCCATATCACCAAGCGCCCTGCGGTGACGGCCGGCAGGATCTGGTCAAGGATGCTGGCGGCCTGCCCCTGATGCGTGCCGGAAAGCGCGATCTGCAGGATGTCGGGGATGTACCAGATCACTTTCTTAGTGACGCCCAGCTCTTCAAGCGCCCGCTGGATGCGCCCCTCGAGCTGCCCGAACCACTGCTGGCCTGCCATCAGATCGGCGCCGCCGGCCTCGAACACGGTCCAACCGCTGCCGTCGAGACGCTGCGCCAGCAGCCGCAGGAACGAGGTCTTGCCCACGCGCGGCTCGCCGCTCACCAGCAGCGAGCGCGCCGGTGCTTCAAGAGATGCCGCCTCCGCCGCCATGAGCTCATCGCGCCACGGCTCGGGCTCGACCAGCACCGGCATCTCCTTGGCGTCCTTCCAGAAGCGGCCGAACGAGGCAAGGAAGGCCCGGTCCAGGGTCGTCTGCTGCAAGCGCTGCAGGTCGTTGATCAGCGCCCGCGCATAGGGGTGCGACACGCGCTCCAGAAAGGTTTTGACCACGGTGGCCGCCGCTGCCGGCGGTGCGGCCTCGCCGAACAGAGGCGCATCGCCAAGCCGCTCGCGCGCGATGAAGTAGTCGCGAAACAACACCGGCAGGATGACGTTGTCGCACCACCAGTCCTTGGCGCCGACCACCGGCGCGCCGACCGGCGGCCGCGGCTCCACCGCGGCAAGATATTCGAGCGCGTAGTGCATCGGCCAGGGATAGAGCTTGTCGCAGTGCGCTACGATCTCGCCGACGGCCTCGACGCCGTCGGCGCGCCGCCCGAGGGCGGCGAGCGCCGCACAGGCCAGCGCCCAGTTGGCGCCCAATGCGTACTGCTGCACGGTGTCCAGCGGAACGCCCGGCGCCTCGAGCAGCGCGACCGCCTCGATGAACTGCGGCTGCTCGCCAAGCTCGCGCGGATGCGCCGCGGCGTGCGCGGTGGGACCGAAGGCGCCTTCAAGCCGCTGCAGGCGAGCGCTGAGCGGCTCCCCGGCAGCCTCACCGATGGGGGCTGTCGGCGCTGCTGCAGTCCCGGCAGCAGGCTCGGCCGGCGCGGTCAGCGTGCGCCACGTGGCCAGCAGCCAGCGGTGGAGGCGCGCGGCGGGAGCGCTAGGCTGCCCCCGCAGCCGCGACAGCAGCCGGTCCAGAAACGGCAGCAGCGCCCAGAGCAGGGCCAGACCGATGAGAAGGCCGATGAGATATGCCACCAGAGTGTCGAAGAGGTTGGTCAAGCCGCCCACCCGTGGCCGATTGCCGGCGCCGCCCGACTGTCAGAATTTCGCTGCCATGTGTCAACGCGCTCCGCACCTCGCCAGCCTAGACACCGACGCGTCAGCGGTGGCTATCGGGCAATTCGGCACGATCGCTGGGCCGGGATGACGCGGTGGACCTGACCTGGGAGCGCGGCCTTAAGGGGAGCGGGCTGAGGGTGCAAAGCCTTGACGGCCTTGCCGCCGAATCCGCCCCGCCTTAGGGTCGCGTGCCGCGAGCCAAGGAGGAGGAGGTGGCGGACTGGCATCTATGGCTGCCGCCGGCACTGTCAAAGCCGCGCTTTCGCTACTATACGGCTGGCCATCTGGTGTCGGTGATCGGCGGCTGGATTCAGCAGGTGGCGCTGGCCTGGCTGGTGTTCCGCCTCACCAACTCGATCTTCCTGCTCGGGCTCACCGGCTTCCTGCTCAACATCTTCTACCTGCTGCTCGGGCCCATGGCCGGCCTCGCCGCCGACCGGCTGCCGCGGCTGCCGATGCTGATCGGCATCGATCTCGCGCTCGCCGCCTGCTCGCTGTGGCTTGCCGCCATGACCTTCCTAGGCGTGGACAGCATCAACGCCTATCTCGCCGTGGCGACGCTGATCGGCGTTGCCAACGCCTTCGAGATGCCGGTGCGCCAGACCCTCATCAAGGACATCGTCGAGGATCGGCCCCTCGTCAGCAGCGCGCTTGGCGTCAGCGCCATGGTGTTCAATCTGGGCCGCATGATCGGCCCCTCCATCGCCGGTCTGCTCTTGGTCTACGTCTCCGAGGGGTGGTGCTTCGTGCTCAACGCCGTGAGCTACGCCGCCATCATCGGTGCGCTGCTGGCCATGCGCCTGCCGCGCGTGCCGGCGCCCGTCGCCTCCGCCGCCCAGCCTGAGGGCCTGCGCGCCAATCTTTCGCTTCTCCTATCCTTTCCTGCCGTGCGCTATCTGCTGCCGACGGTGGTCGCGATCGGCTTGTTCGCCACGCCCTACGTGCCGCTGATGCCCTCGATTGTGGCGCATTTCTTCGACGGCCAATCCTCGACCCTGGGCATCCTCATGAGCGCCGCCGGCATCGGCGCGTTCGCGTCGGCCACCTATCTCTCGCTGCAGCCGGGCTACGGGCGCCAGATCCGCCTGCTGACGCTGGCGCCACTGGCCGTGGGGCTGGTGCTCATCGCTTTCGCCTGGTCGCGCATCCTGCCGCTCTCCCTGCTGCTGCTGGCGGCGCTCGGCGCCTCGGCGCTGATCGCCGTCAACTCCACCAACGCCCTCCTGCAGCAGTCGGTGCCCGACGCCTGGCGCGGACGCGTCGTCGCCCTCTACAGCATGTCGTTTGCAGGCACCGCACCCATCGGCGGCGTCCTCGCCGGGTTCCTGGCCGAGCGCTTGGGGCTCACCGCCACCCTCGCCATGAACGGCAGCCTGATCCTCGCCGCCGGCCTCTTCGCACGCTGGCGGCTGCACAATCATCCCGAGGCCCTGCGCGGGCTCATGCGCAGTCTCCACCGCTGATCCCCTCGAGCCGGCGTCAACCAGCGGCCCGCGCCGGAGTCTCGCGCCGGCCCCAAGTGCCTTGTGCTGGTGTCCCCTGGCAGGACCGGGCGATCGGCGGCTCAGTGCCAGGCCTGCGTGGCTTTCTCGGCCGTCAGCTTGAGACGAACCACCCCCTTCTCGACCGACTCCACCATGTCGGCGTCGATGTGGTGATACATGCCGCCAGAGGCCAGCCTGACACGTTGGCCGTCCATGCCGTCGACGGTGCCCACATGTTTGCCGTCCGAACCCCTGACCTCCATCTGCCCCTTGATTTGTGATAGATCGACCATGCAACCACCTCCGCTTCCTCGCTTCGATCGCGCCCCTCCTGGTAACGGCCGTGACCCCTATTTGTTCCGGCCAAGAGGCCGATCGCGGGACTGCGTCGGCGTCTGCGCCCGCACAGCAGCAGACCCCTGCCGCCACCGGGTTCTCGCGGCTCCAGGGTCAAACCAGCAGGGTCTCACTCCGCACACTGCCTACGGCACCAGAAACTCGAGGTCGCAGCCGTCGGGAGCCTGCAGCACGCTCTCGCGAAAAAGCCTGTCGTAGCCGCGATGACCTTCGGCGGCGGATGGCTTGACCGCGGCACGGCGTTTGGCCAGCTCCGCCTCGTCCACCAGCAGATCAAGCCTCCGCTCCTGCACGGAGAGACGGATCCTATCGCCCGTCTTGACCAGCGCCAGCGGCCCGCCCACCGCCGCCTCCGGTGCGATGTGCAGGATGATGGTGCCGTAAGCGGTGCCCGACATGCGCGCGTCCGACAGGCGCACCATGTCCTTCACGCCCGCTTCCAGCAGCTTCTTGGGGATCGGCAGGAAGCCCGCCTCCGGCATGGCGGAGGCGCTGCGCGGGCCCGCATTCTGCAGCACGAGAAAATCGTCGGCCGTGACGTCGAGCGCAGGATCGTCGATGCGCGCGGCCAGATCCTCGAGCGAAGAAAACACAAGCGCACGCCCGGTTTTCTCAAACAGCGCCGGCGTGGCGGCGGAGCGCTTGATGATGGCGCCGTCGGGCGCCAGCGAGCCGAACAGCGCCACGAGCCCGCCGTGCGGCTCCAGCGGCGCGCCGGCGGACTTGATGACCCGGCGATCGACATAGTCGCCGTCCTCCGCGGCCAGGCGCTCGCGCAGGGTGTCGCCGGTGACGGTGAGACAGTCGAGGTTGAGCAGCGGCTTCAACTCGCGCAGCACCGCGCCGATGCCACCGGCGGCGAAGAAGTCCTCCATGTAGAACTCGCTGCCGACCGGCTTCACCGCCGCCAGCACGGGCGTGGTGTCGGACAGCGCGTTGAGACGCCTGAGGTCGAGCTTGATGCCGACGCGCCCCGCAATGGCCGCCAGATGGATCACGCCGTTGGTCGACCCGCCGAGCGCCAGCAGCACGCGCACGGCATTCTCCACCGAGGCCCGCGTGATGATCTTGTCCGGCGTCAGGTCCGACCGGGCCAGCGCCACCGCGCGGGCGCCCGTCGCCTCCGCCGCCCGCAGTCGATCGGCATGCACTGCTGGAATGGCCGCAGTGCCCGGCAGCGTCATGCCCAGCGCCTCGGCGATGGCGGCCATGGTGCTCGCCGTGCCCATCACCGCGCAGGTGCCGGCCGTGGTGACGAGCCGGCCTTCAACGGCCTCGATCTCGGCCTGGTCGAGCGTGCCGGCGCGATACTGCGTCCAGAACTTGCGGCAATCGGTGCAGGCCCCCACGCGGTCGTCCTTGTAGCGCGAGGTCATCTGCGGCCCGCCGATCAGTTGGATGGCGGGCTTGGCCGCACTCGCCGCGCCCATGAGCTGCGCCGGCACGGTCTTGTCGCAGCCGCCCATCAACACCACCGCGTCCATGGGCTGGGCGCGGATCATCTCCTCGGTGTCCATGGCCATGAGGTTGCGGAACTTCATGGAGTTGGGCGCGAGCGTGGATTCGTGCAGCGAGATCGTCGGGAACTCGAGCGCCAGGCCGCCGGCGGCCGCCACGCCGCGTTTCACGGCGTCCAGCAGCTCTGGAAAATGGCGGTGGCAGGGATTGAACTTGGAGTGCGTGAAGGCGATGCCGACCACGGGACGGGCGAGCTCGTCGCCCGAATAGCCCATCGACTTGGCGAACGCGCGCCGCATGTAGATGGAGAAATCGCGGTCGCCGTAGGTCTGCAGGCCCCGCAGGAAGCCGCGCTCGGATGTGCCGTCGTCCGTCTTGCTCATGTCGCCTCACGCTTCTCCTCAGTCCGGCGACCTTACCACGCCCGGATTGTCGAATGTCATGCGCCACCGCATGCGGCGCTGTGCTCCAAGGCTCGAAACGACCAGCCAATTTCACGCTATCGAATTTGCGGGCCTGCTCGCTTCACACTCGGCCGACATGGGCCGACATGACAGCGCGGAACCCGTATCCGCCTCACACCTCACCCATCCCCGCACGTCTCACACTCCACCTCTACTGTCGCGTGCTCGATGCCGTAGCGCTCGCGCAGGCGGGCCTTGACCGCTGCGGAAATGCGCGCCGCATCACCCCGATCGGCGGCCTTGACGTGCAGCGTGGCCATGCGCTTGGCCTCGGTCAGCGACCAGGCATGCACGTGATGCACGTCCTCGACGCCGGGGATGGCCGCGACGAGGTCGTCCTTCAGCGCGCGCACGTCGAGCCCCCTCGGCGCCCCTTCCAGCAGGATATGGCCGGACTCGGCGATCAGGAACCAGGCGCTGCGCAGGATCAAGAGCGCGACCAGCACCGACAGCAGCGGATCGATGGGCATCCAGCCCGTCATGAGGATCACGACCGCGGCCGCGATGGCGGCGACGGAGCCGAGCAGGTCGCCCAGCACATGCAGCATCGCGCCCTTGACGTTGAGGCTCTCGCGGTCGGCGCTGCGCAATATCAGGAAGGCTGCAACATTGATCATGAGGCCGATGCCGGCGATGACCAGCATGGGACCGGCCAGCACCTCCCCCGGCGCGCGCAGGCGCTGGATGGCCTCGTAGCCGATCGCCAGCGCGATGAAGAACAGGGTCAGCCCGTTGCTGTAGGCGGCCAGCACCTGGAACCGGTGGAAGCCATAGGTGCGCTTCCAGTCGGACGGCCGCCGCGCGATGCGGAAGGCGAGCCACGCCAGCGCCAGCGCCGCGGCATCGGTCAGCATATGGCCGGCGTCCGCCAGCAAGGCGAGCGAGCCCGACAGCACGCCGCCCACGGCCTCGGCGAGCATGAACCCGCCCGTCAGCAGGGCCGCCCAGCCGACGCGGCGCTGGTTGTCCGGCCCGGCCCGGGCGTGGCTGTGACCGGGAGCATGCGTGTGGCTCATGGGCGCGGTCAGGTCCGACTGTGACGGCTGGAAGGCCATATAGGCCCGCCCCGGCCTTGCGCCTAGTGTCGCGATCGCGAAGTTCGCCGGATCTTGCAGCAGGCGCTGAATGAACTTCGCGATCGAAAGGACACTAGCAAGCTCATGGTTCTAGTGTGATTCAGATCGAGAAATTCGCTCAGCAGGCGTGCTGCGAGGAAGGGCGAATTTCTCGATCATCACACTAGGGTCCTTCCGACGATGGTGGAAGCGCTGAGCCTCGGTGTCATCCCGGACGGCCACGGGCCGATCCGGGACCCAGGGGCCCAGAGCACTATGGGCCAAGAGCACCAGCCTCACGCCTCTGACCTCTGGGTCCCGGCTCTCCGCACCGCTCCGGCCGGGATGACACCTGCGGCCAGCCGGCCAAAAAAAATGGGCCCCTTGCGGGGCCCTGCGATGCCATTTCAGTAGGAGAGAGGCGTCGACTTCAGCGCGCTGCCAACTCTTGGGCTGGGGTGTCGGCGCCGAGCTTGAGGGGTTCCCAGCGCTCTTCCCGCCGGCAAGCGACGAGAGCGACACCAACAGCCAGCAACGCCACAACGGCGATCTTCTTGGATTGCACGGCTCTACCTCCGAGCTTGCCCAGCCACGCCGCCATCTGACCCGAATCACGCCGGCGGCTCAAACTCCGGCAAGGGCCCGCGCCGCCTATTCTGTTGATAAGCTGGGGATTGCCACACGGCCGGGCGCCCCGCCCGTGAGCCCGCCCGTGAGCCCGCCAAGAGTGCGTCTGTGCAACCCGCCGGCAACCTTTCGTTAAGCGACCCGTGGAAAGATTCGCTTAACCATCCCTGCCGGCACAAGAACCAGGACCTTCGCATGCCTCCCGCGCTCCAGGAAGCGCCGACCCGTCTGTCGTCCAGCCTGCACGAGGCCAACAACGACACCGGCCGCACCGCCTTCTGCGGCCCCATCGTGGTCTCGGCCATCACCGGCTACTCGGTGAGCAAGGTGGAGAGCGAGATCCGCGCCTTCCGCCATCTCGATCCCAACAGCCAGGCCGCCATCAAGGGCACCTACACCGAGGATGTGGCCGCTGCGCTCAACCACTACGGCTACGACATGGTGCGCAAGGAGAGCTACATGGGCCTGCCGCGCAAGGAGCGGCCGGCGCTGTTCAGCAACTGGATGCACCGGCAGCGCAACTCGTGGATCCACTACATCCTCGCCCTGCACGTGGGCAAGGAAGGGCACTGGGTGGTGATCAAGGGCGTCAAGGTGTGCGACACCTACAGCGACGGCGCCTGGCAGTTCGTATGCGACTGGCCGCACCGCAACAAGCGCATCATGGAAGTGTACGAGGTGCGCAAGGCGCTGGCGGTGTGAGCCTCCCCCTCTCCCCACGCTTGACGCGAAGGGAAGGGCGGCGAGGCGTGGGGAGAGGGGATCCCTCAGCTCTTCAATTTCGGATCGAGCCAATCGCGCAAGCTGTCGCCGAACAGGTTGAAGGCGAACACCGCGAGCGTGATGGCGATGCCGGGGAACAGGATCATCCACGGCGCCGTCTGGTAGAAGTCCGCGCTGGCACCCGACAGCATCAGGCCCCAGGCCGGCGTCGGCTCCGTCACGCCCAGCCCCAGGAACGACAGGCTGGCCTCCAGCAGGATGGCTTGCGCGACGAATGCCGTCACCATGATGAGATACGGCGCGACGATGTTGGGCAGGATGTGGCGCAGAATGATGCGCTTGTGCGAGAACCCGGCCGCCCGCGCCGCATCGATGAACGGCATGGCCACGATCGACAGGGTGGAGGAGCGCGCCACCCGCGCCATCTTCGGAATGATCGGCAGGGCGATGGCCGCGATCAGGTTGGTGTCGATCCCGAGCACGCTCTGCTTGCCGAGCACCGAGACCACCACCATCGCCAGCACGATGATGGGGAACGACAGCATGATGTCGACCACGCGCTGGATGGCGGTGTCGATCCGTCCCCCGAAATAACCAGATGCCGCGCCCAGCACCGCGCCCAGCGTGCAGCCGATGAACGCGGAGAGAATGCCCACCGCCAGCGCCGTGCGCGAGCCGTACACGATGCGGCTGAACACGTCGCGTCCGTACTGGTCGGTGCCGAACCAGTGCGCCTCGCCCGGCGCCGACAGCATGGCTGCGAAGTCGATCGCCTCGGGATGATAGTGCGCGATCCAGGGCGCCCCGAGCGCGCACACGACATAGAGCAGGATGATCAGGAACCCGAAGATGCCGAGCGGCTCGCTCCTGATGAACTGCCACACCGCATTGGGGCGCTTGGGCAGCGCTTCGGTGGTCGGCGTGCTGGCAACGGTTGCCATCGGGTTGCCCTTCAGCTCAGGCGGATGCGCGGATCGAGCCACGCATAGAGGATGTCCACCAGCAGGTTCACGAAGATGAAGATGGTGGCGATGAACAGCACCAGGCCCTGGATCAGATTGAAGTCGCCCCGCGCGGTGGCGTCCACGAACAGCTTGCCGATGCCGTTGATGTTGAAGACCTGCTCGGTCACCACCAGCCCGCCGATCAGGAAGGCGAACTCCAGCCCGATCACGGTCACCACCGGCAGCAGCGCATTGCGCAGCGCATGCCGGCGCATGATGAGGCTGGTCCACACGCCCTTGGCCCGGGCCGTGCGGATATAGTCCTCGCGCATCACCTCCAGCAGTGCCGAGCGCATCATGCGGGTGGAGACCGCGGCATAGCGATAGCCGACCGAAATGGCGGGCCAGATCAGCGCCGAAAGGTTGGTGAGCGGATCCTCGAAGATCGAGACGTAGCCAATCTTGGGCAGCCAGTTGAACAGCGACAGCAGCGCCAGGATGATCAGCATGCCGAGCCAGAACGACGGAATGGCCAGGCCCGAGACGGCCAGGACGCGCACGCTGTGGTCGATCCAGGTATCGCGGTAGAGCGCCGAGATGGTCCCGAGCGGCAAAGCGATGAGGACGGCAATGATCGTTGCCATCAGCGCGATCTGGAACGAGACCGGGATGCGGATGGCGATCTCGCGGGCAACGGAATCGCCCGTCCACAGCGACTTGCCGAGATCGAGCCGCGTCAGCCCCACCATGTAGTCGGCGAACTGCTGGTACAGCGGCTTGTCCAACCCGAGCCGCCTGCGCTCGGCCTGAATGGTCTCCTCCGAGACGGCGGCGCCGTCGGCTCTGAGCTTCACTACCACCACGTCGCCCGGCATCACGCGGATCAGGAAAAAGACGGCCACGGCCACCCCGATCAGGGTCGGGATCACCAACAGCAGCCGGCGGATGAGAAACCACACCATGGCGTCAGCACAGTCCGCAGTTGTTCAATCAGGTTCTGCCGGCGGCACTTGACGAGCGCCGCCGGCGTTGCTCTGGGCCCTATTGGTCGAGCCACACCTCGGTCAGATCCTGCCACAGATAATGGCTGGGGGTCATGTACCAGCCCTTGATCTTCTTATTGATGACAATAATGCGCTGCCACCACAGGATCGGCACGTTGTAGGCCTGGGTCAGGGCATACTGCTCCATCTCGCGCACGATTTTGGTGCGCTCGTCGGGATCGGCGATGCGCCGCTGCTTCTGGTACAGATCGTCGATCTTGGTGTCGGTGTGACCTGAATAGCCGCTGGGCGACAACTGCTTGGTCAGGAACTTGGCGAACTGCGCCGTCGGATCGTCCATGAAGTCCGCCTGGAACTCCACCGCCACGTCGAAGTCACCCTTGGCAACGCGATCCTGATAAAGCTTGGTCTCGAGCTGCTCGTGCTCCACCATCACGCCGATGCGGCGCCACTGGTCGATGGAGTAGATGCCGGCCGGTGTATAGGGCTCGGCAATATTGCGGTTGAGGAGCTTGAACTTGAGATCCTTGGCGCCGGCTGCCTCCAGCATCTTCTTGGCATCCTCGCGGGACTTGTTGATGTCCTTCGAGTAGCCGGGGAGCTTGACGAGCTCCGCTTCCGGCAACGACATCGAATAGCCGGGGCGCATCACGCCGCCGACGAACTTGAGGATCGAGATCTTGGACAGCGCGTCCGAGCCACCCCAGCGGTCGATGGCCATCGACAGCGCCTGGCGCACCTTCACGTCGTCGAAGGGCTTGCGCGTGGTATTGAACACCAGCATCAGGTTGTTCACCCACGTACCTTCGAACACCTGAAGGTTGTCCTTGGCCTTGTCGAGAAGCTGGCCCTTCTCCTGCGGGTTGCGGCCGCGGAACTCGGCGTCGAACTGGCCGCCGAGAATGCCGGGTACGACTGCGGCCGACTTGACGAAGA
Organism: Hyphomonadaceae bacterium; assembly: GCA_019747815.1. GTDB lineage: Bacteria > Pseudomonadota > Alphaproteobacteria > Rhizobiales > Hyphomicrobiaceae > AWTP1-13. The sequence continues at coordinate 105,323 of JAIEQJ010000002.1, forward strand.
AGATCTTGTAGCCGTCGAGGTAGGGCCGCTCCGTGTTGTAGTAGCCGTCGAAGCGCTTGCCTTCCCAGGTCGAGCCCTTGACGTGTCCGACGAAGGAGAAGGCGCCTGAGCCCAGGATCTCCGTCTCCGGATAGCGTGGATTCTGCTTGAGCTTGGCGGCGCTGTAGATGCAGTTGAACGGCGAGGCCAGGGCCTCCATCACGCCGGCCATCGGGTTCTTCAGCTTGAAGACCACCGTATTGGGATCGGGTGCGGAGACGATCAGATCGGCATAGTAGGCCTTGCGGATCGACACCACGCCTTCGGGCGGATTGATGATGCGGTCGTAGCTGGCCTTGACGTCCTCCGAGGTCAGCGGCGAGCCGTCATGGAACTTGACGCCACTGCGGATCTTGAAGGTGTAGGTCATCTTGTCGGGCGCCACGGTCCAGCTCTCAGCCAGATCGGGAATGACCTTCGGGTATTCCTTGCCGTCGAACTTGACGAGCAGCGAGTAGTGCGGCGCGATCGGATGCACCAGCGCGAACGTGGTGCTGCCGTGACAATCGTAGTTCGGCGGCTCGGCCACGACGCTGAAATTGAGAATGCCGCCCTTCTTGGGTGTCTGAGCGGCCGCGGCGCCGACGCCGACAATCAACGCGGCGGTGCACACCACGAGCCTGCTCAAGCTACTTCGCATCATCGTTTCTCTCCCTTGCCTGCTTCCGTTGCGCTTCCATCATGTGTTCTCGTCGTTCATGCGTGAATGCACGCCACCATGTGGCTCGGTCCGAGTTCGCGGGTGGCGGGGACGGCCTTCTTGCAGTCCTCCGTCGCCAGCGGACAGCGCGGATGGAACACGCACCCGACGGGCGGCTTGAGGGGGCTTGGCAACTCGCCGCTGATGATGCGGCGGGGCCGTGCACGTTCGATGACGGGGTCTGGGATCGGCGCGGCGGCGAGCAGCGCCTGCGTGTAGGGATGCTTGGGACTGGAGAACAACGTGTCGGCCGGCGCGTATTCGACGATGCGCCCGAGATACATGACCGCCACCTTGCTCGAGATGTGCCGCACCACGGCGAGGTCGTGGGCGATGAAGAGGTAGGTCAGCCCGAGCTTGTGCTGCAGGTCCTCCAGCAGGTTGATCACCTGGCCCTGGATCGACACATCGAGCGCGGACACCGCCTCATCGCACACGATCACGTTCGGATTGACGGCAAGTGCGCGCGCGATCCCCACACGCTGCCGCTGCCCGCCCGACAGCTCGTGCGGATAGCGCAGCGCCATGTACGGGAACAGCCCAACGAGTTGCAGCAATTCCGCCACCCGGCCGGCAACCTGCGGCTTGGGCAGCACCTCGTGCACCCGCATCGGCTCGGCGATGATCTGGCCCACCGTCATGCGCGGATTGAGCGAGGAGTAGGGGTCCTGGAAGATGACCTGCATGCGCTTGCGCACCGCCACCATCTGGCTGCGCTTGAGCCGTGCCAGATCGACGTTCTCAAACCGGATCTCCCCGGCCGTGGGATCATCGAGCCGCAGCACCAGTCGGCCCAGGGTGGACTTTCCGCACCCCGACTCGCCGACGAGGCCCAGCGTCTCCCCGCGCCTGGCATCGAGCGTGACGTCGTTGACGGCCCGGATCATGCGCTGACGGCCAAACAGGCCGCTGCGGATCGGAAAGAACTTGCTGGCATGCTTGATGTCGAGAATGACATCGGCCCCATTGGCCTTCGCGGCCCGGGCCGCGGTCGCCGCCTGCCCCGGCAGCCGGTCCAGCTCCTCGACTTCCGAGGCGCGATGACAGGACACCACGTGGCCGGGCTCGACCGCCACGAACGGCGGCACCTCGTGGCACTTGTCGATGGCGAACTTGCAGCGCGGCCGGAAGCGGCAGCCTTCGGGCGGCGCCAGCAGGTTGGGCGGCGCCCCCTCGATCGTCGCCAGCTTGGCGCTGCGTCCGCGGTCGAGCCGCGGCACGGCGGCAAGCAGGCCCCGTGCATAGGGGTGCAGCGGCCGCGAGAACACCCGCTCGGCGGTGCCGCTCTCGGCCAGGCGGGCGGCATACATCACATTCACGCGGTCGGCATAGCGCGCCACGATCCCAAGATTGTGCGTGATGATGATGACCGCGATCCCCAGCCGGCGCGAGAGATCCTTCATGAGCTCGAGGATCTGCGCCTGGATGGTCACGTCCAGCGCCGTGGTGGGCTCGTCCGCGATCAGCAACTTGGGATTGCATGCCAGCCCGATGGCAATCATGACACGCTGGCGCATGCCGCCCGAGAGCTGGTGCGGATACTGGTCGAGCCGGCTATCCGGGTCGGTGATGCCCACCAGGGTCAGCAACTCGATGGCCCGCGCACGCGCCGCCCGCTCGTCCATGTTGAGATGGATGGTCAGCGGCTCCATGATCTGCAAACCGATGCGCAGCACCGGGTTGAGCGAGGTCATGGGCTCCTGGAAGATCATGGCGATCTCCCGGCCGCGGATGCGGCGCATCTCCTCCTCGGAGAGTTGCAAGAGCTCCTTGCCGTCGAAGCGCACCCTGCCCGCCGGGATGCGCGCCGTCCCCGGCGGCAGCAGGCGCATCACCGCCAGGGCCGAGACCGACTTGCCCGAGCCGGATTCGCCGACGATCGCCACCATCTCGCCCGGGTGGACCGAGTAGCTGAGCCCCTCGACGGCCCGGACGGTGCCATGGCTGGTCGAAAATTGGACGTGCAGGTCGTCAATCTCGAGCACAGGCGGCAACAGCCGCCCGGCCACGGCTGCGGCTGCCGGTTCAGCAAATGCCCTGTTGCCGAGGCTCGGAACGACCTCGTTCTTCACCCTTAACACCTCCCTAGCCCGGTGCCCCCGCTTGTCAGCTCGAGTTCGTGCCCGGTTCCGTGGTATACCACACCGATTGCTAACCCACCTGACCGAGCATCGGCAAGGGGATAAGGCCCACGTGCCACCATTTGTCTATCGGCGGGCGGGCTTGCTGCTGCGCACACAAGCCGACGGCGGCTATCCGCCGAAATGCGTATCCCAATGTGCGCGCGGCCGCGATGCACTGCACAGGTCGACCTCAACCGCACAGCACAAGAGGCGCCGATGTCCGACCCCACCTTCTATCACGCCGGCCAGCGCGGCCTGCAGGACCAGTTCGACAGCCGCCGCATCTCCGACCGCCTGGCGAGCTTCAACCGCACTCAGTTCACGGCCGATGACCGGGTTTTCATAGAGAGCGCGATCTATTTCTTCATCGCCACCGTCGACCCCGAGGGCCGTCCCGACTGCTCGTTCAAGGGCGGGCCGCCGGGCTTCGTGCGCGTCACGGCCGAGAGCGAGCTGGCATTTCCCGACTACGACGGCAACGGCATGTTCAGAAGCCTGGGCAACCTGCTGGTGCAGCCCCATGTCGGCCTGCTGTTCATCGCCCTGCATGGCCGGCCGCAGCGCCTGCGCGTCAACGGTCTGGCGCGGGTGTTGCGCGACGACCCCCTGCTCGCCCATACCGTCGGCGCCCAGCTCATGGTGCGCGTCACCGCCAGCGCCATCTTTCCCAATTGTCCCCGCTACATCCCCAAGCTCGAGCTCAGCGCGCCGTCGCCCTACGTGCCGAGGCCAGGGCACGATCCGGTCGAGCCGGTGTGGAAGGGGTTCCCGGAGTTCAAGGATGTGATCCACCCGCGTCAGCCGACGGCCCGCGGTGTGGCCGACAGCGATTAGCCCTTGCTTTGGCCACCTTCGATGGCAAGCTCGATCGAGCGTTCATCGTCGGAGGATCTGTACCATGAGGACCAAGCTTGCCGCCACGACCCTGGTGCTCGGCCTGCTCCTGTCGTTCCAGGCCGTGGCGGAGCCCCTGCCCACCGCCCCGCCCGAAAGCGTCGGTCTCTCCCCCGAGCGTCTCGGCCGCATCACCGACGTCTTGCGCGGCGATATCGCCAAGGGCGCGATTCCCGGCGTGGTGCTGCTGATCTCGCGCCACGGCAAGATCGCCTACTTCGAATCGCTGGGAAACCTCGACCCGCAGGCGAAAACATTGATGGGCAAGGATGCGATCTTCCGCATCTACTCCATGAGCAAGCCCATCACCACGGTGTGCGCCATGATGCTGTTCGAGCAGGGCAAGCTGGCGCTGTCTGATCCCGTCGCCAAGTACATCCCCGACTTCAAGGACGTCAAAGTGGGCGAGGAGAAGCGCGATGCCGACGGCAAGGTGACACTGGATCTCGCGGCACCCAAGCGGCCCATGACGATCCAGGACCTGATGCGCCACACCTCGGGCCTCACCTATGGCTTCTTCGGCGAGGGCGCGGTGAAGAAGGCCTATCTGGCGTCCAACCTGAATGCCGGCGACCCCGACAACGCCGAATTTGCCAATCGCCTGGCCAAGCTGCCGCTGGTCTATCAGCCGGGCACCACCTGGGAATACAGCCAGGCCACCGACGTGCTGGGGCGCGTGATCGAGGTGGTGACCGGCAAGCCGCTCTATCAGACCCTGAGGGACATGCTGTTCGACCCGCTCGGCATGACCGACACGAGCTTCTATGTCGCCGATGCGGTCAAGCACAGCCGCCTCGCCGAGCCGTTCAGCAACGACCGCACGATCGGCGCCGGCGCCGAGGTCAGCGATCCGCGCATCGCACGCAAATACGAGTCGGGCGGCGGCGGCCTCGTCGCCACCGCCATGGACTACGCACGCTTCCTGCAGATGCTGGTGGCCGGCGGCACACTCGAAGGTCGCCGCTATCTCGGGCCGAAAACCATCGCCTACATGGCCTCCGACCACATGGGCGATGCCATCAAGCGCAGCCCCTACGACCTCATCGGGCCGGGCCACAAATTCGGCCTCGGCTTCGCCGTCCGCACGGAGGCCGGCGTATCGCCGGTTGCCGGCTCGGTCGGCGACTACGCCTGGGGCGGGGCCGGCGGCACCTATTTCTGGGTCGACCCCAGGGAGAAGATGTTCGTGGTATTCATGATGCAATCGCCGAGCAAGCGCGCCCAGTACCGCTTCCTGCTGCGCAACATGGTGTATGCGGCGATTGTCGAATGACGCAGGCCGAATGATGCATGGCGCGCGCCATCACCGCATGGAGGACTGCCATGAGTGTGACCGCCATGAGCGTCAAGGTCGCGGTCGTGCAGAAGCCGCCGGTGCTGCTCGACCTTAGGGCCACGCTGGCGCGGGCGGCGGAGAGCCTGGCCGAGGCCGCTGCCGCGGGCGCCCGGCTCGTGATCTTCCCCGAGGCCTACCTGCCCGGCTACCCGACGTGGATCTGGCGCCTGCGCCCCGGCGGCGACATGGCGCTCTCAAGCGACATCCATGCCCGCCTCCACCAGAACGCCGTCGACATCGCCGCCGGCGGGCTTGCGCCGCTGTGCGAGGGGGCGCGCACCCATGGCCTGACCGTGGTGATGGGCATGAGCGAGGTCGACAGCCGCTTCAGCGGCACCACGCTCTACAACACGGTGGTCACCATCGGGCCCGACGGGCGCGTTCTCAACCGCCATCGCAAGCTGATGCCCACCAACCCCGAGCGCATGGTATGGGGCCCGGGCGACGGCGCGGGCCTCAACGTGGTCGACACGCCGACGGGCCGCATCGGCACGCTGATCTGCTGGGAAAGCTACATGCCGCTGGCGCGCTATGCCCTCTATGCGCAGAACATCGAGATCTATGTGGCCCCGACCTGGGATTGCGGCGAAGCCTGGCTCGCCACTCTGCGCCATATCGCCAGGGAGGGCGGCTGCTGGGTGATCGGGCTCGCCACCGCCATCCAGGGCAAGGACGTGCCCGACGCGTTCCCGGGCCGCGACACGCTGTTCAAGCCAGACGATTGGCTGTGCGACGGCGATGCCGTCATCGTCGAGCCGTCGGGCAAGCTGCACGCCGGGCCGCTGCACCGCGACAAGGGCATTCTGTACGGCGAGATCGATCCGGCGAAAGCGGCGCGCGCCCGGCGCTCGCTGGACGTCACCGGCCACTACGCGCGGCCCGACATCTTCCGCCTGGACGTGAACCGCCGCCCCATGCCGCCTGTGGAATTCACCTGACGCCGCACCCATCAACAGCCCGTGGCGCACACAGCAAGCTCGGACTAGAGCGCGATCGTTTCATATGGAAGCGCAGCTTCCAATTGAAACGTGAATCGCACACTAGCCCCCGATAGACGCGCAGGACGATAGAGTGGTAGCAGGTATGCCGATCCCCGCTCATCGGGGGATGACAGTGATCGCGGTGCCCTAAATTGCCGTTCCCGACCGACCTCACCTCGTTCCTCGACCTCATACGTCAACACGGGGATGCGGCCTACAGCTTGATGTTTGCCTACGCGGCCTCGCACACCTTGCTGTTTGCGCTGTTTGCTGGCTACGCCGCGCATTCGGGGGCACTGAATTTCTGGACTTTGATCGTGGTGTGCTGGCTCGGCAGCTTCGGCGGCGACGTGATCCGCTTCTGGATCGGCCGACGTTTCGGCATGGGCTGGCTTGCGCGGTTTCCGCGCCTCGAGCACGCCGTGCAGATCGCAGTCCAGCTGGCGAACCGCCACCATGTCTGGATGATCATGTTCCATCGCTATCCGCATGGCATCAGGGGCGTCGCGGGCTTTGCCTATGGGATGTCGCGGCTGCCCTGGTCCACTTTCCTGGTGCTCAATTTCGTTGCAGCGGGTCTGTGGTCCTGTGCGATCGTATCGGCCGGCTATGCCTTCGGCCGGGTCTCGGAGAAGGTCATGACCGATGCCTCGTCGGGCCTGGGCCTGGCGATGCTGCTGGCGTTCCTTGGCCTTTCCTGGCTTCTGAGCAAGAAGCTCGAGCGCATCGTCGAGCGGAGCTGAGGCGAGAGCGCTGTCGAAGGGTCGAGTGGGCCCCCTAATCCTTCGCCCGCTCCACGTAGGAGCCGTCCTCGGTCATGATCACCACGCGCGTGCCCGCGGTGATGTGGGGCGGCACCATCACGCGCTGGCCGTTCGACAGCACCGCCGGCTTGTAGGAGGACGACGCCGTCTGCCCTTTCACCACCGGGTCGGCCTCCACGATCTCGAAAACCACCCGCTGCGGCAGCTCGGCCGCAATCGGAACGCCCTCGTGCAGGCTGAGGCTGACCGCCATGTTCTCCTGCAGATACATCGCCTGGTCGCCAATGATGTCCTTGGGCACCTGGAGCTGCTCGAACGTTTCGGGCTCCATGAAATGGTAGCCCATGTCGTCCTCGTAGAGATAGTTGAAGGTCTTGTCTTCGAGGTAGGCACGCTCGACCTGGTCGGTCGTGCGATAGCGCTCGGTTATCTTCACGCCATCAGAGATGCGGCGCATGTCGAGGTGCGTGACGGGCGTGCCCTTGCCCGGGTGAATGTTCTCAGCCTTCATGACGACGCACAGCTTGCCGTCCACCTCCAGCACGTTGCCTTTACGCACCGAGCTTGCGATAACCTTGACCACCGTCTCTCTCTCCGCATCTTGAGGCTAAGGAGCCGTGGGCGCCGGAGGGCGGCAGGCTCGCCAAATCGAAGTTGGCGCTTTCTACAGGCCTTTCCGCGCATCGCCAAGACGCAACCGAGCCCATGCAGAAACCGCCGCAGAAAAACCCCTGGTGGGCCCCGGACCGACATGCCGACAGGCGGCCGTTCCTGTTGGCCCGCGGCCGCATCCAGGCCGCCATCCGGCGCTGGTTCGAGGCCCAGGGCTTCATCGAGGTCGACCCGGCTGCCCTGCAGATATCGCCCGGCAACGAGATCCACCTGCATGCCTTTGCGACCGAGCTGGTCGCACCGGATGGTGCCAGGCAGCGCCTCTATCTGCATACCTCGCCCGAGTTCGCCTGCAAGAAGCTGCTGGCCGCGGGCGAGACACGGATCTTCACCTTCGCGCCGGCCTTCCGCAATCGCGAGCGCGGCGCGCTGCATCATCCCGCCTTCACCATGCTCGAGTGGTATCGCGCGAACGAGCCCTATGCGGCGCTCATGGACGACTGCGCGGCGCTGCTGCGGCTGGCCGCCGAAGCCGCCGACACCGCGACGCTGACCCATGGCGCACGCAGCGCCGATCCGTTTGCGCCCCCCGAGCGCCTAACCCTCGCCGAGGCGTTCCAGCGCTTCGCCGGCATCGATCTTCTGGCCACGCTCGACGGGGAGACGGCCGACAGCGGGGCGCTCGCGAACGCTGCGGCGGCCACCGGCATCAAGCTCGCGCCAGATGATACCTGGGGGGACATCTTCAGCCGCGTCCTGGTCGAGAAGATCGAGCCCAATATCGGCAACGGCCGTGCGCTGCTGCTCACCGAATATCCCGCAGCCCAGGCCGCGCTCGCCCGCCGCAGTGCGGCCGATCCCCGCGTCGCCGAGCGCTTCGAGCTGTATGCGTGCGGCGTGGAGCTGGCGAACGCCTTCGGCGAATTGACCGACACCCGCGAGCAGCGCCGCCGCCTCGAGGCGGAGATGGCCGAGAAGCAGCGCATCTACGGCGAGCGCTACCCCTTGGACGAGGATTTCCTCGCCGCACTGGCCCGCATGCCCCCCGCCAGCGGCGCAGCTCTCGGTTTCGACCGGCTGGTGATGCTGGCCACCGGCGCGTCACACATCGAGCAGGTGGTCTGGGCGCCGATGCCGGCCTAGACGGTGGCCAGACGCCCGGCCTTGAGGCTGCTCGCCCACCACACGAGGTCGTCCAGCATCGGCTTGGCAGCGTCCCGCAGGTGCGGATAGTCGGTCATCTTCTTGCCCTCGCGCAACATCCCGATCATCTCGATCATCTCGATCATGCCGACATGAACCGCGTGCTTCAGGCTCGCCACGTGCATCTCGGCCAGGATATTGCGCAGGTGCTCCACGGCACGGGCGCCGCCCACGCCGCCATAGCCCACGAACGCCGCCGGCTTGCGCTGCACCTCGCTGTAGAGGTGATCCAGAGCGTTCTTCAGGACGCCCGTGATGCTGTGATTGTATTCTGCGGCAACGAAGACATAGCCATCGAGCGTCGCCATCTTGGCGGCCCAACGTTTGGCGACGGCGTTCTCGACCGGTGCATAGATCAGCGGCACCTTCTCCTCGAAGAACGGCATCGGATAGTCGCGCAGGTCGACAAGCTCGAAATCCGCGTCCTGGCGTTTGCGCGCGATGTCGAGCAGCCACTGCGCCGGCGTATCGCCGAAACGTCCCGGGCGCGTGGTGCTGAGGATGATTCCGATCTTAAGTTTAGGGGACATGCCGACTCCTGCGTGATTCTGGTCAGCCGGGAATATTGTCCGCTACCGCCAGGCCGCAAGAACGCACGTTTTGATCAGCTACTTACCGTTTGATAAGTGTGGGTGCCGCCTCGGCCTGCGCTTCTGCATCGAAGCGACGCCGCGATGGCCGCCTCGTGAGCGGCCACCCAGTCACCGAGCGGCGTCAGCACTTCGCGCAAGGAGCGCCCGCGGTCCGAAAGCTCGTACTCCACGCGGGGAGGGACCGTTGGATACACCGTCCGCATCAGGAAGCCATCGCGCTCGAGGTTGCGCAGCGTCACCGTCAGCATCCGCTGCGAAATGCCGCTGACGGAGCGGTGCAGCTCGTTGAAGCGCATGCGCCTGTCGCCCAGCATGCCGAGAAATCGGGGCTGTCCACCTGTCGCCCATGAGCGCCAGCAGCTCGCGCAGGGTATTGCACTCGCTCTGCGGCCGCTGCGCGCCGTTGGCCTCGTCATCCATCGTGGCCGACATGTCCGATTATCCGCTGTTGCCCGGGTACGCGGCGGTACCGCCTTCACCCAAGATAGGCCCTGCGGCCGCCTATCGCCACTGTTCGCATCGACGCCGCTGGCGCGGGTGCCCCGAAGCCCGCTATAGAGGGCCCATGCGCACCGTTTTGCTTACCCTGCTCCTCCTGCTGGGCGCGGCACCGGCCCTCGCCACCGGCAGCCTCTCCCGCGCGTTCAAGGACGCCAGTCTGGCGTTGGCTGAGACGTGACATGGTGGAGCCCGCAACCCACACCATTCGCACCGTATCCGGGCTCGCCGCCGCGAACCTCGTGGCGGCCTCCGATGCGCATGCCCTCGAGGCCGTCGCCGCGCGCTATGCGGTGGCGATTACGCCCGCCCTGGCGGCTCAGATCAACCGCACCGATCCCGCCGATCCGATCGCGCGCCAGTTTGTCCCGGATGTGCGTGAGCTCGACCACAAGCCCGAGGAACGCATCGATCCCATCGGCGATGAGGCCCACACCGTGGTGCCCGGCGTGGTGCACCGCTATCCCGACCGTGTGCTCCTCAAGCTCACGCACGTGTGTCCGGTCTACTGCCGGTTCTGCTTCCGGCGCGAGGTGGTCGGTCCGGGTGGCCCGCAGGCGCTCTCGGACCCGGCCATCGATGCCGCCGTCACCTACATCGCCTCCCGCGCGGTCATCTGGGAGGTGATCCTCACCGGCGGCGATCCCTTCATGCTGTCGCCGCGCCGGATCGCCGGCGTGACGCAGCGGCTGTCCGCCGTGCCGCATATCAAGATCCTGCGCTGGCACACACGCGTGCCGGTCGCCGATCCGGCACGGGTAACCTCGGACCTGGTTGCGGCCCTCGGCTCGGCCGGCAAGACCGTCTACGTCGCCCTGCACGCCAACCACCCGCGCGAGCTCACTCCGGCCGCCCGTGCGGCCTGCGCCCGCATTGTCGATGCCGGCATTCCCATGCTGAGCCAGACCGTTTTGCTCAAGGGCGTCAATGACGACGCCGAAACCTTGGCGGCCCTGATGCGCGCCTTTGTCGAGACGCGCATCAAACCCTACTACCTGCACCACCCTGACCTGGCGCCCGGCACCTCCCATTTCCGCATGCCCATCGCTGAGGGCCAGTCGATCGTGCGGGCGCTGCGCGGCCGCGTCTCGGGCCTGGCGCAACCCACATATGTGCTCGACATTCCCGACGGCCACGGCAAAGTGCCGGTGGGACCAGGCTACGTCGAAGATGGCTACGGCCGCATTATAGACCCGACCGGCACGCCGCGTAGCTATCCCTAGACGCGCTGAAGCGAGGTTCCGATGTCCTGGTACAGCCACCGCGTGGAGCGCGATCTCGCCCGCTGGCAGGCCGCAGGCTGGGTCAGCGACACCGGCGCAACCGCCATCAAGTCCGACCTCGCCGCCCGCAAGTCCGCCATCAGTGCCGCCGGGATTTTCGCGATCCTCGGCGCCATCCTGTTCGGCTTCGCCATCATGAGCTTCGTGGCCGCCCACTGGACGGCCATGTCCAAGCTCTCCCGCCTGGTCCTCATCCTGGCGGCGCTGTGGGCGTGCTACGGCGCGGCCGGCTATCTCTCCGTCCGCAAGCTCGACGCATTCGCGCAAGCGGCCATTCTGGGCGGCATCGCCGTCTATGGCGCGGGCATCATGCTGATCGCGCAGATGTATCACATGGAAGGCAGCCCGCCCGATGCGGTGCTCACGTGGGCGCTCGGCGCGCTGCTGGCCGCCGGCCTCGCGCAGTCGCGCCCCGCTCTTGCGGCGGGCTTCGTGCTGATCGTGGTCTGGACGGTGTGGGAGCGCATGCTCATCGATGCCGCGCATTGGGGGTTTCTGCCGGTGTGGGTCGCCGCCGTCGCGCTGGCCGTCTGGCTGGGCTGGCGACCGGGCCTGCATCTCGCCGCCCTCAGCCTGCTGATCTGGCTGACCCCGCTCGGCTTCTTCGTGCTCGGCCGGCATGCGCACTGGCTGGTCGCCCTGATCGGAGCGGGCACGGCGCTCGCCGCCGCCGTCGCCGGCCCCGCCATCGACCGGCACCTGCCGGCCGCGCATGCGCTGTTCGCCTATGGCATTGCGGCGGCCTTCTGGGCACTCTTCACTGCCCAGTTCATCGACGACTATAGCTTCTTCGATCACCAGAGGGCGCGGTCGGTGGGGCGTCTGCTGCTGCTCGCCGTCTTGACGCTTGCTGGTCTGCTGGCAGCGATGTACTGGGCGCTGCAGAGCGGCAATCGCGGCGCGCTGTGGATCGGCTATGCCGCCTTTGCCGCTGAGATCTTTGCCCTCTACTGGCGCACGCTCGGCACGCTGCTCGACACATCCCTGTTCTTTCTGGTGGCGGCCATCCTGGTTAGCGTGCTGGCGTGGGTGGCCTATCTGCTGCACCAGCGCAAACTCCTGCAGGGATCCGCATGAGCATGACCACGCTCCGCAAGCTCATCATCGCGCTCGCCGCCGTTGCGCTGGCCCAGACCGGCGTGCTCGCCGCCATGGTGATCGACCGCACGCTGCTGCTCAAGAATGGGCGAGAGATCACGTTGCCCATCGTACCGGTCGACCCGCGCGATCTCTTCCGCGGCGAGTACGTGCGGCTCGGATACGAGATCAACACGGTGCCGGGGGCTCTGCTCGTGGGCCCGCCGCCGGCGCACAATGCCGCGTTCTACGTGACGCTGGAAAAGAACCCGCAGGGCGGATGGACACCGGTGAAGGTGAGCGCTGCCCTGCCCCACGAGCCCAATCCGAACCGCATCGTGCTCAAGGGCCGCTCGCGGTTTCTGACCAGCATGCAGGTGCGCTACGGCATCGAGAGCTACTTCGTGCCCGAGGGCCAGGGCAAACGGCTCGAGGAATTGGCGCGTGAGAGAAAGATGGCGGCGCGTGTTGCCGTCGACGCCCGCGGCAATGCGGCCATCAAGGGCCTCATCATCGACGGCGTGCTGCAGTACGAGGAGCCGCTGTTCTGAAGGCGCCAATTGCGCCGCCATCGCACTGTGATAAAGACTGCACGGCTGTTCACGCGAGAGGAGACGCCATGACGATCAAGCGGCACGAGCCATCGAAAATCTACTCGAAAGTCGTCGAGGCCAACGGCTTCGTGTTCACCGCCGGCATCGTGGCCGACGACATCCAGCAGGACGTCAAAGGCCAGACCCAGCAGATCCTCAAGGAGATCGACCGCCTGCTGAAACTCGCGGGCACGGACAAGAGCAAGCTCGTGTCCGCCACCATCTGGGTCACAGACATCCGCTCGCGCGACGCGATGAACGAGGCCTGGAACGCCTGGACCGGCGGCGAGAACCTGCCCGGCCGGGCCTGCATCGAGGCCAAGCTGGCCGACCCGCGCATGCTCGTCGAGATCGCCGTGGTCGCCGCCAAATAGGGCCGCCACCCACGATTTGAACGGCGTTTGCCTACCGGCCGCACATTCTGGACTTATTTGCGAAGCTTTCCCTGTGACGCAAAAGCTGCTGCGGGGACAAAATGTTGCGGGTGCGACCGTCGACCAATCGCACGCCGGACCGGAATCGGGCAGCGTGGCTGTCCAGTCATGCCAATTTGATCAGAGGTTGTGGGACATGAAAAAGTCCGCGGCAGGTGTTTGCGCGTTTGCGCTGTTGGCGATGCTCGCAGGCGGCGCAGCGGCGCAGGAAACGGGCGTTGCCGGCATTCACTCGTGGGTCAAGGTCGGGCGCAAGACATGCATGCTCGATCACTACCACGACGGCAGCGGCAGCGGGGCGACACGCGCGCAAGCCGAGCGCGCCGCCGTCGCGGCGTGGGCGGAATTCACGGCGTGGGAGTATGGCGGCCCATGGGGGCGGTACTCCAACGCCGTGAGCAAGTCGACGCGCTGCTCACAAGGATCGGGCGGATGGAGTTGCGCCGTGCAAGCGCGCCCCTGCCGGCCGTACTGAGCAGGCCGGTGCCTGGCTACTTGCCGACCTTGTCGCCGATGCACTTGGTGGTGAAGCTCTTCTGAGCGGCACCAGCAAGTTTCTTCTCTTTGGCGGATGCGCTGCAGGCGCTCTTGGCGTCCTTCTCGCATTTGGCCATGAAGCTCTTCAGGGCGGCCCCGGCAAGCTTCTTCTCGGCGGCGGCGGCCTTGCAGGTTCCGGTCTGCGCCTGTGCGGCACCGGCGATCAGAAGCGCGGCAACCGCGGCCGCTACCAGATATTTCATGGGTCTTGCTCCTCGCAACATGGCTATTTCCCGAGCACAGCATCTGAGCTTGTGCCGGGGCTTGGCTTCGTTGGGTCCGGCGGCGTGATCCCCACGGGAGGTTAGTGAGTTTTCGTTGGTTCGGCTAGGTGTGTTCGCCTAGGGGTCAATACGGCTCGCAGCCATCGCGTTCCGGCACGGCCAACCATGAAGCGCGCATACCACACCAACACGCCATGGTTGTAGAAGCCAGCCGCCCGGCTGATGGCACGCCGGACGGCCCGCGGAAGGGCGCGTGGCGAGTAGGCGCCGGCGCCGCAGCGGCGCCGCAGGATGCCGGCAAGGTCCACGTAGGCATTGCCGGAGCCGAGAGTCCCGAGTGGAGGGACCTGCGCAAGGATGTTTCCAAGGCTCAACTGTGCGCGCCGGGCCAGACTGCCCATCATCGTACCGGCGAGGTAAGGAAGCATGGCGGCGACCTGGGCCGTAGTGAGCCCGCAGCGCCGCGCAGCCCGCGCCGCCAGCATCCGGCTGGCGTCCTTGGAGCCGAGCAGGGCTCCCAGGATGGCGTTGCCGTCGGCGCCCACGGCCTCATCGCGAAAGACATCGCTGTGGCTCAGGTAGGCAGCGTGATGTCCGCTCCCCAGGGCCTCCACGAGATCGGCCAAACCGCCGCGCGAGAGCGTGTTCTTCTGCAGGTACCAAGCGAAATCGGAGGCCACCCAACGCATCACCGCATCGGCTTGTGCCGGCGTGACAGCAAAGGCCTCAGCCAGCCGATCCGTCAGCGATCCGGCCTGCACCTGCTCGATGGCATCGCGCATCTGCATGGCCGCGCAGCCCTCCCCGTCCTCCCCGGGCGGCCTTGTGCCGGCCGCTCCGCTCAGGGCTGCAATGAAATCATCGCCCTTGCGCTGCGCAAGGGGAAAATGGCATGCGCCGAGCCGCTGCAGCTCTTAGAAGGGGTTCCACGTCTGCTTGGGCGTGAAGCGCAGATAGCCGATGCTGGCGCCCAGTCTCAGCCCCAATCCTGAACGAATGGGCGCCATGATAACCGTGCCATTGGTGACGAAGGTGGCACCCACGCCGCCAACCAGGTAGGCGGATCCATCTATCCCCGTGAAGCTCGAATAGAGCTGCTCGGGTGTCTCCATCTTATAGATCAGGAACAGCGTCTTGGAGCCCTCGCCGCCGACGTCGACGCCAAGCGAAGGCCCATGCCAGAAAACCTGCTGCGTGCCCCCGCTGCGCAGGTACAGCGTGCCCTTGCCATAGCGCACGCCGGCGAGGAACGCGCCCCCGCCCTCGCTGCCCAGGATGTAGCCGGTGGGGCGTCCGCTCTTGCGGAAGACGTGCTCGATCACCGATCCGAGATTGGCCGACACCTGCCCGAAGAGGCCTGCGCTCGCCGCGCGGATTTCATCGATGGTGTAGCCATCGCCTTCAGGCGCCGGCGCCAGGGGTTGCTCCTGAATGGTGCTGGGAGGCTGAGGAGCAGACAGCGGCGTCGGCGCGGCGATCGCTACATCGCGCGAGGCATCCGGGATCGTCTTCGCCGGGCGCTCTGCGTGCGCATGCGGCTCTGACTTCACCGATGGTTCGGTCTTTACCGGGGGCGCAGGCTTGCGAACGGGAGCGGGCTTGGCTTCCGCACTCTTCGGCTTCGGCAGCGGGGCCTCGCCCAGCATCTGATCGAGCTTGGACAACATGTAGCCGGACTTGGCCTTGACGGTGGCCTGCAACTCCAGGCTGGCGGCCGACAGCTCCTGCAGCTTGGCGCAATCGGGCTCGGCGGAGGGGTTGATGGTGCCCAGCGCATCGATGCGCGCCAGCCGGTCGTTGGCTTCCGCGTCGAGCGCGGCAATGCGCTCGTCCTGCAGCGCCTGAAAGGCCTTTTCCTCGAACCCGACGTCGGGCCAGCCCATCTTGGTCTTGAGCAGGCGCATCTTCGCCTGCAGGCGCGGCGCGCTCTCGGCATTCAATTGCCGCAGCGCCGCACCGGCCCCGTTCACGGCCCTGGCAAAATCCTCCCGCGTGCAGTCCGCCGCCGCCCCGGCACTCTCGAGCGGAGCGAGACACAATGCCGCGAAGGCAATGATCGACAGTCTCATGTTTTTCTTCGAATCCGCGTGTCTGCGGCTGGGTTTAGAGCCTCCGGTGGGACAAAAAAAGGCCGCTACGGAATTTCTTGCAGGCCGAGCGGCGGCCCTGTGGCCGTCTTACCGCGCTGCCGCTGATCCTGCCGGCCCGCCCGCGGCAGCCGGTTCCCGCCACCCCGCGCCCATGTCAAGGTGGGGCATGCCCCGCACCATACCGCGACTCCCGCTCCCCACCGCCCTGCTGATCGCCCTCGGATTAACCATTGCGACAGCGGCCATCCTGTTCTGGATGGGCCGCATCCCCATGTGCAAGTGCGGCACCATCAAGCTCTGGCACGGCGGCCGCGGCGACTCGGAGATGTCGCAGCACCTGACCGACTGGTACACCTACAGCCACGTCCTGCACGGTGTGATCTTCTACTTCCTGTTGTGGGCCATCTTCCGCGGCCGCCTGTCGGTGGCGGCGCGCCTAGTCATCGCCACGCTGATCGAGGGCGCTTGGGAGATCTTCGAGAACACCCCGTTCACGATCAACCGCTATCGCACGCAGACCGTCTCGCGCGACTACTTCGGCGACAGCATCGTCAACTCGGTCGGCGACATGCTGGCGATGGTCGTCGGCTTTCTGATCTCGGCCCGGCTGCCGCCCTGGGTCACCGTGTTCCTGCTGATCGCCACCGAGCTCGTCCTGCTCTACCTGATCCGTGACAACCTGCTGCTCAACATCATCATGCTGATCTATCCGCTGGAGTGGATCAAGCAATGGCAGTCGGCGGGGTGAGCCGCGCCTGGGAAGCGACAACAGCCAACGACCGGCGTCACGATGAGCTTGCGTCAATCTCCGTCAGCGCGTTGCTGCAGGCGGCGATGAGGCTGGCACGCTTGGCCGGGGCCTGGTCGAGGAACAGCAGGCTTTGCCCGAAGATGAACGAGTAGAAGAGAACCGCCCGCGCCCGCGCGTCCTCGGCGCTCAAGCCCATTCTGCCATAGAGGCTCTCGACGTTCCTCAAGCGGTGGGCATCGACACGCGCCACGGCTGCGGCCGCCGCCTGGTCCGTGCGCGCCCATTGGCGGATCGCCAGCTCGATGGCCATCCCTTGCGCGTTGACGCGCTCCGAATAGAGCTTGATGACGGCCTTGAGGCGTTGGCCGGGCGTGGCATCGCCCAGGGCCAACTGCTGATCGATGGCGGCGGTGCGACCCCGGCTCCACGTCTCCAGGATGCCATCCAGCAGCGCCCGCCGATCCTTGAAGCGGCGGTAGAAACCGCCCTTGGTCACGCCCAGCCGCTCGGCCACCACCTCCACGCGCACGCGCTCGATGCCGCCTGCGGCGAGCTCCGCCAAGCCGGCTTCGATCCATCTGGCCGTTGCATCGACTTCGCCGTGCATACCGCTCCCTGCTTCGTGATACGGCATCGTATTGCCAGTCTCACGCCCTCGCGATACGGTACCGTATCAGGATCCATAGGGCGCTCAAAGCGGTCCCCCGAAGGCCGCAGGCGTCGGCGCAACGGGAGGCGTGCCATGAACCGGCAGGATCAAATTAGCCTGTTGAAGCGGCTGCTGCACTACGTCGACACCCAAACCACGGCTCTCGCCGACGCGCCCTGGCGCAACGACGTGTCGGTCTACACCGACCCGCAGCATGCGACCCGCGAGCAGCAGGTTCTGTTCCGCCGACATCCGCTGCTGATGGGCTTCGCCTCCGATTGGGCGGCGCCCGGCGCCTACCGCACAGACGACTATGCCGGGCTGCCCATTCTCATCGTGCGCGGGCGCGACGGCAAGCTGCGCGCGTTCCTCAATGTATGCCGACACCGCGGCGCCAAAGTCGCCCAGGGCTGCGGCAAGGCCCGCGTGTTCGTCTGCCCCTATCATGCCTGGACCTACGATCTCGCCGGACAGGTGATGGGCATCCCCGACGAGCGCTGCTTTCCCGGCGTGCGGCCCGAGCGGTCGTCGCTCACCGCGCTGCCGCTGTGCGAGAAGCACGGCCTGGTGTGGGTGATCCCGACCCCGGCCGAAGACGGTACCACCGATTTCGATATCGACGCCTGGCTCGGCGGGCTAGGGCCGGAGCTCGCCTGGTTCGGTTTCGGCTCATGGTCATTCTACGACAAGCGCGTGATCCCTGAGACCATGAACTGGAAAATCTTGGTCGACACCTTCCACGAGGGCTACCACATCGGCTTCCTGCACCGCGACTCCCTCAAGGAGGTGCTGCACGGCAACGTGGCCGACTTCGAGCATTTCGGCCTCAACCACCGCCTCGTCATGCCCCGCAAGAAGCTGGAGCGCCTCAAGGCCGAGCCCGAGGAGAGCTGGGACCTGATGTGGAACACGACGCTCATCTATTCGCTGTTTCCCAACACGCTGCTGATCGTGCAGGGCGACCACGTCGAACTTGCGCGCGTCTTCCCCTCGGAAGGCCGCGTGGACCGCGCGGTGATGGACCTGTCGCTCTATGTGCCGAAAGCACCGGCCACCGAGGAGGAGCGCGTCCACTGGGACAAGAACATGCAGCTCGTGCTGGACGTGGTGACGGGCGAGGACTTTCCCGCCGGCCGCAGCATCCAGATCGGCCTCACCTCGGGTGCGCAGACGCATCTCATCTATGGCCGCAACGAGCCGGCCATGATCCACTATCACCAGTCGTTGCGCGCGACCCTTGGCCTGGAGCCTCCCGTGAAGCCAGTGCGAAGCCAGGCCTCACGCGTCGAGCCGGAAGGACAGCCGGCAGGCCTGTGAGCGCCGCACCTGCGGGCGCAGCCTTGGAAGCAAGCGACCCGCCGGCACGCCTCTCAGGCCGCCTTGTCGAAGTCGAGCCTGAAGCCGTGTGCGTCAGCCAGCGTGCGGATGGCCTTCTCGGCCTCGGCTGCGGGCAGCTCCGTGAACGGCGCGCGCACCTTGGCCCAGCCGGCATCGCCTCGGTAGTGCGCGATGATCGCCTTGAGCGCCGGGATCATCGGGTATGCCTGGATTGCCTTGCGCAGCGCCGTGATGCCGGCCTGCAGCTTGTCGGCCTCCGCACCCTTCCAGTTGTCGTAGACCTTGCGGATGGCGCTGGCGCTGACGTTGCACGTCGCCGAGATGCACCCCGCACCGCCCTTGCGCAAGCCGTCGAGCAGGAAGACCTCGGAGCCCGGAAACACCTCAAAGTTTGGGAACGCCTCGAGAATGGCCTCGGTGTTGCCCCAGTCGCCGGAGGAATCCTTGAGGCCGACCACCGTGTCGGGGAACGCCTTGATGAGGCGGCCGATTAGCGGCAGCGGGAAGCCGACCTGCGCCACCGGCGGAATGTGGTAGAGATAGACCTTGAGCTTGTCATCGCCCACGCCCTCGATGGCCTCGGCGAAGAAGCGGAACAGCCCCTCCTCGCTCGGACCCTTGTAGTAGAAGGGTGGCAGCATCAGCACGCCGCCGCAGCCCAGATCCATCGCGTGCCGCGTCAGCATAATGGTGTCGGCCAGCGAGCACGTGCCGGTGCCGGGCATCAGCTTCTCGGCTTCGATGCCGTCATCCACCAGCTCCTCCAACAGCTCCATGCGCTCGTCGAGGCCCAGCGAGTTGGCCTCGCTGGTGGTGCCGAACGGCGCCAGCCCCGTGCAGCCTTCCTCCATCAGCCAGTGCGCATGGTCGACCAAGCGGCCGGCATCCGGATTGCCGTCCTCGCCGAAAGGCGTGAGGACCGGCGCTATGACGCCTGAGAAGCCACCGTGCTGTTCCATCGTGTGCCTCGTTGCAACGTGCTTCAGCCCGGCATGGGGATGCCGGGCTGCTTGACGGGAATATGGTAGCCCTTTTGCACGGCGGGACGCGCCGCGATCGCCTTGTACCAGCGTAGGACGTTGGGATACTTGCTGAGATCGACGGTCTGCCATTCAAAGCGCGAGACCCAGGGCCAGGTGGCCATGTCGGCGATCGAATAGTTGCCGGCGAGATACTCCGTTTCAGCCAGGCGCCGGTCGAGCACGCCATAGAGCCGGTGCGCCTCCGCCAGATAGCGCTCCTCCGCGTAGGGCGCCTTGCCCTTGTTGTATTTCACGAAGTGATGCACCTGCCCGAACATCGGGCCGACGCCGCCCATCTGCCACATCAGCCATTCAATGGCCTGCCAGTGGCCGGGGCCATCCTTGGGCCAGAACTTTCCCGTCTTCTGAGCGAGGTACATGAGAATGGCGCCGGACTCGAACAGCGACTGTCCGGTGTCCCGGTCGACGATCGCGGGAATGCGGTTGTTGGGGCTAATCCGCAGGAATTCGGGCTTGAACTGGTCACCCTTGCCGATGTCGATGCTGTGCACCTGATAGGCGAGCCCGCACTCCTCGAGCATGATGGACACTTTGCGGCCGTTGGGCGTCGACCACGTGTAGAGATCGATCATCTGCGATCCTGACAGAAAAAATCGGAAGGCAAGGCAGCGAAGCTAAACGATTGCCCTGGCCGCGGCAATCGCGCCGCGAGCACCGCCAAGTTCACATGCCATCTCAACATCAGACACAGTTCCGCCCCAATGTGACGGAACCGTAACCTCCGGTGTGGGGGCAAGGCCTGATGGGTTCTCCTGTCCCGTGCCAGGCATCTGCGGTTCCGTGAGCTTGGGCGTCAGCCACGAGCTCCATAAGGGGAGCGGCGGACCTGACCGGATGGCCTTGCCCTCAAACCTTGAGCTTTTTTTTGTTTCCCGGGGGTGCTTGCAAGACGGCGTTCAATGCCGGGCACCGGTTTCGCGTATCTCTCCAGCTTGACACAGCAGTGACGTGTTGCCGGGATCGTCCCGGGCAGAGGGTGTTGCATGGCACTTGCGAAAGAAGCCTTCATCACGAGCCTGCTGATGAGTTTCGGCGCCAGCGAATGCGTTGAGAGACCTTACAAATACTGGCTCGCGAAGAGCTGCCTGCCGCAGGCTGCCGTCGAGCAGGTGCTCGATCTGCCCTTTCCCGCCCCGACCCTGGATGGCGTCTCCGGCAAGCGCGAGATGCACAACGCCACCCGCAAGTACTTCGACGTAGAAAATCGATCCAGATTCCCGGTGTGCGAGGGCTTGTGCCAAGCCTTTCAGGCCAAAGCGGTGACCGAGGAGATCCGCGATCGTTTCGGCGCCAGGCTCAGCGGCACCTACTTGCGTGTGGAAATGGCGCAGGACACTGAAGGCTTCTGGCTCGAGCCGCACAGCGATCTCGGCGTCAAGACCTTTACCATGCTGCTTTACCTGTCGAAGGACGCCCAGCACGCCACGCTCGGCACCGACATCTAGACACACGTGGGCCGCTCGCCCTTCGCCTCCAATGCTGCGATGGTATTCGTGCCCTCGGACATCACCTTCCACGGCTTCGAGCCGCGCAAGATCGAAGGCGTGCGCAAGTCGGTGATCATCAACTACGTGACCAACGAATGGAGGGCGCGCGAGCAACTGGCATTCCCGCATGAGCCCATACCGGGCTAGAAAGACGGGGCTCTCGCGTGGCACCACGCGTGCTGCTTATTCGATCCTATCTTCATCACCGTCCCCGGAAACGAAGAAGTGGCCGGAGGACGAGGTTGCGGCCGGTCGTTGCAGTTCCATTGACGCGGTGGCAGCGTCCGTCGCACGCGGAGATATCATTTCGGGTAAAAATTTCTTCGAGCAGCTTGAGCGCAAGCGGCCCTGCGATCTTGAATTCAGCTCACTTCTGCAGGAACCGATACCGCACCGGCGTGCCGCCCATGCCTTCCACCGCCGCAAGGATGGCGTTCACGTCGAGCCCGTAGTGGCCATAGAGCTCACTGATCGAGCCCGACTGGCCGAAGTGCTCCACGCCCAGCGCCCGCACCCGATGGCCGCAAACGCCGCCGAGCCAGGAGAGCGCTTCGGGATAAGCATCGGTCACCGTGACAAGAGCGGCATCGCGCGGCAGCTCAGCCAGCAGGTCTTCCACGTGCGCGCGCACATCGCGCTCGCCATGCTCGCGCGAGCGCTGCGCCGCGTGCCAGCCGGCTGACAGCCGGTCGGCCGAGGTGACCGCCAGCACGCCGACGCCGCGCCGGTCCTCCGCCAGCAGGCCCGCGGCTTCGATCGCTTCCGGCGCGACCACGCCGGTATAGACGATGGCCGCCTGCGTGCCGGGCTCCGGCCGGCGCAGCCAGTAGCCGCCCTGGATGATCTCGTCGCGCAGGCCCGGCGTCATGGTGCGCGCCAGCTGGTCGAGGGCACGCGTTGAAAGCCTCAAGTACACAGAGCCGCCCTTTTCGTCCCGGTGCCAGCGCTTCTCCTGCTCCTCCGACCCGTCACGCTGCATGTAGTCGAAGGCCCATTGCATGATGACGGCGAGCTCGTCGACATAGGCCGGCTCGAAGGAGGCAAGGCCGTCCTGCGCCATGCCGATCAGCGGCGTGCCGATCGATTGATGCGCCCCGCCTTCGGGCGCGAGCGTAAGGCCGGCCGGCGTGCCGACGACGATGAAGCGGGCATCCTGATAGCAGGCATAGTTCAAGGCATCGAGGCCGCGGCATACGAACGGATCGTAAAGTGTGCCCACGGGCAGCAGCCGCTCGCCGAACAACGCGTGCGAGAGCCCGAGCGCCGACAGCATCAGGAACAGGTTCATCTCAGCGATGCCGAGCTCGATGTGCTGGCCCTTGGGGCTCATCGCCCAGCGCTGCGGCGACATCAGCCCGCGCTCGCGGAACAGGTCCTCCTGGCTCGACATGGAGAACAGCCCGCGCCGGTTCACCCATGGCCCCAGATTGGTCGAAACCGTCACGTCGGGCGAGGTGGTGACGATGCGGTCGGCGAGCGGCCCGCCGGCGCGCGCAATCTCGTCCAGCACGCGACCGAACCCCGCCTGTGTCGACATCGGTCCCTTGGCTTCGATCCGGGGAAATGCATCGACGGGAACACGCGCCGCTTCCCGCCGCCGCCGGCCCTTCTGGGCAAACGGCACGCGTTCAAGGAACCGCTCCACCTCCGTCCGCGGCAGTGCCAGTCCAGCGAAGCGATCCCATTCCTCACCTTGGTTGATGCCCTCGCGGGCGCGCAGCTCCTGCATCTGCGCTTTCGTCATGAGGCCAGCGTGATTGTCCTTGTGGCCCTGGAACGGCAGGCCATGGCCCTTGATGGTGTAGGCGATGAAGCACACGGGCTGTCCTGTTGGCGCGCCCTCGAAAGCCTCCAGAATCGCCTCCATGTCGTGCCCGCCGAGATTGGTCATGAGGCGGGCGAGCTCTGCATCGTCGTGCCGACGCACGATATCGAGCGTGTCGGGATGAATGGCGAGGTCTTGCTGGAGCTGGCGCCGCCATGCCGCGCCGCCCTGGAACACCAGCGCCGAGTAGAGCATGTTCGGGCAGTCGTCGATCCACTGCTTGAGCCTCTGCCCGCCGGACTCGGCAAACGCGGCCTGCAGCAGCTTGCCGTACTTGATGAGAACGACCCTCCAGCCCAGGTTCTCAAACAGCCCCGCTACCTTCATGAACAGGCGATCGGACACCACCGAGTCGAGGCTCTGGCGGTTGTAATCGATCACCCACCAGCAGTTCTCGAGCCCGTGCTTCCAATACTCGAGCAGCGCCTCATGAACGTTGCCCTCGTCGAGCTCGGCGTCGCCCATCAGCGCTACCATGCGGCCCTTGGGCCAGTCGCGGCTCCAGCCCTTGGCATGCACATAGTCCTGCACCAGGCTCGCAAAGCCCGTGGCGGCGACGCCGAGCCCCACCGAGCCGGTCGAGAAATCAACGTCGCACTTGTCCTTGGTGCGCGAGGGATAGGATTGCGCACCGCCGAAGGCGCGGAAGGCCTGCAGCTTGTCGAGCGACTGGTTGCCGAGCAGATACTGGATGGCGTGGAACACCGGGCTCGCGTGCGGCTTTACCGCCACGCGGTCCTCGGGGCGCAGAACATGGAAATAGAGCGCCGTCATCAGCGTGACGAGCGAGGCGGAGGACGCCTGGTGGCCGCCCACCTTCAGCCCGTCGCCCCGATCCACCTCGTGGTTGGCATGGTGGATCATGTAGGAGGAAAGCCACCGCACTTTGCGCTCGAGCTGGCGCAGCACGTCGAGCGCTGCAACGTCTCTCGGCACCATGCGGGCGCCTTCCATCAGCGGGCTCCCCTCGGATTGCTCCCCACGTACACCTTGAAATCAGCAGCCTTCAGCTCGGCCACCGTCTCTTCCAGATGCGCGCGATCCCGCGTCTCAATCACAAGCTCGAGCAGCGTTCCCTTGGCCGGCAGGTCGGAGAACACGCGCTGATGGTAGACCTCGACGATGTTGGCACCGGCGGTGCCGAGAATATTGGCGACCCTGGCAAGCTGTCCCGGGCGATCTGCCAGATCGATCGTGAGCTGGCTCAGGCGGCCCTCGCGTGCCAGCTCGCGCGTCAGCACGCTGGCCAGCAGCCGCGTGTCGATGTTTCCGCCCGTCAGGACAATACCCACGGTGCGACCTTGCAAGCGCTCCCGGTGCGCGCACACTGCCGCCAGACCGGCGGCTGCAGCGCCTTCCACCACCGTCTTTTCGATATTGATGAGCAGGCTCATCGCATTTTCGATCTGCGGTTCAGAGACCAGCAGGATGTCGTCGACCAGCTCCCGGACGAGCGGGCCGGTGATCCGGCCCGGCGTCTTGACGGCAATGCCCTCAGCCAACGTATCACCGCGCATCGGCTGGCTCTCGCCCTTGAAGGCGTTGTACATCGATGGATAGAGCGCAGCCTGCACGCCGATCACGCGCAGATCGGGCCGCAGCGTTTTCGCGGCGATCGCCATGCCGGAAATGAGGCCACCGCCCCCGATCGGCACCACCAGCGTGTCGATCTCGGGTGCGGCGCCCAGCATCTCCAGCGCCGTAGTGCCCTGACCGGCGATCACCAGCGGGTCGTCATAAGGATGGATGAAGGTGAGATGATGCTCCTCGCCATGCTGGCGGGCGAACGCACCGGCCTCCTCAAAGGTCTCGCCGCGCAGAATGACCTCGGCACCGTGCCGACGCGTGTTGACGATCTTCACCGTCGGCGTGTTCACCGGCATGACGATGGTGGACGGGATCGATAGGCGGCTTGCGTGATAGGCAACGCCCTGTGCGTGATTGCCGGCCGACATGGCGATCACGCCCCGTTTGCGCTCGTCCGCCGACAAGGCCGACAGGCGGTTCAGCGCGCCGCGCTCCTTGAAGGACGCCGTGAACTGCAGGTTTTCGAACTTGAGCCAAACCCTGCAGCCCAGAATGTCCGATAGCGTGCGGCTGAAGTCGCAGTCGGTCTCCACGATCGCACCGCGCAACCGCTTCTGGGCTCCTTCGATGTCATCGAGCGTAACCGGTCGTGTCCTCTGTGCCGAACCCATTCTTGCTGCCATGGCCTCTTTCCTGCGCAATCGGCGCCAATCTAGGCGATCGCTCGCCCCGCTGTCGCATCCATTCGCCCACGCCTTGCATCTGCAGCCGGGACCGCGGGGGCACACATGCCGATGATCCTCCCGCATGTCCAAGGATACCTGGGGCGGATCCATTTTCCTGAACGCCCGCTAAATGCGGCATTCAGGCGGCACACAGCCTTCGGCGGATACTGTCCCGGCACGGATCGCGGAGAGCGGCACGAAGATTGCTTAAGCATTTGTAGACTATCACCGCGCCGACGCCCCGGAGAAGCCTTTTGACCCTCAAGACCATCCTGATTGCGGTTACGGCTGCCGCGGCGCTGATCGGCGCCGCGCTGATCGCCGTGCCGTCGGCGGGAGAGGGTGCCCGCATGTGCCTCGACCTCGGCAGGTGCCTGAGCTTCTGAACCGGGCTTCTGATCCCGTGCTTCCGATCGGGCCGCACGCTCCCCATCTTCTTGGGCAGACCGGCCGTGCCGGCGCATGATGCTCCGCTCGCAGCATGGGCTTCCACCGCGACCGTCGGGTCAAGCAGATGCAGACCGCCCTCCGGCAGCTTCTCTCCGATTTCCTGTCGGCCATCGTGTTCCTGATGGTCTACGGGCTGAGCGACGATGTCTATCTGGCAACCGGTGCGGCCGTCGGCGTCGCCCTTGTCCAGTTCGCGAGCCTGCGGCTGCGGCGCAAGCCCATCGATGCCATGCAGTGGCTGGCACTCGGCCTCGTGCTGGTTCTGGGTGCCGCCACCCTCATCACCCACGACAGCCGCTTCATCATGGTCAAGCCGACCATCGTGCACGGCGCCATCGGCGTGGTCATGCTGCGGCGCGGCTGGATGATCCGCTACCTGCCCCCCATCGCCCGCGATAATCTTCCCGAAAGCGTCATGGTGGGTACGGGCTACGCCTGGGCGGCGCTCATGTTCGTGCTTGGAGTTCTGAACCTGATCATCGCCATCGGTTTCAGCTTCCGCGCTTGGGCCTGGTTTATCACCTTCGGCGCCGTCGGGGCCAAGGTTGCCGCCTTCCTGATCCAGTATGCGGCCTTCAGGATCATCATCCGCCGCAGGCAGCGCTCTCGAGCCGCCCTGGCTGCGGCCCGTGGACCCGGACCCGCATGGCCGAGCTGAGGGGCGGAGCCGAAGAGCCCCGTTAGCGCCTGACAACGCCGCCGTCCTTCGCTAAGAGTCGCTGCTTTCAGGTTGCGCAGGAGGAGGCGACATGGCCAAGGTGGCTTGGATCGGGCTGGGCGTGATGGGCTACCCCATGGCGGGGCACATCCGCAAAAAGGGCGGCCACGACCTCACGGTCTACAATCGCAACGGCGCCAAGGCCGAAGCCTGGGCCAAGGAGTACGGCGGCAGCATCGCGCCGACACCGGCCGACGCCGCCAAGGAAGCGGATTTCGTGTTCTGCTGCGTGGGCAACGACAACGATCTGCGCGAGGTCACGACCGGCGCCAAGGGCGCCTTCAACGCGGTGAAAGCGGGCGCCGTCTTCATCGACAACACGACCGCCTCGGCCAATGTGGCACGCGAGCTTCATGCGGCCGCCAAGGCCAAGGGCTTCGACTTTCTGGATGCCCCGGTTTCCGGCGGCCAAGCCGGCGCCCAGAACGGCGTGCTGACCGTGATGGTGGGCGGTGACGACGCACCCTTCAACCGCGCGCTCCCCGTCATCACGCACTATGCGCGCATGGTCAATCTGATCGGCCCGGCCGGTGCCGGCCAGCTCACCAAGATGGTCAATCAGATCTGCATTGCCGGCCTGGTGCAAGGGCTCTCGGAGGCCATCCACTTCGGCCAGAAGGCGGGCCTCGACATGCAGAAGGTGATGGACACCATCTCCAAGGGGGCCGCGCAGTCCTGGCAGATGGAGAACCGCTGGAAGACCATGACCGAGGGCAAGTTCGACTTCGGCTTTGCCGTGGACTGGATGCGCAAGGACCTCGGCATCTGCCAGGAGGAGGCCAAGCGCAACGGCGCCAGCCTGCCGGTGACCACCATCGTCGATGGCTACTATGCCGAGGTGCAGAAGATGGGCGGCAGCCGCTGGGACACCTCGAGCCTGATCGCGCGCCTGAACCGGTAGTGATTGTCATCCCGGCCGCAGCACGCAAGCACGCCGCGCCGGGACCCGGGATCATACATTCACCGCGCTGCGCATGATGCCCTGGGTCCCGGAGATTGCGCTCACGCGCAATTCGGGAATAACAGCTCAGGGTCTCTCGATCTTCTTCACTCCGCCCATGTAAGGCACCAGGGCATCGGGAATGACCACGGAGCCGTCGGGTTGCTGATAATTCTCGAGTATCGCGATCAGCGTGCGGCCCACGGCCAGCCCGGAGCCATTCAGCGTGTGCACGAACTCGACGCCCTTGCCGCCTTTGGGACGATAGCGCGCGTTCATGCGCCGCGCCTGGAAGTCGCCGCATACGGAGCACGATGAAATCTCGCGATAGGTGTTCTGCCCCGGCAGCCAGACCTCGATGTCGTAGGTCTTCTGCGCCGCAAATCCCATGTCGCCTGTGCACAGGAGCATGGTGCGATAGGCAAGCCCAAGCCGCTTCAGCACTTCCTCCGCGCACGCCGTCATGCGCTCGTGCTCGGCCCTGCTCCCTTCAGGCGTGGTGATGGAGACAAGCTCGACCTTGGAGAACTGGTGCTGGCGGATCATGCCGCGCGTGTCCTTGCCCGCCGCGCCGGCTTCCGCGCGAAAGCAGGGCGTGTAGGCGGTGACGCGGATCGGCAGCTCGGCCTCGTCGGTGATGGACTCGCGGACGAGATTGGTCAGCGGCACCTCGGCGGTAGGGATGAGCCCCAGCCGCATTGGCAGCTTTTGCTGAAACGCCAAGTAGGCTTTCGCAAACTCGACAAAATAGAATCTCTCGTAGACGGGGGCCGGTATCCCACGCTTGCACTCAAGGTACTTTCCAAACCTCTGAATCACCTCCGCATTGCCAGTCTTCTGTACAGCTTGCGCTAGTTCGTCATCATCTGAAGAAAAATCTTCGAGAGCACCCGCGTATGTATGGGCTTCCAGCTCGCCCACTCGATCTACAAAGAACTGGTCCGCCTCAAACTTCGGCAACTGCGCCGTGCCGTACATCACCTCGTCGCGCACCAGCAGGGGCGGGGCGATCTCGGTGTAGCCGCCGATGCCGCCCTGCTCGGGTGCCGTGTGAATGTCCAGCATGAACGCGGCCAGCGCGCGCTCCAGCCGGGCCAGCACACCCTTGAGCACCACAAAGCGCGCGCCCGACAGCCTGGCCGCCGTCTCGAAGTCCATGAGGCCCAACCGCTCGCCGATCTCGAAGTGCTGCAACGGCTTGTTGGTCCATGCGAGCTTGGGCGGCGTGCCGACCTTGCGGATTTCCTTGTTGCCCTTCTCGTCGGCACCGACCGGCACCTCGTCCAGTGGCCGATTTGGGATGACGGAGAGCGCATCGTTGAGCGCCTTGTCGGCCGCCCGCTGCTCCTCCTCGCCCTTGGCCAGCGCGTCCTTGAGGTCCGCGACCTCGGCTATCAGCGCAGCCGCCTTGGCCTCGTCCTTGGCGGCCTTGGCCTTGCCGATCTCCTTGGACGCCGCGTTGCGCCGCGCCTGGTAGGCCTGCAGCGCCGTGACGACCTGGCGCCGCGCCTCGTCGAGCACAATGAGGTCGCGCGAGAATTTCACCTCTCCACCAGGCTCGATCCCACGCCTCTTCAACCCCGCGTCGAACGCGTCCGGATTGTCGCGTATCCACTTGATGTCGAACACGGCCTGCCTCGCGTACTACCATCATCCCCGCAAGGGCTTGTTGTCATCCTGGAATTCGCGTCAGCGAATATCCGGGACCCAGGAGCCGAAACTGTCGGCATCAAATCTACGGCCCTGGGTCCCGGCGCTCGCACGGCGTGCGTGGCCGGGATGACATCTCCTGCGCGGGATCGATGCAAATTGATGACGTGTCCTATAATTCCCGTGCCCGATTGTCCACTTGGGGTAGCCGGTCCGATGAGCAGCGTTGTCATCCCGGAATTGCGCGAAGCACGCTATCCGGGACCCAGGGGCCAAACTGTCGGCGTCAATCTGCGGCCTTCGGTCCCGGCGCTCACGCGTCGCGCGAGGCCGGGATGACATTTCCTGCGCGGGGCTGACGTCTGCAATGTTGCATGTCCTATACGGCTTCCGGAAGGCATGGCCCAGCAACACGAATGTCAGTCACTGATTGACGTTTTGTATATCAATGCCTTACATTCCAGATTAGTCGCGTTCAGCCCGCGCCTCGGGGCACACTCAGGGGCTGGAACCCCGACAATGCTCTTCAGAGGTATGACCGATGATCCGCTCGTTCCGCAGCCGCGCTCTGCAACGCTTCTGGGAACGGGATGACTCATCCAGGCTGCCACCCGACCGCGTCAAACGGATTGCCATGATCCTCGACCGGCTCGATGCATCGGTGCACCCCGGCGACATGAGCTTGCCGGGACTGGCCTTTCATCCCCTCTCGGGGGACATGAAAGGGCGCTACGCCGTCAAAGTTTCTGAAAATAGGCGCATCACGTTTGCCTGGGACAGGGAGGACGCAGTTCAGGTTGACCTGGAGGACTATCACTAGGAGGGAAGCAGCATACGGCTTCGCTCGAGTCGCCCGCCCGGCGCGGGCGCCGATTGAAACAAGGACCGATCACATTGACTGCACCATCAAAGCGCAGCGCCGATCGCTGCCCGACCCATCCCGGCGCATTTCTGCGGGAGGTTGTCTTGCCGGCGCTGCGGGTGAGCAAGGTCGACATCGCGGCTGCGCTCGGCATCTCGCGCCAGTCGCTCTACGACATTCTATCTGAGAAGCAGCCAGTAACCCCGGCCACGGCGGTACGTCTGGGTGCGGTGTTTGGTACGTCGGCGGCGTCCTGGCTCAGGATGCAGGTCGCCTACGACCTGTGGCACGCCGAGCGCGCGATCGATACGTCACGGCTGCAATCGCTTAAGGAAGCCGGCTGACTCTCAGCCTTCATCCCGCCGCGGCCTGGTCGGCTGCCGCCTTGGCGGCCCGCTGCTTCTCCACCCAGTCCACCCGCCAGATTCCAGCCTCGTAGAGCAGGATGGTGGGGAGCGCCATGGCGATCATGCTGAAAGGATCGGGCGGCGACAGCACGGCGGCAACGCCGGTGATGCCGACAATAGCGTAGCGGCGGAAATCCCTGAGCTGCTGTCCGGTGACGATGCCGGCCTGCGCCAGCAGGCTCAGCACCACGGGGAGCTGGAACATGATGCCGAAGCCCAGGATCAGCGTCATGATCAGGGAGAGGTATTCGCTCACCCGGGCCTGCAGATGGATCTCCACCTGCCCGCCGGTCTGCTCCATCGACAGGAAGAAGATCATCGCCAGCGGCATGACGATGAAATAGACGACCAGCGCGCCGGCGATGAACAGCAGGAACGTCCACAGCAGGTAGGGCCGGAAGGCCTCCTTCTCGTTCTTGTAGAGGCCCGGCGCCACGAACTTGTAGATCTGATAGGCGATGATCGGGAACGCGAGGAACACGGCGCCGAACAGAGCGAGCTTCAGCTTGGTGAAGAAGAACTCGTGCGGCGCGGTGTAGATCATCTCGATCTTCTGGCCCGGGCCGCGCGCCACCTGATAGGGCCAGACCAGCAAATTGTAGATTTGCGTCGCGAATGCGAAGCAGATGACGAAGCCGACGCCCACGCCGATCAGGGCGTGAATGAGGCGCTGGCGCAGCTCGATCAGATGCTCGATGAGCGGCGCCTTGGAGGCTTCGACCTCGTCCTGACCGTCGGGCTGGCCCGGTGCGGCAGTGTCCGGCTTGTCCTGCATTCGGCTTCAGCCCTCAAGCGCCGCTTTTCTCGACCGGTTGGCCCGGCTCCGCCGTTGGCTGGGCCGCCATGCCGCCGGGCGCACCCGCCGGCGTCTCGCCCCCATGCGACGATCCGTTCAGACCGTTCGTCGCTTCGATTGCGGGTGCGGGCTGCGGCGGCGCGATGGGCAAGCCATTGGCATCGTGCGCGAGCGGATCGGACAGCGACTTGGTCGCCGTCTCGAGAGAGGTATCGATGCTCTGGCGCGCCTCGCTAAGGCTGCTCTCCACCGTCTGCCCGGTGGCCTGCAGGGACGCCTCCGTTTCCCGGGCGATGTTCTCCACGTCCTTCTTGAGATCAGCCAGCTCGGACTCGCGCATGGCCTCGTCGAACTGCTGGCGAAACTCCCGGGCGTGCCCTCGGATGATGCCGACATACTTGCCGATCGTGCGCAGCAGAGCTGGAAAGTCCTTGGGGCCGATGACGAGCAGCGCCACGATGCCGAGCAATAACAGCTTGCTGGAGGTGATATCGAACATCGGCTACCCGATTGCGGACATGCGGGCTCTTCGCCCCGAGAGGCACAACGCGTCAAGGGCATGCCACGTCAGACAGAACGCCCGCTTTGCCTTGCAGCCTCAGCTCGCCTTGTTGGCCTGCGGCGTCGTGGTCTGGCCTGCCGGAGGTGCGGGCCTCGCGACGCTGTCAATGGCACGCGGCTCGTCCTTCTTGAACGGGTCCTGTGCCGGCTTCGCGGTGTCTTCCTCTTCAGTCATGCCCTTCTTGAAGCTTTTGATGCCCTTGGCCACGTCGCCCATGATCGAGGAAATCTTGCCGCTGCCGCCGAACAGCAGCAGGGCAACCACCAGGAAAATGAGCCAATGCCAGACGCTCAAGCCACCCATTTCGTCAAAGCTCCCTTTGCGGCTGGCGCCGCTTTGCACATTTGCCACAGTATCGCAGAAAGGGGCGCCGCGGGCAAGTTTGCGAACCTTCCCACTACTTAAGTAAATCGTTTGGAATTCAAGATGTTTCCGCCCGCGAAAGCATCACATTCGGTTCACTGTCCGCTGCCGCTTCCGCCGGGAATACCAGCACGCTTTCCGGATCGACGGAAAGCGCCACCTCGCTGCCACGCTCAGGCTCCTCACCCTCCCGCACCACTGTGAGAAGCGTCCGCTCGAAGCCCTGGGCGGCAATTTCGAGCACCGCCAAGTCGCCCAGAAACTTGACATGCAGCAGGCGCCCCGGCAGCCCCTGGCCGGCCGGCTGCAGACGGATGGCCCGCCGGCGGATGCACAGAATGGCCGTATCGCCCTCTGCGAGGTCCGGTACGACGAAGGTCCCAATGGGCGTCCGCAGCGCCCCGCCCTCGACGGGGAACGGGATCTCGTTGATCTCGGAAAACAGGCGCGCAACGAACAGATCGGCGGGGTTGCGGTAGAGGTCCTCGGCCTTGCCGACCTGCACCAGCCTACCCCCGCGCATGACCGCAATGCGGTCGCCCAGCCGGATCGCCTCCGAGGGCGCATGCGTCACGATCAGGCAAGTGGCCCGTGTTTCCCGCAGGAGCTGGAGCGTTTCCTCCTGCATGCGCTCACGCAACTGCACATCGAGGCCGGAGAACGGCTCGTCCATCAGCATCACGGCCGGCCGCGGGAGGATGGCGCGCGCCAGCGCCACCCGCTGCTGCTCGCCGCCCGACAGGATGTGCGGGTAGTCGTCGGCATAGCGCTCCAGCCCCACCCGGCTCAGCGCCGCCATCGCCTCGCGGGCGGCATCCTCCCGCGGCAGCGACTTGAGCCCAAAGGCGACGTTGTCGCGGATGGTCAGGTGCGGAAAAAGTGCGAAGTCCTGAAACATCAGTCCGACATTGCGCTTCTCTGGCGGCACGAAACGCTCCGGGCCCGCCACCTCGAAGTCGTTGATGAGCACGCGCCCACCTGTCGGCTTCTCGATGCCCGAGGCCACACGCAACAGCGTGGTCTTGCCGCTACCCGACGGTCCCAGCAGACACACGACCTCGGCAGGCGCGATATCGAGCGAGAAGCCGCTGAGGGCGCGGGAGGCGGCAAATTGCAGATCGACCCGCTCGAACGTCAGCCGCGCGGCAATTGTCGCCGCCGCCCGGCCGGCCGCAGGAAGAGAGACCCCATCCCCTGTGCGGGAGTGCCTGCGCCTGATGAAATCAGTGAAACTCACGGGAGCTCTCGCGCCGGCACTGCCGGCTTCAGCGGGAAGCGGGGCCGCCGCTAGGCAGCATTCCCCTCGCCATCATCATGCGGATCGCCGGAGAACAGCGTGGGCGCTGCCTCCTCGTCACCGGCCTCCAGCGGCAGCTCGTCGGCCATGAGCGCCGCCGCGTCGGTCGGCTCGGGTACGGTGAAGTCAGGTGGCAGGTTGTTCTCGAGCAGACCGGCACCCTTGAGCTCGGCCAGGCCCGGAAGGTCCTTGATCGATTCCAGGCCGAAGTGGATCAGAAAATCTTCCGTGGTGCCATAGGTAATGGGCCGCCCTGGTGCACGGCGCCGCCCGCGCGGCCGCACCCAGCCGATCTCCATCAATACATCGAGCGTGCCGGCAGAGGCGGCCACACCGCGGATCTCCTCGATCTCGGCCCGCGTCACCGGCTGATGGTAGGCGATGATGGCCAGCGTCTCCAGGGCCGCCTTGGAGAGGCGGCGCTGCTCGGTGGCATGGCGCTCCAGCAGATAGGACAGATCCTCAGCCGTGCGGAAAGTCCACTTGTCAGCGACTTTGACGAGATTGACGCCACGGCTGGCATAAAAACCCTTCAGCTCCTCCAGCAGCGCCGGAACGTCGTCGCTGGCGTTGAGGTGCTGCGACAGGTAGTTCTCGGCAATAGGCTCGGAGGCGGCGAACAGCAGCGCCTCCAGAATGCGCAACTGCTCGCGCCGGTCGGCCGAGGGGAGGTGCGTCACGTTGGAGGGCAGCCCGCGCCAACCCTCGTGCGCCAGCATCTCGCTCGGATCGACGTCGGGCTCGGTCGCAGGGCTCTCGTCGCGCGCACATTCCCGCGCGGGGTCCTGAGGCACCACGTTGAGCTTCGGCGGAACCATTCCTGTCCCCTTGTTCTTCGGCAGTGTTCTGCTCCAGCCACTCAACTCACGTAATGCGCTGCCAGGTGGCACCCTGCTCGCGCCTGCGCATATAGATGGGCGCAAAGGGCTCCGCTTGCGAGAGCTCCACGAGCCCGTCCCGAGCCATCTCCAAGGTCGCACCAAAGGAGCTGGCGCGCGCCGTGCGGGCGACATCGGGCATGGCGCCATATCGCTGCAGGAACAGATCAAGCTGTACCCAATCGCCGACGCCCTCGCCGAGCAGGCTCTCCAGGCGCAGGCGCGCTTCCTTGATCGACCACACGGTGCGCCGGTGCACCACATGCACGCGCTTGACCGTCCGCTTGCGCTGATCGGCGTAGGCCTTGAGCAGATCGAAGATCATCGCCGTGTACTTGCGCACGCGGATGGTGCGAACCCCCTCGGGATTGCCGCGAGGGAAGACATCCTGGCCGAGCCGCTTTCGTGTGACCAGCTTGCCGGCCGCATTGCGCATGGCCTCCAACCGCATGAGGCGGAAGGCGAGGCGAGCGGCCAGTTCGTCGCCGGAGGGCTGGTCCTCCTGTCCCTCTTCGCGGGGCAGCAGAAGCTTGGACTTGAGGAACGCCAGCCACGCCGCGATCACGAGATAATCGGCCGCGAGCTCAAGCCGGGCCTTCAGCGCCTGATTGACGAAGGCGAGGTATTGCTCGGCGAGCGCGAGGACCGAGATCTTGGCAAGGTCCACCTTCTGCGTGCGCGCCAGCGCCAGCAGAAGGTCCAAGGGGCCCTCGAAGCCTTCCAGATTGACGATCAGCGCCTCGCCGGCCCGCGGAGCGTCATCGGCATCGCTCCACCCCTCGAAGGCAGGCCCCGGGCCTGGCTCGGCAGCAGTCTCTGGCGACTGATTGGGAGTAACCATGATGCTCGTGCACTGGGCCTGAACAGTGGATAACTTGTGAATTGGCCGGACATTACACCGATTCAGGCATAGGTGCGCAACGCCAGCTCCAGCGCAGCTTCAGCTTGAGCAACGTCGAACCCGCGCTGTTGCGCAAAAACGGCACGAGCGCGCTCGAACCGGCCGAGGGCGGCACCGCCGAGCTGCGGCACGACGGCGGCCACGGCCTCGGCATCCGCCAGAGCCCCGCTGCAAACCAGCGCCAAATCAGACCCGGCAGCGATAACCGCCTCAGCCCGCTCGCCGACGCTGCCCGAGAGGGCCTTCATGCCCAGATCGTCGCTCATCAGGAGGCCGTTGAAGCCAATCGCCCCGCGGATGACCTCGGCCGTCACACGGGGCGACACGCTGGCCGGCCGGTCCCTGTCGATGGCCTCGAACACGACATGCGCGGTCATGGCGGCCGGCAGGTGGGCAAGACGCCTGAACGCGGCAAAATCGGTCGCATCGAGGTCGGCGCGCGCGGCCGAGATCAAGGGCACGTCCAGGTGGCTGTCCTTGGTCGCCCGCCCATGCCCTGGGATGTGCTTGATGACCGGCAGTACGCCGCCCGCCATGTAGCCCTCGGCCACGGCCCGTCCAAGGGCGCACACCTGCTGCGGATCGGCACCGTAGGCCCGGTCGCCGATGACGGCATGGCTGCCCGCAACGGGCAGGTCGAGTACGGGTGCACAGTTGGTATTGATGCCCACAGCTCTGAGCTCGGCCGCCGTCAATCGCGCAGCAAGCCCGGCCGTGCGGCAGGCCTCACTGGCATCACCGGCATAGAGACGTCCATAGGCCGCTGCCGGCGGCAGCTCCCGCCAGTGGGGTGGCTTCAGGCGCCGCACGCGCCCGCCTTCCTGGTCGATGAGCACAAGAACGTCGTCGCCAACCGCCTCGCGTGCCGCATCCGTCAGCCGCAGCGTCTGATCCGGATCGCGCACATTGCGGGCAAAGAGGATCACGCCACAGGGCCGCGCCGCACGCAGATGCGCCGCCTCTGCCGGTGTGAGTTCCAGCCCCGAAAGGGAAGTTATGAATGCCGCCAGCATCACCCAACGCATCTCACCACTATCGAAGCCCGCCAATGCAGACTGGCGCAAGCCCTACCTTGTCCGGAACCACGGCTCAATCCCAGTCCTGAGCTTGTCAAACGCCGGGTAGAGCATGACAAACCCCGGTTGGACGGCTCACCACCAGGGTTAAGCAGAACGTGCCGACCCGGGGGACGGGGTCATCAGTAGGAGTTGACCCAGCAATTGCTGTAGCCGGCACTCTTCAGCTGGCTGCAAACGCCGTTGGCAGCATCGCGCGAGCCCGGCGGGCCGACGACGACCCGATACCAGATACCCTTCTCGCCCAGGTTGGCTTCCTGCACATCGGGCACCCTGCCGGACAAGGCTTCACCATACTTCTGCTGCAGATCCGCGAAGGCCTTGAGGGCGTCCATCCGCGTCTTCTGCGACGACAGCACGGCGACGTATCCGGCTCCCGAGCTTGCAGCCGGCGGCGGAGAAGCCTTTGGCGGCGACGCGACCTTGACGGGGGCCTGCGGCGGCGTGGCGGCCCGCCTGACGGGCGGGGCGGGAGGCTCCTCCACCTGCGGGGGGGAGGCCGAAGGCGGAGGCGGCTGCCCAATCGTCACTCGTGGTGGCTGTTGCGGTGCAGCCCTCGGCGGTGGCGGCTGCTGAGGACGCGGCCCCATGTTCTCGAGCATGATGCCTGGAACATAAGGTGGAGGCGCCGCCTGCGCAGCCGGGGTCGGCGCAACCTGAATGCCGGGGGGTGGACCGCCTCCCGGAGTGATCGGGATCGTCCGCACGCGGCGCGGCCCGCCCGGCTCGTCGCTGGCGCTCCGGTCGTCCTGCGCTTCAGGCACAGCGGCCACATTCTGCGGCGGTTGTCCGGCGTCGTCCCCAAGGCGGCCCTGCATGCGCTTGTCACTGGGGGCGAGGTTGCGGTTGTCAGGCCTGACCTTGACGTTCGGATCAGCCTTGACCAGAGGCACCCGACCGCCGTTGGGCGCGACGAAGGACTTGTACGTATACGCCAGCGCGCCTCCGACACCGACTGCACCAACCAATGCGGCAACGATGAGCATCCAGCGCCGCCCCCGGCTCGGCGCCTCGTCCTCGGCAAACTCTTCATCGTATTCGGCGGCGTCAGGATCAGCGTAGCCTGGCTGTCCGTAGGGATCTTGATGGGGGCCTTGCTGGAACGGGGGCGGGTCCATCGGCGGATAGGGCTGCTGGGCAGCGTTGGGCATGTAGGTGCCGAGATCATAGGCGCGCGGATCCGGCTGACCCCACTGCTGCTGCTGGGCATAGGGATCATGCTGCGGCGCGCTCTGATAGCCGCTGAAAGGCGCCGGTTGCTGCTGCTGATAGCCGTAGTTAGCTCCGGCCTCCGGCGGGAAATGATAGCCCTGCCCCTGCTGAGCGACATGCGCAGGGTCGGGATACTGGGGCGGCGACCACTGTCCGTTGGGCGGTGCCGCAAACGGATCGTCAGCGGGATGCCGTCGAGCCGGCGGGCGCGCACCCGCGGGTCCGAACGGACCGTTCGACCGAGCCATACGATGTTCCCCTACGCGTTCTTATTCGTGCTCCCGAATCGACTTTATCGCATCTCATCGGGCGCGAGCACCCCCAGAAGCGCCAAACCCGAAGCCAACACGTGTGCGTTGGCCTCTATCAATGCCAGGCGTGCAGCGGTCAGAGTCCCGTCGTTGGGCTGAATAAAGCGCAAATGTGGCAAATCATTGCCTCTGGCCCATTGGCCATGGAAAGCCGCAGCCAAATCATAGAGATAGAAGGCCACCCGATGCGGCTCATGGGCCCTGGCGGCGCCCTCGACGAGCTCCGGAAAGGCGGCAATCCTCTTTATAAGATCAATCTCGCCGGGATCGTCCAGACAAGACAGATCCGCATTCAGCACATCCGGGGAGCCCTCTTTGAGGTGAGGGAACACCTCGCCCGCGTTGCGAAACACCGACTTGGCCCGCGCGTGCGCGTACTGCACATAAAATACCGGATTGTCCTTCGACTGCTCGAGCACCTTCGCCAGGTCGAAGTCGAGGGCTGCATCGTTCTTGCGGTAGAGCATCATGAAGCGCACGGGGTCGCGACCGACCTCGTCCACGACCTCGCGCAGCGTGACGAACGTGCCGGCACGCTTGGACATGCGCACGGGCTCGCCGGCCCGAAACAGCTTCACGAGCTGGCACACCTTGATGTCGAGATCGGCCTTGCCGTCCGAGAGGGCAGCCACCGCCGCCTTCACCCGGGTCAAATAGCCCGCGTGGTCGGCGCCAAACACGTTGATGAGGTGGAGAAAGCCCCGGCCGAGCTTGTTGTGGTGGTAGGCCATGTCGGCAGCGAAATAGGTGTAGCTGCCGTCCGACTTCATCAGCGCGCGATCGACGTCGTCGCCAAAGTCGGTCGACTTGAACAGCGTCTGCTCGCGGTCTTCCCACTCGCCGTCGTCGTGTCCCTTGGGCGGAGGCAGGCGACCCTCGTACACGAGCCCCTTGTTGCGCAGCTCCTCTATGGTGGCCTTGATCTCGTCGTGTCCCAACGTCAGCGAGCGCTCCGAGAAAAAGACATCGTGCTTCACGTTGAGTGAGGCCAGATCTTCCTTGATCTGCACCAGCATGGCCGCGATGGCGGCATCGCGCACCAGCGGCAGCCATCGATCCTCGGGGGTGTCGAGCAGGGTGCGGCCGTAGTCCTTCGCCAGCACGGCGCCCACCGGCTTGACATAGTCGCCGGGGTAGAGGCCGGGCGGGATCTCGCCGATGTCCTCACCCAGCACTTCGCGGTAGCGCAGATAGGCAGAGCGCGCCAGGGCATCAACCTGGGCGCCGGAATCATTGATGTAATACTCCGCCGTGACGTCATAGCCCGTGAATCGCAGCAGATTGACCAACGCATCGCCGAACACGGCGCCGCGGCAGTGGCCAACGTGCATGGGCCCTGTGGGATTGGCAGACACATACTCGACGTTGATGCGCTCACCCTTGCCAAGGTCGACCCGGCCATAGGCGGCGCGCTCCTTGAGCACCGCAGCAACGACGCTCTGCCAAAACCCGGGCGCAAAGCGCATGTTGATGAAGCCCGCACCCGCCACCTCGATGCTTTGAACTTCCGGCATTGCCTTGAGCTTCATCACCAGCTTGTCGGCAATGCCGCGCGGCTTCATCTTCGCCGTCTTGGCAAGCACCAGCGCGGCGTTGCTGGCGAGGTCACCGTGCGCGGCATCGCGCGGCGGGGAGACCTCCACATTGGTGAAGTCGAGCCCCGGCGGCAGCGCGCCGTCGCTCTGCAAGGCCTGCAGAGCCGCGATGATCCGGGCGTGCACCAGCGCATGGACGTTCATTGGCGATCCAAAAGGATAGGGTTTACCCCCGCGGGCTAACGCAATTCCGGGGTAGCGTCAAACAGCCGGCGATGCTCGTTGAGCGCAAAACGGTCGGTCATCCCGGCCACGAAATCCGACACAATCCTCGCGCGGGCGGCTTCATTCACCGCGCCCTCCGCTGCGGCGCGCCATGAGCCCGGCATCTCGGCCTCCTCCGCCAGATAGCGCTCGAAGAGGTTGCGCACGACCGTCTCGGCACCCTCCACCACCCGCATGACCCGGGGATGCCGATAGACGTTGGCGAACAAATAGCCCTGCAGCCCTTCGATTTCGGCGCGGCGATCGCTGGATGCGGCAACCACAGGCCGACCCGCCCCGCGCACGCCTTGCAGGCTCTGCTCGCTGAGGGCGGCCAGCCGGCTGCGGGATTCCCGCACCACATCGTCGATCATAGCCGTGATGATGCGGCGATTGACCTCGTAGATGGTGCGCTGCTTGTCCACCGAACCGCGCGGTGCTTCGCGCACGAACTTGCCCGCAAGCGGCACCTCGAGGAGATCGTCCAAGCTGATAAGCCCCGCCCGCAAGCCATCGTCGAGATCATGGCTGTTGTAGGCGACATCATCGGCAATGGCCGCAACTTGCGCTTCGGCAGGTGCGTACAGGTCCAAATGCAGCCGGCCGGCCGTCACGCCGGCCTGCTCGATCGCCTGGCGCAACACCGCTCCGTCGCTCTGCGCTACCGGCCCATTGTGCTTGGCCAGACCCTCCAAGGCTTCGAATGTCAGGTTCAAGCCGTCGAAGGCGGCATACTTGCGCTCCAGCCGCGTCACCACCTTGAAGCTCTGCGCGTTATGATCAAAGCCGCCGTAGCCATTCATGACCTGGGCCAAGGCGCGCTCGCCGGCATGGCCGAAGGGCGGGTGGCCGAGATCGTGCGCCAGCGCCAGCGCCTCGGCCAGGTCCTCATCGAGCGCCAGCATGCGGGCGATGGCGCGGGCGATCTGCGCCACCTCCAGGCTGTGCGTGAGGCGCGTGCGGTAGTGATCGCCCTCGTGGAAAACGAACACCTGCGTCTTGTAGGTCAGCCGCCGGAATGCGGTCGCATGGACAATGCGGTCGCGATCGCGCTGGAACGGCGTGCGCATGGGGCAACCGGGCTCGGCGTGGACCCGGCCAGCGCTGTCCTGGGCCCGGGTTGCGTAGGGTGCCAGCGCACGCATAGGAGCCCCGCTTGCGGCGGGGACCCGGCCATGCTCGTCGTGTTTGACGGTACCGTGTGCCATCCCGGATCCTTGGCCGGATGCCTGCACCGACCCCTTGCGCGACCTTGGCGTTTGACTTAATGGCGGGCGACCCTATCTTTTCAGCGTAGGAATCGGGTGTCGGAGTTTACTCCCTGCCCGCCGGCTGCGATAGAATGGCTGCCCAGAGGCTGCCGGGACATGAGCGAAAGAGCCGTCATAGTTACCGATCGTGCTGCCCGCCGCATCGCGGAGATCGTGGCAGGCGAACCCACAACCCCGCTGCTGCGCGTCAGCGTCGAAGGCGGCGGCTGCTCGGGCTTCCAGTACAAATTCGACCTCGTCGGCGCGCCCGAGGCGGATGACCTCGTCATCGAGAAGGCCGGGGCGCGGGTGCTGGTGGACCCGGTGTCCCTGGGTTTCCTGGCCGGCTCCGAAATCGACTTTGTGGACGACCTGATCGGTTCCTCGTTCAAAATCCACAATCCGCACGCCACCGCGTCCTGCGGCTGCGGGACCAGCTTTTCGATCTAAGCACACGCACATTACGCTTGCGTCGACGCCGGCAGGCGGCGCAAT
This sequence comes from Hyphomonadaceae bacterium, assembly GCA_019747815.1. GTDB lineage: Bacteria > Pseudomonadota > Alphaproteobacteria > Rhizobiales > Hyphomicrobiaceae > AWTP1-13. The sequence continues at coordinate 146,615 of JAIEQJ010000002.1, forward strand.
AAGCGCCGATGAAAATCGCAACCTGGAATATCAACGGCGTCAAGGCGCGGCTCGAGGGCGCCGTCACGTGGCTGCGGGAGACTAGTCCGGACGTGGCCTGCTTCCAGGAGATCAAGTCGGTCGACGAGGCTTTCCCGGCCGAAGCCTTCGAGGAACTCGGCTACAACGTCGCCGTACACGGGCAAAAGGGTTTCAATGGGGTTGCCATACTCGCCAAGCGGCCCTTCGATGAGGTCACGGTACGCGGCTTGCCGGGCGACGCGAACGACAGTCACGCCCGCTACATCGAGGTGATCGTAGCGCGCCCCGGTGGGGTCGTGAGGGTCGGAAACCTCTATCTGCCCAACGGCAATCCCGTCGGCACCGACAAGTTCAGCTACAAGCTCGCGTGGATGCAGCGCTTGCGGAAGCGAGCGGTCGATCTGCTCAAGCTTGAAGAGCCCTTCGTGCTGGTTGGCGACTACAATGTCATTCCCGAGCCGATCGATGCCAAGAACCCGCAAGCCTGGACCCAGGACGCGCTGTTCCAGCCCGAGACGCGCGCCGCCTATCGGTCTCTGCTCAATCTCGGCCTGACGGACACCGTGCGCGCCTGCTATCCGGGCCCAGGCCTCTATACCTTCTGGGACTACCAGGCTGGCGCCTGGCAGAAGGATCACGGCATCCGCATCGATCACATCCTGGCGTCACCGCAGGCCGCCGACCGTCTCGTTGCCGCCGGCGTCGACAAGTTCACACGCGGCTGGGAGAAACCCTCCGATCATGTACCGGTGTGGATCGAGCTGGCTGACGATTGAGACTTTGGCCGCAGTCTACTTGGTGGCGCCGGTGGACGGGGACGGGCCTCCCGCAGCACGGTAGCCCAGTGACAGGATACTGCCTTGCACGACCTCGCTACCCTGCTGGGCCGGGATCGCCGGCCGCGCCGCCACGACGCCCGCAACCGGTCCACCCCTGCGGATGGCCACGGCTTCGCCATTGGAGCATTGCCGCTCCGGCTGCAGCTCCCGGCCTCCAAGGCCACCACGATCCGCAGGCTCCGCGGCGGGCCGCGCGAAGATTCTCCGCCAGCGCGCCATGATGCCGTTCGCCTCCTGCCGCGTGCCGCTCGTCGCCCCGCAGTAGATGCTGTGATAGGTTTCCTCGATCCAGATGCGATCATGCGGGGGCGCAGCCTCGACCGCCATCGTGATGAGCGCCAGGGCGCGACGCTCGTCGGACTTCACATAGCGTCCCTTCCAGAACAGCTCGGCCAATAGCGCCTGCGCGGAGGGATAGCTCTGCTCGCTGAGCGCAGACAGGTAGTGCAGCCCCCGCCGCACGTCATCGCCTCCGCCCTCTCCGCTCAGGTACAGCTTGGCAAGCTCGAATTGCGCTTCCTTGTCGCCGAAGAAAATCGCTGCGTGGTGCAAATAGCTTGCCGCGCGCCGCGGATTGGCAGGCACGTCGATGTCCTTGAGGCCGTGCCTCACATAGCCCGCGAGCGCAATGAGCGCCTTGGCGACGAAGGGCGCGCGCTGATGATCGTCCGGGTCGATATCCGCGTTCTCATCGGCAAGCTTGCGGAAGAGTACGAACGCCTTAGGGTGATCGATGTGGGGGCTGGCGCTGTCGGCGTGGATGCGCGCCATGTAGAACTCGGCAAAGAACCGCGTCGTGTCGCTGCCCTCGGCGGCGGCAGCTTTGAGGGCCGGCAGCGCTGCACCGAAGGAGCCCGCCTTGTAGGCCACCAAACCCCGCTCAAGCGCCGCCTGGCCCGACTGATCCTGCGCTGGTTGCGACGCCGACGCGCCCCCCGCGCAGATCATCAGCGCCAATGCCAGTGCCCCGCTAGATATCCGCATAGCAGACAACTTCCGCCTTTCCGCCAGCATGAGTGACCGCCCCCTTGCGTGCCGAGCCGACTTGGTCCGCATACTTCCGCAACACGCCGCTCTGATAAGCATTCGGCGGCGCCTTCCAGGTCTTGCGCCGCTCGGCAAGCTCCGCCTCGCTCACCTCCAGATCAAGCCGCCCCTCGACGGCATCGATCGCGATCATGTCACCGTTGCGCACCAGCGCGATCGGTCCGCCGACCGCCGCTTCCGGTCCGACATGGCCGATACAGAAGCCCCGTGTTGCGCCCGAGAAGCGGCCGTCGGTGATGAGCGCCACCTTGTCGCCTGCGCCCTGGCCATAGAGCGCCGCCGTTGTCGACAGCATCTCGCGCATGCCGGGACCGCCCTTGGGACCCTCGTAACGGATGATCAGAATGTCGCCGTCCTCGTAGGCGCGGTTCTCGACCGCCTGGAAGCAGTCCTCCTCGCAGTCGAACACCCGCGCGGGGCCGCGAAACTGCAGCTTCTGCATGCCGGCCACCTTCACGATGGCGCCATCGGGCGCCAGCGAACCCTGCAGCCCTACGACGCCGCCCGTTGGGGAAATGGCCTTCGAGACCGGATAAACGACCTTCTGGTCGGCATTGAACCGCACGCTCTCGAGATTCTGCTTGATGGTCTTGCCGGTGACCGTCAGGCAGTCCTCGTGCAAGTAGCCGCCATCGAGCAGGGCACGCAGGATCTGGGGCACGCCGCCGATATCAAACACGTCCTTGGCGACGTACTTCCCGCCGGGCTTGAGGTCGGCGATATAGGGCGTCTTCTTGAAGATGGCAGCGACGTCCATCAGGTCGAAATCGATGCCGCACTCGTGCGCCATGGCGGGCAGGTGCAAGGCGCCGTTGGTCGAGCCGCCGGTGGCCGCAATGATCGTGGCCGCGTTCTCGAACGCCTTCCTGGTCGCGATGTCGCGCGGACGGATGCCGTCCGCCAGCAGCCGCATGACCGCCCTGCCGCTTGCCGCGGCATATTGATCGCGGCTCTCGTAGGGGGCGGGCGCACCGGCGGAAGCCGGCAGGGCCAGCCCGATCGCTTCCGAGACCATGGCCATGGTGTTGGCCGTGAACTGGCCGCCGCAGGCGCCGGCGCCAGGACAGGCAACACATTCGAGCTCGTGCAGCTCTTCATCCGACATCTTGCCGGCGGAATGCTGGCCAACGCCCTCGAACACGTCGACGACAGTGACGTCCTTGCCCTTGAATTTTCCGGGCAGAATCGAGCCGCCGTACATGAACACCGCAGGCACGTTGAGGCGCAGCATCGCCATCATCACGCCCGGCAGAGATTTGTCGCAGCCCGCCAGCCCCACCATCGCATCGTAGCAATGGCCCCGCATGGTGAGCTCGATCGAATCTGCAATGACCTCACGCGAGACCAGCGACGACTTCATGCCCTGGTGCCCCATGGCAATGCCGTCCGTCACCGTGATGGTGCAGAATTCGCGCGGGGTGCCGCCCGCCTCGTCGACCCCCTTCTTGGCCGACTGCGCTTGGCGCATCAGCGCGATATTGCAAGGGGCGGCCTCGTTCCAGCACGACACGACGCCAACGAACGGCCGGTGGATCTGCTCCTCCGTGAGCCCCATGGCATAGTAGTAGGAACGATGCGGCGCGCGCGACGGACCTTCCGTTACGTGGCGGCTCGGCAACTTCGATTTGTCAAACGTCTTGGCATCCATGAGCTTAATCCCGCGGTCTCGTCTCAAGCCACACTCCGCCGATCTGAACCGGCGAACGGCAGACACGAAACAGGCGTCCAAGCCAACCCCTTGAGAGGAGCCGAATCTATGAAGGATCGTTGCGTGCCGCCGGCACGCTATACCCCGGCAAGTGCGATCCGATAAGCTGTTGTGTCGACCGTTTGTGGCTCAACGGTGGCACGGTGGTTGCCGTCTGGCCACACGTGGTAAACAACAGATATACGATCTTCATCTTTCGGGCGCTACCGGTAGCCGTGCTACATTTGGCGTGCTGCTTAGTATGCGGTTGCTCCCATCCCAGGGTTGCTCCATGTCGCTGGCTGATTCGCTCGCTGCTGCACCGCCTGCCGCTGCCAGCCGCATCACCTGGGTCCATCCACCCGGGGGCTTCTTGGGCCTCAGCCTGCTGAACGGCCTGCTGCGCATCCTCACGCTCGGGGTCTACCATTTCTGGGGCAAGACCGAGGTGCGCCAGCGCATCTGGTCGGCCGTGCGCGTCGATGGCGAGCCGCTGGAATACCGCGGCACGGGCAGCGAGCTGTTCCGTGGTTTTCTCATCGTATTCTTTCTGGTTCTGCTGCCCCTTGGCCTTATCACGCTGGTTGCGCCGCTGCTTTGGGGTGCAAGGCCGGTTGGCCGCGGCGCCATTGAATCGCTGATCTGGATTGTCTTGTTCTCGTTGTGGGGGGTCGGCATTCACCGCGCCCGCCGCTATCGGCTGTCGCGCACGCGCTGGCGCGGCATTCGTGCCGGTCTTTCAGGCTCGTCCGCACCGTTCGCCTGGACCTATCTGTGGACCACCCTACTCATCCCCCTCACGCTCGGCTGGATCCTGCCCTGGCGCGCCGCGCGGCTGCATCAGGCGCTCTTCAACGAGACCCATTTCGGCGACAAGGCCTTTGTCTTCACCGGCCGCGCCGGGCCCCTCTACAAGCGGTTCTGGCTGGTGTGGGTGAGCGCCATCGTCCTGTTCGTGGTCGTATCGACGGCCGTCGCCGGGGTTGTGGGCATGTCCTACACCGGCAGGACCGCTGGCCCTCCCGCCAACCCCTTCACATGGGACAAGATCGCCGCCATCGTCGCCATCGTGTTTGCCGCGCTGCTGATCTTCGCGATGATCCGTGCCTGGTACAGCAGCCGCATGTTCAACTACTTCGCATCGGAAACGACCTATCAGGGTTGCCGCTTTCATCTCGCCACCACCGTGCCGAGCCTCGTGTGGCTGGTCGCCAGCAACTATCTCATTCGCACGTTGTCGCTCACCCTTCTCTCGCCCATCGCCGAGGCGCGCGCGACGCGTTACATCATCGACCGGCTCTCGCTCGAAGGTCCGGTCGAATGGCAGGCGATAGGCCAGAACCCGGACGCCTTGCTGACCCGCGGCGAAGGGCTAGCGGAGGCCTTCAATGTCGATGCCTTCTGATCCCACTCTCTACTCCGCCAAGCTCAGCGACGGACGGACGGCCACCTCGCTTGCCGCGAAGGCGCGGCTCGGCGAAGCGGGCATCGAGATCTTCCCGGCCGGCGAGCGTCGCGTGGCGCTCACTTGGCCCTACAGTGAGCTGCAGAGCAGTGTGCCGCTGATCGCGCATGCGCCCGACGTGCTTCTCAGCCTCAAGCCCAACGGCTCGCAGACCCTATTCGTGGCGAACTCGGCATTCAGCCAGGGCCTGCTGGCCAGGGCGGGCGCCCTGTCCCCGGCACGGCAGCGTCTTTTGGGTCTGCGGCCGGGCATTGCCGCCGTCGCCGTTGCGGGAGCCATCGCGGCAACCGTGGTGCTGCTCGACCTGCATCCATCGCAGACCGTCGCCCGGCTGCTGCCGCAGCAGACGCGCGAGGCGATGGGGCACAGTGTCGTCGCCCAGCTCACCGGCCACATGAAGCAGTGCGAAACCGGTCCCGGCCGCCAAGCGCTCGATCGCCTCGCCCGACGCCTCACCACTGCAGCATCCGACAAGCCGGCTCCCATCAAGGTGGTGATGATCGACTGGGCGCTCGTCAACGCCTTCGCCGCCCCCGGCGGTCAGATCATCATGACACGCGGCTTGGTGCAGAGGGCCGGCTCCCCGGACGAAGTGGCCGGTGTACTGGCCCACGAGATCGGCCACACCATCGAGCTCCATCCCGAGGCCGGGCTGGTAAGAGCCATGGGCCTGGCGGCCGCAGCGCAGCTCATCTTTGCAGGATCGACCGGCACCGCGACCAATATCGGCCTGCTACTGACTCAGCTGCGCTACACGCGCGTTGCGGAGCGTGAAGCCGATGCGCATGCGGTGCGCATTCTCAAGAGCGCCCAGATTTCGGCCAAGGGCTTCGGCGACTTCTTTGAGCGCCTCGAGCCGAAGATCTCCAATCCGCAAACCAAGACTGATCCGGCTAAGACGGATGAAGGCAACAAGAGCGACGACAAGAAGAGCACGTCCCGAGGCTCGCGCATTTTCACCACAGAGATTCTGCGCACCCACCCGCTGACCACGGACCGCCTGGCGCTGGTGCGCGCCCAACCGGCCTATGCGGCAACACCCTCGCTGTCGGACGACGACTGGCGGGCGCTGCGCGAGATGTGCGGGCCGGCTCCCGTGATTGCCCCGCGGCCCGGCACGAAGGCCGCTCCCACGCCCGGCCAGCCGGCCCCGCGTCCTCCGGTGGCGGAAGCGGACCGCGAGATCGCGGAGGCCACGCAGGCGCTGCAGGCCAACCCCGACGATGCGGCCCAGCTGCAGAAACGGGCGCGGGCCTACACCAAGAAGGGCCAGCACACTGAAGCCCTGGCCGATTACGTCAAGGCCACCCAACTGCGGCCGTCGGAGGCCGGCCTGCACGTCGGCCGGGGCGCCGCCCACTACAGCCTCAAGCAGTACGAGCTGGCGCTCGTGGCCTACGACGAGGCGATCCGGCTGGATGCCGACAACGTCGCCGCCCGCAACGGCCACGGCAACACCAACCGGGCCTTGAAGCGCTATGAGGAGGCGCGCAGCGATTTCGACAGCTTGATCAAGCTCCGGCCCACCTTCGTGTTCGGCTTCTACAATCGCGGCCTCACCAACGTGGACATGGGCCGGCTCGAGGACGCAACGCGCGATTTCACGTCCGCGCTCGGCCTCGACAAGGACTATGCCGGCGCCTACACCCAGCGCGGCCTGCTCTACGAGAAGACCGGCGCCCGCGACCAGGCCATCGCCGACTACCGGGCCGCCATCGCCGCCCCGGCCGCCAAGTACGAGAGCGGACCCTGGGCGCAGCGCGTCGCCCGCGAGCGGCTGAAGGGGCTGGGCGTCGCCGCGCCCTGAGCGGACATATCAGCGCCAAAACCGTTGGGCGCGCCATCTGTCTGCCCACGCAAATTCTCGGGCCTTTGCGAGGCGTCGGCCGCCGCTTGGCCGCGCGCTTGCCCCAATTGTACTGTCAACGTATCAATCCCAGACTTGGGATCGGTTCGATGCAGCGCCTCCCGCGGGTCATTCTCATCCTCTTTGCCGTGACGATCGGCTATTGGGCCTGGCCCCTGCATGCCGCCCTGCAGATCCGCGAAGCGATGATCTCGGGCGACAGCGCCACGCTAGCCCGCAGGATCGAGTGGGATTCGGTCAGAACCTCGCTCAAGGCGTCGCTGAGCCCCGAGACGATCGCGCGCCTGGAGGCCGATCCCAACGCGCCCCAGCCAAGCCTCTGGCAGCGCGTCAAGGCAACCGTGGCGCCGCGCATGGCCGGCAGCGTCATCGACCGCTACGTGACGCCGGACAATCTGCCTGTGCTGCTCGGCTACCGCCGCATCTGGCGCGGCACCATCCAGCCCGCACTCGGATATCAGGAGCCGCCCACCGTGCTGGCGGGCACGGTGCTCGCCGGCTCCGCCATCGACCGCTTTGCCAGCTTCTGGAAGCGGCTGCGGCGGGCCGTCATTCATTCCCCGGCCAAGGTGGTGGTGGAGGTGGAGGACAAATACCACCCCGCCCGCAGCTATGTCGGCACCCTGGAGCTCAGGGGCCTGCAGTGGAAGCTCACCGATCTCACCGTCACCGGAGCCGACCTGTAGTCAGCAAGCAGAAGCCCGCCTCAAGGTGTCCCTTGGCGCTTGCGCGGACCGACGGGCCGCTCGTAGGGCCGTCCGACAATCCTGCATTTGGACGAGCGAGGCTGCTTCAGCTCGGTGACGAGAATGTCGAGATCGGCCTTCTTCTCCCCATCGAGATACTTGCGGGTGACCGCCGTCAAATGGTCGATGGCCTCCGGTGTCGAAGCGTCGAGGGGCACCAGCGCATCGCCGAAATCCGGCTGGAGACGCAGATAGCCGACGCCGGCCAGCGCCGCGACCCTACGCGCCTGGACCTCGAGCCCAGGATCGCTCAGCAAGATCTCGAGCAGCGGATTGAACCAGCTGATCCCACCCCATCCCCAGGCACTTTCGAACTCGTACTTTCTGCCGCCGGCGCCCGTCCCGACCGAGACGAGCAGCACGCTGCCATCGTCGCCGGGTTGCAAATCCCGCGGTCGCAATTTTTGTGCAAAGGCAAAAGCGTCCTGCACCGGATTGTTGGCGAACACCGCGCCATCCACGAGAGTAATGTATCCCTCCTGCACTTCGCGCTTCTGCACGGCCAACCGCACGGGCGGAAAATAGGTTGGCACGGCCGTGGCGCCGCGCACGATGTCCTTCATGAAGAGCCCAGTATGGCCGGTCTCGCCAAACCAGATGCGGCGTCTGTTCCCTATGTCGTAGGCGGGCACGGCGACCCGCGTCAGGGCTTCGAAAAACCGCACATCGCCGAAATAGCGCTCGTAGACGGCCTCAACGGTCTGAGGCCGATACTTGGGACGGAAAAACCCCTGCAGCCAGCGCAGCAGCGCAAAGTCGCTGGGAAAGATCGTCGCCGCGTTCTCCTTGAACAAGCGGACAATGTCACTCGCCGCGTACTCCGGTCTTGTGGCGTCGGCATCGCTGGGCCGTGTCAGGCCAAGCGCCAAAATCGATCCGGTGGACGTCCCGACAATGAGATCGAAGAGCGCAGCGATCGGCTTTTCAGTGCGTTGCTCGATGCGCTCCAGCAAGAGCGCCGGAATGAGACCCCGCACACCACCGCCGTCGATGGCCAGCACGCGAATGCACGCGCCGTGCCCCGTCGGCCCGACGGATATGGGCGACGGCCATCCGGCGCGCTCCGCGCCATCAGGCTCGAGCGGCGGCGGCGGTGCGGGGGGCCGGCCGAGGAAACCGAGCCAGGCCGCGCCTGCAAATACGGGAAGGACGACAATGGCGACAAAGACTCGCCTCAACCACCTCCAGAATCGGGGTGCACGACGCATAAACAAGCGCTCAATCAAGATCTAACGGTGCAGTGACAATAGTGATGCTTCGCGGATACGCAACCACGCGAATGCGGTCAGTATCGGCTCCTGCGCACGCCATCTCTGCGCCCTCGACCGACCAAGCGCGCGGTTGTCGGCCACGCGGGCGGCCTCAGCTTGCGCGATGCTTCGCCGTCAGCGCATCAGCTTGTCGACCAGGGCCGCCGTTTCCGCATCGTGGCATTCGCGGCGCCCGCGCAGGCCTTCGACGACTCCCGCGCGATCGCGCAACTCACGGTTCTGGCTCATTTTCATCTTGCCTTCCAACCGCGCGATCTCGAGCGTCAGTCCGACGATGCCGCGCGCCATCACGTCGAGATAGCTTGCCGGCGCTTCCGCCGTCGACCAGCGCGCCGCGTAGGGCGCCTCCTGCTGGTCGCTGAGCTCGCCCACGTGGGCCAGCAGCCACGCCTTGTCGCTCATCACGCGCAACGGCCCGTAGGCATGCACGGCTGCATAATTCCATGTCGGGACGGCCTTGCCGTGCTCGGCCTTGGAGAGGTACCAGCCCGGCCGGATGTAGGCCTCCGGCCCCTGGAAGATCATCAGGGCGTCGGCACCGGCCGTGAACGACTTCCATTGCGGGTTGGGGCGGGCGAGATGGCATTCGATGCGGCCGAGCGGGCTCGCCTCGTCCACCTTCAGCACGGTGGGCAGATGCGTGGCCAGCATGCCGTCGGCACCCTGCGTAATCAGGATGGCGAAGGGATGCGCGCGCATCAGGGCATGCGCTGCGACCGCGTCCTCGACCTTGAACGGCTCGGGTGTGTACATGGCTGCCTCCGTAACTCCCTCTCCCCGCCAACTTTGCCACGCACACTACCAGCCGGAATCGGGGTGAGCGGCGGCATCAACCGCCGGAGCAAGCATCTGCCCCTAACCCTCTCCCCGCAAGTACGGGGAGAGGGGATCTGCCTAAGCCGCTGCCTCGACACGCTTCAATGCCGCCTGCAGCTTCTTGACGGTGGCCTCGAAGTCGGTCTTGCGATCGCGGTTTTCTTCCACGACCTCGGGCGGCGCCTTGGCCATGAAGCTCTCGTTGGCGAGCTTGGCGTCAACCTTGCGGATCTCGGCCTGCGACTTCTCGATCTCGCGCGTGAGACGCGCACGCTCCGCGGCCATGTCGATGACGCCTGCGAGCGGCAGCGCCACCGTCGCCTCGCCGACAACGATCTGGGCGGAGCCCTTCGGCGCCGTCTTCGAGAACGATATCTCCTCCAGCCGCGCCAACCGCTTGATGATGCCGTCGTGACGCTCGACACGCTCGCGCGTCACTTTGCTGGCGCCGACGAGCACCAGCGCAATCTTGGCCCCGGCCGGAACATTCATCTCGGAGCGCACCGAGCGCACTTCACTGATGATCTTCACGACCCAGCCCATCTCCTCGTCCGCTTCGGCGTCGGCCAAGCCCTCAAGCACCGGCCAATCGCTGAGACAAAGCATGCTCTCGCGGGAGCCGCCGACCTCAGCCGTGCGCGCCCACAGCTCCTCGGTGATAAATGGCATGAAGGGGTGCAGCAGCTTCAGGACTTGGTCGAGAACCCAGGCGGTGGTGGCGCGCGTCTCGGCCTTGGCCGCGTCGCTGCCGTGCTCGAACACCGGCTTGATGAACTCGAGATACCAGTCGCAGAACGTGCCCCAGACGAACTCGTAGGCGGCACCCGCGGCCTCGTTGAATTTGTAGGCCTGGATGCCGGCGGTGACGGCGGCGACCGCGCGCTCCAGCTCGCCGGCGATCCAACGATTGACGATCTCGTCGAGGCGCTTGGGATCGAAGCTTTCGCTGCGCGCGCACCCGTTCATCTCGGCAAAGCGCGCCGCATTCCAGAGCTTGGTGGCAAAGTTGCGATAGCCCTCGACGCGGTTGGTCGAGAGCTTGATGTCGCGGCCCTGCGCGGCCATGGCGGCCAGCGTGAAGCGCAGCGCATCGGCGCCGTACCGGTCGATGATCTCCAAGGGGTCCATGACGTTGCCCTTGGTCTTGGACATCTTGGCCCCCTTCTCGTCGCGCACGAGGGCATGGATGTAGACGTCGTGGAAGGGCACCTCCTTCATGAAGTGGAGCCCCATCATCATCATGCGCGCCACCCAGAAAAAGATGATGTCGAAGCCGGTGACGAGCACGCTGGTGGGATAGAAGCGCTTGAGCTCCTTGGTCTCCTCGGGCCAGCCGAGCGTGGAGAAGGGCCACAGCGCGGAGGAGAACCAGGTGTCGAGGACATCCTCGTCGCGCGTGAGCACGATCTCGCCCCCTCTCCCCGTACTTGCGGGGAGAGGGTCGGGGTGAGGGGCTGAAGCAGGCGCTGCGGTGTGAGGCTGCCCCTCACCCTTGCCCTCTCCTCGCGGGCGGGGAGAGGGAATGGAGGCGGGCGCATAGTACTTGCGCGCCTGCGCGTAGGCCGCTGCCTCGCTCTCGGCAACGAACACCTTACCGTCGGGGCCGTACCACGCCGGGATCTGGTGCCCCCACCACAGCTGCCTCGAGATGCACCAGGGCTGGATGTTGCGCATCCACTCGAAGTAGGTCTTCTCCCAGTTCTGCGGGACGAACCTGGTCCTGCCGGTCTCGACCGCGGCGATTGCCGGTTTCGCCAGCTCGGCCGCGTTGACGTACCACTGGTCGGTCAGCCACGGCTCGATGACAGCGTTGCCGCGCTGGGCGTGCGGAACGGCGTGCGCGTGCGCCTCGATCTTCTCGACGAGCCCCAGCGCGACGAGATCGGCGACCACTTGCTTGCGCGCGGCGAAGCGGTCGAGCCCGCGATATTTCTCCGGGACGTTGTCGTTGAGCTGCGCACTCGCGTCCAGGATGTTGATGAGCGGCAGGTTGTGGCGCTTGCCGACGGCATAGTCGTTGAAGTCGTGCGCCGGCGTGATCTTGACCGCGCCCGAGCCCTTCTCCGGATCGGAGTAGTCGTCGGCGATGATGGGGATCTCGCGCCCAACCAGGGGGAGCACGACAGTCTTGCCAACCAGGGCCTTGTAGCGCTCGTCCTCCGGGTGCACGGCGACGGCGGTGTCCCCCAACATGGTCTCGGGCCGCGTGGTGGCGACGACGATGAAACGCGTGGGATCATCCTTCAGCGGGTAACGGAAGTGATAGAGATGGCCTGAGGGATTGCGGTCGAGGACCTTGTTGAGCGCCTTGGCATCGAACGGCTTGTCGGGATCGCCAGAGGTCCAGTTGAAGGAGCCGCGGGCCTCGATGGACTCAACCTCCAGGTCGCTGAGCGCGCTCCGGAACTCGGGGTCCCAGTTGACCAGGCGCTTGTCCTTGTAGATCAGCCCCTTGTTGTAGAGATCGACAAAGACCTTCAGGACCGCCTTCGACAGGCCCTCGTCCATGGTGAAGCGTTCCCGGCTCCAATCGCAGGAGGCGCCGAGGCGCTGCAGCTGATTGACGATGGTGCCCCCGCTCTCCGCCTTCCACGCCCAAACCTTCTCCAGGAATTTCTCGCGACCGATGGTGCGTCGGTCGGGCTCCTGCCGCTCCATCATCTGCCGCTCGACGACGAGCTGGGTGGCGATGCCGGCGTGGTCGGTGCCGGGCTGCCACAACACATCCCTGCCGCACATGCGCTCGAAGCGGCACAGCACGTCCTGCAGGGTGTTGTTCAGCGCATGCCCCATGTGCAGCGAGCCCGTCACATTGGGCGGCGGGATGACGATGCAGTAGGGGGACGCCTGCGCGCGCTCCGGCCGGCCGGCCTTGAAGGCATTCGTCTCCATCCAGGTGGCGTGAATGCGCGCCTCGATGTCGGCAGGTTGATAGGTCTTCTCGAGCATGGTCCGGCTCAAACAGCAGGATTGACGGATGATGGGCGGTGCTGGTGCTTAAGCCCTGAAGCCCTGGGCTTCAAGTCTTCTTGGCGCCACCTTCGGGCGTGCGGGTGCGCTGGACTTCTTCGCTGAGCGCTTCGGCCACGAGGCGGGACATATTCTGGTCGAGCCACTGGCGCAGCATAGGCTTCAGCAGATCGAGCACCATCGCCTCGAGCGCTTGGTTGTGCGGCGTGTGAGCAGGCGGTGGAGCCGCCGCCGCCGCCGGGGGCGATGCTGCTGCTGGGCCCTTGCCGTTGAGCGCCGGTTGCGGCTGAGGCTGCACCGGGCGGGCCGCGGCTGCTTCCGCGGCGGCGGCCACCAGCGATACCTCGCGCGCAATGGCCGCATCCGCGCCCGGCTGCATGGCCGATGGCGCTGGGCTCGGCGGCCGGGCGGCCGGCGGACTGTTTGCAGCCTGGGCTGCAGGCGCGACCGGTGCCGACGCCGGCTTTGCCACCTCGGCGCTGGAGCCAAAAAAGGGTGGCATGGAGGCGCGCAACACCTCAGGCCGCGTCAGCTTGGGCTCAGCGGCGGAGGCTTCCTTGGCGCCGGTATTCGGCTGGGCTGCGGCCTCCTGAGGGGACCGTTCGGCCTCGCGGACGGCCTCTTCGCGCCGGGTCAGGAACCAGAGCGGATCAGTCTCGGCTGAGGCTGTCTCGGGCGCCGTGGCAGGACCTGGTGCGGCCTCGAAAGCGCCCCCGGCACTGCCCGCAGGGCCTTCGAGTAAATCGGAAAGATCATCACCGGGCTGCTCTGCAGGGACCGAAGAGGCCTCGGCGGTCGTGCCCGCCAACCGTTGCGTCAGGCCGTGCTTGCGCACCGGCCTTGCATCCTTGTCCTGGTCCGCCAGCCTGACGGAGGCCTCGCTCAACATGTCGGTTGATTGCTCCGACAGGCTCTTGCGGATCGATGCCAGAATGCTTTCCAGGCTGCCGCCCGCCGGATCGGGCTTACTCATACAAACCCCACTTGTCGCTACATCAGCTCCCTTGGAGCGGGAAACCCCGAGGTGAGACTGGCACTATAGCATTGTCCGCGCGGCTCCAATAAGGACGCACACCATTGCGTCCGCCGGATTCACGCGTGCATGGTTAGAAACTGAGCCTTACTGCAGCAATCGGGGCTATTTCTTCGGTGGAGAATTCCTGCGCGCGGGTGGCGGGATGGTCTCGGTGCGTCCGTCGCCGTGGGTGATGGAGATGTCGAACCACTTGTTGCGCACCTGG
>JAIEQJ010000023.1 GCA_019747815.1 Hyphomonadaceae bacterium
CTGTCGCACGGCCCCGCCGGGGCGGGGATAAGTGCCCCCCTGTCATCCCGCAAGTCTGCGCAGCAGACGATCCGGGACCCAGGGCCGCCGATGATCGCGTGCAAGCTTCAGTCCTGGATACCGGCTTGTGCTCGCACGCGGCCGGCATGGACAAAACCAGCGCGAAACCCGCCTACTCCGCCGGCTGCGGCACCCCATGACCGTGACCGGCGCCATGGCCCGTCGGCGCCAGCCTGCCGCCGACCAGGCGGCGGACGACGATATAGAACACCGGCGTGAAGATCAGGCCGAACACGGTCACCCCGATCATGCCCCAGAACACGGCCGTGCCCAGCGCGATGCGCATCTCCGCGCCGGCACCGATGGCCAGGTACAGCGGCACCACGCCCAGGGTGAACGCCAGCGACGTCATCAGGATCGGCCGCAGCCTGAGGCGGCACGCCTCCACCGCCGCCGTCACCGTATCCTTGCCCTGCTCCTCGAGCTGGCGGGCGAACTCGACGATGAGGATCGCGTTCTTGGCGGCGAGCGCGATCAGCACGACAAAGCCGATCTGGGTGAGAATGTTGATCTCGCGGCCGTGCAGCCACACGCCGAACGCGGCCGAGAGCAGGCACATCGGCACGATGAGCATGATGGCGAGCGGCAGCGACCAGCTCTCGTACTGCGCCGCCAGCGCCAGAAACACGAAGATGACGCTCAGCACGAAGATATAGTAGCCCGTGCGCCCGACCTTGGCCTCCTGGTAGGACAGATCGGTCCACTCGTAATTGATGCCGGGCGGCAGCTTGTCCTGCGCCAGGGCCCGCATGATCTGCAGCGCCTGGCCCGAGCTGATGCCCGCTGCGCCCGCCCCCTGCACCTCGGCGGACGGAAACAGGTTGTAGCGCGGTACCCGCTCGGGGCCGGAAATCTCCTTGAACGTGACCAGGCTGCCCAGCGGCACCATGGCCCCCTCGGAGCTGCGCACCCGGATGCGCGACACGTTCTCCCGGTCCATGCGGAAATCGCCGTCGGCCTGGGCCGTGACGCGATAGGTGCGGCCGAACATGTTGAAGTCATTGACGTAGGCGGAGCCCATGAACACACGCATGGCCTCGAAGATGTTGGTGACGGGCACCTTCATCATCTGCGCCTTGTCGCGATCGACGTCGACGTAGATCTGCGGCGTGGCGGCGGCGAAGGTGGTGAAGACGTTGGCGATGCCCGGCGTGCGGTTGGCCTCGGCAACGAACTCCTGGGTGAGGCGCGCGAATTCGTCCGGCGGCATGCCGAGCGTATCCTGCAGGCGCATGGAGAAGCCGGCCGACGCGCCCATGCCGCGCACTGGCGGAGGAATGAACACGAGGGTGTGGGCATCCTCGATCTGCGCCAGCTTGATGCGCACGTCCTGCGCCAGCTTGTCCACCGTCTGTCCCAGTTGGTGTCGCTGCTCGAAGTCGTCGAGCACCAGGAAGAGCAGGCCGGCATTGGTGGCGGATGTGAACGTGGCGGCATTGCGGCCGGTGAAGGCATTGGAGTATTTGACGCCCGGCACGCTCAAGACCAGATCGGTGGCCTGCCGCACCACCTCGTCCGTCCGGCCGATCGAGGCGCCAGGTGGGAGCTGCAGCGAGATGACCAGGATCGCCCGGTCGAGCGTGGGGATGAAGCCGGTCGGCAGGCGGGCCACGAACCAGCCGGCAAAGGCGAGCAGCAGCACATACCCCACCAGCACCGGCTTCCATGCACGGGCGAGGCTGCGCACCAGCCGCGCGTAGGCGCGTGCCAGAACGTCGAACTGGGTGTCGAAGTGGCGGAAGAAGGCGTGCACGGGCCGCATCAGCAGCGCGGGTTTGGCCTGCCCCTCCGCGTGCGCGTGGAACAGCAGGGCGCACAGGGCCGGGCTGAGTGTCAGCGACAGGAACAGCGAGATGGCGGTGGCGGTGGCGATGGTGACCGCAAACTGGCGGTAGAACTGCCCGGTGATGCCGCCGATGAATGTGGTCGGAATGAACACCGCCAGCAGCACCAGCGCGATCGCCACCAGCGCGGTGCCGACCTCGTCCATCGACACGCGCGCTGCCTCAAGAGGGGTCAGCCCCTCTTTCAGCTTGCGCTCGACGTTCTCCACCACGACGATGGCGTCGTCGACGACAATGCCGACGGCGAGCACCAGCCCGAACAGCGTGAGCATGTTGAGCGAGAAGCCGAAGGCCTGCATCACTGCGAAGGTGCCGATCAGCGACACGGGGATGGCGATGACGGGAACGAGCGTTGCCCGCCACGTCTTGAGGAACAGCAGCACCACCAGCACCACCAGCGCCGTCGCCTCCAGGATCGTCGCATAGAGCTTGCTGATGGAAACTTCGATGAACTCGGTGGGGTTGTAGGTGATGCGATACTCGAGCCCCTTGGGGAAGCTCTTGGCCATCTCGGCCATCGTGTCCTTGATGCCCTGGGTCGCGGCCACGGCGTTGGATCCCGGCTGCTGGTCGACGATGACGATCACGGCCGGATAGGTGTCGGCGTAGCCGCGCGCCGAGTAGCTGAGCGCGCCCAGCTCCACGCGGGCGATATCCTTGAGCCGCACCACGCGGCCGTCGGCGCCGATCTTGACGATGATGTTCTCGAACTCATCGCCCGTCTTCAGGCGCCCCTTCATCTGCAGGGAGAGTTGAAACGCATTGTGGCCGTCGATCGGGGGCTCGCCCAGCGCGCCGCCTGCGACCTGGACGTTCTGGGCGCGCAGGGCCTCGAGCACCTGCTCGGCGGTCAGATCGCGCGCGGCCACGCGGTCGGGGTCAAGCCACACGCGCATGGAATACTCGCGCACGCCGAACAGGCTCACGTCGGCGACGCCGTAGAGCCGCATCAGCCGGTCGCGGACGTTCAGCAGGCCGTAGTTGGAGATGTAGACCTGGTCGTAGGTGTTGTCCGGCGAGATCAGGTGGATGGCCAGCAGCAGGTCGGGCGAGCGCTTGCGCACGGTCAGGCCGTTGCGGCGCACCTCGTCGGGCAGCCGCCGCTCCGCCGCGCTGACGCGGTTCTGCACCAGCACCTGCGCTCGATCGATGTCGGTGCCCACATCGAAGGTCACGGTCAGCGACAGATTACCGTCGGAGGTCGACTGCGAGGCCATGTAGATCATGCCCTCGACGCCGTTCACCTCCTGCTCGATCGGCGCCGCCACCGTGTCGGCCACCGTCTGCGCGCTGGCGCCGGGATAGCTGGCGTTGACCGTGATGGTGGGCGGGATGATCTCGGGCAGCTGCGTGACGCCGAGGCCGGTGTAGCCCACCGCGCCGATGATGGTGACGACCATCGCCACGACGGCGGCAAAGATCGGCCGGGCGATGAAGAAGTGGCTGAAGCTCATGGGGCCCGGCCCTTGGTGTGCGAGCGAAAGCGCGGCATGCGCTCCATCATTCCTGCGCCTTAGGAATGGCGCCGCCACCAGAGGAGGCCTCCGACGCGGCAATCGCCACGCGCTTGGGCTCAACCTTCAGGCCGGGCCGCACGCGCTGCAGCCCGTTGGTGACCACCCAGTCGTCGCCCGCCAAGCCTTCCCGCGCCACCCGCAGCCCGTCGATGAGCGGCCCGAGCTTCACGTTCCGTCGAGCAACCGTCCCGTCGCCGGCCACGACATAGACGTACTTGTTGGTCTGGTCGGTGCCGATGGCGCTGTCAGGGATCAGGATCGCCGCGTAGCTCGGCGTGCCGGTGACGCGCACGCGGGCGAACAGCCCCGGCGAGAAGAGGCCGGCCTTGTTGGCCAGCACCGCCCGCGCCCGCAGCGTGCCCGTGGCTTGATCCAGCCTGTTGTCCAGGAAGTCGAGCTGCGCCTTGTGCGGAAAGCCGTGCTCGTCGGGCAGCGCCACCTCGACCAGGGCGCCAACATCGGCAGCCCCCACGCCGCGCTCGGCCAGCCGCTTGTACTTGATGTAGTTGTTCTCGTTGACGTCGAAATAGATGTAGATCGGATCCTGGCTGACGATGGTCGTGAGCAGAGTGGCGCCGGAAACGCTGCCGGCGCTGATCCAGTTGCCGGCGGTCACCAGCGAGCGGCTGATGCGGCCGGCGATCGGCGCGGCGATGGTGGCAAATGACAGATCGAGCTCGGCCGACTTGACCTTGGCTTCCGCCACCTTCACCGCCGCCTGCGCATCCCGCAGCAGCGACATCCGGTCGTCGAAGGTCTTGTCGGAAATGATCTTGCGCTCGATCAGCGGCTGGCCGCGCGCCACGTCGAGATTGGCGTTCTCCACCTTGGTGGCGGCGACGAACAGCTCGGCCCTGGCCTGCTCCAGCGCGCGCTCGAACGGCCGCGGATCAATGGCGAACAGCAGGTCCCCCTGCTTGACGGTCTGCCCGTCCTTGAAGCGCACCTCGTTCAAATAGCCCGAGACCCGCGCCCGTATCTCGACCGTCTCGACGGCATCGAAGCGGCCGGTATACTCGTCCCACTCCACGATCGTGCGCTGGAGAGGCTTGGACACGCTGACGGTCGGCGCTGGCGCTCCGGCCTTAGGCTGCGATGCCTGCGGCTGGCCCTGATCGCAGCCGGCCACGAGCAGCGCCATGGCTGCAGCAGCGAGCATCACCCTGGCGCGCGACGTCGAAACCAAGCCTACACGCATGCCCTCGCACCTGTGGCCGCTGCGGGAAAGAAACGAGACCGACGCATACCCTTCCGGCGGCAATGGCCAGCGGCCGCCTGGGCGCAAGTCGGTCTGATGCGGCAAGTTTGGCCTGTGAGGCTCAGTCTGCGCAACCCTTTCTTTGCCAAGCCTGCGGCCCACGCCGCACCATGTGTCATCCCGGAATTCTGCGGCCGCAGAATCTCCGGGACCCTGGGTCAAGAATTGACCGCGATTGCCTTGTCGGGGCGGCCCATCGGCGCCACCGTGTCAGTTGCCAAACAGCAGATCGAACAAGGTCTTGGGCTTGCGCCCGGTTCCGGCCCACGGCGGCCAGGACGAAGGGGTTTTCTGCTCACCGGCGACGCGCTTGACCGGCGGCGGCGGTTCCTTGGCCTTCGCCTGCCGCAACTGGAACTCATCGCTGGTGCCGTCGGCGCTGGCGACCACCAGCCGCCCCTCATCCCATGTCATCTTGGCCAACCGGCTGCCGCGACGCTGCGTCTCCACGCCCACCACCGTGCTCGCCTGCAGATCGATGATCGCCACCTGCTCGACCTCTTCCGGCCCGCGTGGGCCATCCATCGTGCCGGCATGGAAGCGCAACAGTCCAATGCCGGCAAAGGGCGCGCTCTTCACTTCCCAATCCAGGATGCGCGGCTCACCCCTGCCCAGCATCTCGATGTCCACCTTGAGGCGCTGGAACTGCTCGCTGGTCGCCACGAACTGCCGCCCCTTCTGGAACACGCGCCAGCCGTCCAGGCCGGCATCGGCCAGCTCGGCCGCGTCCGCGCCAGGGCTCACCCCCAGCCGCGCCAGCGCCCGCGTCGCCTCCTTCAATTCCGGATCCAGGCTCAACGCCTTCTTGAGGTCGGCGATCGCCTGCGCGGCGCGCCCCTGCGCCTCGTGAATCTCGCCGCGCGCCCAGTGCGCCTCGGCGCTGTTGGCATCCAGCCGCAGCGCACGTTCGACATCCCTCAGCCCGAGCTCGGGCTGCTGCTGGCGGCGATAGGTCCAGGCGCGATAGGCAAAGGCCTTCGGCGAGCGCGGCTCCAGGTCGATGGCGCGCCCGAAATCGTTGAGCGCCTCCTCGTAGGCCTCGGCCTTGGTGTAGGCAAAGCCGCGCGCCACGTAGCCCCAGGCGGCTTGCGGATTGATCTCGATGGCGGTGGCGAAGTCTTTGGCGGCGGAGGCGGCATTGCCGGCGTCGAGATAGGCCGCCCCGCGCAGCAGATAGAGATGGGCGTTGCGCGCTTCGAAGGCGATGGCGCGGCTGAAATCCTCGATGGCCTCATCGTAGCGCTCGATCGCCGCCTTGGCTTCCGCCCGGCCACGGTAGGCGGCGCTGAAACGGGCATCGAGCGCCACGGCCCGTCCGAAGTCGCGAATAGCGCTCTGCGGCCGCTGTGCGGTGAGGTGGGCGCGCCCGCGTCCGGTCAATGCCGCAGGATTGGCGGAGACCAGCGCCACCGCCTTGGTGTAGTCGGCGATCGCCATGTCGATCTGGCCGAGCCGCATGTGCGCGCCGGCGCGATTGGAGAAGGCGGCGGCATAGCCCGGCGCCAGC
Source organism: Hyphomonadaceae bacterium (assembly GCA_019747815.1). Classification (GTDB taxonomy): domain Bacteria; phylum Pseudomonadota; class Alphaproteobacteria; order Rhizobiales; family Hyphomicrobiaceae; genus AWTP1-13. The sequence continues at coordinate 6,187 of JAIEQJ010000023.1, forward strand.
ACCAGGGCGCGGTCGAAATCCTTCATCGCCTCGCGCACGGCGCCGAGGCCCAGCAGCACGTTGCCGCGGTTGTTGTAGACCGCGGCGTACTCTGGATAGAGCTGGATGGCCCGGTTGAAATCGTCGATCGCATCCTTCGGGCTCTGCCGGCGGGCATGGGCCACGCCGCGGTCGGTCAGGATGACGGCGCGGCGCTCGTTGGGCAGCGTCTTGTCCGCCAGCGCCTCGGTGTAGAGGGCAATCGCCTGGTCGATGTTGGCGCGCGCCATGGCAGCGCCCGCTTCGCGGGCGCGCAGCGTGCTTTGATCGTCGGCGGCGCTGGCGGGAAGGGCCAGTGCCAGCCAGAGCGCCAAAGCGCGGAGCAGGAGCTGCCCCATCGATCATCCTTCTTCGCCACGTGCACGAGGGCGCAGGCGCCGCGCGCACAGCCTGCCGGGGACTCAGCTGTCAGCGCTTATAGCCCAAATGGGGCGAAACCGGAACGTCGGGCCGGGAGCCCCTCTCTCTCATCGCACCAGCCCGGCCAGCGCGTCGCCCATCTCACGGCAGGTGGCCTTGCCGCCCATGTCGGCCGTGCGCACGTCGGTTTCCGCAAACAGGCGCTCGATCGCCGTCACGATCGCGTCGGCGGCCGCCTTGTGGCCCAGGTGCTCGAGCATCATGGCCCCCGACCACACCTGCCCGATCGGGTTGGCAATGCCCTTGCCGGCGATATCTGGCGCACTGCCGTGCACCGGCTCGAACATCGATGGGAACTCGCGCTCGGGATTGATGTTGCCGCCGGGCGCGATGGCGATGGTGCCCGTGGTGGCGGGCCCGAGGTCGGAGAGGATGTCGCCGAACAGGTTGGAGCCCACGATCACGTCGAACCAGTGCGGGTTGCGCACCAGGTGGGCGGCCAGGATGTCGATGTGGAACTGGCCGATCTTGACCCCGGGATACTCCTTGGCGACCGCGGCGAAGCGCTCGTCCCAATAGGGCATCGAGATGGAGATGCCGTTCGACTTGGTGGCCGATGCCACCTCGCGGCGCTTGCGCGTCATCGCCAGATTGAAGGCATAGCGCATCACCCGCTCGCAGCCCTTCTTGGTGAACACCGCCTGCTGGATCGCCGCCTCCAGCTCGGTTCCCTCGTACATGCGCCCGCCGATGGAGGAGTACTCGCCCTCGTTGTTCTCGCGCACGATGAAGTAATCGATGTCGCCCGGCCGGCGATCGGCCAACGGCGATTTCAGCCCTTCGAACAGGCGCACCGGGCGGAGGTTCACGTACTGCTGGAAGCCGCGGCGGATCGGGATCAGCAGGCCCCACAGCGAGACGTGATCGGGCACGCCCGGCCAGCCCACGGCGCCCAGATAGATGGCGTCGTGCTTGGCGATCTCATCCAGGCCGTCCGCCGGCATCATGGCGCCGGTCTTGGCGAAGCGCTGGCACGACCAGTCGAAGGTGTCCCAGACGTAGTCGAGGCCGAAGCGGCCGGCCACCGCCTCCAGCACCTTGATCCCTTCCGGCACCACCTCGTTGCCGATGCCGTCGCCGGGAATGACGGCAATCCTGAGCTTGGTGCTGGGTTGATCGTTGCCTGGCCTCGCCATTCGTGCTCCTCGCCATCTTGCGGTTCCTCGCCCCGGGTGTTACGCCGCCGGCGTGCCACGCGGCAAGTTATCCTTTGCCCAAACGGTGGCTGCCCCGCATCATGCGCCTATGCAGAAGAGCCTTGGCCCTGCCGGGGATGCCGCTGATCCCGCGGCCGCCGTCGACGCCCTTGCCCGCACGGCGCGCAAGGTGCGCACGCCCTGCGGCGAGGGCACCATGGTCTGGCGGGTGTGGGGCGCAGGCGAGCCGCTGGTGCTTCTGCACGGCGGATCGGGCTCCTGGACGCACTGGCTTCGCAATATTCCGGTCCTGGCGCAGCGGCACGAGCTGTGGGTTGCCGACATCCCAGGGCTCGGCTCATCCGCCATGCCGCCCAAGCCCTGGACCCCCGGCAGCATTGCCGAGGTCGTTGTGGCGGGACTGAATGCGCTGTTTCCCGGCGACAGGGCGCTGCGGCTCGCCGGCTTCTCGTTCGGCGGGCATATCGCCGGGCTGGCCGCCGCCCGGCTCAAGGCGCGCGTGCGCGAATTGACCCTGATCGGCGTCGCCGGGCTCGGCCTGCGCGCCGACCCGCGCGAGCCGTTCGCCAAGGCGCGCACGGGCATGACCGCGGCACAGATCGCGGCCGTGTACCACCAGAATTTGGCCGTGCTCATGTTCGCCGACCCGGCCCGGATCGATGCGCTGGCCGTTCACCTGCAGGCGGAGAACATCAGGCGCGCCCGCTTCCGCAGCCGCCCGTTTGCCGCCACCGACGAGCTGGCCCGGGCGCTCGCCAGCGTCAGCGCGCCGCTGCAGACCATCTGGGGTACGCAAGACATCATCGCCCGGCCGTCGCTGGATGCGCGGCTCGATATCCTCAGGCGGCATCACCCCGAGCTTGCGGTCCGCCTGATCGAAGGGGCCGGCCACTGGGTGATGTACGAGGCGGCCGACCGCTTCAACACCGCGTTCCTCGACCTGCTGCGCACGCCGCGCTAGACTGCCCCAACCTGCGCCGCCGGGCCTGGACTGCGCGCGGCCGCATGCTGGGGAGAGATGCACCCATGTCATCGATCGCTCTGGCCGCCACGCACAGCCCCACACCTCTGCCCGCCCCGTTCACCCCGCCGCACATCGCGCCGCCGGCGCGGCCCCTGAACCGGCTCGCCTTCATCGCCAAGTTCGTGCGCAACCCGCTGCTCGTCGTGCCGCAGGCCGTCTACGAGCAGGACGTCGTGCGCTTCCCCGGCCGCCCGGTGGTGTGGGTCACCGAGCCCGGCCTGATCAAGGCCGTGCTGCTCGATCAGCGCGAGCAGTTCCGCAAGCTCGTGCAGATCCGCCTGCTCAGCCCCCTGCTCGGCAAGGGCATCCTGACCAGCGAAGGCAGTGAGTGGAAATGGCAGCGCCAGACCTCGGCGCCCATGTTCCGGCATCACGAGCTGACGACATTCGTGCCCACCTTCGTGCGCGCCACCCGTGATCTTCTGGCCAGGTGGCGCCAGGCACCCTCCGGCACCACGCATGACATCGAGCACGACATGACCAGGGTCACGTTCGATGTCATCTCGGCCACGCTGCTGCCGTCGGCGGATGCGACCGTAGGCGCTGCCATCGAGCGCTCCGCGAGGCTGTTCCAGAAGGCCGGCGCCTGGTCACAGCTCTATGCGGTGGCGAACGCGCCCCCATGGCTGCCCCAACCCGGCCGCCGGTCCCAGCGGCAGGCGGTCCACATGCTGCGCTCCTCGGTGGCGGCGATGCTGCACGAGCGTCGCGGGGCCGCGCACGCGCGCGACGACCTCATGCACCGCCTCATGCAGGCGCACGATCCCGAAACCGGCGCGCCAATGACCGAGGAGCAGCTGATCGACAATCTCCTCACCTTCTATCTCGCAGGCCACGAAACCACGGCCAAGGCGCTCACCTGGACGCTCTATCTGCTCGCACGTTCGCCGGCATGGGCCGGCGTGCTCAAGGACGAGATCGCGCGCGTGACCGGCGGCGCGGATGTCGCGGCCGAGCACATCGACAAGCTGGGCCTGACCCAGCAGGTCATCAAGGAGAGCATGCGCATCTATCCGCCCGTCCCGATGATGAGCCGCCAGGCGGTGGCCGACACGGCGCTCGGCGGCCATGCCATCACGGCCGGCACGTCGGTCGTCCTCCCGATCTATGCCCTGCACCGCCACGCCGCCCGCTGGCCCAACCCCCACCTGTTCGATCCGGAGCGCTTTGCGCCGGAGCAGGAGGCCAAGATGTCCCGCTACCAGTACATGCCGTTCGGCGCCGGCCCGCGCATCTGCATCGGCATGGCCTTTGCCATGATCGAGGCGACCGCCATGCTGGCGAGCATGCTGCAGTGTGCCCGCTTCGCCACCATCGCCGGGCATGAGCCGGAGCCGGTGGCCCGGGTCACGCTGGCGCCCAGGGGCGGCATGCCGCTGCGCGTGTGGCTGGAATGAGAGAACGGCCCGGGCGCAACCGGGCTTGAGCAGTTTGGCTCTGGAGACTGCCGCCGCCGCCGAGTATGATCCGGCCGGGGTCGGGGATCACATCGGAGAACTGTCGGGGGCAGGCTGCCGCGTAATGCGCAATACCATCACTGTCATGAACGCCAAGGGGGGTGTCGGCAAATCGACTCTCGTCCTGGCCCTTGCCGAAACACTCTCGGCGTTCCACGGCAAAAAGGTTCTGGTCATCGATTCCGATGCCCAGGCCAGCATCAGCCACATGCTGCTGCCGCAGCGGCAGCTGGAGGCGTTGCAGGACGAAGGCCAGACCATCGTCGACTACCTCGTCGCCGCCGTCTTGAAGGAGACGCCGGAGGACTGGCGCCGCTACGTCATTGCCGGCGTGTCGGACGTGGACGATGCGCGCTCGATCGATTTGCTGCCCAGCGACACCAATCTCACGCTGTTTGAGCGTGAGATCTCCAAGGGCGAGCGCGAGGCGCTGCTGCGCCGGACCGTCGGCGGCATTCTCAGGGAGGCGCGGCAGGCCTACGACTACATCTTCGTCGACAGCGCGCCCGGCCTGTCGGTGCTGACCGAATGCTGGCTGCGCGAGGCCGATTTTTACCTGTCGCCGACGCGGCCCGACTACATCTCGACGCGCGGCCTCGCCTTCTTGCGCAAATTCCGCCAGCGCAATCCCGAGATGGGCTTTGCCGACCTGCTGGGCGTGATCGTCAACATGAAGGACCCCCAGTCGGTGGAGGACGACCAGTACGACCAGTGGCTGCGCCAGGACCCGGAGAACCGCTGCTTCGCGCGGCCCGTGCTGCGCGTCACGCCGCTGCAGGCGGCCGCCTACTTCTCGCCGAGTGACCGCTCCTACTGGGCCAAGTACCCCGGCCAGACCGGCGATCACCTGCGCATGCTGACGGATGAATTCGTGCGGCGGATTACAGGCGTGCAGAACGGCCAGCGGCGATAAGCTCCTGTCATTCCGGCATTGCGCGAAGGGCAGCATCCGGGACCCAGGCGCCACAAAGCAATCGCGGGCAATCCGTCAGCCCTGGATCCCGGAATTCGCCTGCGGCGAATTCCAGGATCCAGGTGGAGACGTTGAAAGCCCTACTTGATCGTGGTGGCGGCCTTCTTCACGAAGCGGTCGTCCCAGGTCTTGGACGCATCGATGGTCGCGGCCGCGATCTCCTTGTCGAACTGCTGCAGGAAGCCGATGGAGCGCTTCTGGCTGCCTTCGCTGACGATGCCGTCGCGCGAATAGACCTGCAGGTTGGCCTTCACGGCGGTGACGTAGAGCGCCTTGTCTCCCAGCCAATACTCCTGCGGCACGTTGTCGGCGATCTGCTCGGGCGTCGCCTTGTCGATCCAGCGCAGCGTCTTGTAGAGGGCATTCACCAGCGCCTGCACGGTGTTGGGGTTCTTGTCGATGAAATCGCGCCGGAAGTAGAGCACTGCCGCCGACATGGTGCCGCCCAGCACCTTGTTCGCCCCCTCGGTGGTGCGCGTTTCCGCCAGGACGACGGCGTCGCCGCTGGCCTCCAGCATGGCGATCATGGGATCGATGTTGGAGATGGCGTCGAGCTCGCCCTTGCGCATGGCGGCCACCGCGCCCGGCCCCGCGCCGACGCCGATGAAGGAGGCATCATCAGGTTTCAGGCCGGCCTTGGTCATCAGGTACTGCACGATCATGTTGGTGGATGACCCAGGAGCCGTCACGCCGATCTTGGCACCCTTGAGGTCGGCGATGGTCTTGATCTTGTCCGTGCGGTCCTTCTTCACCGCCAGCGTGATGCCGGGATAGCGGCCGAGCTCGATGGCCGCGACGATCGGCTGCCCTTTGACTTGCATGCGCAGCGTGTGCTCGTAGGCACCGGTGACGACATCCACCGAGTTGCTCACCAGCGCATTCAGCGACTGCGAGCCACCCTTGAAGTCGTTGACCTCGACGTTGAGCCCCTGCTCCTTGAAGTGGCCGAGCTTCTCCGTCAGCGCCAGCGGCAGGTAGTAGAGCGAGTTGGCGCCGCCGACGCCCAGCTTGACGTCCTTCTTCTCCGGCGCTTGCGCTTGAGCGCTGCCCGCGACCGTCAGTGCCATGGCGGCCAGCATGATGGTCTTGAGGATTTTCATCGGCGTCTCCCTAGTTGCGTTTCAGCCTTGGCCCGCGGCAGATGGCGGTCGCCACACGAGCAGGCGTCTTTCAATCAGCGTCACGAACCAGTCGATGATGAGCACGAACACCGCCAGAATGACCATGCCGGCGAACACGCCCGTGGTATCGAACGTCCCTTCCGCCTGCTGGATCATGTAGCCGAGCCCGGCCGCCGAGCCCAGGTATTCGCCGACCACCGCGCCGATGATGGCAAATCCCACCGACGTGTGCAGCGAGGAGAACATCCACGACAGCGCCGAGGGCCAATAGACGTTGCGGAAGAGCTGGCGCTCGTTCATGCCCAGCATGCGCGCATTGGCGAGGATGGCGGGGCTCACCTCCTTCACGCCCTGGTACACGTTGAAGAAGACGATGAAGAACACCAGCGTGACCCCCAGCGCCACCTTGGACCAGATGCCGAGCCCCAGCCACAAGAGGAAGATCGGCGCCAGCACGACGCGGGGCAGCGCATTCAGCATCTTGATGTAGGGATCAAAGATCGCCGACAGCAAGGGATGCCGCGCCAGCCAGAAACCGATGGCGACGCCGGCCGCCGCGCCGATAGCAAAGGCCAGCAGCCCCTCGATCAGCGTGATCAAAAGATGCTGCCACACCGTCTTGCCGAAGCAGGGCGCCGAGATGTTGATGAGGCGCGTGAGGTCGATGGGCTCGGTGCAGGTTGCAATCTTGACCGTGCCGTCGGCAAACAAGGTCCACACCCGCGTTGCCACGTCGGCCGGCGTGGAGAAGAAGAACTTCGGCAGAAAATAGGTGCCGCCGATCGGCACGCTTGACCCGATGTGCCAGATGCCGATCGCCACCACGGCCACCAGCGCCTGCAGGAGGAGGAGCGTGACCCGGTTCACCCTGCGTCCTCCCCGTAGGCCTTCAGCACCTCGGCGCGCAGCTGGCCCCAGATCGCCTTGTGCAGTTCATGGAAGCGCGGCAGCAGGCGCACCTCGCTGGCGTCGCGCGGCCGCTCCAGATCGATGGCATGGTCGCCGATGATGCGCGCGCTGGGCCCCGCCGACATGATCACCACGCGGTCCGACAGCGCGATGGCCTCCTCCAGGTCGTGCGTGACGAACAGCACCGCCTTGCGATCCAAGGCCCACAGGTCGAGCAGCAGGTTGCCCATGATCTGCCGCGTCTGCGCATCGAGGGGTCCGAACGGCTCGTCCATCAGCAGCACCTTGGGGTCGCGGATCAGCACCTGGGCGAGGCCGACGCGCTTTCGCTGCCCGCCCGAGAGCTGATGCGGATAGCGGTCGCCGAATGCCGAAAGCCCCACGCGCTTCAGCCAGCCCTGGGCGCGCTCCAGGGCCTCGGCGCGGGCCGTGCCGGCGATCTCCAGGCTGATGGCCACATTGTCGCGGGCGGTCTTCCACGGCATCACCGCGTCCTGCTGGAAGAGATAGCCAGCGCTGCGGTTCAGACCGACGAGCGGCGCCCCGAATACCAGGGTCTGGCCAGTCGAAGGCGCAAGCAAGCCGGCTGCTACATTCAGCAGCGTGGACTTGCCACAGCCGGTCGGCCCGACAATGGCGACGAACTCGTGCGCGCCGACTTTCAGATCGGTCCTGGTGACGGCCGGATAGCTGGCGCCGCCGGCCACCGGAAAATCGATGGCCACGCCGTCGAAGCTGATGGCGGCCGCGGGTGCGTGCTGCGCAGCGGTCTCACGCTCGGCCTGGCGGTCGCTCACGGGGCCCTCCCTGATCGAGCCCCGCTTGCGTGCCAAGGTCTCGATGACCCAACCGGGTCCGGCCGGACCATGCCAGAGCCGCAGCCTGTCCGGCAAGGCCGATGGAACGAGGGCGCCCTGTCATCCCGGAATTGCGCGGCGAGCGCAGTATCCGGGATGACAGGGCAAGCGTTCTAGGACGCCTTCTTGCGGTTGGCCTCGAGCCGCGAGTCGACCAGGGCCACCGTTGCGTCGATCACCGGATGGCTCAAGCCCTTTTGCTTGGCGATCAACTGCACCAGCTTATCGGCCCGCTCGATGTAGGATACGCCGTTGTTGAGCGCGCGGGCCGCCGACGCCGGCCGCGTCAGCGACTGGGCCGCCGCCGCGTACTTTTCGAACGGCACGAGGTCTGCCGGGTTGGCGCCCAGCTTCACGCACAGGTCGTTGACGAAGGTATAGACCGAGCGCGAGGTTTCGATGTCCGAGTGCACCGCCTCCTGCGCCGTGCGCATGCCGTCCTTGGTGATGCAGCGGTAGTTGCCGGCGAGAAGCATCGCCCACTTGGCGAGCGGCACGAAGATGGAATCGTGCACTCTGAGCTTCACCGGCAGCTCGATCTTGCCTTCCGGCGTATCGAAGCGCGCCGCGTCCACGTCCCGCTCGAGCTGGCGCAAGATGGCGGTGTGCGCCTCGTTGTCGAACCTCGACACCTTGAAGTTGGTCGGCAGCGTGACCATCAGCACATTGACCTTCTCCTCGGGCGGGCGGATCGCCTGCGGGTCGGGGCTGTTCAAGGTCATGTACGCAGGATCGAACGAATCCCACACGGTGGCATCCGTGTAGGCCGGGCGCAGGGCCTCGTAGTCGAGGCCGGGGATGCGCTTGATGTAAGGCAGCGGCGGCATGTTCATGATCGACATGCACGGCACCTTCGCCTTGGCGACGGCGTCGAGCAGTTCGCGCACGCCGGGCGAACGGTACTGCGGCTCCTGCATGCACAGACCGACGAGATCGTAGTCCTTCGGATCGATCCCGGTCGCGCCGCTGGCCGTCACCTTGCCCGGCAACTGGCGCGAGTCGAGCACCACCGGGTCCTTGCGGCCCCTGACGGGCAGGCGCACGCGAAAACCTTCCGCGTTGATCAGTTCGGCTTCGGGCGGCAGGCACACCAGGTGAATCTTGTGGCCGCCGTACAGCAACTTGGAGGCCAGCAGCGACCCGTAGGACGCGCCCATCAGCAGAATATTGTAGGTCTTGCTCATCAACCCTCTCCCTTATCGTGGACGGGCGCCAGATTTGCCGCCCGGTGCGAGGCCATACTGACCGTCGATCTTAATCCCAGTCATGCTAGTCAGTAAGCGCTGTAGCGCAAACAATGAACCCACGACAAGTCTTTCAAATCGACAAGCATCACCTGTTGGCCGGCGCCCGTCGATTTATTATTGCGTCGTATCGACATGGATAGCGATGCGTCCGATGGCTTGCCGGTCGGCGAGGCGCCGCATTGCTTCGGCGCGCACGCCGATCACCGAGGCGCCCTTGAGCAGAACGCGATTGGCGGCGTGGCTCGGGATGCTGCCGGCAGCGAATCCGGCGATCAGCAGCCTACCGTTCCAGGCGAGGCATCTCATGCACCGCCTCAGCGGCCAGTCCCACGGGGTGCACCACATTCGCGCCACCACCCGAGGTAAAACGTCGCACGGCGTGTTCGATCTTCTCGCGGGTGTCGTCGATCACCTCGGCAGCCCCGTGCCTGGCTGCCGTGCCCAGCTTCTCGCGGCTCGAAACGGCGGCCAGCACGCGTGCACCGACCGCTTGCCGATCTGCGCGGCGGCGAGGCCCACGCCGCCGGGCGCAAGGGCCGCCCGCGTCAGCACGTCGGGGAAATTGAGGGCGACCCGCACCATGCCGGCGGCACGAGGCGCCCGCGGCAGGCTCAGCAGGCGATCCGGAGGTCCAAGGTCCTCGCAAACGACGGCTCGGCTGGTTGTGCGCTCATGGGCAGGACAGGCAGGTCGAACGGGTTGCGCGGGCAACGACAGTGCGGTTTTGCGGGCCGGACGAGGCCGCATCGGCAGGCCCAGTCACGCAAGGATCGCCGATCTCCACTGCGCGACGCTTAGGTGCAGTGCAAAATCGTCCATGCCAGACTACATAGGAGACCAGCACCACTGGCAACATTGCAACGATGCTCACCAAGGCAGACCACAGCCGGCTGATCTTTCCATCGCCGGAGCCGCCCGCCGCTGGCCAGGCCATCGAGATTGCGCCCGGCATCCTCTGGGCGCGCATCCCCCTGCCTTTCCGGCTGGACCACATCAACGTCTACCTGATCGACGACGGCGATGGTTGGGCGGTGCTCGACACCGGCATCGGCAACGCGCCGACGCGCGCCGTCTGGGAGGCGCTCATCAACGGGCCGCTGTCCGGCCGCCCCCTGACCCGGCTGATCGTCACCCATTTCCATCCCGACCATATCGGGCTTGCCGGCTGGCTGTGCGATCGCTTCGATCTGCCGCTGCTGACGAGCCAGACGTCCTATCTCGGCTGCCTCAACATCTCGCTCAGCCCCGGCGCGCTCGATGCCAAGCCCTATCGCGACTTCTATCTGCGCCACGGGCTCGATGCGGAGACGACACAGCGGGTTGCCACGCAAGGTCACGGCTACCTGAAGATGGTGTCCGGCCTGCCGCCGACCTTCATGCGCCTGGTCGCCGGCGACACGCTGGCGATCGGCGGTCGCAGCTTCGAGGTGCTCACCGGCAACGGGCATGCGCCGGAGCAGGTGATGCTCTACTGCGCGGCCGACAACGTCTTTCTTGCGGCCGACCAGGTTCTGGCGAAGATCACGCCCAACATCAGCGTGTGGGCGGTGGAGCCCGACGGCGATCCGCTCGGCCTCTACGTGCGCTCGCTGCGCGAGATCAAGCAGCAGATCCCCGCGGATGCTCTCGTCCTGCCGGGACACCAGCTCCCGTTCTACGGCCTGCACGTGCGCAGCGACGAGCTCATCGCGCACCACGAGGCGCGCTGTGCCGCCATCGCCGCGGCGTGCCGCGCCGCGCCGCGATCGGCGGCCGAGCTGGTGCCCGTGCTCTTCACGCGCGCGCTCGACCCGCACCAGATGAGCTTCGCCTTCAGCGAGGTCCAGGCGCACGTAAACTATATGCTGCGCAGGGGCGAGCTGGCCTGGATGGAGGGCGCCGACGACATCGAGCGCGTCATCGCGAGGTAGGCTGAGCCCCGGCTCCGCCCAGCAGGCGCGCCAGCACCTGCGGCAGCTGCTCGGGCAGATCCTCCGCAATCAGCCCGATGCCATAGCGGCTCGCGCATTCCCCGTGCAGCCACACCGCCGCACAGGCCGCCTCGAAGGCCGGCATGCGTTGCGCCAGAAGGCCGGTGATGCAGCCCGCCAGCACGTCGCCGGAGCCGGCCGTGGCGAGCCACGGCGGCGCATTGGCGTTGATGGCCGCCCGGCCGTCGGGCGCGGCGATGACGGTGTCGGGCCCTTTGAGCACCACGGTGGCACCGCTGGTGGCCGCAGCCTGCCGCGCCCGGTCCAGCTTCGAGCCAGAAAGCTCGCCGAACAGGCGCGCGAACTCACCTTCATGCGGGGTCAGCACCGCCGGTGCCGCGCGCGCCTTGATGGCCTCGAACAGCCCCTCCTTGGCCGGCTCCGGTTCGGCGCTGCGCACGATGAAGCCGAGGCCGGCGGCCTTGACTGGCGCCTCGCTGGCGTCGGCGACGAAGGAGGTGAGCGCATCCGCATCCATCACGACGGCCGCCGCCGAGCTCAGCACGGTGATGACGCTGGCCGCTGTCGCCGCCGCGACGCCGGCACCGGGGCCGATCAGGACGGCATTGCGTCGCGGATCGGAAAGAAACTCGGCCAGCGCCCCGTCCGTGGCCAGCGCCCGCACCATCACGGCCGTGGCATGCGTGGCGTTGATGGCTGTGGCGGCACCGCTGCCCGCCAGTGTCACCAGGCCCGCGCCGATGCGCAGCGCCCCGCGCGCGGCGAGACGGGCGGCGCCGGTGCACTCGGGCGGCCCCGAGACGACGATGGCATGCCCGCGCGTGTACTTGTGGGCGTCGAGCCCGGGTTGCGGAAAGGCTGCGCGCCACAGGCCGGGCCCGTTGGCGAACGTGCGCGGGGCGATCTCCTCGAGCACGCGCGCCGGGATGCCGATGTCGACAAGTTGCATCTCCCCGCACAGCCGCCGCCCCGGCAGCAGCAGATGCCCGGGCTTCAGGCAGAAGAACGTGACCGTGCGGGTTGCCTGCACCGCAGGACCGTGGGCCTGGCCCGTCGTGCCATCGAGCCCGCTCGGCACGTCGACCGCAACCACCGGCTTGCCCGACCCGTTGATGGCCGCGACGACCTCGGCCGCCGTTCCGGCCAGCGGCCGGGAGAGGCCGGCGCCGAACAGCGCGTCGATGATGAGATCGGCCCCGTCCAGGATCGCAGGGGTCAAAGCCTCGACCCCCCCGTCCCAACGCGATGCCGCCGCGACGGCATCGCCGGCAAGCCCTTCACGCGCACCCATGAGGCCGACCCGCACGCGATAGCCCTCGTCCCGCAGCAGCCGCGCCGCCATAAACCCATCGCCGCCGTTGTTGCCCGGACCGCACACGACGGCCACGACGGCCCCCTTGCGGGCCGCAAGGCCGGCGGCCGCCTCGGCCACGGCACGCCCTGCCGCCTCCATGAGGGTGAGCCCCGCCACTCCGGCCGCCGCCGCCAGCTGATCGGCGCGGCTCATTTCCTCAGCGGTCAGCAGTTCATGCCCAGACATGGCGCGACCTCGCATTCTTTCATGAACCGGAAAGCATCTTGCGCCTGCACATTCACCAGCTCATCACCTATTGCGCATTGTTCAGTGGACAGCCCTCAAAATTGCCGCCCATTCAATAGGCAATTGCCTTTGTTTTGTGCACATTCAACGGTTGCTCGCTAGCCTAGCTGCCCTGTAGATACGCAAAAGTCGTTCGTTGCCTGGGAAATTGCAGCCGCGTAAACCTTGGCACGCCGCATGCTTAAGCATTTTGCAGCCGAGACAGTGTGAACCCCGCCGTCAGCGGGTCGGGAGGTGGAAGCACGCATGAAAAAGATAGAGGCCATTATCAAGCCCTTCAAACTCGACGAGGTGAAGGAGGCTCTGCAGGAGATTGGCCTGCAGGGCATTACCGTTATCGAGGCCAAGGGTTTCGGCCGCCAGAAGGGGCACACGGAGCTCTATCGCGGCGCGGAGTATGTTGTCGACTTCCTGCCGAAGGTGAAGCTGGAGGTCGTTCTCGGCGACGACATGCTGCCCAAGGCGCTGGAGGCCATTCAAAAGGCCGCCAAGACCGGGCGCATCGGCGACGGCAAGATTTTCATTTCCACGATCGAGGAAGCCATCCGCATCCGCACGGGCGAGACCGGAACTGACGCAATCTAAGACACGACGGGGGCCGCGCCGCCACCAGCGAGCGCCCTTGGGGGATGGCCGTCATGGCCGTCGCATTGCATAGCGCCACCATCACACACGGATCAGAGTTGAGGACAGGGGAGTACCCATGGCTGATAGACCGAAGACTGCCGGCGACGTTCTGAGAATGATGAAGGACAAGGACGTCAAGTTCCTCGACCTTCGCTTCACCGACACCAAGGGCAAGATGCAGCACGTCACGGCGGACGGCTCGTGCGTGGACGAGGCGATGTTCGCGGAAGGCTATGCCTTCGACGGCTCCTCGATCGCCGGCTGGAAGGGCATCGAAGCCTCCGACATGACGCTGATGCCGGATCCAGCCAGCGCCCACCTCGACCCGTTCTTCGCCCAGACCACCATGGCGGTGTTCTGCGATGTGCTGGAGCCGTCGACGGGCGAGATGTACGAGCGCGACCCGCGCTCCATCGCCAAGCGCGCCGAAGCCTACATGAAGCAGACCGGCGTCGGCGACTCGATCGTGTTCGGCCCGGAGGCGGAGTTCTTCATCTTCGACGACGTGAAGTTCAACACCGACCCCTACAACTGCGGTTTCAAGCTGGACAGCGCCGAGCTGCCCTCCAACAGCGGCACCGACTACGAGATGGGCAACCTCGGCCACCGGCCGCGCGTCAAGGGCGGCTATTTCCCCGTGCCGCCGGTCGACAGCGGCCAGGACATTCGCTCCGAGATGCTCTCGGTGATGGCCGAGATGGGCGTCGTGGTCGAGAAGCATCATCATGAGGTGGCCTCCGCCCAGCACGAGCTCGGCATCAAGTTCGGCCCGATGGTTCAGCTTGCGGACCATATGCAGATCTACAAGTACGTGATCCATCAGGTGGCGCAGGCCTACGGCAAGACGGCCTGTTTCATGCCCAAGCCCGTATTCGGCGACAACGGCTCGGGCATGCACTGCCACCAGTCGATCTGGAAGGGCTCCACGCCGGTGTTCGCCGGCAACAAGTATGCGGACCTGTCCGACACCTGCCTCTACTACATCGGCGGCATCCTCAAGCACGCCAAGACCATCAACGCCTTCACCAATCCCACCACCAACTCCTACAAGCGTCTGGTGCCGGGCTACGAGGCGCCCGTGCTGCTCGCCTACTCGGCGCGCAACCGCTCGGCGTCCTGCCGCATCCCGGTGGTGACGAGCCCGAAGGCCAAGCGCGTGGAGGTCCGCTTCCCCGATCCGGCGGCCAATCCCTACCTCGGCTTCGCCGCCATGCTGATGGCCGGTCTCGACGGCATCCAGAACAAGATCAGCCCAGGGGAGGCGATCGACAAGAACCTCTACGACCTGCCGCCGGCGGAGCTGTCCAAGATCCCGACCGTTTGCGCCAGCCTGCGCGAGGCGCTGATGAACCTCGACGGCAACCGCGAGTTCCTGAAGAAGGGCAACGTCTTCAGCGACGACATGATCGACGCCTATATCGAGCTCAAGATGGCCGAGGTGGCGCGCACCGACATGACGCCGCATCCGGTCGAGTTCGACATGTACTACTCGGTCTAGTCACCGGTTGCTCGAAACGGGGGAAGGGGCAGCGCTTGCGCCGCCCCTCCTGTCATGCCGGAATTGCGCAAAGCGCAATCTCCGGGACCCAGGGGTTCATGTGCAGCCCCGCGAGCTGGCGACCCTGGGCCCCGGCGCTCAAGCGCTCGCGCGCCTCAGGCCATCTTGGCGAGGATGCCGCCCATCTCCGCTTGCGTGAATGCCCGCAGCGTCTGCGTGCGGACGTTGCCGAGCGCGCCGATGCTGAAGGCCAGAGCCGAGGCAGCCTGGTCGTCCGGTGCCTCGCAGAGCGCGACGATATCGAACTGGCCGAGCGTCCAGTAGACATCCTTGACCGTCACGCCGACCTTCTTGGCCATCTCCTTGAAGGCGTCCGCGCGTTTGGTCGTGTCCTTGGCACTGCGGATGCCTTGGTCCGTGAAGCAGCCGAGCACAACGAACGTAGCCATTGTGTGTCCTCCGCGTTGACCGCCCCTTCAGCCGAAGCCAGATTGCGGGCTCACTGCCCGCCCGATCGGATCGATGCGCCGCTTGGTCATCCCGGCACTCGTTGCCGGGATCCAGCCTGCAACAAGCGCCCGAGCAAGCTTGGGAGATGGGTCCCGGCGACAAGGCCCCGGGATGACACGCGCGTGACACGTTCATGACTGGATCGCAATCGGCAGCACTCTAGATGTCGTAGTAGAGGTGGAACTCGTAAGGGTGGGGGCGCAGCGCGATGGCATCCGCCTCCTTCTCCCGCTTGTAGGCGAGCCAGGTCTCGATGACGTCCGCCGTGAAGACATCGCCGCGCAGCAGAAACGCGTGATCGGCTTCCAGCGCGTCGAGCGCCTGCTGCAGCGAGCCGGGCGTCGACTTCACGGCCTTCGCCTGCTCGGCCGGCAGATCATAGAGGTTCTTGTCGATCGGCTCGCCCGGATCGATGCGGTTCTCGATCCCGTCCAGGCCGGCCATCAGCATGGCGGCAAAGGCCAGATAGCCGTTGCAGGAGGGGTCGGGCGTGCGGAACTCGACCCGCTTGGCGCGCGGGTTCTCCGAATACATCGGGATGCGGCAGCAGGCCGAGCGGTTGCGCTGGGAATAGACCAGGTTGATCGGCGCCTCGTAGCCCGGCACCAGGCGGCGATAGGAGTTGGTGGTGGGCGCACACAGTCCGCACAGCGCCCAGGCATGCTTGAGCAGCCCGCCGATGTAGTAGCGGCCAAGCTCGCTCAGGCTCGCATACCGCGCCTCGCTGTAGAAGAGGTTGGCTTCCCCCTTCCATAGGCTCTGATGCACGTGCATGCCCGAGGCATTGTCCTCAAACAGCGGTTTGGGCATGAACGTGGCGGTCATGCCGTGCTTGCGGGCGACATTCTTGACCACATACTTGTAGAGCATCAGGTTGTCGGCCATGCGCGTGAGCGTGGTGAAGCGCATGTCGATCTCGGCCTGGCCGGCGGTCGCCACCTCATGGTGGTGCGCCTCGATTCTGATGCCCAGGGCTTCCAGGGTCAGCACCATCTCGGTGCGCAAATCCTGCATGCTGTCGGTGGGTGGAACCGGGAAGTAACCTTCTTTCTGGCGCGGCTTGTGGCCGAGGTTGGGGGCTTCGTCCTTGCGGGAATTCCAGATGCCTTCGCGCGAGCCGACTTCATGGAAGGCATAGTTCATGCCCTGTCCATAGCGCACATCATCGAAGACGAAGAACTCGGCCTCCGGGCCGAAGTAGGCGGTATCTGCCCGGCCGGTGCCCTTGAGGTAGGCCTCTGCCTTCTGCGCGATGTAGCGGACGTCGCGGCTGTAGGCCTGGCCGGTCACCGGGTCCCGGATGTTGCAGATGAGGACCAGCGTGGTCGCCTGCGCGAATGGATCAAGGAAGGCCGTGGCCGGGTCGGGAATGACCAGCATGTCGCTTTCCTGGATTTCCTGGAAACCGCGGATCGACGACCCGTCGAAACCGATGCCTTCGGCGAACGCATCGATATCGACGGCGCTGGGCGGCACGGAGAAATGCTGCCACGTGCCCGGCAGGTCCGTAAACCGCAGGTCGATCATCTGCACGCTCTTGTCTTGGATGGACTTGAGGACCTCTTCAGCTCCGCTGCAACCCAGGAACATGGTTTCCTCCACATCCGCCGGCGCGCCCCGGCCAACACCGATAAGCAAAAACCTTGATTGACCTGCTGCAACACGATGCGTTCCGGCCCACGCTCAATCATTCGGCTCTCACCCGAGAGCGCATGACCTTGCCCGCCGCTTCACTTCCATTCCGCCGGCGGTCGGTGGAGGCGCACTTGGGCGTCGTGCCGCCAGCCGGCGACATGCGTCACGTCTGGTGCGGCCCGCGCATCAGCAGCAGGGCCGCCTCGACCCGTCTCCAGGTTTGGGCCTGCTCCTTGTCGCCCTGCTTTTCGAAGGCGGCAGCCCTCTGCGCCGCCTCGGCAATGGCCTTGGTGCCGTGCGCTTCCAAGAGCTGCCGCGCGTATTCCTGAATTTCGGTGGTGTGCATGGCGTCACCCTCCTCTTCGTCAGCGCGCCGCAAGCAGCGCATCGCGCACGTGAGCAGTAGGCATTGACACCTTGAGGCCGCAGTGTGCATCCCAACGGGTTGCAATGGCAAGGTCTGTCTTCTGCCTGCCCGCGCTTCGGTGGGCGAGCCGCGCAGGCTCTGCTTCATCGACCCAAAGCCCCCATCGACCTGAGGTGGGCTGGTCTGGCCGGCAGTTAACCGGATTGCTGCACAGAATCTGGGCGCCGACGCGCCATGCGGACTGCATGGCTGTTCGCTTCGGACCAAACCATGAAGGGGCGATCCAGGATCGCCCTTTGCCGCCTATCCCGGAGGACAGATGCCGGTCACGCCGGCCCCGCCAACCGGCGCGGGCGCCCGCGCCGCATCCAGATCCGATCCCACACGCATCCGCAGCAGGCAGCAGCCGTCAGCTGCGTGAGGAAGAAGAGCGAAGCGATAGTTTAGATCGCTCATCATGATGCGCGGCTGCTGCAGGTGCGTTGGAAATCAAAACCCCTGCCGTCTAGGCGCGCTGCGCCAGCCACACAGTATGGCCGCCGCAAGACACATCCTCTGCAACATGCGCGACCACCGTGAACCCATGCGTGGCGAGTAGAGTCCGATACTCCGCGGGCTCGAGACTGGCGTGGTACAGCGGTTCGCCGTGCATCGCGCCAATGGCCAGCCCGGCCACAGGACCGCTTGTGAACATGAGCGCCGCCCAGGGCGCCGCGTGCATCACAAATACCGCGAGCATGGCGCGCTGATCGTCGGGACGCAGGTGGAAAAAACTATCCCAGGCCAGAAGTCCATCGAAGCGCCGGCCGAGCGTCAGCGTGCGCATGTCGGCGACATGCCAGTCGCCAGCCTGCAGGCGCGACCGGGCCAGGTTGATCATGGCCGGCGCACTGTCGATGCCCGTGACGGCACACCCGGCCTCGAGGAGATAGCGGCCGATGGGCTCGCCGGCACCACAGCCGATATCGAGCACGCGTCTGTCCGATGGCAGCAGCGCAATGAAACGATCGAGCCAGTTCTTCTCCATCAAGCCGCGGCCGCGCTCCTTGTCCCACAGGAGCGCGCGCCGCTGATAGAGATCGATGATCAGATCTGCGTCATCCGCCATCGACGCGCGGTCCGTGTGGTGGCCCTAGCCGCCCGACGCTTACACGCCCCAGCCCGCAACGGCCTTGACCTCCAGATACTCCTCGACCCCGAAGCGGCCCCATTCGCGGCCGTTGCCGGACTGCTTGTAGCCGCCGAAGGGCGCGGCGCGCTCGTTCTGCGCCCCGTTGAGGTTGACGTTGCCGGCGCGGATGCGGCGCGCGACGCGGCGTGCGCTCTCCACGTTGCCGCCCGAGACATAGCCGGCGAGCCCGTAAGGCGTATCGTTGGCAATGCTCACCGCGTCGTCCTCGGTCTTGTAGCCGATGATGGACAGCACCGGCCCGAAGATCTCCTCGCGCGCGATCGTCATGTCGTTGGTGACGTCGGCGAACACCGTGGGGCGCACAAAGAAGCCCTTGTTGAGGCCTTCGGGCAGTCCCAGCCCGCCGGTGACCAGGGTGGCACCCTCGTCGATGCCCTTCTTGATGAGGCCTTGGATCTTCTCCCACTGCATGCGGTTGACGACGGGGCCCATGGTGGTGTCGGCACCGCGCGGATCGCCGGGCTTGGTCTTGTCGGCGACCGACTTGGCGATGGCCGCCGCTTCCTGCATCTTCGCCAGCGGCACCAGCATGCGGGTCGGCGCATTGCACGACTGCCCCGTGTTGTTGAAGCAGTGCGCCGTGCCGCCGGCAATCGCCTTGGCGAGGTCCGCATCCTCCAGGATGATGTTGGGCGACTTGCCCCCCAGCTCCTGCGTGACGCGCTTGACCGTCGGCGCCGCGCGCTGCACCACGTCGATGCCGGCCCGCGTCGAGCCCGTGAACGACATCATGTCGATGCCGGGATGCGCGCTCATGGCGGCGCCGACCTCGGGGCCGAGCCCGTTGATGAGGTTGAACACGCCCTTGGGCACCCCGGCCTCGTCGAGGATCTCGGCAAAGATCAGCGCCGAGGTGGGCGTATATTCGGACGGCTTGAGGATCATCGTGCAGCCGGCGGCCAGTGCGGGTGCCACCTTGCAGGCGATCTGGTTGAGCGGCCAGTTCCAGGGCGTGACCATGCCCACGACGCCGATCGGCTCGCGCACCAGCATGGCCGAGCCCAGCGGCTCCTCGAACGGATAGCTCTTGAGAACCTCGAGCGTGGTCATGATGTGGCCGAGACCGGCGCCCGCCTGGAAGCGCTCGGCAAAGCCCAAGGGCGCGCCCATCTCGTCGGAGATGGCGCCGCCGATCTCCTTCATGCGCCTCTTGTAGACCTCGATGATGCGGCCCATGAGCTCGATGCGCTGCTCGCGCGTCGTGAGCGAGTATGTCTCAAAGGCGCGGCGCGCTGCGGCAACGGCCTTGTCCACATCCGCCGCGGAGCCGAGCGCGATGGCGTAGAGCACATCCTCGTTTGCCGGATTGACGACGGGAAGCGTCTTCTTGGAGACGGGCTCCTGCCAGGATCCGTCGATATAGAATTTCAGGCGATTGACCATGATCGCAACCCTTGCTGCTGACGAACTCCGCAGATGGCTTCCTTTACCACTCCAGATGCCGGATAGGGAACACATGCTGGCGCAGAGCTTTGCACGGTTTCAGGTCGCTGCGGGAGGAGGTGCTGCGGCTTCGGCGATGATCTTGGGCAGGGTCTCGCGCCAGAACTGGGGCGGCTGCGCGCCCGATACGCCATACTTGCCGAGCAGAATGAAGAACGGAACCCCTTGGATGCCCATGCGGCGGCCCTGCTGCTCCAGCTCGACGACCGCTGCGAGGCTGTCCGCACCGGTGAGCGCCTGCGCGACCGGGCCAGCTTCGAGCCCGGCGTCGGTGGCAAGGCGCGCCAGCACGTCGGCGGCGCCCACGTCCTGCCCCTCCTCGAAGTAGGCGCGGAACAGGCGGGTCACGACCGCATCCTGGCGGCCCTGGCGGTCGGCCTCCCAGATGAGGCAATGCGCCAGGCGCGTGTTGGGTGTGCGGGCGATGCGATCGAAGGCGAAATTAATCCCGGCATCGCGGCCGGTCTCGGTCATGCTGCGATCAAGCTCCGCGCTGCGCGCCGCGCCGAACTTGCCGGCGCGATAGACCGTGCGCTCGATCCCCTGCGCCGGCATGTCGGGGTTGAGCTCGAAGGGACGCCAGGCCAGGCGGACCTGCGCCGTCATATCCGGCGTGCCCAGCGCCGCCTCCAGCCGGCGCTTGCCCGCATAGCACCAGGGGCAGATCACGTCCGAGTAGACGGTGATGGAGAGAGGTGCCGACATAGAGGCGCTCCGTCTTGCGCGATGCCCAAGACTAAGTGGCGCCGGCACGGAAGGGCAAGCACACGCGAGCGCAATGCAGCTCCCCGCCAGGGGACTTCAGAGCAGCAGCAGCACGCTGGCACACAGGCCGCCAATGACGATCAGCGCCAGTCTGCGGCGCTGCAGACGCAGCCAGCCGCCGAAACGCTCGGGCATGTCGCGCCAGTTGATCGTGGCCAGCCACGCCAGCACCAGGCCCATCAGCAGGCCGATCGCCCAGCCGCTGTAGACGGCCGGCGTATCCGAAACCGTGCGTGCCGTCCGGTCCAGGGCCGCCGGATCGGGACCCGTGAACAGCACCCACACGCCAAAGCCGGCCGCCGCCAGCGCCAATAGCCCGAAGATGCGATGCATGCGCATGTCCTCTTGCTGTACGCCGTTGGCAGCGTGATGCGAGGCTCGCCATCTGTTCCAGGCAGAAGGTAGGGCGCCCGGGCAAACGGTTGGTTAACGGATGGCTCTTTTCCACGTCCCGGGCGCCCCCTTGGCGGAAGCGCGAAATGCGCCTGCGCCGGCATTTGCACGCCTGTTTTGGGGGCGCGATCGAATGTGATTTGACCCCGGGATCATTGCAGCCCAGTCTTAGGGCATCCCTGCGAAAGGAGGTCTACGAAAATGTCTCCTCCGGGCAGTCCCATTGCCGTCCTGATGCGCGGGCGTTGCGCCTGACGCGCGGGGCGGCACTCCAGACAATTCGAACGTTTGACGAGTCTTGTCCCGAGCGATTGCATGGGCGCCCACGCCGGCAATTTAGCTTGGGGCGCAAGCCTCGCGAAAAACCTGAGAGCGATCAGGAGGGCGATGCATCGGAGTTGTCGCCGCGACCATGATCCAAGCCTTTGTGCTTGGCCGTCGGTATCCCCCGGCGCCTCCGCACGTAAAGCGCGTAAGCCCTTGATCCACGGCTGCGGAAGGCAGCCACGGAGCCCGGTGGAATGGAAAATTCCGCCGGGCTTTGTCGTGGGGAGACGAGTTGCAGGGTGGAGTAGGCGGCTCAATCCTGCTGCGCCGATCGGCCCGCTGCAAGCTCATGGTTCTAGATCAACCCCAGCTCGGCCAGTTGCTTGCGCAGCCGGGGCGGCATGGACGTGATGCCGGCCGCGGCACGGCCCTTGAGGTCCTCGGGCGCCTCGTGCGCCTCCAGATAGCGCCACCCCTGGAACGCACGCCGCGGCGTTGGCCGCACGGCGATGAGCTCGTTCTTGAGGATCAGCATGCAGCATGGCGTGCCGTCCTCCTTGGTGCCTTCGGTGATGTCGAGCAGCGGCTGGCGCACCTGCACGAGGCCCTTGATGACCCAGTAGAGCGAGCCGCCGGCCAGCAGCTCGTCCCGGCGCTTCGGCATCTGGAACGTGCGGTGGAATAGGCGCGGCCGCTTCTCGCCGGCCTTGCGCCGCTGCTTGAGGCGCTCGGCCTGCCACGACGCCAGGTCCTCGATGGAGTCGCACCCCACGCACAGCTTGATGAGATGCAGCGTCATGCCGTCGTTTCCTCGCGCGCCGCCCTTCCTCCGTGCGATCATACCTCTTTCGGCCTGCCACAGGCGGTCCTATGCTGCCGGCCCAACAGAAATTTTGTCGCAAGGAGCGAAATCTATGCCGAGCGCATCGCGCCGTTCGTTGCTATCGCGCCGTTCGTTCCTCACTGCCGCCGGAGGCTTCGCCATGACCGAACTCGTCTCGAACGCATCCGCCCAGGCCAAGATCAAGCCGGGCGCCGATGCCGCGCTGATCGTCGTCGACGTGCAGAACTGCTTCACGCCGGGCGGCAGCCTCGCGGTCGACAAGGGCGACGAGATCATCCCGCTGATCAATCGCATCGCCAAGGCCTTCCGGAACGTGGTGCTCACGCAGGATTGGCACACGGCCAACCACATCTCGTTTGCCTCCTCGCATGCCGGCAAGAAGCCGTTCGACGTGATCGATGTGCCCTACGGCAAGCAGGTGCTCTGGCCGGACCATTGCGTGCAGGGCACCGACGGCGCCGCCATTCATCGCGGCATCGACATCCCGCATGCGCAGCTCGTGATCCGCAAGGGCTTCAATCCGCTGGTGGACAGCTACTCGGCGTTCATCGAGGCCGACGGCTCATCGAAGACGGGGCTCGACGGCTACCTGGCGGGCCGCGGCATCAAGGCCGTCTATGTGGCGGGCCTCGCCACCGACTTCTGCGTGGCATGGACGGCGCTGGATGCCCGCAAGCTCGGTCTCGATGCCGCCGTCATCGAGGACGCCTGCCGCGGGATCGACACGCAAGGCTCGCTGGCGGCGGCATGGAAGAACATGGAGGCCGCCGGCGTCAGGCGGCTGCAGTCGAGCGGGCTGGAGCTGCCGCCGGCCTAGGGGTGTTTCCGGTCGAGATTGTTTCGAAGGCGTCATCCCGGCTGGAGCGGTGCGCAGAGCCGGGACCCGGAGGCCGCAGGCGCGAGGCTGGTGCTCGGCTCGCGCTCTGGGCCCCTGGGTCCCGGATCGGCCTCCGGCCGTCCGGGATGACAACGAGGCTGAGCGCTTCCGCGATCGTCGGAAGGACCCTACGGCAAGGACCCCGGCTCTGCGCGCTCGACCTTGATCTCCGATCAAGCTCGCGCGCTGCGGCCGGGGACGCAAAGGGGCGGGCGCTTCGGCCGGGGGCGCATCCCTTGGCGCTTCGGCCGGGGAGGCAAGGGGCGCAGGCCCCTATGATGACAAGGCCCGTTGGCTGGTGCACAGCGGGGCCTCCTCCTCCTTCTGCGTTCCCGGAAGCCGAGCCTAGGGCGAGGCTCTCCGGGATCCTTACCCCTGCATGGGTAAGGACCTCGGCTCTGCGCGCTGACCTTGATCTCCGATCAAGCTCGTGCGCTCCGGCCGGGGACGCAAGACGGGGTTGAGCGGCAGGAGCTGGACGGGCTGGCGCGGCGTCGGCGCACGGGTCTGGCGCGGCGGGCCTCGCGGACGTCCCTCAGGCTGCGCCCAGGGCCAATTCCGGGGCGACTGGCCCTCAGTCCGCCAGCGTGGCGATCAACGCGCCGAGCACCACCTGCTCGCCTTCCTTCACGACCAGCTTGTCGATCACGCCGTCGCGCGGCGCGTGCAGGACGTGCTCCATCTTCATGGCTTCGACCACGGCGATGCGGTCGCCCTTGGCCACGGTTGCGCCCTTCCTCACGAACACCTTGGCAACGCGGCCGATGATCGGGGCGCGAATGCTGCCGCCGTTGGCCCCCTCATCCGCAGCGCCGGCGTCAAACTCCGGCCAGCGCAGCTCCGTCTGGCGCATGTCGTGCAGCACGTAGAGCGGGTTACCATTCCCGACAACGCGCATGACTGACCGGTGCACCGGCCCGCCTGGCGACACTTGGCGCGGGTCGATTTCACCCACGAGCTGCATGGCGGAAAGCGCTCCATCCATCCTGTTCAGCATTTGAAGCGGGCCGCTCTCACCGGTCGGCCGCACGATCGGCTCGTATGGCGGCCCCTTGCCACCCGCGGCAACGGGCCGGGGACCCGCCGGACCCCAAGCGACCTGCACCCGAGTTGGCGTGCCATCGGCAAGAACGGTGACCTCCTGGCTTCTTGATCCGCCGAGCTGAAAGCCGTCGCAGGCATTCCAGGGCGAGAGGCCCTCCCACCCTCCGCGCCGGCCTCGCAACACGGCGGCGTCGTCCTGCGCGCGCCAGAGCATGTGCAATACACCGAAGGCGATGACCTCGGGGTTGGGCGCGTGAGCCGTGAGACCGGCCAGCTCTCGCCCGATTAGGCCGGTGTGCATGCGCCCGCGCGCAAAATCAGGGTGCTCAAGGAGCGCGTGCAGGAACGCAGCATTGGTCCTTGGCCCCGCCACTTGGGTTTGTTCCAGCGCCAGCCCAAGCCGCGCGATCGCCATTGCCCGGTCGGGCGCGGAGCCGATCAGCTTGGCGATCATGGAGTCGTAGTAGGGTGGGATCACCGAGCCCTGCTCCACTCCGGCATCGACGCGCAGCCCTTCGAGCACCGGCATCTCGAAGGCGACGATCGGCCCGGTCGATGGCAGGAAGCCCTTGGCCGGGTCCTCGGCGCACAGCCGCGCCTCGATGGCATGCCCTGACATGCTGATCTCACCTTGGCTTAGCGGCAGCCGCTCGCCCGAGGCGATTCTGAGTTGCCATTCCACCAGATCGAGCCCGGTGATCGCTTCCGTCACCGGATGCTCGACCTGCAGGCGCGTGTTCATCTCGATGAAGTACCAGGGCGCCTCAGCGGACAGCTTGCCGCCCTCGACCAGGAACTCGACGGTGCCCGCACTCTCGTAGTGCACGGCCTTGGCGCAGGCGACGGCCGCCTCGCAGATCCTGGCGCGCAACTCAGCCGCCATGCCCGGTGCCGGCGCCTCCTCGATCACCTTCTGATTGCGCCGCTGCAGTGAGCAGTCCCGCTCGAACAAATGCACCACGTTGCCGTGGCTGTCGCCGAACACCTGCACCTCGATGTGCCGCGGCGCGGCGATCACTTTCTCGATCAGCACGCGCGCATCGCCGAAGGCGGCCTCCGCCTCGCGCTGCGCACTCTCCAGCGCCGCGGCGAGGTCCGCCTCGCGCTCGACGAGGCGCATGCCGCGCCCGCCGCCGCCCGCCACCGCCTTGATCATCACGGGATAGCCGATGGTCTTGGCTTCTTTGGCGAGGACCTTGGCCGTCTGGTTGTCGCCCTGATAGCCCGGCACCACCGGCACGCCGACCTTGGCGGCGATCGCCTTGGCCTCCGCCTTGCCGCCCATCCGCCGCATGGCGCTGGGCGAGGGGCCGATGAACTTGATGCCGGCCTTGCCCACCGCCTCGGCAAAGTCGGCATTCTCGGCAAGGAAGCCGTAGCCCGGATGGATGCCGTCCGCGCCGGTCGATTGCGCTGCCGCAATGATCTTGTCGATGCGCAGGTAGCTCTCGGTGGCCGGGCCGGGGCCGATCTGCACCACCTCTTCCGCCATGGCAGCAAAGGGTGCTCCGCGGTCGGCCTCGGAGACGACGGCAACCGTCTTGACGCCCAGGCGTCGGGCGGTGGTGATGATGCGGACGGCGATCTCGCCGCGGTTGGCGATCAGGATCTTCTTCAGCATGGGCGTTGCAGCTTATGCCATTCCGGCGGGCGAAAAGGCAATCCGCCCTTCAAGATTGGCGTTTGGTCTCCGGGTTGCGTGCCGCGTGAAAGACGGCCATGCCGGCACTGGGATCGCGAGATGGGACAGACCCGAAGGCCGCATCCTCGTCACAGTATGAGGCCTTTTCCCCTATGATCCGGCGACACAAAAGCGGAAGGCAGACGCAATCATGCATGCACTTGCGCACGGCGATGTGCAGCAAAGACTGAGGCTCGTCACGGGCCTCATCCTGTTCACCTTCGCCGCCACGCATTTCTTCAACCATGCCTTGGGCCTCGTCAGCCTGGAGGCCATGGACACCCTGCAGGGTTGGCGCAAGGTGGTGACGCGATCCTGGCCCGGATCGGTCATTCTGCTCTCGGCCTTCCTCACCCACATCCTGCTGGGGCTGTACAAGATCTCGCGCCGGCTCACCTGGAGGCTCCCCTTCTGGGAGGCCGCGCAGATCGCCACCGGCCTGTCCATTCCCCTCTTCCTCATCACCCACGTCGTCTTCAATCGCGGGGCGGCAAGCCTCGCCGGCACCGACGACAGCTATGCCTTCGAGCTTGCCAACATCTGGCCGGCCCTGGCGCTGGAGCATTCCGTACTGCTGCTGTGCGTGTGGGTGCATGGCTGCATCGGCATCCACTACTGGCTGAGCCTGGCGCCCTGGTATCCACGGGTGCGGCAGGCCCTGTTCGCGCTGGCGGTCGCCCTGCCGGTGACGGCGCTGGCCGGCTTCTCCGTGGCGGGGCGGCAGGTGGCGCTGCAGGTCGCGCCCCCCGGGGCGACGGCTAAACTGCAGGCCCACACGCATGCGCCGGATGCTGCCACCGAGGCGCGCCTCGTGGCGCTGCGTAACGGGTTGCAGCTCCTCTTCCTGACGCTCCTGGGGCTCGCACTGCTCGTGCCCGTGGTGCGGATCGTGCGGCGGGCCACCGGCGCCAGGATCGAGGTGACCTATCGCGGCGGCCCGACGGTGCGCGTGGCGCCGGGCCCGACGCTGCTCGAGATCAGCCGCATGCGGGACGTGCCGCATGCGTCCGTCTGCGGCGGCCGCGCGCGCTGCTCCACGTGCCGCGTCGGCGTGGAGAGCGGGCTGGAGGCTCTGGCGGCTCCGTCCGCGGCCGAGGCCATGACGCTGGCCAGGATCAACGCGCCATCCCATGTGCGCCTGGCCTGCCAGATCCGTCCCGTCCACTCGATCACGGTCACCCGGCTGGTCGCACCACCGGTGCACGTCGCTCGCCAAGCCGGCCAATCCAACGAAGCGCAGGGCGTGGAGCGCAATCTGGCGGTCCTGTTCTTCGACACGCGGGGCTTCACCGCCATCAGCGAAGCCCGCCTGCCCTATGATGTCGTCTTCATCCTCAACCGTCTCTTCGCCGAGGTGGGCGAAGCCATCCGTAGCCATCACGGCAAGATCGACAAGTATCTGGGCGACGGCCTGATGGCCATTTTCGGCGCCGAGGCCGGCGAGGCGGCAGGATGCCGGCAGGCGCTCGGTGCCGCCCGCGACATCGATCTCGCGCTCGATCGTCTCAACGAGGAAATCATCGCGGAGGTCGGCCAGCCCTTGCGCATCGGCATGGGGATCGACGTCGGCCCTCTGGTGGTCGGCCACATCGGCCATGCCGAGACCGCCATGATCACCGTCATCGGCACGACAGTGAATGCGGCAAGCCGGCTGGAAGCCCTGACCAAGGAGAAGGCCTGCCAGCTCATCGCCTCCGTCGACGTGCTGACCCACGCTGGGCTGTCGCCGGATGTCTTTCCGCGCGAGGAGGTGGCGATCCGGGGCCTGTCTGCACCGCGCGCGGTCGCCCTGATCGACAAGGCCCGCAATCTGCCGCCCCTGCCGCAGCCCGCAAAGTTGGCGCGACAGGACGCGCCGGCCCGCATCGCCAGGTGAGTTCTTATTCCTTGGCCTCGCAGAACCCGTGATATTGCGTCACTATCGGCTGACCGAACAGGCCGAAGTGGCGCGAGTGCACCGCCGGGTAGAGGCCCGTGGCGTCATCTTTGTCGAACACCGTGGTGATGTGCAGCGATCCCTCGGTCACCACTTCGAGGAAGTGGGTGGCGTTGACCGCGTGCACGATCCGGAGCGGGCCGATGCCGCGCTCGGTCTTCAGATCTGCGGTCTGGGCCTGGGCATTGATGCGGGTGATCCCAAACGCGAGGGCGGATGCCTTCTCCGGCGTGAACTGACCGTTGTCGTAGACGTGCGTGACGCCGCTCGTGAAGCTGCAGGCGAAGGCCTTGGGCTCGTCCGCAGCCCCGGCGGGCGCGGCAACAAACGCTGACAGAATGAGCGCAATCGACAGTCGAACAAGCATGGTTCCCACCCCTGCGGTCAGGCGCAAGCCCCTGACGGGCAAGCCCCATTGAACGGCGCCCCGCCGCAATGCGCAAATCGGCGGCGCGTGGTCAAGGCTAAACTGCCGCCACCGCGTCGGCCCGCTCGCCGAAAGCGGCGAGGAAGGCCTGCCGAAAGGCTGCCTTCTCCGCTTCCGTGAGATCGAGCCCCTCCAGACGGGTGTCGAGCAGCATCGGCGTGCCGCCCTCCTCACTCCTCAGCGCCAGCGCCCATCTCTCGTCCGCCGAGGTGAACAGCGGATGCCGGCTCACGGGCCACTCGACGAGCGCCCGCTCTTGCGTGCTCTCCGTCTCGTAAAGGTAGACCCACAGGCGCCGGCGTGGCGGCAGGCGGTTACTGCGCTCGATCTCGACGACGACCGGCAGCAGGCGCTGCCCGCTCATGGCGGCAAACGCGCGCTGCATTTTCATGCCCTTCCAGAGCATGGCTGCGGCGACAACGAGACAGAAGACGATGATGCTCGCAAACGCCAGCAGGGTGACAAGCCGGCTGGTCAGGCTCTCCAGGCCGAGATCGGTGGTGATCTGCGCGGCATCGGACCGGCTGCGCCGCGGCTCCGTCGCCCGATCACGGGCGCCGCCGGCAAAGACGTACCACTGCGTGCGCTCGCCGCCATGCTTGGCGTCCGCCACCGTCACGGAGCAGGTGCTGAGCACGGTGGCCCACGCGTGGCACTGCTGCGCCGTGATGCGAGCATCGGGCGCCGAGATCCAGTCGTGGCGCATGCGCCAGTCGCCGGCAATCCCGGGCCCCAGCCATGCACCAAGGCCGCCCAGGATGAGAAGCAGCATGGCGATTGCCCCAACTGTTCCGCCCTCGACGGACCGCGGCGGACGCACGGCAATGGCCCGCGGCGGCAGCAGGTCGGCAAGGCGTATCGGTGCGGGCTGGGCGGTCATCCTACATCCAAGCTTGATCAGCGCGGCGGTCGCCATCGCTCCGATCGATGACACCCGCACACGACTTCCTGGCGCGGGCCGGCCCGCGATGCAAGGAGCTTGAGGGCAGCTACCCGCCCTCGGCGCGAGCGCCTACCGCCGTTTGTCTGCGATATTCAACGATGATCGCCATGCCCGTGGTGGTGCCCGTCCTCGATCTTGCTGGCCGCCAGCCAGGACGAGGTGGTGAAGTGCGTGTCAATCAGCTCGTCCCAGGCCTCCTCTTGCGTGGGCTTGGCGGCGATGAGGAACCGCTGATCGAGCGGCTGGGAATCCGTATCGTAGTCATAGCCCAAAGCTCTGGGATCGAGGACCGACAATGGGGTTGCTGCATCCCCCCACGGATACAAGCCATCCAGCAGATTGTGGCCGGCCGGACCGTCGGCGAGCGGCGCATAGTGCGGCTGCCCGTTGGGGTCCTCCGCCTTGCGCTTGCCCTGCCAGTCGGCCCAGAGCTTGTCGACGAAGCAGTGGTGCAGGAAGAAGACCGGATCATTGGGCGACGAGGCGATGAGCATCGTGCCGCCGACGTTGATCGGCGCACCAGCCGGTCCGGTGTCGATCCAGCTCCCGCCGACGAAGACATGCACCCGGTTGTGCAGCTGGGTGCCCTGGGTCGGAACTGCAGGGTCTGCCCGTTTCACGATCCACCCTTCCAGGCGGTTCCTGAAGCCGGTGCAGTAGGGACTGTCGCTGTAGGGCACCGCATCATAGTGCCTCTCGGCCATCGCCATCCGCACATCCGCTTCCGTCGGCAGGGTGACGCTTACGCGCGTGACGGTGCCGTTGGGAGCGCGGCTTTCCAGCTCGCCAAATCTGCGGCGCAGCGTCTTGCCGCCGTTGGCAACGTCGACCTTGAGCTCCCAGTGGCCCTCCCCGAACGGCTTGCCTTTC
Organism: Hyphomonadaceae bacterium; assembly: GCA_019747815.1. Lineage (GTDB taxonomy): Bacteria > Pseudomonadota > Alphaproteobacteria > Rhizobiales > Hyphomicrobiaceae > AWTP1-13. The sequence continues at coordinate 36,241 of JAIEQJ010000023.1, forward strand.
ACCTTCCACCCGTCCGCGCTGTCGCCGTTGCCGCCGACGATTTCCCAAACGGGCGACGCGTCCGGGGTCTGTGCGTCGGCCGTCCAATCCCAGTACGGCAATGTGACCGTGCTGTTCTTCGCCTGCAAAGCCTTCTCGAACAGCCCAAGGAAGTAGCGATGCCAGGGCAAGAACGAGGGCCCTCGGTGCGCACCGTTGCGCGCGACCACGCCCGGACCGACCGGTGGCGTGCCATGGCCCATGGCGTTGACGTGCATGTCGACGAACCGGTCGTAGGTTCCGTCTTTCTTGAGCTCCAGGATCGCATCGATGAGATGGCCGCGCTCCTGTGGCGTCAGCGACCGAATATTCCTGCGCGTCGTCATGTCCAACCTCCGATAAAAAATCACCCTGTGCGGGCATAAAAATGAATGTGCGTAGGCAGGCCGGTGCGTTGGGCCGGCCCGCTCCGGCGGCGCGTGCCTTAAATTGCGCACGCGCCTGTGAGGCTCACGGCAAGGCCGGGAGCTTGCCTGGCCGACCCTTGCTGTCAAGCGGCATCCATCGCGCCGTGGGGCGTCCAGCTTCCGACTGAGAATGAGAAACCGGGTCCATCAGGGGCTTGGAAGGCCACGCCGGCTTGGCACAGGAGCCTTGGCACGGGACGCGGCCTGTTGGCCGCGCGGTTGGGTGGCCAGCCTTCATCAATTTCGACGGATGGGTGGATCGTGCGCCCCGCAAAGTGCTAATCGATGCGCCAACGCTGTGAGACGAGCCGAACACCCCGCCCTATGAGCCATTTGAACCACAGGTTCTGCGTCGCCCCCATGATGGACTGGACGGACCGGCATTGCCGGTTCTTCCATCGTCTGCTGGCGCCGCGCGCGCTCCTCTACAGCGAGATGGTGACGGCGGAAGCTATCCTTTTCGGCAAGCGCGAGATGCTGCTTGGCTTCAGCGCCGAGGAGCACCCCGTGGCGCTCCAGCTCGGCGGCTCCGACCCTGCCAAGCTCGGCGAGGCGGCGGCCATCGGCGAGGGCACCGGGTACGACGAGATCAACCTCAATGTCGGCTGCCCCTCCGACCGCGTGCAGGAGGGCCGCTTCGGTGCCTGCCTGATGGCGGAGCCCGAGCTGGTGGGGCGCTGCGTGGCGGCCATGCAGGCGCGTGTCTCCGTGCCCGTCACCGTCAAGTGCCGCATCGGCATCGATGCGCAGGACAGCGAGGCGGACCTGGAGCGGTTCATCGCCACGGTTGCGGCGGCCGGCTGCCGGACCTTCATGGTGCATGCGCGCAAGGCGTGGCTCGACGGATTGTCGCCGAAGGAGAACCGTGAGGTGCCGCCGCTCGACTACGACCGCGTGTACCGGCTCAAGGCTGCGCATCCCGAGCTGGAGATCATCATCAACGGCGGCATCACGTCGCTGGATGCGGCGGCCGCGCATCTGGAGAAGGTGGACGGCGTGGCGCTGGGGCGCGCTGCCTATCAGAACCCCTATCTGCTGGCCGAGGCCGACCGGCGTCTCTTTGCCGTGGACAGCGCGGCGCCGTCACGCCGGGCGGTCATCGAAGCCTTGCTGCCCTATGCCGAGCACCACGTGCGTGCCGGGGGCCGGCTCAACAACATCGCCCGGCACATCCTGGGCCTCTATGCCGGCCGGCCGCGGGCCCGGGCCTTCCGCCGTCATATTGCGGAGCAAGCGCCGCGGGCGGGCGCCGGCGCCGAGGTGCTGCTGGAAGCGATGCGGATCGCCGAAGGGGGCGGGCCGGCGTCGCTGCTGGCCGCGGAGTAGCGGGCTCTTTGCCGTCAGCACAGCCCGGATGGCCGGCATCGTCAACCGGCAGCCCATGCGCTAGAATAGGGGCACGCCCGACCCCAGGAGCTGCCATGCGCCGATACGGTTGGATGCTGTTGGGCCTTGCCGCCCTGCTGATTGCGCCCCTGAGCGTGGCTGCAACGGAAGCCTTGCCGCCGCCGGTCGGACCGGAAGCACCCCGCGTCGCGCCGATCAAGGAGGAGGACGGGCTCTATCGCCAGAGCTGGTTCCAGCTGTCCTTTCTCAATCTCCGAGAGGATTTCAGCGAAGCCAAGGCCGACGGCAAGCGCTTTGCGGTGATCTTCGAGCAGCACGGCTGCCCCTACTGCATCAAGCTGCACAACGACGTGCTGGCGCTGAAGTACATCAACGACTACGTGCGCGAGAACTTCCGCATCGTGCAGCTCGACCTGTGGGGCGCGCGGGAGGTGACCGACTTCGACGGCAAGGTGATGAGCGAAAAGGCCCTGGCCGAGCGCTGGGGCGTGATCTTCACCCCCACCATCGTCTTCTATAAGGACGATTTGACCGGCCTCGACGGCAAGTGGGGGCGGGAGCTGGAGGCCGTCGAGCGGCTGCCGCTGAGCTTCGGGCAGCACACGTTCTACGACCTGTTCGTCTGGGTGCGGCACAAGATTTACGAGCGCGACAGGAATTTCCAGAGGTTCCACATCTCCCGCATTGCCGAGCGCGATGCGCTGAAGGCTGCCGCAAGCCCCAAGGGCAACTGAGCGCAAGGCCTCGCCTTTTTGGCGTCGTTTGACGCGGCAAACCGGACGCAAGATCCGGGTCGCACGGGTGTTGAAGCGCAAATCCAGGAGGCATCCCATGAGACGATCGTTTTGCGTCATCGGCATCGCTGCCCTCTTGAGCGCAGGCTCGACTGCCTCCGCACAGCAGGCCCCGAGCTGGTCGCCGCCCGCGGAGAAGGAGCGCTGCCCGTCGAAGTGGGGCGCGGGCGACGAGCGTGGCTCCGCCAACCACCAGAAGCCAGCGGCGGTCCTGAAGGCGGTGGGTCTCATCAAGACCGGTGAAGTGATCGAGATCGCCCACGTCCTCAACGACAAGATGCCGTTCTTCGGCACGCGCCGCTTCGACATGCATGTGAAGCGCACGTTCATGAACGACTTTTCCAATCGCCGCGGCTCCAACGAGGAGCTGGTGGTGTCCGAGATCGGCCAAGTCGGCACGCAGTTCGACGGCTTTGCGCATCAGAGCCACGAGGACAGCCTCTACAATTGCTACAAGATCAGCGAGACATCGGGCCGCGGCGGCTTCAGCAAGCTCGGCATCCACAACACCGGCATGTTCTTCACCCGGGGCGTGCTGATCGACGTGGCCGGCTTCAAGGGCGTCGAGACGCTGCCCGACACCTATGAGATCACGGTGGATGACCTGGAGGGCGCGCTCAAGAAGCAGGGCACGACCATCCAGGCCGGCGATGCCATCCTCATCAACACGGGCTGGGGCCGGCTCTACGCCAAGGAGAACGCCCGCTACGTGAAGTCGTGCCCGGGGATCGGCGTCAAGGCCGCGCAGTGGCTGATCACCAAGGACCCCATCCTGCTCGGCGCAGACAACTGGCCGGTGGAGGTGGCGCCCAATCCGGACAAGCAGCTCTCGCTGCCCGTGCATCAGATCGCGCTGGTGGTCAGCGGCGTGCATCTGCTCGAGAACCTCAAGCTCGACGAGCTGGCGGGTAAGCAGGTCTACGAGTTCGCCTTTGCCATGCAGCCGCTGAAGATCCAGGGCGGCACGGGCTCGACGGTGTCGCCGGTGGCGATCCGCTAGAGTTTTCCGGTTGAGGTTGCATTGAAAATGTCATCCCGGCCGGAGCGGTGCGCAGAGCCGGGACCCAGAGGTCAGAGGCGCGAGGCTGGTGCTCTGCTGGTGCTCTGCTGGTGCTCTGGGCCCCTGGGTCCCGGATCGGCCTGTGGCCGTCCGGGATGACAACGAGGCTCAGCGCTTCCACGATCGTCGGAAGGGACCCTAGGGCGGCAGGCCCCCGAATGGCGCCGGCGGCGCCCATCGGTCGGCAACCAAGGGCCAGAGGGTTGCGGCGCGCACTGCAGCGGGTGCTTTGGTAGGGGCACAACCACATGGATTCACACCCCCAAGCCCCCATATTCTGAGGATATGCGCCGTGTGACCGCCGAGCTTCCTCCGGATGCCGACCATCGACGCCTTTGAAACGTGGCTGCGGCCCGATGCGGCGGGCCTGTGCTGCATCCCGGGCGGATTCCACGTGGACCCGGCGCGGGCGGTGGAGCGGGCCATCATCACGCACGGGCATTCCGATCACGCCCGGTCCGGCCACGGCGCCGTGCTGGCGACGCCGGAGACCATCGCCATCATGCAGGCGCGGCTTGGCGAGACCTGCGCCGGCAGCTTCCAGGCACTGCGCTATGGCGAGACGCTCGATATCGGCGATGTCGCACTGCGGCTGGTGCCGGCGGGGCATATCCTGGGCAGTGCGCAGGTGGTGATCGAGCACAAGGGCCGCCGGGCCGTGGTGTCCGGCGACTACAAGCGTGCGCCCGATCCGACGGCGGCGCCGTTCGAGCTCGTGCGCTGCGATCTCCTCGTCACCGAGGCCACCTTCGGCCTGCCGGTGTTCCGGCATGAGCCCGACGCGCGCGAGATCGGGCGGCTGCTGGCCTCGCTCAAGGCGTTTCCGGAGCGCACGCATGTCATCGGCGCCTACAGCCTCGGCAAGGCCCAGCGCCTGATCGCCCTGCTGCGTGCAGCCGGCTACGACCGGCCCGTCTGGCTGCACGGCGCCCTGAAGCCCATGTGCGATCTTTACGTCAGGCTGGGCATCGACCTCGGCCAGATCGCGCTCGTCAGCGATGCGCCCGACAAGCTGCCGGGCGAGATCGTGCTGTGTCCGCCGTCGGCGCTCAAGGATCGCTGGTCGCGGCGGTTGACGGACCCGGTGACGGCCTACGCCTCGGGCTGGATGCGCGTGCGGGCCAGAGCGCGCCAGGTCGGCGCCGAGCTGCCACTTGTCATTTCCGACCACTCCGACTGGCCGGAGCTGATCCAGACCATTGCCGAGACCGGCGCGGAGGAGGTGTGGGTGACGCATGGACGCGAGGACGCGCTGGTGCACCAGATCGGCCTGATGGGCAAGCGGGGCCGCGCGCTGGCGCTGCTCGGCTACGAAGACGAGGACGGTGAATGAAAGCCTTCGCCGACCTGCTCGACCGCCTCTCCTACAGCCCCGGCCGCAACACCAAGCTGCGGCTGATGCAGGACTACTTTCGCGCCACACCCGATCCCGATCGCGGCTGGGCGCTCGCGACGCTGACGGACGGACTGCCGTTCTCCTTCCCGCTGCGGCGCACGCTGTCCGACATGATGGCGCGCCGGATGGATGGCGAGCTGTTCCGCCTGTCGCGCGACTACGTGGGCGACACGGCCGAGACGATTGCGCTGGTGTGGGACGGCGCCGGCTCCCTCTCCCCGTCCCGACGGGGAGAGGGTCACGACGGTGCCGTGCCTCCGGCACGAGGTGAGGGGCAGCTACATACGCCAGCGCCGGCTTCTACCCCTCACCCTAGCCCTCTCCCCGCAAGCGGGGAGAGGGGACAGGCTGCGGATGGGGAGAGGGAGCCACCACGCCTCTCAGACATCGTCTCCGAGCTCGCCCTCATCGGGCGCAACGATCTGAGGCCGCGGCTGGAGTTATGGCTCGATGCGCTCGACGCAACCGGGCGCTGGGCCTTGCTGAAGCTGCTGACAGGCGCGCTCAGGGTCGGCGTCTCGGCGCGGCTTGCCAAGACCGCCGTTGCGGATATGGCAGGCTACAAGGTGGATGACGTGGAGGAGGTCTGGCACGGCCTCGCCCCACCCTACGATGCACTGTTCGCCTGGCTGGAGGGGCGTGCAGCCAAGCCCGACGTGGCCAACGCGCCCGTGTTCCGTCCGCTGATGCTCTCGCATGCCCTGGAAGACGCCGACTGGGCCGCGCTCGATCTCGCCCAATTCTCGGCTGAGTGGAAGTGGGACGGTATCCGCGTGCAGATCGTGGCGGCGGGCGGGGTGGCGCGGCTCTATTCACGCACCGGAGACGATATCGGCCGGGCCTTTCCCGACATCGTCAACGGCCTGCGCTTCAATGCGGTGCTCGACGGCGAGCTGCTGGTGGTGCGCGACGGCCAGGTCGCGCCGTTCAACGACCTGCAGCAGCGCCTCAATCGCAAGGGCGTATCCCTGAAGCAGCTCGAAGCGTTTCCGGCGCACGTGCGGCTCTACGATGCGCTTTTGATCGAGGGTGAGGATCTGCGCGGGCTTCCCTTCACGGAGCGGCGCGCGCGGCTCGAGGCGTGGTTTTCCAACGTGCACCCGCCGCGCACGGACCTGTCGCCGATCATCCAGGTCGATGGCAAGGCCGAGTTGCGCAGGCTGTGGTCGGAGACGCGCGCCACCAGCATCGAGGGCATCATGCTGAAGCGGGCCGCCAGCCGCTACGTTGCCGGCCGGCCGAAAGGCGAATGGTACAAGTGGAAGCGCGCGCCGCTGACGCTCGATTGCGTGCTGATGTATGCCCAGCGCGGCTCCGGCAAGCGCTCGTCCTACTATTCCGACTACACCTTCGGCGCTTGGCGGACCGATGTGGAAAGCGGCGTGCAGGAGCTGGTGCCGGTGGGCAAGGCCTACTTCGGCTTCACCGACGAGGAGCTGTTGCAGATCGACCGCTGGGTGCGCAACCACACGACGGAGAGCTTCGGCCCGGTGCGTGCGGTGTCGCCCGAGCTGGTGTTCGAGGTGGCCTTTGATGCTGTGCAGAGATCGACGCGGCACAAGTCGGGCGTCGCCATGCGCTTCCCGCGCATCCATCGCATCCGCTGGGACAAGCCGGCCGCGGAGGCGGACCGGCTGGAGACGCTTCTCGCCATGATCGAGGCGTAACGCTCCCGAGCGATCAGCTGCCGCGCTTGGCGGCCGCGTAGCGCGCCTTGTTGGCGTCATTGGGTGGATAGAGCCCGGGCAGAGCGGCGCCCTTGTCCACTTCCTGCATGATCCAGCCCTCCAGCCGCTCCTGCTCCGGCGCTGTCTCGACCACATGGTCGAGGAAGGCCGCCGGGATCAGAACGGCGCCGTCGTCGTCGACCACGACAACATCATCGGGGAAGACCGCCACGCCGCCGCAGCCGATCGGCTCCTGCCAATGGACGAACGTGAGGCCGGCAACGGACGGCGGCGCCGCCACGCCCTGGCACCACACGGGCAGGCCGGTGCCGAGCACGCCGGCGACATCGCGCACGACCCCGTCGGTCACGAGCCCCGCCACGCCGCGCTTGGCCATGCGGGCGCACAGGATATCGCCGAAGATGCCGGCGTCCGTCACGCCCATGGCATCGACGACGGCGATGACGCCGGGCGGCATGGCCTCGATGGCGGCGCGCGTCGATTTGGGGGAGGACCAGGATTCCGGCGTCGCGAGGTCTTCCCGCGCGGGCACGAAGCGCAGCGTGAAGGCGCGTCCCACAAGGCGCGGCTGGCCCGCCTGCAGCGGGCGGGTGCCGCGCATCCACACGTTGCGCAGGCCTTTCTTGAGCAGCACGGTCGTTACCGTCGCCGTCGATACGCCGGCAAGCGCGGCGACGATCTTGGGATCAAGGCTCATGGCATTCATCTCGCGGTAGGGTGCCCGATTGTCGTTTCACCCGCGTCCTTAACACGCCGAAGCGACGGCGCAAGCGCCTGAGCGCGTCGGCAGGTGTTTCCGAACAGGGACGAAAATCCGCGCTGACGCCCGGGCTATGGCAGGCGGCGGCTCTCGCCCGCAGACCGCGCCTTCAATAGCCTTCCTTCAGCAGCGGGAAGGCGCTGTCGAGCCAGGAGCGGCCGAGGGGCTCGGCGGGCGTGACGTAGCTGGGGTCGAGGTCGGCGAAGGACGTCACGCCGATGAGGCCCAGGCAACGGGTGACCTCGTCCTCCAGCAGCTCCAGCATGCGCACGAGCGCGGCTTCACCGCCGGCGCCCAGGGCCAGGCCCTGCAGGCGGCCGATCCCCACCGCATGGGCGCCGAGCGCGATCGCCTTGACGATGTCGGCGCCGCGCATGAAGCCGCCGTCGACAATGATCTCCGCACGCCCCGCCACCGCCGCCACGATCTCCGGCAGCACGTCCATGGAGCCCCGGCCGTGATCGAGCTGACGCCCGCCGTGGTTGGAGACGTAGATCGCGCCGATGCCGTGCTCGAGCGCGATCCGGGCATCTTCCGCCGTGGCAATACCCTTGAGGATGAAGGGGAACTTGAACTTGGCCTTGAGACGGCCGACGTCGTCCCAGGAGAAGCGGGCCTGGAAATGGTCCTTGGGGTTGCTGCGGCGCGAGGTGGTGAGATGGCGCTTGGCAAGGTCGCGCTCGCGGCGGCCGTAGTAGTCGAGATCGACGGTGAGGCAGAGCGCGATGTAGTTGTTGGCGATGGCGCGGGCGATATGGTCCTCCACCCAGGCCGCATCGCCGCGCACGTAGAGCTGGTAGATCTTGGGGTAGTCGACGCTTGCAGCCACCACCTCGAGCCCCGGCGCACAGGCCGAACTCAGCATGTGCAGGGCGCCGAACGCAGCCGCGGCCCGCGTCGGCGGCACACCGCCGCCGGGCGCGAAATCCTGCAGCGAGCCGATAGGCGCCAGAATGACCGGCAGGCGCAGGTCCTGGCCCAGCACCCTGGCGCGGGTGCTGACGTGCTCGACATTGCGCAGAACGCGCGGGCGAAAGGCGATGGCGTCGAGCGCGCGGCGGTTGCGCTCAAGCGTGGTCTCCGTCTCGGCGCCGCCCATCAGGTAGTCCCAGCTCCCCCGGGACAGGTTGCGCTTCGCCGGCGCGAAGAACTCGTGCAGGACGGCGTATTGCAGGTCGTCGTTCATTCCCTTCCCCGAATGCGCATGCCGTGTCGCATGCAAGAGCGCACGCAACATAGCCACATGCAGCGGCTCAGGAGAAGATCGCATGCAGCGGGCCTGGCATCGACTGAGATGATCGATCAGGTGACGCAGCTGGCGCCCACGCTCGGCGGATCCCCGAGCCTTGGGCAGAAGAAAAGTGGACTTTGAGGACAATGCTCCAAGGCGGACTTGGAGTATAGTACTAGGTACTATATATAATAGGGGCCGATGCGGGTCTTTCTCACCAAAGATTTTGCTCGTTTTGCCCGCAAGGAGCGTATCAAGCCCGATGTCCTTCACGAGGCCATTGATAGAGCAAGGCGCGGTCTCATCGATGCCGACCTCGGTGGCGGTCTTATCAAACAGCGTGTGGCACGACCCGGACAAGGGCGCTCGCGGAGTTACCGCACCATCATCGCCTACCGCGCGGGCGCGCGAGGCTTCTTCATGTACGGTTTCGCGAAAAGCGAACGCGATAACGTCAATGATCGGGAGCTCACTATCATCAAGAGAGCTGCACAAGTGTTGATGAGGATGACGGATGACGAGATCGAGACTGCGCTCGCGGCCAAAGAGCTGGCGGAGATCTGAATGGCTAAGAGGTTTAAAAGCAAGGTTGCCGGGTCGATGCATCGCACGATGGCGGGCCTGCACAAGATCGGCATCGTCGACAAGAAGACGATGCGCGAGTTCGACCTGATGTGCCTCACGAAGGTGGAGGCGTTGAGCCCGCGAGAAATTCGACAGCTGAGGGAGACTGCAGGGGTCAGCCAGGAGATTTTTGCCCAGCATATCGGCGTGTCGAAAGACCTGGTGTCCAAGTGGGAGCGAGGCGAGAAGAAACCATCAGGCCCCTCGCTCAAGCTTCTATCACTCGTGAAGCACAAAGGCCTCGAGGCGATCGCCTGAGCGCTTACGACCAGGAGAACAGCGCTCTTCTTCAATCGGACTTCTCGGCACCGACACTGTCGGCTGTGACCTCAGCGGCGCTCGTTCCCGGCGTCAAATCTTCTGATTGTACTCGCCGACCTCGGGGAACTTGGCGAGGCGGGCGTCGATGTCGGCGAAGATGGCGCGCATGTTGGCCTCCGACACCGGGCTCTCGACCACGATCACCAGCTCGGGCTTGTTGGAGGAGGCACGCACCAGGCCCCAGGTGCCGTCCTCCAGCACCACGCGCACTCCGTTGACCGTGACGAGGTCGCGGATCTTCTGGCCGGCGACGGTGCCGCCATTGCGGGCCGCGTCCTTGTACTGGGCGGTGACCTTGTCGACGATGCCATATTTGACCTCGTCGGCGCAGTGCGGCGACATGGTGGGCGAGCCCCAGGTCTTGGGCAGCGCGTTCTTGAGATCGGCGAGCGATCTGCCCGGATTGCGGTCGAGCATGTCGCACACCGCGATGGCCGCGATAAGACCGTCGTCGTAGCCCTTGCCGAGCGGCGGCTGGAAGAAAAAGTGACCCGACTTCTCGAAGCCCACCAGCGCCTTCTGCTCGTGCGTGTAGCGCTTCATGTAGGAATGGCCGGTCTTCCAGTAGAGCGTGCGCGCGCCGTTGGCGTTGAGCACGGGATCGGTGATGAAGAGGCCGGTCGATTTCACGTCGGCGACAAAGACGGCATTGGCGTGCTGGGCGGAGAGATCGCGCGCCAGCATCACGCCCACCTTGTCGGCAAAGATCTCGTGGCCTTCGTTGTCGACCACGCCGCAGCGGTCGCCGTCGCCGTCGAAGCCGAGGCCGGCGTCGGCCTTGTGGCTACGCACGGCCTCGGCGATGGCGTGCAGCATCTTCATGTCCTCGGGATTGGGATTGTAGCGCGGGAAGGTGTAGTCGAGGTTGCAATCGAGCGGCACCACCTCACAGCCGAGCCCCTCCAGCACCTTCGGCGCAAATGCGCCCGCGGTGCCGTTGCCGCAGGCTGCCACGACCTTGAGCCGGCGCTTGAAGCGGGGCCGGCTGGTGAGCGCCTTGATGTAGCGCTCGGCGATGTCAGGCACGAACACATAGCGGCCGCCCGGTGCCGCTTCGGTCTCGCCAGCCAGCACGATCTCCTTGAGGGCCGTCATCTCGTCGGGGCCGAACGTGAGCGGGCGATGGAAGCCCATCTTGATACCGGTCCAGCCGTTGTCGTTGTGGCTGGCAGTGACCATCGCCACGCCTTCCACGCCAAGCTCGAACTGGGCGAAGTAGGCCATGGGCGACAGCGCAAGGCCGATGTCGTGCACCTCGGCACCGCCCGCAAGCAGTCCGGTGATCAGGGCCTGTTTCACGCTCGCCGAATAGGAGCGGTAGTCGTGGCCCACCACGAAGCGCTTCGGCACGGCGCGGCGGCCGGCCAGCGTCGCCAGTCCCAGGCCGATGGCGTTGAGCCCCATGAGGTTGATCTCCTGGGGGAACAGCCAGCGCGCGTCGTACTCGCGAAATCCGGTCGGCTTGACCAGAGGCAGGCGCTCGAACTCGGCCGTGTTGGGCTGCAGATCGGCGCGCGGTTTGGGAAGCATTGACGGGACCCTGCTTGGAACCGGCCATCAATAGGATTGCGCATTGCACAACGCAAGCACGCGGACGGCCCGCATGTGACAAAAGACCCTAGCGGCTCAGTGGTCTGGTCGAGCGGTCGGGGCGGCGCCTACTCGTGCAGGATCAGCATGCCGCTGCGGATGTCGACGCGCTGCAGGCGGCTCAGGAACGACATGCCGAGCAGGGTGGTTCCGAGCTTGCCGGCCTCCATCACGGCGCCGGATACGTTGCGGACGGTGATGTCGCCCACACTGATGCGATCGATGGTGACGGGCGCGATGCGGGCATAGCCGTTCGCGGTGCTGACCCGATGCGTGAAATCGCTGTCGCGGACATAGAGGCCGGCAGCGCGCGCATCCTCGAAGCTGAGCGCCACGATCGAGGCCCCGGTGTCGACCATCACGTTGATGGGCCGTCCATTGATCTCCGCGCGCGCATGAAAATGGCCGTAGGCCCCGGCCCTGAGCTCCACCGTGCGGCCCTTGGCGGCGACGCCGGGCTCGCGTCCCCCCTGACCGTCACGCTCGCTGACGGTCACGCGCGCCGCCGTTGGCTCCGGCGTGCCCAGCAGAATGTCTGCAATGGCCTTGATCTCGCCGAAATAGGCAATGCTGGCGGCCGTGAAGACGGCGGCGACGCCCCATCCCATCGCCATGCGGGCGGCCTGCCGTGGTCCGGATGTGATCGCCATGACGCAAGAACTCGACGCCGGACCCCAAGCAGCCGCAGGCGGGCTGCCGCGGGGCCCGCCTAGCTGCGCAGGGTCAGATACTCACTCGTGAATTCATAAGACCGCAGGCGGCTTAAGAAACTCATACCGAGCAGGTTGTCCTTCAGCGCTCCCGGCCGGGCCACCAGGGCATCGACGTCGTCCAGGACGATGTTGCCGACCGCCAGGTTGCGCAGGCGCACGCTCGCCGCATAAGTGGTGCCGTTGGCCGTCTGGACGGGCACCGCATAGCGCAGCCGCTCCACATCGATCCCCAGCCGCTGGGCGTCCGCCGGCTTCAGGACGACGGTGGAGGCCCCGGTATCGACCAGCATGCTGAGCGCAATGCCGTTGGCCTCGGTCTTAACCATAAAGTGGCCATCGGACCGCTTGCGGATACGGACCGACCGTTCGCCCACCACCTGCGGCTCGCCCCGCAAGGCCGTGCCCGGCGGCAGCAGCTCACCGGCCACGCGGTGGCCAAGGCCCAGCAGCTCCTCCCGGAAGCTGTACCCGGCCACCAGCACCACGGCCACCAGCGCCCAGGTCAAAACATCCCGCACCGCCTGCCCGGCCCGCCCGCGGTAGCTGCCGGCCAGCGACGAGGCGATGAAGATGAGCAGCGCCACGCCGGCGACGAGGATGGCAAAGTCCGACGGATCAAAGCCTGCAATCGTGCCGGCATCGGCACGCAGCAGCAGCACCAATGCCGCAACGACCAGAAGCAACAGGGCAACCCACGCTCCCATGCCTCATCTCTCCGCTGCCGCGCGCGCCGGCCGGGGCCGGTCCGACAACTCAAGCATAATACGCCGCCGCTCGCCGTCGGTCATCGTCGCCCAGCGCGAAATTTCGTCGAGCGACCGGCCGCAACCGGTGCACAGGCGGCTCTTCGGCTCGATCACGCAAACATTGACGCAAGGCGTTTCCATGAAGGTTTTGCCGGACAAAAGACCAAAAATTGGGGATAAAACCCCGCACCAGCGCAGAATGTAGGAAGACCGCCCGCGCGTGGCAATGCGCTGCGGGGCCCTAGGTGGCCGCTGTGGATTCCTTGGCACTTTCGCCGGTCCGCGCCCCCCAGTGCGGCTCGCGGGCGCGGTTGACCGGCACGCCCATAGGCTGACGGTGGCGCTCCTGCCCCAAGGGCTGCAAGGGCGGCATGGGGCGCAGGACGCGGCTGGGCGGCAGGATGACGATGGCCTCGGTGCCCTTGCGCAGCTCGGACCGGAGCTCGAAGGTGCCGCCGTGCAGCGTCACCAGGTTCTGCACGATGGGCAGGCCGAGGCCGGTGCCGCCTTCGGCCGTCTGATGTGCCAGCGAGCCCTGGCCGAAGGCCTGCATGACCTTGGGGATTTCATCCTTGGGAATGCCGGGGCCGGTGTCCTTGACGATGAACGTCTGGCCGCCCTCGGGCGTGCCGGCGACGGTGAGCGTGATGCTGCCGCCGCGCGGGGTGAATTTCAGCGCGTTGGTAATCAGGTTGAGGCAGATTTGGCGGATGGCGCGCTCGTCGGCCCAGAGCTGGCGCAGCCCCTTCTCGAAGTCCAGGGCCACGTGCAGGCCCTTGCTCTCCGCCCGCAGGTGCAGCAGGCGCAGGCAGTCTTCCACAACGTCGGTGAGGCGCACCGGCTCCTCGTGCAGTTCGTAGCGGCCGGCCTCGATGCGGGACAGGTCGAGGATCTCGTTGATCAACTGCAGGAGGTGGCGGCCGCTCTCGTGGATGTTGCCGGCGTATTCCTTGTAGTGGGCGCTGTTGAGGGGGCCGAGCAGCTCGCCCTTCATCACCTCCGAGAAGCCGAGAATGGCATTGAGGGGCGTGCGCAGCTCGTGGCTCATGGTGGCCAGGAACCGCGACTTCGCCCGGTTGGCAGATTCGGCCCGGCCGCGCGCCTCGTCGGAGATCGCCTTCTCCTCCTCGATCTCGGCAATCAGCGCGTCCTTCTCGGCGCGGAACTCGAGCATGGCGAGCGCCGTGGCGTTGAGGCCCTTGGCGAGGAAGATGAAGTAGATGTGCAGGCCGATCGCCATCGCGGCCATGGCCAGATAGAACGGATGGCCCTGCATGGCGAGACGCGCCACAATGGCCAGCGTCATGGGAATGGTGCTGGCATAGAGGATCGGCATGACCGCCGAGGCGAACGTCATGCGGATGGCCAGCAGCACGATCAGCGAGGCCAGCATGAACACGTGGCTCGCGGCATCCGCCGTGTCCAGGCCGACCACGGCGATGCCGCCCCAAGTGAAGCCGTTGATCAGCTCCAGCCAGATGAACAGGCGCCGCCACTCTCCGACGTTGACGAGGGTGCGGGGCAGCGCGAGGAACTTGCGGCAGGCTGCGATCATGAAGAACTTGACGCAGATGACCGCCACCAGCCAGACCGACGCCTGCACGACAGGGGCCCAGAACATCGAGGCCAGCGAGAAGATGACGGCCAGCAGCGGCAGGGTGATGCGCGCGGAAAGCTCGTTGCGCGCAAACATGGCGAGCAACTCGTACTCGAACTCGGGCTTGATGCTTGATCCCTGCGACAGACGCGCGCGCATCTCGCGCAACTGGGCCTGTGCCATGCTGCGCGGGTCCTTCTGGCGCAAGCCGGACTCCGGGCTCGCCGGCGCCGGGCCGGGTGAGAGCGTGTCCTGTTGAAGCTCGGCCATCGGGTGCAATTCGACACTGGATTGGGGCCGGGGTGGCCAGATGCGGTTAATGTCGGGGTAATTCCTAAATTAGGATTTAACGCCAACAAGTTGTAAGGACGAGATGTAAGTGGATGGTAACTGCCCGCCGCGCGGCCTCTGGCGCTTGTTCAACTTGCACCGCCAATGCTGCTCCTTTACCACTCGTTAGCCTTATGGAGGCGAGCATGAGGTTCCTGCAAACGCCGACCGCCCTCCATCTGCGGCCCGTGTCCGCTGCGGGACCGAACAGGGTGGCGAAGGCGCGAGGGCGGGCTCCATGAAGCTCACGGTGGTTGGCTGCGGAGATGCGTTCGGCTCGGGCGGGCGCCTGCAAACCAGCTATCACGTGGAAACCGCCCAGACGCGCTTTCTCATCGATTGCGGTGCGACCGCGTTGATCGGGCTGAGCCGGCTCGGCATCGATCCCAACTCGATACCGACGATTTTCATCACTCACCTGCACGGCGACCATTATGCCGGGCTCGTGTGGTGGCTGATCCACGCCCAGCATGTCGCCAAGCGCACGGTGCCGTTGACGGTGGCGGGGCCGGAAGGCATCGAGGCCCGCTTCAAGACCGCGGCCGAGGCGCTGTTTCCAGGCTCGACGGGCGTGCAGCGAAGATACGATCTGACGTTTCTGGAATACGCACGCGAGACGCCGCTTAATGTCGGCCCCGTGCGCGTGACCCCGTTCGAGGTCAAGCATTTCTCCGGTGCACCGCCCTATGCGTTGCGCTTCGAGACCGACGGCAAGGTGCTGAGCTTCACCGGCGACACCGAGTGGGTGGAGACGCTGGTGCCGGCCGGGCGCGGCGCCGACCTCTACATCATGGAATGCTACCAGTTCGAAGGCGAGCCGCGCTTCCATACGAGCTGGAGGACCATCGAGCGCAATCTCGACCGCATCGGCGCCAAGCGGGTGATGCTCACGCACATGGCCGATGGGATGCTCGCCCGCCGCGGCGAGGTGGCCGACCCGCGCATCGTGCTGGCCGAGGACGGCCTTGTGCTCGACGTGTGATTATGAGACTGCAACTGGTCATCCCGTTCGCCTCCGGCGCGCCGGCATGAGCCGCGAGCTGGCCCGGCTGGTGCGGGAGGTGAAGGCTTGCCGCATCTGCGTCGATGCGCCCGCCGGCACGCCGTTGCCCCATGAACCGAGGCCGGTGTTGCGGCCGAGTGCGACGGCGCGCCTGTGCATCTGCGCCCAGGCGCCGGGCGCGCGGGTGCATGCCTCGGGCCGGCCCTTCACCGATCCCTCCGGCGACCGCCTGCGCGCGTGGCTCGCACTTTCACCACAGGAATTCTACGATCAGCGCCGGGTGGCGATTGTGCCCATGGGGTTCTGCTTTCCCGGCCATGACCGGGCCGGAGGCGACCTGCCGCCGCGCAAGGAATGCGCCCGCGCCTGGCACCCGCGCCTGTTCGCGCTCATGCCGCAGCTCGAGCTTGTCCTGCTGGTCGGCAGCTACGCCCAGCGCTGGCACCTCGGCGCCGCCGCAGGGTCCAAAGGCTCCCCTGGCTCCCCTGGCTCCCCTGGCTCCCCTGGCTCCCCTGGCTCCCCTGGCTCCATGACGGAGGCCGTGCACCGCTGGCGGGAACAACTCGCGGATGCAGCCAGGCCGCGGCGCGTTGCGCTGCCGCATCCGTCCTGGCGCAACAATGCGTGGTTGTCTGCCAATGCATGGTTTGAGCGCGACATGCTGCCCGCGCTGCGCCGGGAGGTCCGCCGCCTGCTGATCTGAAGGACACAGGCCTTGGAAAAGGGCCTGGGGAAGCCGCCTCGGCAGCGTAGGCTTGCGTTGTAGCTCCTGCGCGGCACTGCTAGCTTGCGCTGAGACTCGGGGGAGCAAAGAGCGCAACGGTGGAATATTTCGTCCAGCAGCTCATCAATGGCATCACGCTGGGCTCGATCTATGGGCTCATTGCCATCGGCTATACGATGGTGTTCGGCATCATCGGCATGGTGAACTTCGCCCACGGCGACGTGTTCATGCTGTCGGCGTTCATCGCCCTGATCCTGCTGCTGGCCCTCACGCAGATGCTGGGCATCACACCCTTGGCGCTGGCGCTGTTCATTGTGCTGATCTTGGCGATGCTGCTCACCTCGCTGTGGGCCTGGGCCATCGAGCGGCTGGCCTACCGGCCGCTGCGGGGCTCGTTCCGGCTGGCGCCGCTGATTTCCGCCATCGGCATGTCGATCTTCCTGTCGAACCTCGTGCAGGTGACGCAGGGCCCCCGCAACAAGCCGGTGCCGGAGATCCTGAACGGGGTCTTCACCTTCGGCGATCCGGAGGGCTACACCGTCACCCTGTCCTACAAGCAGATCCTGATCGTGGCCGTCACCGCCGTGCTGCTGGCCGCCTTCTGGTATGTGGTGCAGAGGACCTCGATCGGACGCGCCCAGCGGGCCTGCGAGCAGGACCGCAAGATGGCCGCCCTGCTCGGCGTCAACGTCAACCGCACCATCTCGCTGACCTTCGTGATGGGCGCGGCGCTGGCCGCCGTCGCCGGCCTGCTCTTCATGATCTACTACGGCGTGGTGCACTTCAACGACGGCTTCGTTCCGGGTGTGAAGGCCTTCACGGCGGCCGTGCTGGGCGGCATCGGCTCGCTGCCGGGCGCGGTGCTCGGCGGCCTGCTGATCGGGCTCATCGAGGTGCTCTGGTCGGGCTACTTCTCGAACGACTACAAGGATGTGGCGACCTTCTCGATCCTGGTGATCACGCTGGTGTTCCTGCCCTCGGGCCTGCTCGGTCGGCCCGAGGTCGAAAAGGTCTAAAAGCCGATGGCCACACAAGCTGCCGATGTCCGTGTTGCCGACGCCCCACGCGGACGCGCCGGCGCCATCGCCGCGGCGGTGAAGGACGCGTCCGGCACCGCGCTCTTGGCGCTCGGCCTGTCGTTTCCCATTCTGGCGCTGCGCACCGAGCAGAACATGGCCAACCAGCTCGTGCTGGACCAGCGCTGGAGCTATGTCGCCATCGCGGTGCTGCTCGCTTTCCTGGCGCGCCTGCTCTATCTGCTGCGCCTGGCCTTCGCTGCATCCCCGCCGGCACCGCGCATCGCCGCGCCCGCCGCCGACCGCCCGGCGCTGCGTCTGTTGACCATGGCCGGCGTCCTGCTCCTGCTCGTCTATCCGTTCCTGGCGCTGGCGCTTGTCGGGCGGGCCGGCGCGATCAAGTGGATCGACAATTTCGCCATTCAGATCCTGATCTACGTGATGCTCGGCTGGGGCCTCAACATCGTGGTCGGCCTCGCCGGGCTGCTGGATCTCGGCTATGTCGCCTTCTATGCCATCGGCGCCTATGCCTTCGCCCTGCTCGCCTCGCACTACGACCTCGGTTTCTGGGTCTGCCTGCCGCTGGCCGGCATTCTCGCCGCCTTCTGGGGTGTTCTGCTGGGCTTTCCGGTGCTGCGCCTGCGCGGCGACTATCTCGCCATCGTCACGCTGGCGTTCGGCGAGATCATCCGCCTCGTGGCCATCAACTGGGTCGACCTGACGCGCGGCTATGCCGGCATCTCCGGCGTGCCGCGGGCGACCTTCTTCGGGCTGCCGTTCGAGGACAGCGACCAGGGCTTTGCCGCGTTCTTCGGGCTGGAGTTCGCGACCATCCACCGCACGATCTTTCTGTTCTATGTGATCCTGCTCATGGCGGCGATCACCAACTGGGTGACCCTGCGCTTGCGCCGCCTGCCGGTCGGCCGCGCCTGGGAAGCGCTGCGCGAGGACGAGACGGCGTGCCGCTCGCTCGGCATCAACACCACCAACACCAAGCTCACCGCATTTGCGCTCGGCGCCATGTTCGGCGGGCTTGCCGGCTGCTTCTATGTCACCTCGCGCGGGCAGGGCTTTGTCACGCCCGAGAGCTTCACGTTCATGGAAAGCGCGCTGATCCTCGCCATCGTCGTGCTCGGCGGCCTCGGCAGCCAGGTGGGCGTGGCGATTGCAGCGGTGGTGCTGATCGGCGGCACCGAGCTGCTGCGCGAGCTCGACTGGACCAAAAGCATCTTCGGGCGCGACTTCGAGCCGACGCACTATCGCATGCTGCTGTTCGGCCTGGCGATGGTTCTCGTCATGATCTGGAAGCCGCGCGGCGTCATCTCCACGCGCATCCCCTCGATCTTTCTCAAGCAGCGGCGCGCGGTGCGGGGCGATCTGGTCGGGGAGGGCCACGGCTGATGGCTGCGCCGGCCGCCCCGCTGCTCACGGTCGAGCATCTCACCATGCGCTTCGGCGGCCTCGTGGCCATCGACGATCTGTCGTTCTCCGCCAGACGCGGCGACATCACCGCCGTCATCGGCCCCAACGGTGCCGGCAAGACGACGGTCTTCAACTGCGTGACCGGCTTCTACAAGCCCACCAGCGGATGCATGGTGCTGAGCCCCGGCGAGCGGTCCGACCCCGCGATCGCCCAGCTCACCGCCTCGGGCCGGGGCTGGCGCGCCGCACGGGCCGGCGAGCTGTTTTTGCTGGAGCGCATGCGCGACTTCCAGATCGCCCGCCGCGCCAAGGTGGCGCGCACGTTCCAGAATATCCGCCTGTTTCCCGGCATGACCGTGCTGGAAAATCTGATCGTGGCCCAGCACAACGCGCTGATGCGCGCGTCCGGGTGGACTATCCTGGGCCTCTTCGGCGCCCCCGGCTACCGCAAGGCCGAGCGGGTGGCCGTCGAGCGGGCCAAGTACTGGCTCGACAGGGTCGCCCTCATCGATCGGGCCGACGATCCCGCCGGCGATCTGCCCTACGGTGCGCAGCGGCGGCTGGAGATCGCGCGCGCCATGTGCACCGAGCCCCAGCTGCTGTGCCTGGACGAGCCGGCGGCCGGCCTCAACCCGCGTGAATCGGCCGACCTCAAGGCCCTCCTGACGTCCATCAAGACCGAGCACGCCACCTCCATTCTCCTCATCGAGCACGACATGTCGGTGGTGATGGAGATCTCCGACCACGTGGTCGTTCTCGACTACGGCCAGAAGATCTCCGACGGCACTCCCGACGCGGTGCGCAACGACCCCAAGGTGGTCGCCGCCTACCTCGGCGTGGAGGACGAGGAGGTGGAGCAGGTCGAGGCGGAGATTGCCCGATGAGCGAGCCGCTGCTCAGCGTGCGGAGCGTGAAGAGCTTCTACGGCCACATCATGGCGCTCAGAGGCGTCGACCTCGATGTGCATCAGGGCGAGATCGTGACCCTGATCGGCGCCAACGGCGCGGGTAAATCCACCCTCATGATGACGATCTTCGGCGACCCGCGGGCGCGCGAGGGCCGCATCGCCTTTCGCGGCCGCGACATCACGCACCTGCCGACGCATGAGATCGCCCAGCTCAGAATTGCCCAGTCGCCGGAAGGACGGCGCATCTTTCCGCGCATGACGGTGCGTGAGAACCTGCAGATGGGCGCGCTGGCCAGCAACGAAGTCCACTTCCAGGATGACCTGGAACGCATCTGCGCCTACTTCCCACTCCTCAAGCAGCGCCTAGACCAGCGCGGCGGCACGCTCTCGGGCGGCGAGCAGCAGATGCTCGCCATCGCCCGCGCGCTGATGAGCCGGCCGCAGCTCCTGCTGCTCGACGAGCCCTCGCTCGGCCTTGCGCCGCTCGTGGTCAAGCGCATCTTCGACGTGATCCGCGCTCTCAACATGGACGGCATGACGATCTTTCTGGTCGAGCAGAACGCGTTCCACGCGCTCAGGCTCGCGCATCGGGCCTATGTCATGGTCAACGGCACCATCACCATGAGCGGGACCGGCAAGGAGCTGCTGGCGCGGCCCGAGATCAAGGCCGCCTATCTGGAGGGAGGCCGGCATTGACCGGATAGGCGGCATGCCCGACTGGCTCTACGACACCGGCAATGGATGGGTATTCCTGCTCGTCACCGTCATCATCGGCGGCACGGCGGCCTTCCTCTCAGGCCGCGCCATCGCCCAGACCTGGCGGCCCTACTGGCACATCCCGCTGTACATGGTGCCGATCGCCGCCGCGGTGCGCTTCTTCCACTACGCCCTGTTCCACGAGCCGATGATCTCGCTGCAGAACTATGTCGTGGACTTCGCCGTCGTGCTGGCGGCCGCCTCGCTCGGCTACCGGATGCTGCGGGCCCGCCAGATGGCGCAGCAGTACCATTGGTTGTACCGCCGCACCGGCCTGCTCGGCTGGCGCAAGGTATCCTGAACGCACCCGTCATCCGGCTTAGCGCGACCGCGCTCTCAACGCGAGCGCACCGGCCAGGATGGCGGGTTGAATCGCCTATGACGCGAACATGCCGAGCTTCCCGTACTTCTCGGCCAGCAGGTAGTAGAACGTCACCCGCTGCTTGTCCTGGTCCTGGTGCATCCGCTGGCAGATGTCGAAAATCGCCTTGTCGAGGTCGGCATCGGCCTGCGTGAGCCCGAGCTTCTTCTTCAGGAAGTGGTCGCGGACGCGATCCCGCTCGCTCTTGTCGGAGCAGGCCACCAGCGCGCTGTCCTTGCCCTTGAGGGCGATGCCCAGGTGCTTGATCAGGCCCGCAACCGAGGCGGCATCGACACTCGGCGTGTACTTCCGGACGTCGTTGGCATAGTCGAACTCACCCATAGCACCTGCTCCTCTTGCGCGGCGGCACGCTCCTGGTCGGCGTGCTCGGCTTCTGCTGCACGGCGGCATTGGCCTTGGTCTGGACCACGTGGTAGGCGGCGCTCGCACGCTCGGCTCCAGCCGGCGCCAGCAGGAGCGCCATCGCTCCCGCCAGGGCCGCGGTGCCGCACAGTCGCTTGAGGGATGTCATGCCGGATCATTCTCCCATTGGATCGATGAGATGATTTGCGCCGTGTCCGGACCGTTCTGTCTGCACCGGACCGTGCCGATCAATCGGGACATTTCCCGAAGATGCCTCGCTGAAAGGCCTGACCGATCTCTTGCGTTTCACAGGTGCGCCTTGCCGTTCAGCTTGTGGGCATGCTGCAGGAGAATGCAGGTGTCCTTGCCCGCCAGGCGCTTGGTGAGGCGCTCGCCGCGCTCCAGCTCCTCCAGCCAGCGGCGCACGGTCGGCTTGGAGCGGCCCACCAGCGCCGCGAGGCCCGCCTGCGAGATGAGAATCTCCCGGTTGGTGCCGATGCGGCCCCGCCGCGGCAGCTTGCTGCCCGCCGGCAGCTCGCTCAGGCGCGAGAGAAACCGGAGGAAATCGTCGGCCGAGGCGGTGGATCGTGCCGCCAGCTGCGCGGGCGGCTCGGGCGGCAGCGCCGCATGCGCCGTCTCCGTCGCAGTCGCGGGTTGAGGGCCAGACCATGCTATGCCCGGCAGCAGCCCCGCCGCGATCTGCACCGCCGCCCACGCGGGCGCGATCACCGTCAGCATGTGCGAGCCGGCCGGCAGCAGGGGAACCAAGGCCAGCGCCAGCAGGGGCATCAGAATGCAATAGCCTGTGCAGGCCAGCCACAACGGTCCCGCAAACGCGAGCCCCTGGAAGGGCGATCTGCGCCAGATGCGCTCCCCCTGCAGAACAAGCGCGAGCCGCACGCCTTCGATGACGACGGCCAGGGCCGCCAGCAGCAGCCCAAGCGAGAGGGAGCCGACAAGGGCGCCGGCACGTACCGGCGCAAGGGCCTCACCCAGGATCCAGCCGCTCGCGGCCGTTCCCAAGAGCGACGCCACGGCAAAAACCACCGTTGCGACAACGCCTATGTGATGGATCATGGATCTTCCCGGAGCGAATGCGGCCTCGATCCTGAGGTGAAGACCGCACGCCGGCCAATCAGGTGTTTCCCGCCGTTCCGAGGGTTGTTCTCCCGGTTTCAGCGCTCACAGTTGAAGGAAACTCGATCAATTCAACTGCGTTGCGCCTCGGAAACTTTCGTTCAATCATTCCGGCGGATGTGCACAGAGAGGCAGGAGCCTGCGCGATCGAGGGAAGATGATGACAAGGACTTATCTTGGGATCGCCGTGGCAGCGGCGGCGGGGCTGCTGGCCCACGCCGCAACGGGCGCGGCCTCACGCCGCCGCCGTGCCATGTGGCGAACGCCTGCCGGATGACGGTCTCCAAGAACAAGCGGGTGCCGGCTGCTGATCGGCCACGGCGCTCCGAAATTGTGCCGCCAGTACAAGGGCTAGCCCCTTCGGATGGTCTCTCAGGGCCGGTGTGCAAGCCCGCATCGGCAACGGTGCCCAATCGCTTGGGCGCGCGCTGCGACAGGCAGCCTCCGTATCAATTCGACGTGACTTCCTTCGACTTTCGTTCAATCATCGCAACAAGCACGCGCGTCTCATGCGTGTGCGCATAAGTTTGCAAGTTCAACGGAGGAAGGGAGAGTCTTGCAATGAAAAAGGCGTTCTGGCTGTCATTGACGGCTGCAGCGGCCCTTGTGGCGTGCGGTGCGGGCACCGCATCGGCCCAGATCAAGCTCGGCGTGGCAGGACCCATCACCGGTGGCAGCGCCGCCTTCGGTGCCCAGCTCAAGAACGGCGTCGAGCAGGCGGCTGCCGACATCAACGCTGCCGGCGGCATTCTGGGTCAGCAGATTTCGGTTGTGGTGGGTGACGACCGCGCCGATCCCAAGGAGGGCGTGTCGGTCGCCAACAAGTTCATCGGCGACGGCGTCAAGTTCCTGGTCGGCCACTTCAACTCCGGCGTGACGATCCCGACTTCGCTCGTCTACGCCGAGAACGGCATGCTGGCCATCACACCGGCGGCCACCAACCCCTGCGTCACCGACCGCAAGCTCGGTCCCTGCGGCGACGACAAGCAGGCCCGCCCGAATCTCTTGATGTTCCGCACCTGCGGCCGCGACGATCAGCAAGGCACGGTGGCCGGCAGCTACATTGCCAAGCACTTCGCCGGCAAGAAGGTGGCCATCATCCACGACAAGACCACTTATGGCATGGGGCTGGCGACCGAAACCCGCAAGAGCATGGCCGCCAAGGGCATGAAGGAAGTGATGTTCGAGGGCGTCAACAAGGACGACAAGGACTTCGGCGCCATCGTCTCCAAGACCAAGGCCACCGGTGCCGACCTCATCTATTGGGGCGGCCTGCATGACACCGGCGGGCTGCTGTTGCGGCAGATGCGCGACCGCGGCGTCAAGGCTCCGCTGATGGGCGGCGACGGCATCACGTCGGACGAGTTTGCCGTCATCGCCGGTCCCGGCGCCGAGGGCACGCTGATGACCTACGGCCCCGATCCGCGCAAGCGCCCAGAGGCCAAAGCCGTTGTCGAGCGGTTCCGCGCCAAGAAGTTCGAGCCGGAATCCTACACGCTCTATGCCTATGCCGCGGTTGAGGTTCTGAAGCAGGCGGCCGAGGCGGAAAAGTCGCTCGATCCCAAGAAGGTGGCGAGCCGCATCTACTCGGGCATGAAGTTCAAGACGGTGATCGGCGAGCTCTCCTACGACAAGAAGGGCGACGTCACCCGCCTCGACTACGTGATGTACATCTGGAAGAAGGACCCTTCCGGCAAGATCACGTATTCGGAGATGTAGGGGCTGCCGGCTCCGGCAGAATGGTTGCAACCGATCGGGAGGCGGCCCAGTGCCGCCTCTTTGCCGTTTCGCCCTTTGAGGCTTCACCTGTCATCCCGGCAATCGCCACGGGCAATTGGCCGCCAATCCAGTGCTTGACCGCAGTGCCCTTGCGACCCCTGCAGCCTGAGTATCTCGCTCGCGCGAGATGTGACATGACACGCCGCTAGGCGGCCGGATCGTCATCGCTGTCCTTGCCCTTCACCCGCGCCTTGGCTTCCAGCCGCTCCAGGCGGCCGAGCAGCCGCCGGATGTCGGCCGGCAGCTCCTCCCGCTCGATATCCTGCGTCGCCCAGCGCAGCGTGGCGCCGATGCGCGAGAGAAAATAGATGTTGTCGATCTGGGCCGTGTACTTGGGCTTGGGGTTGGACATGCCTGCGTAATGCGCCGGTGGCGGAACTGTTCCAGACCACCCGTGGAACGGACACCCGCCCACAAAACTGTCGCCGCCTGGTCGCAGCGATCGACGGTCCCCCGGGCCTGCACCCCTGGCGCGATCCCGGCGTTGACCTGCTGCTGGCGGCGCGTCATTTTCACCAGGCTTGTCCTTGAAGCAGAGGCCCCGCGTGATCCCGCCGCGCAATCTCATCACCGATGTGCCGGGCGTGCTGGTGGGCAATGCCCAGGATGTGCGCTTGGCCTCCGGCGTCACTGCTGTCGTGTTCGAGGCGCCGGCAGTGGGGTCCATCGACGTCCGCGGCGGCGGGCCCGGCACGCGGGAGACGGCGCTGCTCGATCCTGCGCAAACGGTGCAGGGCATCGATGCCATCGTCCTTTCGGGAGGCTCCGCCTTCGGCCTCGACGCCGCGTCCGGCGTGCAGGCCTGGCTCCGCGAGCGGGGGCGGGGCTTTGCCGTCGGCCCGGCCCGGGTGCCGATCGTGCCGGGTGCCATCCTGTTCGACCTCATCAACGGCGGCGACAAGGCCTGGGGCCGCTATCCGCCCTATCGCGACCTCGGCTATCAGGCGGCCGCCGGTGCCGGCACCCAGTTCGATCTCGGCAGCACCGGCGCCGGGCTCGGCGCCACGACGGTGAACCTCAAGGGCGGCCTCGGCTCGGCCTCCGCGCTCTGCGACGGCTTCACGGTCGGCGCGCTCGCCGCCGTCAATGCCGCCGGCAGCGTGGTGGCGGGCAGCGGGCCATCGTTCTGGGCGGCCCCGTTCGAGCGCGATGGCGAATATGGCGGTCGCGGCTGGCCGCCGTCGCTGCCGCCAGGCGCGCTGGCGCCCGCGACCAAGGGCAGCCCCAGCGCCAGCACCACGCTCGGCGTCGTCGCCACGGATGCCGTGCTCACCAAGCCGCAAGCCAAGCGCTTCGCCGTGATGGCCCAGACGGGGCTCGCGCGCGCCATCTATCCCGTGCACACGCCGCTCGACGGCGATGTCGTGTTTGCCGTGTCGACCGGGCGCAAGCCGCTCGCCGACCCGATGCTGGGGCTCGCCGCGCTCGGCACCGCCGCGGCCAACTGCCTGGCCCGCGCGGTTGCGCGTGCGGTCTACGAGGCGACGGCGCTGCCTGATCCCGGCGCGCTTGCCGCCTGGCGCGACCGCTTCATGCGCGAGGCCTGAAGCGATGTCGCCGCAGCGGCTGACCATTGCAGCCCTGACCACGGTCGCCCTTGCCGCGCTCGTCGCCTGGCAGCTCCGTCGCGAGCATAGCGTGAAGGCCTGCCTCGACAGCGGCGGGGTGTGGCATGGCCCCGCGTCGGCCTGCAAGCCGCACCGGCGCCCGATCCTGCGGCGGGACCTGGAGCGGTCTTGATGTGCCGCGCGCGAGGGCAAGCCGCGTGCGTGTGTGGTCCTGGGTCCCGAGTGTCATCCCGGCCGAGGGCGACAGCTCGAGAGCCGGGACCCAGGGTCACAGATCGAGCGTGATGCATTTGGCCCTGGGTCCCGGATATTTCGCTGACCGCGAAATTCCGGGATGACAAGTGCACCCCTGCCCTACCGCCTCAAAACCGCTCCGCCCGGTACGGGGAGGGATCGGTGAAGGGTTTCTCGCCGGTCATCATCTCGGCCAGCAGCCGCCCGGCGACGGGGCCCAGCGTAAACCCCAGGTGATGGTGGCCGAAGTTGAACCACAGGCCGCGATGGCTGGGCGCGGGGCCGATGATCGGCAGCATGTCGGGCAGACAGGGGCGGCGCCCGAGCCAGGGCGCGGGCTCGGCCTTCTCCCCGAGCGGGAAGATGTCACGCGCCAGCGGCGTGACGCGCGCAAGCTGAACCGGGGTCGGCGGCGCATCGCGCAAGGCAAACTCCGCCCCCGTCGTCAGACGGATGCCGCGCGTCATCGGCGCCAGCAGGTAGCCGAACTCCGCATCCAGCACCGGCCGGTTGAGCGTCGCATTGCCGAGCGCCTTGAAATGCTGGTGATAGCCGCGCTTGATGCCGAGCGGGAAGCGGTAGCCGAGCGGACGGAAGACATCGTCGGACCAGGGGCCGAGCGCCAGCACCACCGCCGCGGCGGCGATCGGGCCGCGCGGGGTGCCGATGATCCAGCCGTCCCGCCCTGCCTCGAGGGAACGCGCATCGGCCTGCTCGAAGCGCCCGCCCCGCTGCTCGAACAGCGTGGCATAGCCGTTCACCAGGGCGCCGGGATCGCTGACGCTGACCGGATCCGGCATCAGGATGCCGCCGGCGATCGTATCCTTCAGGTGCGGCTCGAGCGCGGCGACCTTGGCCGCATCGAGCGGCTCGAAGTTGACGCCGTAGACCTCGCGATCGACGCGCTGCTTGTCGAGCGCATCCTCCAGGGCAGACGCGGACCGGTAGACGCGCATGTAGCCGGTGCGCCGCACGAGCCCGAGCAGACCGGCCGGCGCCATCAGCGCCTCGTGCTCGATGATGCAGCGCTCCACCAGCGGCCGCGCGCCGCGCGCGGTCTTGGCCACCTCGGCGGGCGTGGAGGCGCGCCAGTAGCGCAGCAGCCACGGCGCGATGCGCGGCAGGGCGCTCCAATGCAGGTTCGATTCCGGCAGCTGATTGAAGGCGTAGCGCGCCAGAAGCGCGATATCACGAGGGAACGGATAGGGCACCACGCCTTCGCGCTGGATGAGGCCGGCGTTGCCGTAGCTCGTCTCCTCTCCCGGGCCGCGCCGGTCGACGAGCACCACAGAGCGCCCTCGCTGCTGCAGATGCAGGGCCGCGCTGACGCCAACCATGCCGGCACCGAGCACAATCACATCCGTTCGCAGCATGGCTCAGCCTTCGCGAGGGGCGGGGGATCAATTCTTGAGCATATAGCCGATTGTGCCGCGCGAATGCAGCCTCGGCGACGCATCCATGCCATGCGGATGTGCAAATCGGCGGCGCCGAGCTTCAGGCTGGGCCTGCGCGCATGCGGGGGCTTTGCGGGCGCCGCCCGGCGTGCTAGGCGACGTTTTTAACGGCAGCGAGGACGCCATGATTCCCCGCTATACAAGGCCCCAGATGGCCACGATCTGGGCCCCGGAGACGCGCTTTCGCATCTGGTTCGAGATCGAGGCGCACGCGGCCTCCGCCATGGCCGAGCTCGGCCTGATCCCCAAGGAGGCCGCCAAGGTCATCTGGGACAAGGGCTCCAAGGCCCAATTCGACACGCAGCGCATCGACGCCATCGAGCGCGAGGTCAAGCACGACGTCATCGCCTTTCTCACCCACCTTGCCGAGCACGTGGGACCGGAGGCGCGCTTCGTGCACATGGGGCTCACCTCCTCGGATATCCTCGACACCTGCTTCAACGTGCAGCTCGTGCGCGCGGCCGACCTTCTCATCGCCGACCTCGACACGCTGCTGGCCGCCCTCAAGACGCGTGCGCTGGAGCACAAGCTCACCCCCACCATCGGCCGCAGCCACGGCATCCATGCCGAGCCCACCACGTTCGGGCTCAAGCTCGCCTATGCCTATGCCGAGTTCACCCGGGCCAAGGACCGCATGGCGCGCGCGCGCGCCGAGGTCTCAACCTGCGCGCTGTCGGGCGCGGTCGGCACATTCGCCAACATCGACCCGCGCGTGGAAGCCTACGTGGCCGAGAAGATGGGCCTCATACCCGAGCCGGTGTCGACCCAGGTCATTCCGCGCGACCGCCATGCCGTGTATTTTACCACGCTCGCCGTCATCGCCTCCTCGCTCGAGCGGCTCGCAACCGAGATCCGGCACCTGCAGCGCACGGAGGTGCTGGAAGCAGAGGAATTCTTCTCCGAGGGGCAGAAGGGCTCCTCCGCCATGCCGCACAAGCGCAATCCCGTGCTGACCGAGAACATCACGGGTCTTGCCCGCATGGTGCGCGCCTATTGCCTCCCGGCGCTCGAGAACGTGGCGCTCTGGCACGAGCGCGACATCTCCCATTCCTCCGCCGAGCGCATGATCGGGCCGGACGCCACCGTCACGCTCGACTTTGCGCTCCATCGCATGACCGGCGTGATCGAGAAGCTCGTCGTCTATCCCCAGAACATGCAGAGGAACCTGGATCGTCTCGGCGGGCTCATCCATTCGCAGCGGGTGCTGATCGCGCTGGCCCAGAAGGGCATCGCGCGTGAAGAGGCCTACCGCCTGGTCCAGCGCAACGCCATGCGCGTGTGGCAGGACGGCGGCGACTTTCTCGCTCTCCTCAAGGCCGACCCCGACGTGTCCAAGGCGCTGAGCGCGGCGGAGCTCGCAGCCCTCTTCGACCTTGGCTATCACACCAAGCACGTCGATACGATCTTTGCCCGGGTGTTCGGCGCGGCTTGAGGGCCGGCCGAGATCACGCCAGCAGCCGCGCCAGCAGCACCAGGACAATGGCACCGATCGCCGACGTTACGATCTGCTCGGCGAGCTCGTTGCCGAGGTTGAGCTTCCAGCCGGCCGCACTGAACAGCCAGCCACCGACGAAGGCGCCGAGAATGCCCGTGATCAGGTAGCGCAGCAGCCCGCCGCCGCCGACCACCAGGCTGGCCAGCCATCCCGCCACGATACCGACCACAGCCATCGTGATGAGCTGTTGCGTGTTCAGGTTCATGGGAAGGTCCTCCGTTCTCGCCGATCCCGGCCGTTGCCGTCGCACCGTCGGCCCAAGTGTGGCCGACTCGTCCGACCACGTCGAGACCCCCGCCACGCAGGTGCGCTGTCGCAAGAACCGGCAAGGTTAATCAGCCGCCAGGCCCCGCCCCTCTCCTCTCCCCGCCCTTTCCCCCGCAAGCGGGGAGAGGCGAAGGGGGCCAGCCCTCACGCATTGAGGGCGCGCCCGTAGGCGGCGAGCACGCTCTCGTGCATCATCTCGCTCAACGTGGGGTGGGGGAAGACCGCGTGCATCAGGTCCTCCTCGGTGGTCTCGAGCTGCATGGCGATGACGAAGCCCTGGATCAGCTCGGTCACCTCGGCACCGACCAGATGCGCGCCGAGGAGCTGGCCGGTCTTGGCATCGAAGACGGTCTTCACCATGCCCTGATCCTCGCCGAGCGCGATCGCCTTGCCGTTGCCGGCGAACGGGAAGCGGCCCACCTTGATCTCGCGCCCCTGGTCCTTGGCCGCCTGCTCCGTCAGGCCGACGCTGGCGATCTGCGGATGGCAGTAGGTGCAGCCCGGGATGCGCAGCTTCTCGAGCGGATGGGCGTTGAGACCCTTGATGGCTTCCACGCAGATCACGCCCTCGTGCTCTGCCTTGTGCGCCAGCATCGGCGGGCCGGCGACGTCGCCGATGGCATAGATGCCGGGCACGTTGGTGCGCCCGTAGCCGTCGACCGCGATGGTGCCGCGATCGAATTTCACGCCGAGCTTCTCGAGGCCGATGTTCTCCACGTTGCCGACCACGCCGACCGCCGAGATCACGCGCTCCACGGTGAGCGACTGGGTCTTGCCCGTGCCGTCGTCGATCGTCGCCGTGACGCTGTCGGCCCCCTTCTCCAGGCGCGTAACCTTGGCGCCGGACATGATCTTCATGCCCTGCTTCTCGAACGCCTTGCGCGCGAACTGGGCGATCTCGGCGTCCTCCACGGGCAGGATCTGCGGCAGCACCTCCACCACCGTCACGTCCGCGCCCATGGTGCGGAAGAACGAGGCAAACTCGATGCCGATGGCGCCGGAACCGATCACCAGAAGCGACTTGGGCACGCGGTCGGGCACCATCGCCTCGAAATAGGTCCACACCAGCTTCTTGTCAGGCTCGATGCCGGGCAGCACGCGCGGCCGCGCGCCGGTGGCGATGATGATGTGCTTGGCCTGATACGTGCCCGCCCCAAGAGATCCCTTCGGGGCCTCGCTGCGCGCGGCCTTGACCGAGAGCTTGCCCGGCGCGTCGATGCTGGCCTCGCCCCAGATCACCGTGACCTTGTTCTTCTTGAGCAGGAAGCCGACGCCGCTGTTCATCCGCCCCGCCACCTTGCGCGAGCGGTCGATGACGGCCTTGGCGTCGAAGCCCACCTTCTCGACCGACACGCCATAATCCTTGGCGTGGGTGAGGTAGTGATAGATCTCGGCGGAGCGCAGCAGCGCCTTGGTGGGGATGCAGCCCCAGTTGGAGCAGATGCCGCCCAGGAAGTCGCGCTCCACGACCGCCGTCTTGAAGCCGAGCTGCGCCGCGCGGATCGCTGTCACGTACCCGCCCGGCCCGGCACCGATGATGATGATGTCGAAGTTCTGGTCAGCCATAGTGCAAATACCTCGGACGCGCGAACGGGACGACGAAAGGCCCCGACCGATCCGACCGGGGCCGTAGAGCCTGGCTCATTGAAGCGAAATTGGCACCGCTGTGCCAGCTTCGTCTGCTGCAAGGCAGATCAGACGTGGCAGCGGGCACCCAGATACTGATTGAGAAGCGAGTTGTATCGGTCAACATCGGCCTGGGCCGCCGGCGGCAGCTTCTTGCCGGATGTCGCCGCCTCCACCTTGGACTGCGTACCCTTGCGATCCAGCTTATCCAGCTCGCCTCGGATCGAGCCGCATGATTGTCCGGCAGCCAGCGGGATTGCGCCAGGATCGCCGCCGGTACTTCCGCCGCCCTCGGCGCATCCGGCGAGCAACGCCAGTCCCGCAACGGCCACAAGCCCCCATCTGAAGGAATTGGTGCGGGTCACGACTGCCTCCCTCTGTTTCCCGACGCGCCGGCTAGGAACCACAATGCCACAACGTTTTCAACTGTCTGCGGCGGAACTGTGGACAAGAAAGCGCACCGAGCCGGCCCATCGGCAACACTGGGGACAGCACAGCTTTTGCCCTTGCGGTTGTTTCCGGCCTGCCAGCCTGGCCAGCCGCATCAATGCGCAACGCCGCGCACCGCCCCCAGGGTGCAGAGGCTATGCGCAGCGTTGTGGGCTGCCTGTGTCGGCGGCCCGTTGGCTCAGTGATGAGCCGCCGCCGTGGACGTTGTCTTCTTCGCCGGCGCGGTCGCAGGTGTCTGGGCCGTGTTGGCGCCAGGCGCAATGGTGGAGCAGCGCTGCTGGAACTCAGCATTGGCCTTGGTGAGCTGATCGGCCTTGCCAAGATCCGTTTGCGTCATCTTGTAGCGCTTGGCCGCGGCCTTCTCGATCTTGTCGCCGACGCCTTCGCGGCGCAGCGCATCGATGCGCGATACCAGGGAGACGCAAACGGGATCGACCTTGGCCTCGGGGGCGGACGCAGTCTGGGTGTTGTTGGCCAGCGAGCCGGTGAAAATACCATCGGTGCCCTCGCCGGAGCAGCCGGCCAGCACGGCGCCGGCCAGCATGAATGCCATTGTAGCGGCACGGTTGAAGATTGCCATGAACAGGACCTCTGAAGAATGTTGGCTACTTACGCGTACCGACTGGGCACTCTTAAGTTGCGCGATTCCGCATGAGTCCTAGGGCTGATTTTCGACACCCGCAAGGTGATGCAGGCCACGGGGCAATGCGCGGGCACTCCGCGCGCCACCGATTCTGTGGATAGCCCGGGATGGTGACTGCCCCGCCACGGCGCTCAGTGCAGTGCAGCACGTGGGTCGAAACGCCGTCAGACCAGCATCCGCACCGGGTCCTCGACCAGCATCTTGAAGGCGTTCAGCAGCTCCGCCCCCACCGCGCCGTCCACCACCCGGTGGTCGCAGGAGAGCGTGCACGTCACCAGCGTCGCCACCTCCACCTTGTCGCCGACGACGACGGGGCGCCTCTCGCCCATGCCCACGGCCAGAATGGTGGCGTGCGGAGGATTGATGACCGCATCGAAGCTCTTGATGCCGTACATGCCGAGATTGGAGATCGACGTTGTGCCGCCCTGGTACTCGTGCGGCGCCAGCCGCCGCTTGCGGGCCCGCTCGGCCAGGTCGCGCATCTCGTTGGAAATCTCCGACAGCGACTTCAGCTCCGCGTGCCGGATGATGGGCGTGAACAGCCCGCCCTCAACGGCCACGGCCACGCCGACGTCGGAATACTTGTGGCGCAGCGTGCCGGCCTCCGTCCACGTGACGTTGGCCTGCGGCACCTGGGCCAGGGCCATGCCCAGGGCCTTGATGGCGAAATCGTTGACGGACAGCTTGTAGGCCCGGGGTCCCTCCTTCGGCGAGACGGCGTTCATGCGCTCGCGGGCGCGCAGCAATTCATCGATGCGGCAGTCCACGCTCAGCCGGAAGTGCGGGATGGTCTGCTTGGACAGGGTGAGGCGCTGCGCGATCACCTTGCGCATGTTGTCGTGCGGGATGACCTCGTAGGAGCCCTTCTCGTAGAGTGCCAGCACCTTGTCGTCGCCCAGCGGCTGCGGGGTGAGCACCGCCGGGGCCGCCGGCTTGGCGGCAACCGCCGTGCCGGGCCTCGGCTGCGCACTGACGCCGCCGTCCTTCAGCGCCACCTCCACGTCGCGCTTGACGACGCGCCCATGCGGACCGGTGCCCGACAGGGCTGCAAGATCAAGCCCCGCCTCCTTCGCCAGGCGTCGCGCCAATGGAGAGGCCAAGATGCGGCTGTCGGCGTGGCCGTTGACGGCGGACGTCGGCTGGCGGGCTGCGGCGCGGGCTTGCCCTTGTCCTGCTGAAGACACGCCTCCCTCATGAGGCGAGAGAGGGCTGCCGGGGGTGGGGGAGGGGCCGACCCTGGCGGCTTGAGCGGATGCCGGCGCCGGTGCGGATGGTGGTGGCTGCGGCACTGCCCTGGCCGCCGGCGCAGCCCCCGCGCTCTCGCCCTCCGCCAGCAACGTCGCAATCGGCGTGTTGACCTTCACGCCCTCGGTGCCCTCCGACACCAGCAGTTTCGCCACCTTGCCCTCGTCGACCGCCTCCACCTCCATGGTGGCCTTGTCGGTCTCGATCTCGGCGATGATGTCGCCCGGCTTGATCGCCTGGCCCTCCTTCACCAGCCATTTGGCGAGCTTGCCCTCCTCCATGGTCGGGGAGAGCGCGGGCATCAAAATCTCGGTCGGCATTCCTGTCTCTATCGCTGGTGGTTTCAGTCGAGCGTCAACGATGACCAACGGTCCGTTGGTCGCACGGGTTGGGCGAGCCGGAGGGCGCACTCATCGATACATGATCTCCGTCGGCGTCCATTGCCGCTTGCGGCGGGCAATGCGCGCGCTTGGGCTCTCGCCCTCGAACACCACGGGCGCGGCGTGGCGCCCCTTGAACTCGGGAACGGCAAGGCCGCGCACATTGATCGCCGACCACCTCTTGCCCGCATCCTCCAGGATCACGCCCGCATACACCCCGCACCGTGCGCAGATCAGGGTGGTGCCCGTGCGCGTCTCGAACTGGTAGTGCGTCAGCGCCGCGCGCTCGATGTCGAAGGTGGCGTGCCCGGCGGGGTCCGACACCGTCATCGCCCCATGGCGCATGCAGAAGGAGCACCGGCAGGCCCGCGCCTCCAGCTCCGCCGCCGGCTTCGAGGCATCCAGCCTCGCGCGGATCGCACCGCAATGGCACTGGCCCTGGAAGCTCTGCGCCGGCATGGGTCACACGTAGAGAACCGATTTCACCGCCTCGACCACCTGTGCGCTCGACGGCAATGCCAGCCGCTCGAGATTGGCGGCATACGGCATCGGCACATCCGCACCCGATATCTTGACCGGCGGTGCATCGAGATAGTCGAACGCCTGCATGGCCACCTGGGCGCAGATCTCGGAGCCGACCGAGCACACCGGCCAAGCCTCCTCCACGGTGACGAGCCGGTTGGTCTTCTTCACGGACGCGATGATCGTGTCCAGATCGAGCGGACGCAAGGACCTCAGATCGATCACCTCCGCCTCGATGCCGTTCCGGGCAAGCTCGGCGGCCGCCTCCAGCGCGTAGTGCATCCCGCGCGAGAACGACACGATCGTCACGTGGCTGCCCGTGCGGGCGATGCGCGCCTTGCCGATCGGCACGATCCACTCGCCCTTGGGCACCGGCCCGGAGCTGCCGTACAGGATCTCGTTCTCGAGAACGAGCACCGGGTTGGGATCGCGGATCGCCGCCTTCAACAGGCCCTTGGCGTCGGCCGGATTGGACGGCGCCACCACCTTCAGTCCGGGGATGTGCGCATACCAGGCCGAGAAGCACTGGCTGTGCTGGGCCGCCACGCGGGCAGCCGCGCCGTTCGGCCCGCGGAACACGATCGGGCATCCGAGCTGGCCGCCCGACATGTACAGCGTCTTGGCCGCCGAGTTGATGATCTGGTCGATCGCCTGCATGGCGAAATTCCAGGTCATGAACTCGACGATCGGCTTGAGGCCCGCCATGCCGGCACCCACGCCGATGCCGGCAAAACCCTGCTCGGTGATGGGCGTATCGATGACGCGCCGGGGACCGAACTCGTCGAGCAGGCCCTGGCTCACCTTGTAGGCACCCTGATACTGGGCGACCTCCTCGCCCATCAAAAACACGTCCTTGTCGCGGCGCATCTCCTCCGCCATCGCATCGCGCAAGGCCTCGCGCATCGTCTGGCTCGCGGTCTCGGCGCCCGCCATGGCCTCTCCCCGCACGTCCGCGGGGAGTGGGCGAGGGGCAGAAGCAGATGGCGCCGAAGCCTTGGGCGGCCCCTCACCCCGCGCTGTTGGCGCAGAAGCAGGCGATGCAGAGGCGCGGGGAGAGGGCGAAGCACCAGCCCCCTCCCCGTCCAGCAATGCGATCGGCGTGTTGACCTTCACGCCCTCGGTGCCCTCCGACACCAGCAGTTTCGCCACCTTGCCCTCGTCGACCGCCTCCACCTCCATGGTGGCCTTGTCGGTCTCGATCTCGGCGATGATGTCGCCCGGCTTGATCGCCTGGCCCTCCTTCACCAGCCATTTGGCGAGCTTGCCCTCCTCCATGGTCGGGGAGAGCGCGGGCATCAAAATCTCGGTCGGCATTCCTCGGGTCTCTGTCTTTGCCTCGGTTGGATCAAGCGACGCGCAGACCCAACACCATCCATCGAATTTTCCGCGCCTTGGGTCGAGCACCAGCGCTGACCCAAGCTGCACCTCACGCCGGCAGCAGCACGTCGGTCCAAAGCTCGCTCTCGTCGGGCTCCGGATCGTGCTGCGCGAACTCCGCCGCGCCGTTGACGATGCTGCGGATGTCCGCGTCGATCGTCTTCATGGCGTCCTCGTCCACCAGTTTGCCGTCCAGCAGGCGCCGCCGCACCTGCTCGATCGGATCATGCTCCTCGCGCATCTTCTGCACTTCCTCGCGCGTGCGGTATTTGGCCGGGTCCGACATGGAATGGCCGCGATAGCGGTAGGTGAGCATCTCCAGGATGTAGGGGCCGTTGCCCGCCCGCACCCATTTCACCACCCGGTCGCCCGCATCCTTCACCGCGCGCACATCCATGCCGTCGACCTGCTCGCCCGGAATGTCGAAGGAGCGGCCGCGCTGGGAGAAATCGGTGGTCGCCGCCGAGCGCTCGATGGAGGTGCCCATCGCATACTTGTTGTTCTCGATGATGAACACGACGGGCAGCTTCCACAGCTTGGCCATGTTGAAGCTCTCGTACACCTGGCCCTGATTGGCGGCGCCGTCGCCGAAATACGTGAGACACACGCGGCCGTTGCCGCGGTAGGCGTTGGCGAACGCGATGCCCGCCCCCAGCGGCACGTTGGCGCCGACGATGCCATGCCCGCCGTAGAAGTTCTTCTCCTTGGAGAACATGTGCATGGAGCCGCCCTTGCCCTTGGAGTAGCCGCCACGCCGGCCGGTGAGTTCCGCCATCACCCCTTTGGGGTCCATGCCGCAGGCCAGCATGTGGCCGTGATCGCGATAGGTGGTGATGACCTGGTCGCCCTCCTCGATCGCCATCTGCATGCCGACCACCACCGCCTCCTGCCCGATATAGAGATGGCAGAAGCCGCCGATCAACCCCATGCCGTAGAGCTGACCCGCCTTCTCCTCGAAACGGCGGATAAGGAGCATCTCGCGATAGGCCTTGAGCTCCTGGTCGCGGCTGAAATGGGGGGTCTTCTGTTGGCCATTGGGGCGAGACATGCGCGGCGATCGTCCTCGGCGTTTTTGGGATGGAGCTTGAGCCCGCCAGGACCGTACAAGAAACACTTCCGCAAAGCCAGCGGCCCGGCGTAAGTAACTGTAACGCGCAAATGCCTTCAAAAAGGTGCCGGCCTTCGCCCACCATCCCGTCAGGGCGCCCAGCAGCCATCCCGCAGCAGGCCAGCACGGCCTCGAGGCATCGATCTCTCCAGCATGCTGGATATCAGACCGATTGCGCCTCGAGGCCGCACGTGCCGTGTGATGTGTGTGACTGACGGAGACAGACGATTGCCAACAGGCAAATGCGACACCAGGGTTTGCCGTGGCGGGCTGTGCCGCCGATCATACAGTGGGTGTACGCGGGACCATGTGTCCCAACCGGGACGTTGAGAGACTAGCGTCCGGCGGTTAAGCGCGAGTAAAGCGCTAGAGGACTTGGCGCACACGACGGATGTGGTCCCGGAAATTTTGCGACACGCGAAGCTCGCATGCCGAAATGCAAGCGCTGCGCTTGTCGCTGTCAGTCTCGGCTCTCAAGACCGAAGGCTGTGGCCGGGATGAGCGTGATGGCCATGGCCTGCGGCACTACGCCAAGCGCATCACGCTCCTGCCCGCATAGCGCGCGATGTCGCCGAGATCCTCCTCGATGCGGATGAGCTGATTGTACTTCGCCGTGCGGTCCGAGCGCGACAGCGAGCCGGTTTTGATCTGCCCGGCGTTGGTCGCCACCGCGATGTCGGCGATGGTTGCATCCTCCGTCTCGCCCGAGCGATGCGAGATGACGGCCGTATACCCCGCACTTTGCGCCATGGCGATGGCGTCGAGCGTCTCGGAGAGCGATCCGATCTGGTTCACCTTCACCAGGATCGAATTGGCGATGCCCTGGTCGATGCCCTGCTTCAGCCGCGCCGTGTTGGTGACGAACAGATCATCGCCCACGAGCTGGCATTTGGCGCCGATCGCTTCCGTCAGCGCCTTCCAGCCCTGCCAGTCGTCCTCGGCCATGCCATCCTCGATCGACACGATGGGAAAACGCCCGACGAGCCCTGCGAGATATTTCACCATGCCGGCACTGTCGAGCGCCTTGCCCTCGCCCGCCATCGCGTACTTGCCGCCCTTGTAGAACTCGGTCGCCGCGCAATCGAGCGCCAGCACCACGTCGTCGCCCGGCTTGTAGCCCGCACCCTCGATGGCCTTCATGATGAAGGCCAGCGCCTCCTCGGCCGACTTGAGGTTCGGCGCAAATCCGCCCTCGTCGCCGACGTTGGTGCCGTGGCCCGCATCCTTCAGGGCCTTGCGCAGCGTGTGGAACACCTCTGCGCCGACGCGGATGGCATCGGCGCACGAGGGCGCGGACACCGGCATGATCATGAACTCTTGAATGTCGATCGGGTTGTCGGCATGTGCGCCGCCGTTGATGATGTTCATCATGGGCACCGGCAGCACATGGGCCCTGGCCCCGCCGAGATAGCGGTAGAGCGGCAGCCCCCTGGCCGCCGCGGCCGCCTTCGCCACCGCCAGCGACACGCCCAAAATCGCGTTGGCGCCGAGGCGTCCCTTGTTGGGCGTGCCGTCGAGCTTGATCATGGCCTCGTCGATGCGGCGTTGGTCTTCCGCGTCCATGCCGGAAAGCGCAGCGAAGACCTCCCCGTTGACCGCCTCCACCGCATGCCGCACGCCCTTGCCCAGATAGCGCTTCTTGTCGCCGTCCCTCAGCTCGATGGCCTCGTGCGCACCGGTCGATGCCCCGGAGGGTACTGCGGCACGGCCGCGCGAGCCTTCCTCCAGCACCACGTCCACCTCGACCGTGGGGTTGCCGCGGCTGTCCAGGATTTCGCGGCCGATGATGTCGACGATGGCGGTCATTGCGGTCTCCGGTTTCGTGCATTTGCGGCAGGCGTGCACGCGTGTACGCTTTGCGCGAGCTTCTAGCGCGCGTCAGCGCGGATCGCAAAGGGCAGATTGCGCTCGGGTTGCGCGCAGGTGTTGTCGGAGAAGGACGATGATGGCCGACAGGTCGGCAATGGTGCTGTTTTCCGGCGGGCAGGATTCCACCGTCTGCCTGGCCTGGGCGCTGGACCGCTACGCCCAC
Organism: Hyphomonadaceae bacterium; assembly: GCA_019747815.1. GTDB lineage: Bacteria > Pseudomonadota > Alphaproteobacteria > Rhizobiales > Hyphomicrobiaceae > AWTP1-13. The sequence goes on from JAIEQJ010000023.1 coordinate 74,753, forward strand.
GTGGAGACCGTCGGCTTCGCCTACGGCCAGCGTCATGGCGTGGAGCTGGCTCAGCGGCCGGTGGTCCGTGCCGAGATCGCCGCCAGGTTCCCGCAGTGGGCTCCCCGCCTCGGCGACGACCACCTGCTCGATCTGGCCGCCCTCGGCCAGATCAGCGACACGGCGCTCACCCGCGAGGCCCAGTTCGAGATGACGGCGGCCGGTCTGCCCAACACCTTCGTGCCCGGCCGCAACCTGCTGTTCTTCACCTACGCGGCCGCGCTCGCCTACCGCCGCGGCATCCGCATTCTCGTCGGCGGCATGTGCGAGACGGATTTCTCCGGCTACCCCGACTGCCGCAACGAGACCTTGCAGAGCCTTGCCAAATCGATCGCGCTCGGCATGGACGCCGCCTTCACCATCGCCACCCCCTTGATGTGGATCGACAAGGCCGCCACCTGGGAGATGGCCGTGCGCTTGGGCGGGCCGGCGCTGGTCGATCTCATCATCGCCCACACGCACACCTGCTACACCCCGGACCGCTCGATACGTCATGCCTGGGGCTATGGCTGCGGCCAATGCCCCGCGTGTGGGCTCAGGGCAAGAGGATGGGAGCGATGGCAAATCGCCAGGACATGATCCGCGCTGTCGATCTGGCCCTTGCCGGCGACTGGGATGGCGCGCACAAGATCGCCCAGCAGGATGAAACCGATCCGACCTCGTGCTGGATCCACGCCACCCTCCACAAGATCGAGGGCGATGCCGACAATGCCCGCTATTGGTACGCCCGCACCGGCCAGTCCTACGAAGCTTTCCCCGACCCCAAGGCCGAACTCGCCGCCATCAAAGCCGTGCTGTCGTATTGAGGCCTCGCCCAACTTTGTCGTTCCGGCCGAGGGCGAGAGCCGGAACTCAAGGACCGCGGATTGCTTGCGATCCCGGGTACCCGAGATTGGGCTCGCGCCCGGCATGGCGGTTCGGGCCAACTCCAACCGCCTTATCCCCGCGTCACGCTGCTCTGCTATAATCCGGCCATGATCCGACAGATCCGCCGAACAGCCGAGGGGCCGCCCATGGCCGACATCGCCACCGCCCCCTCCTTCCGCCTCGACGGCCGGCGCGCGCTCGTCACCGGCGCCGGCCGCGGCATCGGCCTGGCGGCGGCGGGGGCACTCGCTGATGCCGGGGCGCACGTGACGCTTGCGGCCCGCTCCGCCGCCGAGATCGAAGCCGCCGCCGAAGCCATCCGCGCCCGCGGCCAGACGGCGAACGCTTTGGTGCTCGACGTCACCGATCTCGCCGCCATGCAGCGCACGATCGCTGAAGCCGAGCCCTTCAGCATTCTCATCAACAATGCGGGCACCAACCGCCCGAAGCCGCTGCTTGATGTCACCGCCGAGGATTTCGACGCCGTCATGAACCTCAACGTGCGCGCCGCCTACTTCGTGGCCCAGGCCGTCGCCCGCCGCCTGATGCAGGCTGGCGAGGCTGGCTCCATCGTCAACATCTCGTCCCAGATGGGCCACGTCGGTGCCGCCCGGCGCACCGTCTATTGCGCCTCCAAGCACGCCATGGAAGGCTTCACCAAGGCGATGGCCATCGAGCTTGCCCCGCACAATATCCGCGTCAACAGCGTCGGCCCCACGTTCATCGAAACGCCCATGACGCGCCCCTTCTTCGAGAACGCCGCGTTCAAGGCCGAGGTGCTGTCCAAGATCAAGCTTGGCCGTCTTGGCCAGCTCGGGGAGGTCACCGGCGCCATCGTCTTTCTGGCCTCGGACGCCGCATCCCTGATCACCGGCTCGGCTCTGGTTGTAGATGGCGGCTGGACGGCGGAGTAGGCACCCGCGAAGCCTGTGGCCTCAACTCAACACTCGGCAGCGCAATGCGCCTGGCGCGTCCGTTTTCCAACTCCGATCATGCGAATCAGTTTAGGTGCCCGCCACTGCCGCGCCGGCGTAGGGGACGATGCGGGCACGCCTCGCATGCCGAGGCCAACCAACTCGGGAGTGCCCTATGCCGCCAGCCATGCGGAAAGCTATCGACATATTGACGGCCATCGGCCTCACCGCCGCAGTCTTCTTCGTGATCGTGGTTGCCAACAGCTTCCTGATGACGCGCGGCGGCTACAGCCAGGGCTTCAAGCTTTGGTATAGTTTCATCCTCAGGCCCGACATCCTCGGGACCATCGTTCTCACCGCGCTGGTCACCATGGTCTACGTGTTCTGGAAGCAGGGCGGACGGCCAAGAATTTAGTCTCTCTCGGACTCGTGTAAGCCAAACCTCTTTCGTTCTCTCCAGAGATCCGGCATCTCGCCCAAGATGTCGGATCTCATGTTTTCGTGCCGGCTCACGTCTCGATCCTGAACGGATTGAAGTTGGTGTTGCGGTCGTAATAGTCCTCGTCCTCGGCCCGCTTCAGAAACGCCACCACACGATAGGTGAGCGGCAGGAACGCGATCTCCACCAGCGTCTTGGTGACGAACTGGCTCACCACCAGCGTGAACACCAGCTCGTTCGGCATGATGCCCGAGTTGTAGAAGGCGAGCGGATAGAAGAGCGCCGAGTCCACCGCCTCGCCGGCCACCGTTGAGCCCACGAACCGCGCCCCCTGGTAGCGGCCGCTGCTCCACACCTTCATCTTGGCCAGCACGAACGAGTTGACGAACTCGCCGCAGAAATAGGCGAACATCGAGGCGAGCGCGATGCGCCAGGTGCTGCCGAAGGCGATCTCGTACACCTTCTGGTTGGGCCAGGTGGGGGCCGGCGGCAGCGCGACGATCACGGCCGCCATGATCGCGGCAAAACCGAGCGCGGCGAACCCGGCCCAGATCACCTTGCGGGCGCGCGAGTAGCCATAGACCTCGGTCAGGACATCGCCGAACACATAGGAGATCGGAAAGAACAGCACGCCGGCGCCGAAGGTCACGGCGCCGATGAGCGGCAGGTCGATCTGCGCGGCCTTGGCGGGACCGATCAGGTTGGAGCACACCAGCACCACGACGAATGCCACCATGACGAACTCATAGTAGCGATAGCGCCGCGCCGGCTGTTCGGTCGTTGCTGTCTGCATATGTGGCCCCTGTCCCCGCGCCGCTTGACAATGGCGCACCCCAGCCTACCCATGACCCGTATGTATAGCGTCAAGGAGATCTTCTACACGCTGCAGGGTGAAGGCGCGAACGCCGGCCGCGCCGCCGTGTTCTGCCGCTTTGCCGGCTGCAATCTGTGGTCGGGGCGTGAGGAGGATCGCCAAGCGGCCCAGTGCTCCTTCTGCGACACCGATTTCGTTGGCATGGACGGCCCCGGCGGCGGGCGCTTTGCCGCCGCCTCAGACCTCGCCGGCGCTTGCCGTGCAGCAGCCGGTGCCGCCGGCGCAAGCCTTCTCGTCCTGACGGGGGGCGAGCCGATGCTGCAGGTGGACGACCCGCTGATCGAGGCCCTGCACAAGGAGGGCTTTAGGATCGCCATCGAGACCAACGGCACGCTCGCCGTACCGGCCACCATCGACTGGATCTGCGTCAGCCCCAAGGCCGGCACCAGGCTCGAGCAGCGCACGGGCCAGGAGTTGAAACTGGTCTATCCCCAGGAGGGCCTGCCCCCCGAGGCCGTCGAGGGTCTGGCGTTCACACACCACTTCCTGCAGCCCATGGACGGGCCAGAGCGCGACCGCAACACGGCCCTGGCCGTTGCCTATTGCAAGGCGCACCCGCGCTGGCGGCTCTCCCTGCAGTCGCACAAGCTGATCGGCATCCCGTGAGTGAGGGACGCCGAGCCGCGCGCCGATTTCCAACGGTGCTAACGAGGACGGCCGAAAAACAAGACATAGCCGTCAGCGTCTTTGAGTTCAAAGCCGCGCAGCCCGTCATGGGTATCCTCAAGAGGCACAGAAAAGGCGACGCCGCGTGACACAAATTCGGCCGCCAGCGCATCGGGATCGGGCACATGGACGTACGCATCCCACCGGGCCGTCGCGTGGCGCCTATGGTTGGGAACCGGTTCTATCCCGGCGGATTTGACGAAGATCATCGCCCCATCGCGCGCCACGATTGCAAAGAAGGGTGCGTGCTCGGGCTCCTGATAGGTGACGTCAAAGCCGAGCTTATCGCGATAGAACGAAAGTGCCGTTGGGACGTCTCGCGCGATGAAGAACGGCGCGATGCCGGATATGGCTGGCCGGACCATGCGGGCCTCCTCGGAGCGGTCGCTGCGGTGCCAACGTCGGTAGCACACTCTTGCGAACGAAATTCGAAAGGTCCGGCCGAGGCGTGCTCGCGGCCCTACGTTGGGCCGGGGCGAATTCACTCCTGAGATGCTGCGCAACCTCTGGATTTTGCATGCAAAATGGCCTAAGCAGCAGCTCATGCGCATCTATAAGGATTTCCGCTTCGAGGCGGCCCACTATCTGCCGAACGAGACCGGTTCGGTGAACAGCCGCGTTCACGGTCACTCGTTCCGTGCGCGTGTCACCATCAACGGCCCGGTCCATCCGGATACGGGCTATGTGTTCCACTTCGACCAATTGACGAGCGCCATCGCTGAAGCCCGCGAGGCACTCGATCACCGCCTCCTCAATGATGTCGAAGGCCTCGCCACGCCGACTCTGGAGCGCATCGCCGTGTGGCTCTGGAACCGGCTGCAGAACCGCGTGCCGGGCCTGGCCGAGATCGAGGTTGCCCGCGACAGCTGCCAGGAAGGCTGCATCTATCGCGGCCCCGCGCCCTCAATTCCCGCGGCAGCCGAATAGGAAGCGAACCCATGGGCCGCAAAGCACCCCCGGTGACAATGCTTGGCAGCGCCGCGCACATGCCGGAGAGCCCGGAGAAGGCGCTCGTCGAGCGCGTCCCCAATCCGCATCCCGACACCCACTACACCGCCCGCTTCACGGCGCCGGAGTTCACCTCGCTCTGCCCCGTCACCGGCCAGCCGGACTTTGCCCACCTCGTCATCGACTACGTGCCGCACCAGTGGCTGGTCGAATCCAAGTCGCTGAAGCTCTACCTGTCGTCGTTCCGCAACCACGGCGCCTTCCACGAGGACTGCACGGTGGCCATCGGCAAGCGCCTCGCCGCCCTGCTCGAGCCGCATTATCTGCGCATCGGCGGCTACTGGTATCCGCGTGGCGGCATGCCGATCGACGTGTTCTGGCAGACGGGGACGCTGCCCAAGGGCGTGTGGCTGCCCGACCAGGGCGTCGCGCCCTATCGCGGCCGCGGCTGACCGTCGGTCCGGGCTGCGACCCGCGTCACCGACCGCGACCCGTTCCAGGCATAGCCCCGGCCGACACGGCGGCCGAACAGCAGCGTGACGGGATCGACATGTGCACCCGCTCTCGTCTTCACCTCATAGTGCACATGCGGCCCTGTCGAGTAGCCGGTGCTGCCCAGCGTGCCCAGCATCTGGCCCTGGTCCAGGACGGTGCCGATCTTGGCGACGATACGTTGCAGGTGGGCATAGAGATGCATCCTGCCCGTATCGTCCCGGGTCACCACCGTATTGCCGTACCCGTTGCGCCAGCCCGCGAACGTCACCTTCTGGCGCCGGGTCGTTGCCTGCACCCGCGAGCCCAGCGGGCCGGCGAGATCGATGGCCGGATGGTACCGCCCCTGGTGGAACAGGCTGGTCACCCGGCCCCGCTCGAACGGCATGATGAACTCCGGCCCGCGGTTGGCCCTTTCGGCGGGCTCCAGAGCCCGCGCCGCGTCCCGGGGCACCTTGGGCAGGCTGGCCCTCGATTGGGTGCCCCGCGATGACAGCCGACGGACCCGGTCGGGCGCGCTCATGATGTGCTTGATGCGCAGGAACCGGGGGCGGAAGTCCGGCGCGATGGGCGCGACCGTCGTTAACCCTTCCTCGACCGAGGCCGGCGGCCCATACAGAGCCAGCCTGACCCGCTCCCGGGGCGCCTCCGGCTCGGTCTCCAGCCTGTAAAGGGCGGCCGTCATGCCGTCGGGCACGCCGCCCCGCAGGCCGATCGGACGCGACAGGAGATCCTCGGGCAGCCCGTCGCCAAACCGATCCCGGCTCGGGATCGCGTACGCCGCACTGCGCATGATGGCGGCCTCCAGCCGCCGATCCTGCGCCCCGCGCGACTGGTCTGCGTGACCGAGGCCGGCGGCTCTTTCGAAGCTGCCGGCGAGGAACCCAATGGAGAAAAACGCCAACCCTACTTTAGCGATACGCATGCCTGCTCTTGTCGGTAGTTGTCCCTGCACCCCACCCGGTTGAGCACGAACGATATTGTTCCGCGGGACACCACGTGGCGGTGCGCCGCATCCCCTGCGTCACATCGTTAAAAACTGTATTGAATCAAAACGATAACCGTTCAGAATTAAGCTGACGATCGCCCGTCGGCGTTGCCGGGGAGGCCGGTGCGACCCCCGACTGAACGCTCAAAAGGTGGATTTCGGCGCCGGTCCCCAGAGCTTTACGGGGCCAGTCGTGCCCGCGCCCCGGCCCGCTTCAGGTCCGGCGGCAGGGCCTCCTCGGCCAGCGCCGCGACGGCCTCGGCGAGCGGCATCACCCGCTGATCCTGGCCGCCGAGGCGCCGCATGGAGACCTTGCCCTCCTCGGCCTCGCGCTTGCCGACAACCAGGATCACCGGCGTCTTGGTGAGCGAGTGCTCGCGCACCTTGAGATTGATCTTCTCGTTGCGCAGATCGATCTGGGCGCGCAGGCCCGCCTGCTGGAGCGCCGCCAGCACCGTCCCGGCATAGGCATCCGCGTCCGACACGATGGTGCACACCACCGCCTGCACCGGGGCCAGCCACAGCGGCAGATGGCCGGCGTAGTTCTCGAGCAGAATGCCGAGGAAGCGCTCCATGGAGCCGCAAATCGCCCGATGGATCATCACCGGCGTGGTCTTCGATCCGTCGGCTGCGATGTAGAAGGCGTCGAACCGCTCCGGCAGGTTGAAGTCCACCTGCGTCGTGCCGCACTGCCAGTCGCGGCCGATGGCATCGCGCAGCACATACTCGAATTTCGGTCCGTAGAACGCGCCTTCACCCGGATTGATCGCCGTCCTGATCTTCTGGTTGTGGCTGCGCGCCTCGATCTGCTTGAGCACATCGCTCATGATGCGCTCGGCATGATCCCAGGCTTCATCCGAGCCGACCCGCTGCTCCGGCCGGGTCGAGAGCTTCACCGTCATCTCGCCGTCGAAGCCGAAATCGGCGTAAGTGCTCAGGATCAGATCGTTGATCTTGAGACATTCCTCCGCCATCTGCTCCGGCGTGCAGAACACATGCGCATCGTCCTGCGTGAAGGCGCGCACCCGCATGAGCCCATGCAGCGCGCCGGACGGCTCGTAGCGGTGCACGATGCCGAACTCGGACATGCGCAGCGGCAGCTCGCGATAGGAGCGCAGCCCGTGCTTGAAGATCTGGATGTGGCCCGGGCAGTTCATCGGCTTGATGGCGAACACGCGTTCGTCCTCGGTGTCCTCGCCGGCGGACTGCGCCATGAACATGTTCTCGCGGAACCAGCCCCAGTGCCCTGAGGTCTCCCACAGCGACTTGTCGAGGAGCTGTGGCGCGTTCACCTCGCGGTAGTCGCCCTTCAGACGCCGCCGCATGTAGCCGACGATCTCCTGGAAGATCGTCCAGCCGTTCGCGTGCCAGAACACGGTGCCGGGGCCTTCCTCCTGGAAGTGGAAGAGATCCATCTCCCGCCCCAGCTTGCGGTGGTCGCGCTTCTCGGCTTCTTCGATCTGCCTCAGGTAGGCGGTCAGCTCCTGCTCGGTCGCCCAGGCAGTGCCGTAGATGCGCTGCAACTGCGCGTTGTTGTGGTCGCCGCGCCAATACGATCCGGCGAATTTGGTGAGCTTGAACGCCTTGCCGATGTGCCCGGTCGAGGTCATGTGCGGGCCGCGGCACAGATCCAGCCACTCGCCCTGCTTGTAGATCTTGAGGTCCTCGCCTTCCGGAATGGCGTCCACCAGCTCGATCTTGAACAGCTCGCCCTTCTTCCTGAAGAAGTCCTTGGCCTGCTCGCGGCTCCAGAACTCCTTGGTGAACGGTGCGTTGCGCGCGATGATCTCGTGCATCTTGGCTTCGATCTTGGCCAGGTCATCCGGATGAAACGGCTCCGCCTTGGCAAAGTCGTAGAAGAAGCCGTTCTCGATCACGGGGCCGATGGTCACCTGCGTCCCCGGCCACAGCGCCTGTACGGCCTCGGCCATCACGTGCGCTGCGTCGTGACGGATGAGCTCCAGGGCCTCGGGATCGGTGCGTGAGACGATCTTCACGGCGGCATCGGCTGTGATGGGATCGGCCAGATCGGCCAGCCGGCCGTCCACGACCATGGCCACGGCACGCTTGGCCAGCGACTTGGCAATGCTCTCGGCCAGCTCCTTGCCGGTGATGCCCTTGCGCACCGACCGCTTGGCGCCGTCCGGAAATGTCAGGGTGATCTCGCTCATGGTCTTCCTCTCACTCGCTGCATACCACGCAGGTAAGGTGGACCGTTGCCGGGCAGCCGCTGTGCCGGGCGTCGGGGGGCTGCTTGTGCCCGCAGGTGTCGTCCGCTGTCAAGTCGCCGCCCTGGGCCATTCGTTCTGCCGGCAGAATGCCTCATTGATGCCGCAGCAATCTGCTAGCAGAACTTCAGTGCAATTCCCCGATTGCGCGGGCAAGGTCCTGTGCTAGCTTGCAGTTGTGCAGCTTGAACGATGCCCGGTGAAATGGGCCGCTCTGCACGGCCCGGCGAGCGCCGATGGGTAGCAGTACGGTTCGAGGGGAGGGAGGAACGTGCGACGGATCGCAGGCCTTGCCGCCGTGCTGGCCATGGCGCTGCTGGCGTTCCCCGTCATCGTTGGCGCCCAGCAAGCCGCCCAGGTTGCCCAGACCAAGCGGCCGCTCCCGCCGCAGACGCCCGCGGCCCGCTATGCCGCCCTGCGCGACACGCTCAACCAGAACACGGTCACCGTGATCTCGGGCAATCCCAACGGGACCTATCTCTACCTCGCCTACGACATGTCGGCCGTGCTCGACGACGGCAACGATCTGCGCGTGCTGCCGGTGATCGGCAAAGGCGGCTACCAGAACGTCATGGACGTGCTGCACCTCAGAGGCGTCGATCTGTGCATCACGCAATCCAACATCATGACGTACCTCAAGAAGACCGGCGAGATGGGGCCCAACATCGAGAACCGTCTCGCCTTCATCACCCGGCTCTACAACGAGGAGATGCACGTCCTCGCCGGCCCTGGCATCAACAGCGTGCAGGAGCTGCATGGCAAGAAGGTCAACTTCAGCGACGTCGGCAGCGGCACGCAGTTTTCAACGCGCCTCATCTTCGAGCTGCTCGGCATCAAGGCGACGGAGATCAATGTTGGCCAGGCCGACGGCTTTCAGATGGTCAAGTCGGGCGAGATCGCCGCGACCGTGCTGATTGCGGGCAAGCCGACAGGCTCCTTCGCCAAGTTCAAGCTCGAGCCTGGCATGCGGCTGCTGCCGGTCCCGTACACTGAAGTGCTCGAGCAGGACTACTTTCCGGCCAGGCTCACGTCCGAGGATTATCCGAGCCTGATACCGAAGGGCAGCTCCGTCGAAACCGTTGCCGTCGCCTCCGTGCTCGCCTCCTACAACTGGCCGCGCGACACGGATCGCTACCGCCGTGTCGCCACGTTCATCGAAGCCTTTTTCACGAAGTTTCCCGAGTTCCAGAAGCCGGCGCGCCACGCCAAGTGGCGCGAGGCCAACATCAACACCGCGCTGAAGGGGTGGAAGCGCTTCCCGGCGGCCGAGGAGTGGCTGGCCAAAAACCCGCAGCAGCGCGCGACCGCCGCCAGCGTCGCCATAGATCCGGGCATGGTGCGGGCACAGGCTGCAAAGGCCGCGCCCAACGATCCTGCTGCGCAGGAGCGGCTGTTCAAGGAATTCATGGAGTGGGCCAGGTCGCAGGGCAAGCGATAGCCGCGGCGCCCGATCAGAGGCGCAAAGCCCGGGGCCTGCGATGTGGTTGGGGAGGTTGGAAGGCAGGTCGTGATGGGGGCGGGCAGCTCAGCCCGGCATGCGAGCCGGCACAGCCCCGCGCAACCGGGCTTGGGACCGGTTGCGCGCGGTCTGCTGGCCGCCCTGTCCTTTGCTGCTTCCATCGCTTCAGGCGCCGTGCATGCCCAAACCCCTCGCCCGGCCATCCTCATCGCCGCCACCATCTCCGCCGAGCCGGCCCAGCAAGCGCCCCTTGCCATCCGCATCGGATCGCCCGAGGCCGTGCCGAAAGGCAGCTTCATCAGAATCCGTGGCCTGCCGCCCACCATCGCCCTGTCGGACGGACACTCGATCGCGCCCGGCTCATGGGCCATACCGATCGCGGCGCTGCCCAATCTGAGGATCACCCTGCCGGCGATGGCGCTCGGAAAATCGGAAATCTCCATCACGCTTGTCGGCAACGACGGGACGGTTCTGGCCGAGGCCAAGTCGGTGCTCATCATCAGCGCCACCGTGGCACCTGGCAAGAGCAACGGCCCGTCCGTCTCGATCCTGAGAGCGGGCACACCACAGCCGCCTGCGCCTGCGGAGACCGCGGTGCGCCCGCCCTCACCGATCCCGCCCGAAGGACCGTCGCGGCTGACGCCGGAGCAGCGCGACCGTGCGCTGCGGCTGGTGAAGCGGGGTGATGAGCATTTGGCCGAGGGCGGCATCGCCCAGGCCCGGCTTCTCTATGAGCGCGCGGCCGAGGCCGGCCTGGCGCAGGGCGCCATGGCGCTTGCTGCCACCTACGATGCGGCCGAGCTCAGCCGCTTGGGCGTGCGCGGCCTGCAGCCCGATCGCGCGCTGGCTCTACACTGGTACGAGCGCGCCCGACAGTTGGGGGCCTCGGAGGCCGAGCAGCGTCTGCGTCGCCTGGGCGCGAACTGACAAGGGTCGACCCTTCAAAGCCAAGATGCGCTGGCGCCCGAAGAATTCCCTATTCCCGCCCCAAATCCGCCCTTGCTCGGCGTGGACATGTCCACCGGGACGTCGGACAGGGGGCAAGCCAGCGGATGCCCACCGGCCGTGACGGATAAGGCACCGAGGATGATCGTCGCCGACGAAATACTGCATAGGGATCGTCTTCAAACACAAGCAGCGATTGATGCAGCCACCGCGCCGGATGTGTCGGCCGCGACCGTGGGCGCTATCGGCAGTTGGCGTCCAATGCGCTATATGACATCCAAGTTCTGAGGGGAGCGTACAATGCGCAAGCGAATGGGACGGGCACTGGTTCTGATGGCTGCGGCTGGTATTTTGGCTGGCGATGGACTGGCGCAGCAGCTCTGGTCCCAGGAGGCTGCGCCAGGCGCCAAGCGCAAAGTGCAGCGCACCCCCACGGCGATCGATAGCGGCGAGGGCGGCACCGTCGCCAAGATCAACAACTGGACGGTCGGCCTTGCGGGGGGCTTGCCCGAGGGCACCTTCATTCGTCTGGCCGCGGAGATCGCGCGCAATGTCAGCGACGCCGAGAACCTGCGCGTGCTCGCGGTCATCACGCAGGGCGCCACCGACAACGTGAAGGACCTGCTCTACCTCAGAGGCATCGACGCTGCGATCACTAATGCCGACGTCCTTGAGCACTTCAAGACCGAAGAGAAGATCCCCAACATCGAGCGACGCATCAATTTCGTCTCGGAGCTGGTCGTTTCCGAGGTGCATGTGGTCGCCCGGCCGGAAATCAACTCGTTCAAGGACCTGGAAGGCAAGAAGGTGAGCCTGGGCACCAAGGGTGCGGGACAATCGACCACCGGGCCGATTATTTTCCAGCGGTTGGGCGTGAAGCCCGAGTTCGTCTACGTCAACAACGCCATCGCGCTCGAGCAGATGAAGACCGGCGAGATTGCCGCCATTGTCAACAACGGTGCCAAACCGCTGGATCTCCTGACCAAGTTCAAGAACGACAACAACTTCAAGTTCCTGCCGATTCCGATCGACAGGTTCGACGAGTACTACGTCCCCGCCGTCCTCACGTCCGACGACTATCCGGGCTTCATCAAATCCGGCGACAAGGTCGAGACGCTCGGCGTGCAGACGGTGCTCGCCGTCTACAACTGGCCGCGCGAGAACGACCGCTTCCGGCGCGTGCAGCGCTTCATCGAGTACTACTTCAACCGCTTCCAGGCGCTCCACAAGCCGCCCTATCATCCCAAGTGGAAGACCGTGAACCTCGCGGCGAACGTGCCGGGATGGACGCGCTACCACGTGGCCGACGAGCTGCTGAAGCAGATGGCCGCCGGCAAGGCCCCTCAGCAACAGGCCGGCCAGCCCCCTCAAGGGCGCCAGCAGGCAGCACGCAGCGCCTCCGACGCGGCTGAGCAGGAGCGGCTGTTCCAGCAGTTCCTGGAATGGAGCAAGAAGCAGGGCAAGTGACCCGCGGGGCGCGGCGCCTGCGAAGTGCCGGCGCGATTGGTTTGGAAGGGCACGGCAATGCCGATGGACAGGGGCGCTGTTGACCGCGATCCGACCGTTGCAGGACCTGGGCTGAGGCGCCATGTCTCCTGGCCCGCGGCTGCAGTGTTGGCGGTTGGACTTCTTGTGGCTGCCGGTGCCGCCGATCCGGCCCTCGCCCAGCGCGCTGAGGAGCCGCGCATCAGCGTGGCCCCGACCATTCTGGCAGAGCCTGCCGCGCAGACCGCCCTGTCGATCCAGGTTGGCCCGCCCGGCAGCCTGCCCAGCAACACCTTCGTACGCCTGCGCGGGCTTCCGGCCAGCGTTTCGCTCACCGAAGGGTACGCCATCGCGCCAGGATTGTGGGCCGTGCCGCTGTTCGGCTTGGCATCGCTCAAAGCCATCGTGCCGGCGGGCGTTTCCGGCCGCTCGGAGATCGTCATTCACCTCGTCAGCGTCGACGGCACAACGCTTGCCGAAACGCGAACCGCGCTCGTCGTGGGCCCCGCCACCATGATCGCACCGGCGGAGCGGCCGGCGGCCGAGCGTCCGCAGCAGCGCCTGAGCGTGGCCACCGCTCCTCCACCGCAACCCCCGCCTGCCGCCAAGGCCGAGCGCAACGGGCTTCCGCCGCCCTTAACGGCAGAAGAGAAGGCGCGCGCCGACCGGCTGGTGGCCAACGGCGACCGGCACCTCGACCAAGGCAACATTGGTGCGGCACGCATGTTCTTCCAGCGGGCGGCGGAGGCCGGCCTGGCGGCCGGAGCGCTCAAGATGGCCGCAACCTACGATCCGACCGAGCTCGAGCGCCTCGGGGTGAAGGTGCAGGGTACAATTCCCGATCGCGCAGAGGCCCGCAAATGGTACGAGCGCGCCCGGGCGCTGGGCGCACCGGAAGCCGCCGAGCGGCTGACCCGCATCGGCGGCAGCTAAGGGCCGCGCGGCCTGGCGTCGCTTGGCGCCGCCATCCTCCAGCGGCCATACCGCCAGGGCGCAAGCGGGTGGCGCTCGCCACTGATGTCAGGCACCGGATCGAAGCCGTGGCTGCCCCAGGGATGGCACCTGCAAATCCGGGCCAGCGTCAGCCAGCTCCCGCGCCAGGCGCCGTTGCGATCGATCGCCTCCAGCGCATACTCCGAGCAGGTCGGCAGATGGCGGCATTCCAGGCCGATCAGCGGCTTGAGCGTCCAGCGATAGGCGTGGATCGGGGCTTTGGCGATGGCCTTGGCTGCGCGCTGGGCGATCGGCATGATCGTTCGGGCCTCAGGCCCCGGCAGATGTCGCCATGGCTGCGGCGGCCCCGTTGGCAACAGAGCCTACGGCGTCGCCCTGCTTGGCCTCGGCAGCGGCGAGCGCACTTTCCACCGCGTCGAACACCAGCAGTGTGGAGGCGTGCCGTGCCTTGTAATCCTTGACGGGCTCGAGAACGGCCAGGTCTGCCCAGCGTCCCTTAGGCGGCGGTCCGCCCGCCTTCAGCATCCTGCGCATGGCCGCACCCACCTCGCGCAGTTCGCTGGCGCGTGTTCCAAGAATATTATGCCCCATGACGGAAGCTGCCGCCTGCCCCAGCAGACAGGCCTTCACGATCTGCCCATAAGCCGCCACACAATCGCCGGCGAGCTTCAGGTCGACGGTCACCGTCGAGCCGCACAGCTTGGAATGGGCCGTCGCCGTGGCGTCGGCGTCCTGCAGGCGATCGCCCAGCGGAATGCCGGCAGAAAGCTCCAGAATGCGCTGGTTGTAAATCTCGCTTAGCTGCGTCATTGGCTCATCACGCCCTGCCCGAGCGCAGGCTTTTGACCGGGCTTTCCTTGTTCCGGCCCGCCCATCGTATTATATGGCCCATACTAACCCAGCACCGGCGCAAAACCCAAAAGGCCGCCTATCCATCATATCGCCCGTGCGGACGGAGAATTCAACACCAGATACCGTGTCCTGATGGCACAGTCCGCGCGCTTGCCCAGGCAAACTGACAAACGGCACAGAGACCCATGGACGAAATCGTAACGAGACGGGCGTCGACTGCGACCAAGCGACCTGCTGCACCAAGAAGGCCGTCGCGGGAAGAGGCGGAGAATGCGGTGCGCACCTTGATCGGGTGGGCCGGCGACGATCCCGACCGCGAGGGCTTGCGGGATACGCCCCGCCGCGTCACCGAAGCCTTCGAGGAATACTTCTCCGGCTATCGGCTCGATGCCGCGGACGTTCTCTCCAAGACCTTCGACGAGGCGGGCGGCTATGACGACCTCATCATGCTGCGGGACATTCGCGTCGCGAGCCATTGCGAGCATCACCTGGCACCGTTTCTGGGCGTGGCGCATGTGGCCTATCTGCCCAACGGCCGCATTCTCGGTATCTCCAAGATTGCGCGCGTGGTCGAGGTCTTCGCCAAGCGCTTGCAGACCCAGGAAGCGCTGACGGCACAGATCGCGGACGCGATCGAGAACGCGCTGCAGCCGCGCGGTGTCGCCGTCCTGATCGAGGCCGAGCATCAGTGCATGTCGACGCGCGGCGTGCGCCAGCCCGGCGTGAAGACCATCACGACGCGGTTCACCGGCGCCATGGAAGCCGATGCCAGCTATCGCGATCGCTTCCTGCAGATGGTCCACGGTCAGCGCGGCTAGCTTGCACTCACTCGCGTCCGGAGACCGCTGACATGGCGCCTGCACCTGTCTTCGCCGAGCGGGGCACAACCCGCGACATCGAGCACGGTCTGACCTTCCAGCCCAAGTTCGACGGCGACGGGCTGCTCCCGGCCATCGTCACCGATGCCGCCTCGGGCGGGGTGCTGATGTTTGCTTGGATGAACGCGGAGGCCCTGGCCCTCACGGTGGAGACGCGCATCGGCCATTTCTGGAGCCGCTCGCGCAACCGGCTTTGGAAGAAGGGCGAGGACAGCGGCAACGTGCTCGACGTCGCCGAGATCCTGACGGACTGCGACCAGGACGTCGTCTGGCTCAAGGTGCAGGTGCGGGGCGATGGCGTTGCCTGTCACACCGGCGCCCGCTCCTGCTTCTATCGCGCACTGCCCCTCGGCACGACGCCCTCGCCGGGGATGCGCCTGACCCCGGCTTAATCCTTTTTTGGCTCTGCGCTGTTGCTGAGGCATCTTCGGGCGCACAGTGCTCGCCGGGGTGGGACGCATCTCAGGCCGGCGTTAACCCGGGCGTAGGTCGAGCTTAATTAGTCGGCATTAGGCTTGCAGTGGATGGCGGAACCTAAAGAGTTCATGAAGACGTTGTGACACGGGGTGCGTGATGAGCGACTGCAAGATCGGCCTGGCGCTGGGCGGCGGCTCCGCCCGCGGGTGGTCGCACATCGGTGTCCTCCGCGCGCTCAACGAAGCCGGCATCTATCCCGACATCGTTGCCGGCACATCGATGGGCGCCGTGGTTGGCGGCTGCTACGTGGCCGGCGAGCTTGATGCCCTAGAGCAGTTCGCCCGCGACTTGACCCGCCGCAGAGTGTTGGGCTTCCTCGATTTCAATCTGTCCGGCTCGGGCTTGATCCATGGTCAGCGGCTGAGCAATACCCTGGAGGCACGTCTCAAGGGCGTTGCCATCGAATCCCTCAACAAGCGCTTCGTTGCCGTTGCCACCGAGATCGGCACCGGCAACGAGACCTGGCTGTCGCGCGGACACATTGTCGATGCCATGCGCGCCTCCTATGCGCTGCCCGGCATCTTCAAGCCGGTGATGATCGATGGCCGCTGGCTGTTCGACGGCGCGCTGGTGAACCCCATCCCGGTCTCGGTGTGCCGGGCGCTTGGCGCGCGCTACGTGATTGCCGTCAACGTTAATACCGATGTGTGCGGCCGCGGCACGGTCGTGACCCACATGGAGGCCTTGCCCCCGCCCACGCCGGAGCCGGAGCCGGAGGGCGAGCTCAGCCTGCTTGCGCGCAACCGCCGCGCCGTCAAGAAGCTGCTGCAGCGCCAGTTCTTCGGCCGCACCGACAATGGCCCCGGCATCTCGCGCGTCATGATGGAGGCCTTCAACATCGTGCAGGACCGCATCGCGCGCTCGCGGCTCGCCGGCGACCCGCCGGACGCGATCATCGCCCCGCGCCTGCCGGCGTTCGGCCTGTTCGACTTTCATCGCGCGGATGCCATGATCCAATGCGGGATTGCGGCCACGATGCGCGAGATCGACGACATCAAGCGCGAGATTGCCTCCCGCCGCCTGTCCGAAGCCCTCCTTGCGCGCACGGCCTAGCCCGGGGACGCAGGCGCCTGCGCCCTCCTCCCACAAGCTCGTCGGAGCATTTTTGCGCGGCCGCCGCGGGCAACTTTAGCTGTGCGTGATGTAGTCGCGCATGGCGGTGGCTTCCATCTCCACCTCGGCCACATGATGCTTGACCACGTCGCCGATGGAAATAATGCCGACGAGCGCACGGTCGGTCACCACCGGCAGGTGCCGGAACCGCCGCGCCGTCATCATCGCCATCAGCTCATCAAGCGTGTCGGTCTCCTGACACGTGACGACCTGGCGCGTCATAGTCTCTGAAACCGGCCGTCCCAGGCACTCCGGCCCTCCTTCGGACAGAGCCCGGATGATGTCGCGCTCGGAGATGATGCCGGCCACCTCGCCACGCATGCCGACCACGACAATCGCGCCGATGCGCTTGGCAGCGAGCTTGTTGGCCACGTCCAGCAAGGTCGCGGTCGGGGAAGCCGTCGTAACCGCGCGTCCCTTTTGCCTGAGAATCGCAGCCACATTCATGGGGTCATCCTCCCATTGGCTTGGCCAGCGGGACGAGGTGGTGAGGTCCAGGCCCGGCCTGGTCCGACACTGCCCCCGACCGCGCTGCCGGTTGCGGTTCAGCCCCCAAGTCTCAGTTCTAGTCTCAGTCTTTAGTTGAATAGTGCGCCGTTTTGGGGCCGGGCTGCAAGGGGCTCATTCCACGAGCGCAATATCATCGTGAACGGGCGGTGAGCGATCGAAGAAGCCGAATGTCAGCAGTCCCATGTAGAAGCCACCCAGATGCGCCTCCCACGCGATATTCGCCCCATCCATGAGCCCAGCGGCCCCCACGGCCATGACGGTGTTGAGCACCGTCCAGCCGGCCACCACCAGAAGAATGCGCTTATCGCGCAGGGTTGCTGCAAGGCTCATGAGCGGCGGGCGGCGCTTCTCGCCGGCCAAGCCCTCGGTGTCGCCGGTCCTCAAGGCTTGAAACAGGAAGCGGATGGCCGCGCCCATTAACCCCGAAATCGCCCCCGACGCGCCGACCATCATGCTAAGCGCGCCGGGGCTGAAGGCCGTGTAAACCAACGCACCGGCGATGCCGCACAGAACGAAGAAGGCGAGAAACCGCGTTGTGCCCACACGCCGCGCCACCGAGGAGCCGAAAGCGAGCAACCATGCCGAGTTGATCGCCAGATGCGTCAGATCACCGTGCACGAAGATATGCGTCACAAACTGCGTGACAACCGCCGCGTCGCCTCCGGGCAGCGCCTGCGCCATGCCGCTCAGGCGCGCGGGAATGAATGCCAGCAAGATCGTGAGCCAGGCGCCCAACTCCCCGGGCAGGAGG
The DNA here is from genome assembly GCA_019747815.1 of Hyphomonadaceae bacterium. Lineage (GTDB taxonomy): Bacteria > Pseudomonadota > Alphaproteobacteria > Rhizobiales > Hyphomicrobiaceae > AWTP1-13. The sequence continues at coordinate 92,632 of JAIEQJ010000023.1, forward strand.
GTGCGCACCACATGCACCACGACGAAGCTGCCGATGAGCGCGACCACGGCGCCGGGCACGTTGAAGATCGGTTCGCGTTGGCTCATGAGGCGGCAGGCTCCGGCTTTTGCCCGCGCCCGCTTACACAGGCCTCTTACGGCTGGCAACCCTAACGGCAGTCTGCCGGCACCTTGAGCCTTGCCGGTGCCCCTGCGCCGGCCCTCATGGCACGAACAGTGCTCACCGGATAGCTCGAGCCGGGCTTGGGGGCTGCCGTGTGTCGTTTCGGCACAAGTCCCCAGCCACGGTGGAGAACAAAAGGGGCACCCCGAGGTGCCGGGCTTGAGAGCGTGCATCCGGAATGAAGCAGAGAACCATCCAAACGCTGTATGCCTACTGGAACGATGTCCGGGCTGGGCGCATTGCGCCTCGTCGCCTAGAAATCGAGCCGTCACGCATCGGCTCGATCCTGCCGGAAACGTTCATGCTCGAGCGCGCGGCTCCCGCCAACTATCAGTTCCGGCTGGCCGGCACGCGGTTGTGCGAGATATTCGGAACAGAGCTGCGCGGCGCGAACATGCTCGCGGCATGGACCGGGTCGGATCGCGCTGCAATCGCCGCCGACCTGGCATCGACGTGCGCGCAAGGCGCGGCCACGCTGCTCAACGTCGAGGCCGAAGCCGACACGACACGACGCATTCGGCTTGAGATCATCATGCTTCCGCTCATGCACGCCAACAACACCATGGACCGCGTGATCGGTGCCATGAGCGCTCTGACCTCGCCGCATTGGCTAGGCTACGAGCCCGTGACGATCAAGCGTCTGATCGACCACACTCTGATCTGGCCGGATGGACGACCACGCTTGCTCATCGAGCGCACGGGGCGGGAAGCGCCATTCCGGGCATCACCGCCACCCGTGGTGCGCATGGTCAAGAGCGAGCGGCGCCTCTTTCGCGTGTTCGACGGCGGCCGCGGCAAGGCGTGAGCGGCCCAGCGGATAAGGCGGCCGCCATAGGTTTACGAAATGTTGTCGCGACCAATTCCCAAACGGGCGCACGAGTTCAACCTTCCTTAAGGCCCTGCCTGCCATAGTGGCTTTTCACCCACGACCGCATGTGCTCCCGGACGGCTTGCGGGATCACAGCAGCATTCGCAACCCGCGGGGCAGGTTCGCCCCGAAGAGCGCGCAGATCTCGATGTCCGGCATTCCTACGACGACATTTGCACGCCGATCCCAGGGCCTGCTGACGCGTGTCGTCCCCGACCGCCGCCGCCACAAGCGGATTGCAGTCGAGTTGCTGGGGCGTTTCATGCGCGAGAACAAGCAGGAGCACGCCTGCAAGCTGATCGACATCTCGGCGGGCGGAGCTGCCGTGCGGCCCATGTCCACGGTCGCCGTGGAGATCGGCGAGCGCGTGGTGGCCTTCTTCGATCATATCGGCGGCATTGAAGGCACCGTGGTGCGTACCTTCGAAGGCGGCTTTGCCTTCAAGCTGGCCGCCACCCAGCACAAGCGCGAGAAGCTGGCAGCGACGTTGACCTGGCTCGCCAACCGCGCCGAGCTCGACGGCGCCGAAGAGCGTCGCCACGAGCGCATCATACCCAAGGGCGGGCGCCAGCAGCTGCAACTGGCCGAGGGCATCATCCTCGAGTGCCAAGTGCTCGATATCTCGGTCTCCGGCGCATCCATCGGCACGCCGGCGCGGCCGGAGCTTGGCACGGAAGTCACCCTCGGCAAGCTGCGGGCGCGCGTCGTCCGCCATCACGCCCAAGGCTTCGGCGTGCAGTTCATCGATAGTCAAAATCAGACGGCGCTGCGTCGGCAGTTCGGTTAACGACACATGAGCAGGGCAACCACAGTTCGACACAACTCAGCGCAAAACCTGCATCGAATTGCGCGGCGGCCGCTCAGCCAACTTGAAAAGCTGTTCGATATGTTTGTTGCGGGCAGTTGAGGGCGAGCATGAGACGGGGCACCATCGTTGCGGTTGGTTGGGCAGGCCTGCTGATGCTTTCAGGCGCAGCGCTGGCAAACCCCTCATCCGGGATCAAGGGGCAGGACTATGCCTCCCCGTTCATGCGGGTGTTCGGCCTGACGCAGCCGCCATACGGCTTCGTGAATTTCTGCGAACGCACGCCGCAGCACTGCGCGCAAGGCCCGCAGGAGGATCAGCGCTTCTTCGCGTCACCAGCACGCTTTGCCGAGCTCGACGCCATCAACCGGACCGTCAACCGCGAGATCGAGCCCGTGACCGACATCGAGCTTTACGGTGTCACGGACTATTGGACCATTCCGACCACCAAGGGCGACTGTGAGGACTACGTCCTGTTGAAGCGCAAATACTTGATGGAGCTCGGCTGGCCGGCGAGCGCACTGCTGATCACGGTGGTGCGCGACGAACGGGGCGAGGGACATGCCATCCTCACCGCCCGCACCATGCAGGGTGATTTCATCCTCGACAACAAGACCGACGAGATCAAGGTCTGGCATCGCACGCGCTATGACTACGTCATGCGCCAGTCCTACCTCAACCCGCGGGTGTGGATGTCGCTCGACCCCAAGGAAATGGATGCGTCGCTGCCGTCCGCCGGCGTGCGCAGGTCGCGCTGAGCCTCAGGCGAAGGGGGCCGCCGGCCGGCACTAGCCGACCTGCGGCTTGAGGGCGCGCGCGTAGTCCTGCCATCGCTTGACGTAGAGCTCCACGCCCCACCGCATCCGCTCCAACTCTGCCTCCCTGACCTGGCGCACGATCCTGCCCGGCGAGCCGAACACGACCGACCGGGGCGGAATCTCCTTGCCTTCCGGAATGAGGGCGCCGGCGCCGATCAGGCAATCCTCACCGATCTTCGCGCCGTTGAGCACGATGGCCCCGATGCCGATCAGCGCGCCGCGTCCGATGCTGCAGCCATGCAGCATCACCATGTGGCCGATGGTGGCCTCGGGCCCGATCGTCAGCGGGAAGCCCGGGTCCGTGTGCAGCACGCATCCGTCCTGCACATTGCTCCTGGCGCCGATCACGATCGGCTCGTTGTCGCCGCGCGCCACCGTATTGAACCAGACGCTGGCCCCTTCCTCGACGGTGACCTTGCCGACGAGAACCGCGTTGTCGGCCACCCAGAAGCGGCCATTGGCGGGCACCGCGACGCGGTGACCGTCAAGATCGTAAAGCGCCATGAAAACCAGTCTCCGCGATCAGGCGTCCTCGAGATCCATCTCGAGAATGGCCATCTGGAACTGGTAGCAGAGCTCACCGTCCTCGTTGTCGACGGTCAGCGTGCCGACGAAATCATCGCCGACATAGACCTCAGCCGAGTCCTTGATCTTCGGCCGAGCCCGCACCGACAACGTCTTGGCGCCGAACACCTTGCGCAAATACGTTTGCACTCGCACCATTTCCCGAGGGTTCACAACAAACCTTTCCTTTCCATTAGGCAGCGATCACCTAGCCGCAGCCGCAACCGCAATCGTCGGGCGCCAAACGCTGATCCATCGCGCGGGCGGGCTCGGGGCAGCCGGCAGGACCGACCACCTTGGCCGGCACGCCCGCTACCGTCGTCTCGCGCGGCACATCCTTCAGAACGACGCTGCCCGAAGCAATGCGGCTGCAATCGCCGACCTTGATGTTGCCGAGCACCTTGGCGCCCGCACCAATCATCACGTTTGCGCCGATTTTGGGATGCCGGTCGCCCGTCTCCTTGCCGGTGCCGCCGAGCGTGACGCCCTGCAGCAGCGAGCAGTTGTCGCCGATCGTCGCCGTTTCGCCGATGACGATGCCGGTGCCGTGATCGAGCATGATGCCGATGCCGATCCTGGCGGCCGGATTGATGTCGACACCGAAAATGCGCGAGCTCTGGCTTTGCAGATAGAGCGCAAAGTCGCGCCGGCCCAGCTTCAGCAGCTCATGGGCGAAGCGATACGTGACGAGCGCGTGGAAGCCCTTGAAGTAGAGCAGCGGCTCGATGTAGCGGCTGCAGGCCGGATCGCGGTCGTAGACCGCCGCGAGATCGGCCCGAAAGGCGCGGCCAAGCTCGGGCTGATCCTGCAGGACCTGAGCAAAGGTCTGTCCGATCAACCCCGCATCCACGTCGGAATGGTTGAGGCGTTGGGCCAGGCGATGGCAAACGGCGTCCTCCAGCCGCTCCTGGCTCAGGATTGTTGCATAGAGAAAGCCGCCCAGGGCGGGCTCGCTGCGCGCCGCCTCCTCCGCCTCTCGCCGGACTTCCTGCCAGATCGGATCAACGGTGGCGACGCTGGCTCTCGATGTGGTTTGCGATGTGCGGGCCATGCTTCTCTCCTGGGCGGTTCAGGCCGGAGCTGCGCTCCTGCATCAGGCGTAGCACTCGCCCAAGCAGGTAATGAGACCCAAGGGCCAAGTCAATCTGGGCCCAGGACGCCAATCTGCCGCCATGGCATCCCCGCCCAGCCACCCGGCCACGCAGCGCCCGGACGCAGCCCCCGATAATCGGGAACCGGCCGTTTCCCAGCAAGAGTTGCAGCAGCAATTTCGCCCTAGGTGTTGCGTTCGGCCTCGATCTGGGCCACCGCCTTGGCCAGAAATTCCGCCATGGCCTTGTGCAATTCCGCGTCGGGCACCCCCACCGCCTTGGCGTCGAAATCCGCCCGGATTTTCTGGAAAACGTCCTGATCACCCTTGGAGGCCAGGTCAGCCTTCCGCACCGCCTTGATGTAGTCCTCGACCGCCGAGCCTGACAGGCCCAGCTTTCCCGCAGCCCACTCGCCGATCAGCTTGTTGCGGCGCTGCTCGGACTTGAATTTCAGCTCCTCGTCGAGCGCAAACCGCTTCTCGAAGGATTTCTCGCGATCATCGAAGGTGGTCATCAGGGTCTCCCATCGGGCCTTGCGTGTTCCCGAAGTGTTCTATAAAGATGCTGCGTATGGCCGTTTCAGGGCCGTCATACCCTGAGGTCGCCGGCGAGATCAACCGATGGCTCTCGGGCGGCCGGGTTGTGGAGGCCTTCCGGCGGTCCACATTGTTTCCGACCCGGCCATCGGCTAGTGTCGACGGCACAAATTCCGATGCGGTCCGGACGTTGTTACGCGTTGCAGCGAGAGACTAACGCGCTGCAAAGGAAGGGGAACGGGCGTCCGGAGCACCGCTCCAGCACACAATAAGTTCGATCGTGGGGACAAGCAGGAATGAACAAGCGGCGTCGTGTGTACGAGGGCAAGGCCAAGGTGCTCTACGAAGGCCCAGAGCCCGGCACGCTCATCCAGCACTTCAAGGATGATGCGACCGCCTTCAACAACAAGAAGCATGCCCTGATCGAAGGCAAGGGTGTGCTCAACAACCGCATCTCCGAGTACATCTTCACCAAGCTCGCCGAGATCGGCGTGCCCACACATTTCATCCGCCGGCTCAATATGCGCGAGCAATTGATCCGCGAGGTCGAGATCATTCCCCTCGAGGTCGTGGTGCGCAACGTCGCCGCCGGCTCGATGGCCACGCGCCTTGGCCTGGAGGAGGGCAAGCCGCTCCCGCGCTCGATCATCGAATTCTATTACAAGAACGACGAGCTTGGCGACCCGATGGTGACGGAGGAGCACATCACGGCGTTTGGCTGGGCTACGCCGCAGGAGATCGATGAGGTCATGGCGCTGGCTCTGCGCGTCAATGACTTCCTCGTCGGGCTGTTCCTGGGCATCGGCATCCGCCTCATCGATTTCAAGATGGAGTTCGGCCGGCAGTGGGACAACGAGCAGATGCACATCCTGCTGGCCGACGAGATCAGCCCCGACTGCTGCCGGCTGTGGGACGTCGCAACGTCCAACAAGCTCGACAAGGACCGGTTCCGGCGCGACCTGGGCGGGGTGCTCGAAGCCTATCAGGAAGTCGCCCGCCGACTCGGTGTATTGACGGAGAATCCGCGGCCCAAGGGAAGCGGACCGGTGTTGGTCAGCTCGAAACCAAACTGATTTCGGGTTGGCGAGCATCGCGCTGAGCAAATCTCTGATCGCATGTCAGGCAGGCGCCATCGATCGGCAAATGCGCCCCAGCGCAACCTCGGCAGCCGGCTGCGGCCCCGACCGACGATATCCGGGCCGGTTGCGGAAACCTCCAGCGAGGGCTTGCGCCGGCTTGGAAAGCGAGCTACCGCCTGATCTCTTGCATGGAACCAAAGACGTGAAAGCACGCATCAAGATCACTTTGAAGCATGGGGTTCTCGATCCGCAGGGCAAGGCGATCGAGAACGCGCTTGCCAGTCTCGGCTACCGCGGCATCAACGAGGTGCGCCAGGGCAAATACATCGAGGTCGACCTGGCCGAGCAGGACGAAGCCCGGGCGCGCGCTCAGGTGGAAGAGATTTGCAAGGACCTCCTCGCCAACACCGTGATCGAGAACTACGCCTACGAGCTGGTAAAATGAGTGCACATGTGCCCCGGACCCTGATGCGCGTCCTCCTCGTCGGCGGGCTCGCGATCGGCACGGCGGCGCTCCTCATGCCCGCGGCATTGCCCGCCAACGCCCAGGCGTCGGTCGCAACGACGACATTCGCCAACCCCCGCTACCACTACACTGTTGCGCTTCCCGCAGGATGCCGGCACGAGGAAGGGCCCGGCACGGTCGATGCCGTCTGTGCGGCAGACTTCGACCCCGAGCGGAGCGCCCGGGCCAACAGCGCCACCGCCCTGGTGATGGAAGTCGGGGCCGAGACCGTGGCTGGCGATGCCGGCCGCACGGCAAGCGATCTGGCGCAACGCTACGATGAGGCGGCATTTCGGGAGGAGGTTCCGCAGGCGGTTTGCGGCGAGACCGACAAGGCGCGCGCCCGCATCAACAACGTCAAGCAGACCCTCGACGGAGCCAGGGTTGCCTACACGGCGGACGTCATCTGTGCCGAGGTCAGGTTTCTCCAGATCGCCGAGCGGCGTGCTTCCGTGCGGTATCTGATCGGCCCCGAAGCGCGCTACCGCCTCGTTGCCCGCGCACCGATTGAGGATTTCGAGAAGCACAAGCAGGCGATCGAAGCTTTTTTCGACAGCTTCCGCGTGCTGCCGGCGGAGAAGGCGAACCAATGAAATCAGCCGTCGTCGTCTTTCCGGGCTCCAATTGCGATCGCGACGTTAAGGTCGCGCTGGAGAAGGTCACGGGAGGCCCGGTGCGCATGGTCTGGCACGCCGAGACGGCCATGCCGGCGACGGATCTGATCGTGCTGCCCGGCGGCTTCGCCTATGGCGACTACCTGCGCACGGGAGCCATGGCCGCCCACTCTCCCATCATGCGCGATGTGGTGGCAAAGGCGAAGTCCGGCATCCCGGTGCTCGGCATCTGCAACGGGTTCCAGGTGCTTTGCGAGGCGGGCCTGTTGCCGGGCGTGCTGATGCGCAATGCGTCGCTGAAATTCGTGTGCCGCGACGTGCTGCTCAAGATCGAGCAGACCGGCACGCCGTTCACGAGCTGCTTCCAGCAGGGCGAGGTGATCCGCCTGTCCGTTGCCCACGGCGACGGCAACTACTTTGCCGATCGCGCAACGCTCGAGGCTCTGGAAGCGGACGGCCGCGTCGTGTTCCGTTATGTCGATAAGGCCGGTCAGGCCACGCCTGAGGCCAATCCCAATGGCGCGCAGCACAACATTGCCGGCATCTGCGATGCGCAGCGGCGTGTGCTCGGGCTGATGCCGCACCCCGAGCGGTTGTTCGAGCCGATGCTCGGTGGCACCGACGGCCGCCGGATCTTCGAAAGCGTCCTTGCCACCCTGCACTGAGCCCCGGCAGTGTCGTTCGTCCCCGAAGCCTCCGTCTTGCTGGCCTATTCGGTCGCGTGCCTGGTGTTGTTCGTCACGCCCGGCCCCGACATGAGCCTGTTCCTGGCCAAGACGCTCACCAGCGGGCGCCGCGCGGGCCTGGCGGCGATGACCGGGGCGATGCTTGGGTGCATCGTGCATTCCCTGCTGGCGGCCTTCGGGATCTCCGCGCTCATCGCTGCCTCGCCCGCCGCCTTCCTTGCCCTCAAGATCGCAGGGGCGCTCTATCTCTTGTGGCTTGCCGTCGATGCCGTGCGCAACGGGTCGGTCGTCAATCTTTCCGCATCCCAACCCGCACCCGCATCGGTCTGGCGCACCCTGATGCTGGGCCTCAGCATCAATCTGACGAATCCCAAGATTGTCCTCTTCTTCGTGACCTTCCTGCCTCAATTCATCGATGCGCAGGATGCGCATGCTGCCGGCAAGCTGCTGTTCCTGGGCCTCTATTTCGTGGTGCTCACCTACCCCCTGGCGGTGCTGTTGATCCTTGGCGCCGAGCACCTGCAACGGGGCCTGCAGCGCAGGCCCCGCATGCTGCGGGCCATCGACTGGCTGTTCGCCGGGGTCTTCAGCGCCTTTGCCGTGCGCATTCTTGCCATGCAGGACCGGTGAGGGCATTTCGCCTCGTCCCGCCCCATACGGCCCTTATTGCGAGCTTGCGACCCTGGCGTCGGCGGGCGACAAGGCCTGTGAGCGCGTCACCGGCGACATAGGACTCTTCGCGATCCGGCCGCTATAAGTTCGCTCCACGCTTGAGATTCCTTCCCCGAGAGCCATTGAATGGACGCGAAAGCTGCTGCCAGCATCACCCCCGAGGTCGTGGCCGAGCATGGGTTGGCGCCCGAGGAATACCAGCGGCTGCTCGAGATCCTGGGCCGCCCGCCCTCGCTCACCGAGCTTGGCATTTTCTCGGTCATGTGGAGCGAGCACTGCTCCTATAAATCCTCCCGCGTCTGGCTGAGCCAACTGCCCACCAAGGGACCGCAAGTGATCCAAGGGCCGGGCGAGAACGCCGGTGTCGTCGATCTGGGCGATGGCGACGCCGTCGTGTTCAAGATGGAGAGCCACAACCACCCCTCCTTCATCGAGCCCTATCAGGGGGCCGCGACCGGCGTCGGCGGCATCATGCGCGACGTGTTCACCATGGGCGCGCGGCCCGTCGCCAATCTCAATGCGCTGCGTTTTGGCGATCCATCCCACCCCAAGACACGCCACCTCCTCGCCGGCGTGGTGGCGGGCATCGGCGGCTACGGCAATTGCACGGGCGTGCCGACCGTGGGCGGCGAGACCAATTTCGATCCCGGCTACAACGGCAACATTCTCGTCAATGCCATGTGCGTGGGGCTCGCCAAGGCCGACAAGATCTTCTATTCGGCGGCCAAGGGTGTCGGCCTCCCGGTCGTCTACGTCGGCTCCAAGACCGGGCGCGACGGCATCCACGGCGCCACCATGGCGTCGGCCGAGTTCGACGACAAATCGGCCGAGAAGCGCCCCACCGTCCAGGTCGGCGATCCTTTCACCGAGAAGCTGCTGATCGAGGCGTGCTTGGAATTGATGGCCAGCGACGCCATCGTTGCCATTCAGGACATGGGCGCGGCGGGGCTCACGTCCTCCACCTCGGAAATGGCGGACAAGGGCGGTGTCGGCATAGAGCTCGATCTCGATCGCGTGCCCCAGCGCGAGCTCAACATGACGGCCTACGAGATGATGCTCTCCGAATCCCAGGAGCGCATGCTGATGATCCTCAAGCCGGGACGTGAGGCCGAGGCCGAGGCGATCTTCAGAAAGTGGGGCCTGGACTTCGCCGTCATCGGCCACACCACCGACACCGGACGCATGATCGTGAAGCACAAGGGTGCCGTGGAAGCCGACTTGCCCGTGGCGACGCTCGCCAACTCCGCCCCCCGCTACGAGCGGCCGTGGATGCCAACATCGCCCCCCAAGGTGATCCTGCCCGAGTGGGTGCCAGCGCCCAACAGCATTCTTGGCACCCTGAAGACCATGATGAGCGGCCCCCACTTGGCCTCCCGCCGCTGGGTGTGGGAGCAGTACGACCACACCGTCATGGGCGACACCATGCAGCAACCGGGCGGCGATGCAGCGGTTGTGCGCGTGCACGGCACCAACAAGGGCATTGCCGCCACCTGCGATGTCACCCCCCGTTACGTCCTTGCCGATCCGGTGATGGGCACCAAGCAGGCCGTGGTCGAGACCTGGCGCAATCTCATCGCCGTGGGTGCCGATCCTCTGGCCATCACCGACAACATGAACTTCGGCAACCCCGAGCGGCCGGAGATCATGGGTCAGTTCGTCGGCGCCGTGCAGGGCATGAAGGAAGCCTGCGCGGCACTGAAATATCCCGTCGTATCCGGCAACGTCTCGCTCTACAACGAGACCAACGGCGTTGCCATCCCACCAACCCCTGCCATCGGCGGCGTCGGCCTCGTGCCGGACCTTGCACATATGGCCGACATCGTGCTCGAGGCCGAAGGCAATTTGCTGGTCGTGATCGGGCGCGAAAGCGGGCATCTCGGTCAGTCCCTCTACCAGCTCACGGCGACCGGCAAGGTCGAAGGCGCGCCGCCGCCCGTCGACTTGGCCGACGAGATCAAGGCCGGCAATCTCGTGCGCACCTTGATCCGGGAGACGAAGGTGTCCGCAGTGCACGATGTTTCCGACGGCGGCTTGCTCGTGGCGGTTGCCGAGATGGCCCTGGCCGGGAATGTGGGCGTGCAGCTCTTCCCCTACGAGGGCAAGCTGCCCGCGCATGCCGCATGGTTTGGAGAGGACCAGGGCCGCTATGTCGTGGAAGCGAGCCCCGAGCTGGCCGAGGAGATCATCGAACGTGCGCGCCTATTGGCGTTGCCCGCACGTGTGGTTGGCAAGATCGGCGGCGATGCCCTCTCGCTCAGGGGCGAAACGGCGCTTCCGATCGCCGATCTGCGCACGGCCCATGAGAGCTGGTTTCCTCACTACATGGGCACGACCTGAGGCACCGCCCGAGCGTTCCTCTAATGTTCTTGCGCGGCCAGAACCGGAGCGCTAGAATCGAACAATGATCGAGAGCAAAGGCAAGGCGCATACGCACGTGTTAGTCGCCCGCTGCACACCGACGAAGGACGCCTGACGCCATGCCAATGGACGCCAAGGACATCGAGCAGCTCATCAAGGAGCGTTTTCCCGAGGCTCAGGTGACGATCAAGGATCTGGCCGGGGATGGCGATCACTACGCCGCGCATGTGGTCGCCAAGGAGTTCGCTGGCAAGACCCGGGTGCAGCAGCACAAGATGGTCTACGACGCCCTGCAGGGCCGCATGGGCGGGGTTTTGCACGCCCTTGCCCTCACCACGGCGCCGCCCAAAGATTGACTTTGCCGCGCCATTACCCACATGTTCTCGCGTCACTCGGGGCCCAGTGGACCCCTTGGCTCGCGGCCGCCGATCGGCCGCGAATCCTGAAGAAAGGTTGCGCATGAGCGAGCAAGCCGTTCACGACTGGATCCGCAAGACCGTGGCCAACAGCGATGTGGTTCTCTTCATGAAGGGGACGCAGAACTTTCCCCAATGCGGCTTCTCTGCCCAGGTCGCTCAGATCCTTGGTCACTTGGGCGTCACCTACAAGGACGTGAATGTCCTGGAGGATATGGGCATCCGCGAGGGCATCAAGACATTCTCCAACTGGCCCACCATCCCCCAGCTTTACATCAAGGGCGAGTTCGTGGGCGGCTGTGACATCATCCGCGAGATGTTCCAGGAAGGCGAACTGCAGCAGCTGCTGGACGAGAAGGGCGTGTCTCACGGCAAGGCGACGCTGACCGCATAGGCCGACCGGCCCGCCGCGGATACCGTTCGCAAAGCTCCTGCCAATACCCGACATAATCCCGCCGCCTGTCCGCCTAGGATGGCGGCGTTGCTTTTTGCGGGAACGGCAGGTTGCAGGATGCTGGGGGGCCGTCGCTTCTTGTTGAGCCTGGCATTGGTGGGGGCCAGCGTGTGCCTGGCGCTCGGCGTCAGTCTGCCCATCATCAAGTTGACCAAGTTCGTGTTCTTCACCTACGAGCACTCGCTCATCTCCACGGTCAACGCCCTGATCCGTTCCGGCCAGATTTTTCTCGGCATCACGGTGCTGGTCTTCTCCATCCTGCTGCCCATCCTGAAGCTGCTGTACCTGCTGTTGCTGTCGACGTTGCCGCGGCGCGAGGTCAGCCGCATGTCGCGCCAGCTGCGCGCACTGGAATGGCTCGGCAAGTGGTCCATGCACGATGTGCTCGTGCTCTCGCTGTCGATTTTCTTCATCAAGAGCCAAGGCGTGTATGACGCCAAAAGCCTCAACGGCGTCTACTTCTTCACGGCCGCCGTTCTTCTGATGATCCTTGCCTACGCCTGGCTGCGCGGCGACGTCACCGCGTCGCAGGCTCCGCGCCCTGTGCCCATGCGGAGGGCTGCACAGTCCTCGACCTTGCGCAACTTCGCCTTCAGCTTCCTGATCATTCTGGCGACGGTGTTCTTTGCGCTGGGCGTCATGCTGCCCGCAATCCGCTTCACGACCGTGTACGTGTGGACCAACCAGCACTCGGTCGCCACCATCATCTGGGCGCTCTACAAGAACGAGGAGTTCTTCCTCTGCTTCGTGATCTTCATGTTCTCGATCTTCTTCCCCTTCATGAAGCTGTTCTACCTGCTCACCCTTGTCACCTCTCCCGACATGCCGCAGGACTTCCGCTCCCGATCGATCTCGGTCATGGAGTGGCTCGGCCGCTATTCAATGACGGACGTGATGGTGCTGGCTTTGATGATCTTCTACATCAATGCCTCGGGGTATTCCGAAGCCTCGGTTCTGCCCGGCGTCTACTTCTTCGCGGCCTCCGCGCTGATGACGATGTTCGCCTACGGCTGGGCGAACTCGGTGGGGCCCGGCGTTTCCCAGCCGGCCAGCCTGCAGGCGCGGCTGGCCGAGCTTGCGCCCACCGCCGTCCCGCCGGGGGAGCGGCTCGTGCAACGGTAGGCGGCAAGGGTCCGCCGCTGCGCGCAAAGCAAAAAGGCCGCCCACACGAGCGGCCTTCGGCGCCAAAACGGCAAAACCGCTACCGGCTGTAGAACTCGACCACCAGATTCGGCTCCATGTGCACCGGGAACGGCACCTCGCTCAAACCCGGCACGCGCACCAGCTTGGCCGTCATCTTGCTGTGATCCACCTCGACATAGTCGGGCACGTCGCGCTCGGTGCTCTTGATGGCTTCGAGCAGCAGGGCCATTTGCTTGCCCTTCTCCTTGACCTCGACCAGATCGCCGACCCGGCAGCGGAAACTCGGGATATTCACCCGCCGGCCGTTCACCGTCACGTGCCCGTGGCTCACGAACTGCCGTGCGGCAAATACGGTTGGGACGAACTTGGCGCGGTACACGATCGCATCCAGCCGGCGCTCCAGCAGCCCGATCAGATGCTCGGACGTGGAGCCCTTGAAGCGGCGGGCCTCCTCGTAGACGCGCCTGAACTGGCGCTCGCCGACGTTGCCATAGTAGCGCTTCAGCTTCTGCTTGGCCTGCAGCTGCTGGCCGTAGTCGGAAAGCTTGGCTGTACGCCGTTCGCCGTGTTGGCCCGGGCGCGATTCGCGCTTGTTGAGCGGGCTCTTGGCGCGACCCCAGAGCTTCTGCCCCAGGCGGCGATCAATCTTGTACTTGGCGCGAATGCGCTTCGTCATCGTGACACTCCAAAGTCGTGAAGAATACGGGATAGGCTAGGTTGTAGAGCACCCCTTCCTCTGCCCCTGGGATATCCCGGGGACTGACAGGCACCAGCCCTGCCCGGCCAAAAGCCCAAGCACCAGCCGACACCACAGGTGTGCAGACACTGCGGACCCAACCGGCCCGCGAGGCGCGTTATACCGGATAGCGGGCCAGCGTCAATGTCCCGCCGCCCGAGGCGCTATTGCCGCAGGGCTACTTCTTCTGCGTCCCGGTTTTGACCGGCTCGGCGGTCTTTGCGGCCGGCGGGGGGGCCGAATTGATGTAGGCGACAATCTGCGTCTTGATCCGTTGGCGCTCGGTTTCGGTGCAGCTCTCGGCCTTGCTGCCCCCTTTCGCATCCCTGACCACGACCTGCTTGTCGCCTTCCTTCTCGACAATCTGCACCTTGCCGGTCAGCGTCATGACCGTGAAGAGATGTAGCTGGCTGATGTAGAGAAGCTGCTGATCGGTCCAGGTCGCCTTGGCCTCCTCGCGGCGCATGAGCGTCTGATAGTTGGCGCGCTGCTCCTCGATCAGCTCACACACCTGCGCATAGGCCGTCAGCCGCGCCACCCGAATGACCTCGCGCGCCACGTCGACCGCGACGATCACATCTTTGGGCTTGGTCTTGTCGACCTCGATCGTCTTGCCGTCGGGAGCCGTGAACTTGGGCGGCGTCAGCGCCCAGGCATACTGCATCAGCAGCTGGACGGACTTCTCGCTGAGCTCCTTGTTCTGCGCCAGCGCAGAGCCGCTGCCGGCCGCAGCAAGCAACACCGCAAGCGCCAAGCCTGCGGCAACCGTCCCGCACCTGCCGATCTTGCCCCAGCCCCTCTTGCTCAAGCCCGCCCCCATGGGTTCTCTGGCCTCGTCCGAGTTGGTCTTGTGATGAGTTGTTGAGCGCATCGCTCGGGGGAAAAGGAGGCATAACTAAGGCAAGGCCCAGCCTATCGCCGGGGATTCACCAATGCCTTGACGATTCCGCGCAAGGTGCGGATTTCCTGCTCCGTCGCGCCCATGCGGACGAACATCGAACGCAGGTTCTGGACCACGCTCGGGCGTTTCTCAGGTGCGGTGAAAAAGCCGTTGGCATCAAGCTCCCGCTCCAAATGCTCAAAGAATCCCATGAGTTCCTCGCGACTCGCCGGCGGCGAGCCGCGCGTCCTGAGGCCCGGCTGCAGAGGCTCCTCATAGGTGGTGACCCGGCCCAAGGTGCCCCCGCCTCCCTGCTTCATCCATTCATAGCTCAGCAGCAGCACCGCCTGTGCCAGATTGAGGGATGCAAAATTGGGATTGACGGGCGCCATCACCACGGCGTCCGCATTGGCCACCTCTCCGGTCTCCAACCCGTTGCGCTCCGGTCCAAAAATGATCCCGCACCGCTGGCCCTCCGCCAGCCTCCGACGCATCTCCTGGACTGCCTGCTCGGGCGTGAGCACGGGCTTGGCCAGATCGCGCTGCCGCGCGCTGGTAGCGCAGACCCATTGCAGACCGCCCAGCGCGTCCTTGAAGCTGGCAAAGGCCTGCGCACCGTCGATGATGAAATTGGCGCCCGAGGCCGCAATGCGCGCCTTGTCGTTGGGCCAGCCGTCGCGCGGCGCAACCAGGCGCAGATGCTCCAGCCCGAAGTTTGCCATGGCGCGGGCCACCATGCCGATGTTGTCGGCGAGTTGCGGGCGCACCAGGATCAGAACCGGGCTCTGTTCGCTGCCGGCCGGCGGCGCACCGGTCTGGCCGGCGCGGCGAATGCCGTGGCGCAGCTTGCGCAGCACGCGGCGCGCCCAGAACCAATACTCCACCCCGGACCAAGTGGCCGCAAGGTGCTCGAGGCTTTGCGCCCTCAAAATGCCGCTGCCGGTTCCTGGAATGCGGAGGGCGGAATCCGCGCAGGTGACCTCCGCGTACTGCGCCACGAAATCGTCGAACGACCTGAGACCAAGCTTCTCCGTCCGCAGCCGGCAGCCTGGACAGGTGGCAGCGTCGGCCTTGCAGCGCTGCTCCGCGCAGTAGACGAGAACAGGCTCGAGCGCGGCATGGTCGAGGCCGGCGGAGGACCAGCGCGCCAGTGCTGCGCCGATGCCCTCTTCATGCGCGGTGTCGACAATACCCGCCACCGGAACACCCGCGCCGGCCACAACAGGCATCCTGCCGTCGGCCTTCTCCTCGGCGATGATCGTGCACGGGCTTTGGCTCACGGTTCTTGGGCTCCTATGGCGCCGAACCTGGCCGGCGTCAGGGCGCTAGGAAAGCGCGCAGATGACCGATAACCGCATCGGTCCTCTGATGCACGACCCAATGATCGGCATCCTCAATCTCGCGCACGGTCAAGTCATCGCAATAGTCGCCCAGCGTGGCACGCGACACGGGCAGCAGCGCCCGATCGTTCAAGCCCCAGATAACAAGATGGGGCATACGCACCCTGAGCTGGGTCGGATCGAGCTTCATGATCTTGCCGGCATCGACCTCCTCGCCCGGGTGCGGCACCAGCAGCGGGGATGCCCGGTACCAATTCAGCATGCCGGTCAAGGCTCCGCGCGGAGACCACGCCTCCAGGTAGCCGGCGCGCCGCTGGGGCGTCAACCAGGGTTGCGGCCCGAAGCGGCTCAAGATGCCCAGCAGCTTCTCGAAGGTGTTGGCCGACAGGCTCGCCTCGGCGCCGGGATCGCGCAGGTCGTGCATGTAGGTGCTGGCCTTGCGCTGGGCCTCATCCTCGATGAGCGCACGCTGAAATGGGCCCGGGTGGACGCCGTTGATCACCGCCAGCTTGGCAACACGGCTCGGCGCAGCGATCGCGGTGGCATAACCCACGGAGGCGCCCCAGTCATGGGCGACCAGGGCGTAAGGCCGGCCCGGCGAGAAGTGGTCGCCCAGCGCCAAGACGTCGCGGACCAGATGCTTCACCCGGTACGCGTCGACACCCTCCGGCTTCGACGAGCGGAAATAGCCGCGCTGGTCGGGAGCCACCGCATGGAAGGCCTTGGCGAAGGCCGGCAGCACCTCGTCCCAGGCGCCCGAGTATTCGGGAAAGCCGTGCAGGAAGAGGATCAGCGGCGCCTGCGGATCACCCAGGGCGCGCGTGTGGATGTCGATGCCGTTGGCGCGAATGGTCTGGTGCCGCATGCCTGGCCTCCATCCCGGCTGGAGCGCCGGGCTGGCGAGCGTGCCCAAAAGCCGAGCGGGTGTCGAGACTTGTTCAGGAGTTGCGACGAGAGCAGTCTTTGCGGCCGGCCGGTGCGGATGCTATAGGGCGGCCGCGATCGAGGCGTCTGGAAGGGGTTAGCACCATGCAGAAGATCAAGGTCAGCGGCACCGTCGTCGAGATGGACGGCGATGAAATGACGCGGATCATCTGGAAGCTCATCAAGGACAAGCTGATCCACCCCTATCTCGATATCAACCTGGAATACTACGATCTCGGCGTGGAGTATCGCGACAAGACCAATGACCAGGTGACGATCGACGCCGCCAACGCCACCAAGAAGTACGGCGTCGCCGTCAAGTGCGCCACCATCACGCCGGATGAGGGCCGGGTCAAAGAGTTCGGCCTCAAGGAGATGTGGAAGAGCCCCAACGGCACCATCCGCAACATCCTTGGCGGCGTGATCTTCCGCGAGCCCATCATCTGCAAGAACGTGCCGCGCCTGGTGCCGGGCTGGACGCAGCCCATCATCATCGGGCGCCACGCCTACGGTGACCAGTATCGCGCCACCGATTTCAAGTTTCCCGGCAAGGGCACCATCACCATCAAGTTCACCGGCGAGGACGGCAAGGTGATCGAGAGGGAGGTGTTCAAGGCGCCGGGCAGCGGCATCACCATGGCGATGTACAATCTCGACGACTCGATCAGCGACTTCGCCCGCGCCTCCTTCAACTACGGCCTGAACCGCGGCTACTCGGTCTATCTGTCCACCAAAAACACCATCCTGAAGCAGTACGACGGCCGCTTCATGGAGCTCTTCCAGCAGATCTTCGACAAGGAGTTCAAGGCCGAGTTCGACAAGAAGAAGATCGTCTACGAGCACCGGCTGATCGACGACATGGTGGCCTCCGCCCTCAAGTGGTCCGGCGGCTACGTGTGGGCCTGCAAGAACTACGACGGCGACGTGCAGTCGGACACGGTGGCGCAGGGCTTCGGCTCGCTCGGCCTGATGACCAGCGTGCTGATGACCCCCGACGGCAAGACTGTGGAAGCCGAGGCCGCCCACGGCACCGTCACGCGCCACTACCGCGAGCATCAGAAGGGCAAGGAGACCTCCACCAACTCCATCGCCTCCATTTTCGCCTGGACGCGCGGTCTGGCGCACCGGGCCAAGCTCGACAACAACCCCGCGCTCGCCAAGTTTGCAGTCACGCTCGAAAAGGTGTGCATCGATACGGTGGAGGCGGGCTTCATGACCAAGGACCTCGCCCTGCTCGTCGGCGCCGACCAGAAGTGGCTCTCCACCACCGGTTTCCTCGACAAGATCGACGAGAACCTGAAGAAGGCGATGGCCGCATAGCGGTACTGGTCGCCGCAGTGTCGGGTCTTAAGGTCCGACACCGCCGTGCCGCTGTCCTGCCCAGATGCAGCGCCATACCACCCGCCGCTTTTGGAGGGCGGCATGCGGCGGACAGCACTGATGGGGCTCATCATCGGTTTGGCATTCACCGCCTTTGCTTATCTCAACAACACGAATTGGCTGGCGACGCCGCGCGGAGGCAAGCCGACGCTGCTCGCCCATCGGGGCCTGCACCAGACCTATCGAACCGAGGGCCTCGGACGCGACACGTGCACGGCGACACGTATCTTCCCGCCGGAGCATGCGTTCCTGGAGAACACGCTGGACTCCATGCGGGCGGCTTTTGCCAGCGGCGCCGACATCGTCGAATTCGACGTGCACCGCACGGCCGACGGCCACTTCGCCGTGTTCCATGATTGGACCCTCGATTGCCGCACCAACGGCAGCGGCGTCACCCGCGAGCGCGCGCTGGCCGAGCTGCAAGCCCTCGACATTGGCTACGGGTATACCGCCGATGACGGCAACACCTATCCGTTCCGCGGCAAAGGCGTCGGCCTCATGCCCTCGCTCGATGAGGTGCTGGCCGCATTTCCCGACAAACGGTTCCTCATCGACATCAAGAGCAACGACGAGGAGGAAGGCCGGGCTGTGGCCGAGCGGCTGGGCCGCCTGCCCGCGGAGCAGCGCGCGCTCCTGATGGTCTATGGCGGCGAGCGGCCGGTCGCAGCCGTGCGGGCGAGCCTGCCCGAGATAGGCACGTTGACACGCGCGAACTTGAAAACCTGCCTGCTGCGCTACCTGGCGGTCGGCTGGTCAGGGTACGTCCCCGCGGCTTGCCACAACGCCGTGCTGGTCATCCCGGTCAACTATGCGCATTGGCTCTGGGGCTGGCCGCACCGCTTCCTGGCGCACACGCGCGCAGCAAACAGCCGCGTCTTTGTGATGGGATCGTGGGAGGGGGAGGGCTTCTCGCGCGGCCTCGACAGCGCGGCTGAATTCCACCGCCTGCCGGACGGCTTCGACGGTGGCATCTGGACCAACCGCCTCGATCGCATCGCCCCACTCGTCACCCGCTAGCGCGGGAGCTGAGCGCCTCGGCGCGGGCCAGCCAGCGGCTTGCGGCGCGCGAGGTAGCGGGCCACCGGATCGCGCCATTTCACAAGGTAATGTCCGAGCACCGACAACAGAGCCGCGCTCCAAAAGAACGCCAGCAGTGTCCACGCGCCGACCATGCCGCTGTGCGCATCGACGATCCAAACCGCGCACATGGAAAACACGGCGGCGGCTGCCAAAACCCAAATCAACGCGACCCAAACTCTGGGCATCAGCATGGATATCTCCGACATTTCGAGCTCATGTCGGGCGCGACCAATGTCTCTTGGACCAGCCCGCCGTCAAACATGTCTGCAAGCATGTCCGTCCTGCAAAACGTTCCCTGATCCTGCGGCGACAATCCGTTCCGTCGCCAGAGCTCTGCATGTGACCGGAGCTTCCGCGTCAAACATTTGCTCGTCCTACTCGGTTGTGACGGCGCGGGCTGTGCGGCTTCAAGCCGCTCCGGGCGCGGCTACTTGCCCTGCTGCTTGCGCAAATCCCGCATCATGCGCTGGTTCAGCTCCTGAAAGGCTTTCACCAGCCTCTGGCATTCCGCCTCGACCGCATTGCACTGGACGTTCATCTGCAAGCGCAGGTCGGCGCCGTCCTGCACCGGCCGGCGGCACACGACGGAGGGATGCGCCGGATGGCCGGGCATCGTGAACGTCCACACCGTGTCCTTGGCCTTGTCGCTGATCGCTACATAGCTTTTGTCGCGGAAGTCTTCCTTCAGCTTCTCGGTCTTGGTCAGGCGGTCGAAGAGACCCTGGGGCGGCTCTGACGGCCGGCCGCACAAGTCCTGGGCGAGTGCCGGGCCCGGCAACAGGGCGAGAGCAGATAGTCCGGCGCCAAGCGCCAGTGATATGCCTGCGGCTGCCGCGATCGGTCTCGTCATGCTGCGTGTGTCCATCGGTGTAGGGCAATGGGCGAGCGTCCGCGCGCTCAGCCTGCCAAGCGCGCTTCGATGGCCTTCAACGCCGCTTCCGCCTTGGAGCCGTCAGGCCCGCCGGCCTGCGCCATGTCGGGCCGACCGCCGCCGCCCTTGCCTCCCAGCGCCTCGGCACCGGCCTTGACGAGGTCGACCGCATTGATGCGCTTGGTGAGGTCTTCCGTCACGCCCACCGCAAGGCCCGCTTTGCCGTCCTCGGTGACGCCGACGATGGCCACGACGCCCGAGCCCACTTGCTTCTTGCCATCGTCGATGAGGCCACGCAGGTCCTTCGGATTGAGCCCTTGCACGGTGCGGGCCAGCAGCTTGACGTCGCCGACCGCGCGCACCGCTGCCTCCGCCGCAGCGGCTCCGTTCGCCGCCGCTCCGCCGCCGAGCGCGATCTGCCGCTTGGCCTCGGCGAGTTGACGCTCGAGCTGCTTGCGCTCCTCGATCAGCGCCTTCACCCGCTCGATGACATCGTCCGACCGGGTACGCAGAATGCCGGTGAGCTCGCGCATGCGGCCGTCCTGCTCGGCAAGATAGGCGCGGGCCCCCTCGGCGGTCAGCGCCTCGATGCGGCGCACGCCGGCGGCGCTGGCACTTTCGGCCACGACGCGGATGAGGCCGATATCGCCGGTGCGCTCTACATGCGTGCCGCCGCACAGCTCGACAGACCAGGCCCTGTTCGCCTTGACCGCTTGCCCGCCTTCGGCAGGACGGCCCGCCTCGCCGACGCCCATGGAGACCACGCGCACCTCATCGCCGTATTTCTCGCCGAACAGCGCCATGGCGCCGCTCTGCTTGGCATCCTCGAGCGCCATCAGGCGTGTTTCCACCGCGCTGTTCTGCAGCACGAAGGCGTTGGCCATGGCCTCGACCGCCGCAACCTCAACGGCCGTCATGGGCTTTGGATGCGAGAAGTCGAACCGCAGGCGATGCGGGTCGACCAGCGAGCCCTTCTGGGCAACGTGCGTGCCCAGCACCTGCCGCAAGGCCTCGTGCACGAGGTGCGTGGCGGAGTGGTTGGCGCGCGTCGCCGTGCGGCGGGCGTGATCCACGACCAGCTCCACCGGGTCGCCGGACTTGAACGTACCGCTCTCGACCCGGCCGAGATGAACGAACAGATCGCCAAGCTTCTTCTGCGTGTCGGTGACGCGGAACAGCGCACCCTTGGGGCCCTTGATGACCCCCTGATCGCCCACCTGGCCGCCGGACTCGCCGTAGAACGGCGTCTGGTTGAGCACGAGGGCGGCCTCCTCGCCCGCCTTGAGGCTCTTGGCCTCCTTGCCGCCCTTGAGGATGGCGCGGATCTCGCCCTCGGCGGTCTCCGTGTCATAGCCGAGGAAATCGGTTGCGCCGGCGCCCTCTCGAATCTCGAACCACACGCTTTCGGTAGCCGCCTCTCCAGAGCCCGCCCAGGACTGGCGCGCCAGCTCCTTCTGCTTCTCCATTGCGGCATCGAAGGCATCGGTGTCGACGGTGACGCCGCGGGGTTTCAGGGCGTCCTGCGTGAGGTCCAGCGGGAAGCCGTAGGTGTCGTAGAGCTTGAAGGCGGTGTCGCCGGCGAACACGTCACCCTTCTTCAAGCCGCGACTGGCGTCATCGAGCAGGCCCAAGCCGCGGTCCAGCGTCTTGCGGAAGCGCGTTTCTTCCACCTTGAGCGTCTCGGTGATCAGCGGCTGGCCGCGGACCAGCTCCTGGTAGGTCTCTCCCATCTGCTGCACGAGGGCCGGCACCAGCCGGTACATCAGCGGCTCCTTGGCACCCAGCAGATGCGCATGGCGCATGGCGCGCCGCATGATGCGGCGAAGCACATAGCCGCGCCCGACATTGGAGGGCAGCACGCCTTCGGCAATCAGAAAGCTCGTGGCGCGCAGGTGATCGACGATCACCCGGTGCGAGGCCTGATGCTCGCCCTTGGCCGGCACGCCGGTTGCCGCTTCCGATGCCGCGATCAGCGCCTTGAAAAGGTCGATGTCGTAGTTGGAGGTGACGCCCTGCAGGATGGCGGTCATCCGCTCGAGGCCCATGCCGGTGTCGATCGAGGGCTTGGGCAGATCGATGCGGTCGTTCGGACCCCGCTGCTCGTACTGCATGAACACCAGATTCCAGAACTCGAGGAACCTGTCGCCGTCCGCATCGGCGCTGCCCGGCGGGCCACCAGCGACCTTGTCGCCCTGGTCGAAGAAGATCTCCGAGCAGGGCCCGCACGGCCCCGTGTCCCCCATGGCCCAGAAATTATCCGAGGTGGCGATGCGGATGATCTTGCTGTCTGGAAAGCCCGTCACCTTCTTCCAGAGGCGATAGGCGTCCTCATCATCGTAGTAGATCGTCACCAATAGCCGCTTGGGATCGAGCGCATAGTGCTTGGTGACGAGCTCCCAGGCGAGCGGGATAGCCAGCTCCTTGAAGTAGTCGCCGAAGGAGAAGTTGCCCAGCATCTCGAAGAAGGTGTGATGCCGCGCGGTATAGCCGACGTTGTCGAGATCGTTATGCTTGCCGCCGGCGCGCACGCATTTCTGCGAGGTGGTGGCGCGCGTGTAGCTGCGCTTCTCCTGGCCCGTGAAAACGTTCTTGAACTGCACCATGCCGGCCGACGTGAACATCAACGTCGGATCGTTGCGCGGCACCAAGGGTGACGACGGCACGACCGCGTGGCCGTTCCTGGCGAAAAAGTCGAGAAAAGCAGACCGGACCTGATTGACCGTCGTCATCGTGTGCTCACGGGAGTTAATCGCAGCCTCTTCTAGCTACGCGGCTCTCCCGTGTCCACAAACGCCGAGGTCACGCCCGAATTTGGCCCGCGCATCAGCGCTTGCCGCGGGCCCCCTTCTTGCCGGCCGCCTCCGCCTCGGGCTCCTCGGGCATGAAGCCCTCGGGCCCTTCCTCGGCGTCCTTGGCTTCGTTGCCTTCTGGCGCGGCCTGCAGCATCTTGTCGACGATGAGACCGGCATTTTGCCGGATCGCCTTCTCGATCTGATCGGCGATCTTCGGGTGCTCCTTGAGGAAGGCCTTGGTGTTCTCCCGGCCCTGGCCGATGCGGTCGCCATTGTAGGAGAACCAAGCACCGGACTTCTCGACGATGGCGGCCTTCACCCCGAGGTCGACCAGCTCGCCGGTCTTGGAGATGCCCTCGCCGTACATGATGTCGAACTCCACCTGCTTGAAGGGCGGCGCCACCTTGTTCTTCACCACCTTCACGCGCGTCTGATTGCCCACCACCTCCTCGCGCTCCTTGATCTGGCCGATGCGGCGAATATCCAGGCGCACGGAGGCATAGAACTTCAGCGCATTGCCGCCCGTGGTCGTCTCGGGATTGCCAAACATGATGCCGATCTTCATGCGGATCTGATTGATGAAGATGACCATGCACTTGGATTTGGAAATCGAGGCCGTGAGCTTGCGCAGCGCCTTGCTCATCAGGCGGGCCTGCATGCCGGGCTGCATGTCGCCCATCTCGCCTTCGAGCTCGGCGCGTGGGGTCAGGGCTGCGACCGAATCAACCACCAGCACATCGACCGCGCCGGACCGCACGAGCGTGTCGGCGATCTCCAGGGCCTGCTCGCCATCGTCGGGTTGGGAGATCAGCAGGTCCTCGATCTTGACCCCGAGCTTGCGCGCATAGACCGGATCCAGGGCATGCTCGGCATCCACAAAGGCGCAGATGCCGCCCTTCTTCTGGGCTTCCGCCAGGACCTGCAGCGAGAGGGTTGTCTTGCCCGAAGATTCGGGCCCGTAGATCTCGATCACGCGACCGCGCGGCAGGCCGCCGATGCCGAGTGCGATGTCGAGCCCCAGCGAGCCCGTCGAAATGGCCTCCACCTCGATCGCGCGGTCGTTGGCGCCGAGCCGCATGATGGAGCCCTTGCCGTGCAGCTTGTCGATCTGCGCGAGCGCGGCCTCGAGCGCCTTCTGCTTGTCCATGCTACCCCCTTCGACCACACGCAGCTGCGGCTTTTCCATGGAAAACCCCTTATTTCATGAGTTGCAGGTAGAGGCAAAACGCAGCACGCAATTTGTCTGTGTGTACACGTTTTGTTCTGGCCACGCAACCGCCTTCTCGCGCGATGCACAAACGCTTGGCGGACGGGGTCGGGCGGCAGGCGCGAGCGGCGTTCTACGCCGATGGAGCTGACCTTGGACGCCAGCTCCTGAGCCGCACACCGATGGGCCACAACAGCGCCGCGATCGTCATGGCGGCCAGCACGGCTGCCACCGGGCGGCTGAAGAACGGCAGGATGTTGCCGTCCGATTTGATCAGCGACGTCACCAGGTTCTGCTCCACCATGGTTCCCATGACGATGCCGAGCACCATGGCGGCCACTGGGTAGCCGTTGCGCTCCATGACGTAGCCGATCACGCCGAACGCCGCCACCGTCAGCACCGCGAACAGGTTGTTGCCAGTGGCGAACGCACCGACGGCGCACAGCAGCACGATGATCGGCATCACGGATGCCCGCGGCGCCCGCAGCACCAGGGAGGCCACCCGGATCATGGCGATGCCGAGCGGGATCATGAGGATGTTGGCAATGATGAAGATGATGTAGAGCGCATACATGCTGGAAGCACGCTCGGTGAAGAGCGTCGGCCCGGGGTTCAGCCCCTTCATGTACAGCACGCCGATGGCGATCGCGGTGATGGTATCGCCGGGAATGCCGAACAAGAGCGACGGCACCCACCCGGAGGCGAGGCTGGCATTGTTGCTGGCTCCGGCCTCGATCAGGCCTTCGGGGTGGCCGGTGCCGAACTTCTCCGGCTCCTTGGACAGGCGCTTGGACATGGAATAGCTGACCCAGGCCGCCATATCGGCGCCTGCGCCGGGAAGAACGCCGATGATGATGCCGACGGTGTTGCCCCGCACCTGCGGCTTCACGTACGTGCGGGTGAGTTCGAGCTGACCCTTGAGAATGCTGCCGAAGCGGCGATAGGGCAGCTTGGGCGGCTCGGGGTTCAGCATCGCCCGCATCACCTCCGAGACCGCAAATACGCCCACCAGTGCGGGAATGGGCTCGATGCCGCCCAGCAGATCCGTCACGCCGAACGTGAAGCGCGGCGTCCCGGCCGGATTCTCGATGCCGATGCAGGAGACCAGCAGCCCCAAAAGCATGCTGGCAATGGCCTTCACAGGGGAGGAGCGCGCCACCAGCGTCGCGCACATCAAGCCGAGGAAGGCCAGCCAGAAATACTCGTAGGTGGAGAAGCTGAGCGCCATTTCGGCCAGCGGCGGCGCCAGGATCATCAGCGACAGCGTACCGGCAATGCCGCCGAGCGCGCTGAACCACACGCAGATGCCAAGCGCCAGCTCCGGCTGGCCTTTGCGGGTCATGGCATAGGCCTCGTCGGTATAGGCCGCCGAGGCGGGCGTGCCCGGGATGCGCAGCAGAGCGCCAGGAATGTCGCCCGAGAAGATCGCCATCGCCGACGCCGCAATGATGGTGGCCACGGCCGCGATGGGGGACAAGTAGAAGGTCACCGGCACCAGCAGGGCGGTCGCCATCGTGGCGGACAGCCCCGGCAGAGAGCCCACGACGAGGCCGTAGATGGAGGCCAGCAGGATGGCGAGCAGCACGTCCGTCTGCAGCACCAGGGCGAAGGCTTCCGTGACCGTGCTCATACCGGCATCACCAGGGTGCGGGCAGCAAGCCCGGCGGCAACGGCACACGCAGGAGCTTGGAGAACACCAGATGGACGAAGACGGGCGCACCGAGTGCCAGCGGCACAGCGAGGCGCAGCCGTGCCCCGAGCGCGAAGGCCGCCGTCAGGACGATCACGGCAGCCGTCAAAAGAAACCCGAGACGATCGACCGCGAACACATAGAACAGCAGCAGCGCCGGTGGTACCAGCGCCATCAGCCCCCGCCCCCATCCGATGGCCTGGCGCTGTTCGAACTCGGGTGCGGAATGCGCCGCCAGATCGGCCTCCGCTTCGTCCTCAAAGCCCCGGCCAATGCCAAGCGCAATCAGGGCCCCGCACAGCACGAGCCCCGCACCGACCACCATCGGAAAGACATTGGGCCCGATCTGCTGCCCCGGCACCGGCGGCAGCCGCGACCCGCCATAGGCCGCCACGCCGCCGAGCGCGATGAGAAACAGGCCGGTATACCGGTCGGAAAGCTGCATGTGGCCAGCCGGAAAGGCCCGAGGTGCGTCTGCGCCTGCGGCCCGCTCAAATCATCCCTTGGCAAGACCCGCAGCCTTCATGGCCACGCCCATCGCCCTGTTGCCGTCATCCATGAACTTGGCAAATCCCGGCCCGTCAGCCCACCTGACACCGAAGCCGCGGCTTGCCATGAAGTCTCGGAACTCGGCCGCCTCGTTGACCTTCTTGAACGCCGCGGTGAGGAGATTGGCGATGTCGGCCGGCAGCCCCTTGGGCGCCGCGAACCCGCGCCAAGCCCCGGTCGTGTAGTCGATGCCCATGGCCTCCTTCAGCGTCGGCACGTCCTTGAACGCCGGGTTGCGCTCGGCCGCCATCACGGCCAGGCTGCGCGCCTTGCCGGCCTCGATGATGGCGCGCGCCTCCGGTACCGAGCAGGTCACGAGGTCGAGCCCGCCGGCCGCCAGATCCTGCATGGCCGGGGCCGCGCCGTTGAGCGGCACCCAGGCGACGTGGTCGGGCCTCAGGCCCATCGCGGTGAGCCAACCGACGAGCGCCAGATGCCAGATGCCGCCCTGGCCGGTGCCCGACGCCTTCATTTTCCCTGGCGCCGCAGCCTTGATGGCGTCGGCCAGCTCCCTCACCGTCTTGTAGGGACTGCTGGCATTGACCTGGATGCCGGGCGGGTCCTCGTTCATGAGGGCCAGCGGCGTGTAGCTGTCCGGCTTGAATTCGGTGAGGCCCTGCCAGTGCATCATCGAGATCTCGACGGTGATGATGCCGATGTTGTAGCCGTCGGGTTGTGCGGTTGCGATGGCCGCGTGGCCGACGACACCGGAGCCACCGGTGCGGTTCACCACATTGAACGGCTGCTTGAGTTCCTTCTCGAGCACAGCCGCCACGATACGGGCCGTGGCATCGGTGCCACCACCGGCGCTCCAGGGGCAGATGATCGTGACCGGCCGGTTGGGCCAGGCGCCCTGAGCCTGAACGTATGGAAATCCGAGCGTTGCCGCAGCACCGGTGGCCGCGCCCCCCAGCAAGAGCTTGCGGCGCGTGTATCTCTGAGCCATCGCTTCCTCCAACCTCTTCTTGGTATTGGCGCGATGATACTGCATTTTGCCGTCGCGTCGCACGCCCCGCGTGTACGGATCGGCTGGCACCGGCGCTTTTCCGCCACGCGGACGGTGCGCCGTCGGTCGGCGCACCGAGGCGCCGCGCAAGCACTGCGGGAGCGCCAGGCGGCGCGAGGCGCGACGATGCGGCTGCGGGCGGCAGGCAGCTGCGGGCCTATCGCCCGAGCTGCTCTTTCACTTTGGCTGCGAGCTGCGGCAGCGTGAAGGGCTTGGGCAGGAAGGCGTATTCCTGGTTGTCACCCAGGCTCTTCTTGAAGGCGTCGTCGGGATAGCCCGAGACGAAGATGAACTTGAGGGTCGGAGTGGTCTTGCGCAGCTCCTTCAGCAGCGATGGACCGTCCATTTCCGGCATGATGACGTCGCTGACGACGATGTCGACACGATGGTTCTCGCGCTCCATCACCTCGATCGCCTCCATGCCGGTGCCGGCCTCCAGAACCTCGTAGCCCTGCCGCGAGAGGGCGCGCACGGCAAAGCTGCGCACCACATCCTCGTCCTCCACCAGCAGCACGCGCCCCGTTCCGGTAAGGTCCCGCGTCGGCTCCACCTTCTTGGTGCGCTGGGGCAGCTCGTCCTCGTGCTCGACGATATGGCGCGGCAGATAGACCCGGAATGTCGTGCCTTTGCCGACCTCGCTGTCCGCGAAGATGTAGCCGCCCGTTTGCTTGACGATGCCGTAGACCGTGGACAGGCCGAGCCCGGTCCCCTTGCCGACATCCTTGGTCGTGAAGAACGGCTCGAAGATCCGGCCGATGACATCCGGGGGTATGCCGACGCCGGTATCCTCCACCTCGACCAGCAGATATTCGCCGGCGGCGATGCCGAGGCCGCTCAGCCGCAGGCTTTCCCGCTCCGACAGATTGCGGGTGCGGATCGTCAGGCAGCCGCCCTCGGGCATGGCATCCCTGGCATTGACGGCCAGATTGATGATGACGTGCTCGAATTGCGTCTTGTCGGCCTTGACGTGCCACAGGTCGCGCCCGGGCAGGATCTTGAGGGCGATCTTCTCTCCGAGCGCCTTGTTGAGGAGGGCCGAAAGGTCGGTGATGACCTCTCCGAGCTCCAGCACCTCCGTTTGCAGGGTCTGCCGCCGCGAATAGGCGAGCAGCTGCCGCACCAGGCCCGCGGCGCGATTGGCGCTGCTCTTGATGTTCATGATGTCGCGATAGGCCGGATCGGTGGGGCGATGGGTCTGCAGCAGCAAATCGGAGAAGCCGATGATGGCCGTCAGCACATTGTTGAAGTCGTGCGCCACACCGCCCGCCAACTGGCCGACGGCTTCCATCTTGTGGCTCTGGGCGAACTTCAACTCGAGCGCCTTCTGCTCGGTGGCGTCGATCACGTAGAGGATGGCGCCTTCGCGCGTGCGCGTGCCCGTATTGAGCGGGCTCACGTAGATGCGCCGCGCGAACTCTCCCTGCGGCCCGAGGAAGACTTCGACCGGTGTGGCGCCTGCGCGGCCCGAATAGGCGCGCAGCAACGCCTTGCCGAGGTCGGCGGTGACCCGCGCATCCGACTCGGGCACCAGATCGGTGACGTTTGCCGGCGCGTCGCGGCCCTCGACGAAGAACATGCGCATGAAGGCGGCATTGCTGCTGGTGATGCTGCCGTCACCGCCGATCGTGGCCATGCCGAACGGCGCCGATTCGAACAGCCTCTTGAGCTGCGCTTCGGCGTTGTCGCGGCCTTTGTCCGACTGCGCCTCGCTCTGGTCGAGCACCAGGACCGAGACGATGCCCCGCTGGCCGTGGCCGCGGCAAACCAGATGCGCGGGAAAGGCGCGGCCGTCCTCGCGCAACAGATCGAGATTGAGCCGGGTGACGCGACCCGCACGCGCCGCGGCACGGATGAGAGCCACACCGTCCGCCGACACGATATCCGCCAGCGACAGCGCCTTGCTCGATTCCGGCCTCAGCGCCAGCCAGTGTGCCAGCGTGGCGTTCAAGTGGACGATGCGTTCGTCCGGAGCAACCGCAAACAGGCCTTGCGGCAGGTCGTCGTAGAACGACAGCGTGGATTTGAGGCCGCCCACAACTTCGATCTCACGCGCGCGTTCACGCGTGACGTCGCGGATTTGCCAGAGCGTCAACCCGTCAGGGCCGCTGACGCGGCCAGGCGGCGTCTGCAAGGACCGCACGGACACCTGCAGCCAGCGCCCGCCTCTGCCCGCCAGAGCACCCGCGCGAACAAGGAATTCTTCGTCGCGAGCCTCCCGTCGCTCCGCTGCGCGGTTCAACCGGTAGAAGGCTTCCGTCGACTGCGGCTCACCCCCGAACAGCTCCTCCAGGGTCGCATGCCGGCCGGACCGTAGACCGATCAGCCGATCGAGCGCCCGGTTGCGATAGTGAACGGTGCCGCTCGCATCGACGATCTGCAGGGCATCGTCCATGCCGTCGGCAACGGATTTGAGCAGCTCCGCTTCCGCAGCGCGCTCGCTCAGCCGCAGAAAGCCCGACATCAGTCCGAGAACGAGAACCACGCCGGCGACGGCGAGCAGCGCCAGAAGGCCGAGCCCAATTGATTCGGCAATGCTTCCGCCCTTGAAGGCCATCGCACCCAATCCGGCAGCCACCAGAAGCCCCAGAACAAGCGAAAGGGCGCTCATCCCGCGAGTGCGAGAAACGGACAACACAGTCGGGGCTGCGTCGCGCAATGCCTCGAATTTTGCCATGTCGCAGAACCTTAGCTGATTCTGCGCGAACGAAGCCTGCACCGCTTGAACAAGAAGGCTGAGCTCTGAACGCATGAACAAACCGAAACTGTTGACGACCGCCTTCGGGGACCGCCTCCGCTCGCGTCCACGGTGCTAAGCCTGTGGCGCTGCGGACCAGCCCTTCACGCTTCAAGAAAGCCGTCATTAGGGTTAAGATGCTGTGAAGGACGCGCATGGCGCGGCGCGTTCGAGAGGGTCTTAGCCTTGCCATGCTGCACCGAATATCCGGGCAGCGATGCTTGGCGCGCGTAGAGGCTGCGCACTGTCGGCGCAACGATTCGCAGGGATGGCTGTGCTATGTCTTCGCTCCTTTGGCCGCTCTTTATCCTCATTTTCTTCGTCTCTGCCGCCATCGCCGCGCTGTGGGGATACCGCGCCTACACGACGGGCGATACGAGCTTCAGCCTCGCATGGCTGTTTCCGCCACGGCCGGAGCCGAGACTGGGGATCATGGAGCAGGCCAGCGTCGACAGCCGGCGCAAGCTCGTTCTCATCCGTCGCGACGATGTCGAGCACCTGATCATGACGGGCGGACCGGTCGATGTCGTCATCGAGACCGGCATCGCCACCCCGCCAAGGGAGGTTCTCGAGCCGGAGCGGGAGCAGCTCCGCAACGAGCGGGTCGAGCCTGCGGCGCCGGTATTCAAGCGCACCCCCCGCAGCCTGGGACATGCCGTCAACGAATGAGCCGTCAATCCGGACGGAGGCACCTGTCACCCCGACCGGATGCGCTCGATGGAATGGCGGAATAGCCCGTGCCGGCGGCCTCAGGCCGCAGCCAGGGCAGGGCACGCCCCGTTGGGCTGCCACAATTGGCGCGTCATAAGGCCTGCCCATGATGACATCACACCGCGCCTTTGGACCCTCCTCGATCCTGCACGTCGTTCTGCTGGTGGCCGCCCTGCTCGCCGGCGCCGCGGGCGCTGCCGGGCAAACGGCTCCGCCGGCACAGGCGACATTGCCGCCGGACGTTGCCGCCGGCCTGGCCAAGATGGCCGCCTCGTTGGCGGAGGCGGAAAAGGCCTTGCAGCAGCTATCGGGATTCGAGGACGAACTCGGCGGCCTGCGCACCAAGGTCGAGGAGGTTCTCGACCAAACGACGCAAACGGCCGAGGCTCTCCGCCCGCAGCTCGAGGCCGTGAAATCCCAGATCGAGAAGCTGGGCCCTCCCCCGGCAAAGGATGCCCCGGCCGAAGCACCGGAAATAGCCGCCGAGCGGGCCCGGC
Source organism: Hyphomonadaceae bacterium (assembly GCA_019747815.1). Taxonomy (GTDB): domain Bacteria; phylum Pseudomonadota; class Alphaproteobacteria; order Rhizobiales; family Hyphomicrobiaceae; genus AWTP1-13. The sequence continues at coordinate 123,800 of JAIEQJ010000023.1, forward strand.
TCGCAGGGCTGGCCGGCGCCTATGACGGGGCGATCAAGTCGAGCGAGGTGACATGGGTGCGCGCACGCCAGCTGATCGAGCGGATCACGGTGCTGCGCCACTCGCTCTTCACCAAGAACCTGCTGGAGCGCCTGCCAAGCCCGCTGCTGCCGGAGATATGGCGCGACGTCGTTGCGGATGCTCCGGCCGTCAGGCACCGCATCAACGCCTGGGTGGATGACTGGTCATTCTGGGCCGCAAGGAAGCAGCACGATCTCACGCTGCTCCTGGTTGGCGGCCTCTTGTTGTACGTTGTTCTTAAGTACATCATCCGCAGATGGACCAACCGCCGCGCGCTCAGGGCGCAGCCGCCCCCTCCCACCTTCTTCGAGCGGGCCATCTCGGTGGCCTGGGTCGCACCGGTGCGCGCGCTTCCCGCGCTTTCGGCCAGCGTTCTGGTCTACGGCGGGCTTGATGCGCTTGGGCTGCTCTACAATCCCTGGGGCCGAGCCGCAGCCGGGATCTTGAAAGGTACGCTCGTCTTCGTCACCGTATCGGCGCTGCTATATGCGGTCCTGGCCCCCAGGGAGCCGCAGTGGCGGCTGGTGTCGCTCGCAGACCGCCCGGCCCGTCGCGTCGCCAGATTGCTGAGCGCCATCACGGCCGTCTACGCGCTGGACGGAGCGTTGACCGAGGTGGCGCGCGCGTTCTTTGTCCCCCTCGCGCTCACGGTTCTGCAGTCGTTTGCCTCCAGCATCGCCTTTGCCGGCCTGTTGATCGGACTGCTGCTCACGCCCTTCACGCCCCCGGCGCTCGGCGAGGCCCAGGTCCGCTCGCGCCATGAGCCGCGCTGGCTCAAGATCCCGCTGTGGATCATCGCCATTGGCATCGTCGTCGTGGCGCTGCTGGGCTATGTGGCCCTTGCACGCTTTGCGGCGCAGCAGCTCGTGCTGACGGGCCTCGTTGTTTTGCTGGTCTGGCTCGGCTATCTCGCCATCCGTGCCATCACGCGCGAGCCCCCGCAGCGGGGGCTTCCGGTCAGCGATCTTCTGGAGCAGAGGTTCGGGCTCGATGCGCCCCGCCGCCATCAGCTGGCGCGGCTCACCGAGCTGGCGCTGACGTTCGCCCTGGTGATCGGCGCGCTCCCGTTCCTGATGCTGCAGTGGGGCTTTTCCGGTGCGGATATCCGCGAGTCGTTCAAGTCCCTGCTGTTCGGGCTCGAGATCGGCCAATTCAAGATCTCGCTCGCCCGCATCCTGCTCGGCATCGTCCTGTTCATTGCGCTGCTGTTCGCCACGCGGCTGGTCCAGCGCTGGCTGCGGGAGCGTGCCGTGCAGTCCCGGCTCGATCCAGGCATCGCCAATTCGGTCGACACGGTCGTGGGCTACGCTGGCATTGCCATCGCCGCGCTGCTCTCGGTGTCCTATGCGGGCCTCGACATCACCAATCTTGCCATTGTGGCCGGCGCCCTGTCCGTGGGCATCGGCTTTGGCCTGCAGTCGATCGTCAACAACTTCGTGTCGGGGCTCATTCTGCTCATCGAGCGCCCGATCCGGGTCGGCGACCGGATCGTGGTCGGTGATCAGCAGGGCCATGTGCGCCGCATCAGCGTGCGCGCCACCGAAATCGAGACCTTCGATCGGGCGAGCCTGATCGTTCCCAACTCCGAGCTGATCACCGGCCGCGTGCTCAACTGGACGCATCGCGACTCGCTGGGGGCGGTGAATGTGAAGATCGGCGTGGGGTACAATTCCGATCCCGACCAGGTGATCGCCATTCTCATGAAATGCGCCGAGGACCATCCCCAGGTGTTGCGCACGCCGGCTCCGGGCGCGGGCCTGGACGGCTTCGGCGACAGTGCCCTGCTCTTCAGCTTGCGCGTCTCGCTGCCCGACATCGACAAGGCTGGCGCCGTGCAGTCGGATTTGCGCATTGCGATCTTCAAGGCGCTCGGAGCGGCCGGCATCGAAATCCCGTTCAATCAGGTCGATGTCAATCTGCGCGATCTGGGCGCGATCAAGCTGCTGCTGTCGGATATGTTGGAGCGCCATCCCAACGGTGCCGCCGGGCAGGCGCGCAGCCATATCGCCGGCGAGGAGCAGTAGGCCGCAGGCGGGACGGCCAGGAGCCGGCGCCTCACCCGTGCGCGTTGGCGGGCCTGCAGGCCACACGTTCGATCGGAACGTTCAGCCCTTCAGGCGCCTGTTGCACTCGCTGTAGTAGCCGCCGCCCTTCTTGATCCAGGCGAGACCGCCGTTGGCGTTGCTCGCCTTGTTGGCGTGGTACTGATCAAGGCACGTGTGCATCCGGGCCTTGCCGGGTTTCTCCTTGGCATACTTGGGAGAGATGGCGCTCGGGAAGACCGGCGCTCCTGCGGTCGGTGCGGCGGGCGCAGGCGGCGTCTTGCCGGCGGGCTTGACGGCACTCGAAGCGTCCGGCCCGCATTGCGCCCTTCGGAACTCGGTCCATGTCATCGCACCGAGGGTGCCGTCCTTGCGCGCGGCCTTGAATTTGTCGCTGCACTCTTTCATGGTCAGCGCCAGGGCCGGCCGCGCCTCGCCCAGTGCCACCACTGCAGCCAACACCAGGACGCCCGCCAAGACGGGATGCGATCGCGTTGTCATAGGTCATCACCTCGGGGTTGGATGGAAGCCCGATCCTCACCCGTGTCCCACACGACAAAGCCTAGGAATCGACTGCCGTCGGCGCCAGCCGCCCTTCGCTCGGTCCTTAAGACGGAGTTATGGGGGCCGCAGCAATTGCCGCTATCGCACCCCTGCCGACGTCAATCCTCGCGGAACACTTTCTCGCGACGCTCGTGGCGCTCCTGGGCTTCCAGCGACAACGTCGCGATCGGCCGCGCATCCAGGCGCTTCAACCCGATCGGCTCCCCGGTTTCCTCGCAATATCCATAGGTGCCGTCCTCGATGCGCGCCAAGGCGGCATCGATCTTGGCAATCAGCTTGCGCTGCCGATCGCGGGCTCTCAGCTCCAGCGCGCGATCGGTCTCCGACGTCGCGCGGTCGGCGATGTCGGCGTGCTGGGCGGAATCCTCGTGCAGCACATGCAGCGTCTCGCGGTTCTGGCGGACGATCTCTTCCTTCCAGGCGACCAGCTTGTTGCGAAAGTACTGTTTGTGCCGCTCGTTCATGAACGGCTCGCTTTCAGCCGGTCGGTAGCCGGCCGGGAGGACAATGGGGCCGCTCGCCGCCAGCTTCTTGGGCTTCTGCACCGGTTTTGTCATTTTGCCCTTCTGCGCCGCGCTGCCGCGCCCGTTCGTCCCTGGTTTCGCTCGGGTTTTAGCAACGGCCTTCTTCGCAGATCGGCTGCCGACTGGTTTCCCCATGTGCGCGTTCCGAGCTGTTCGCTTCGTTGTCGGTGGCGCCCCAACGCTAGTCCGGCGCGAAATCGGTGCCCGTATTTAAGCCGCTGTTTTTTCGAGTCAAGCCGTCGTTGTTGCAACGCAGCATGAACAAACCTCCCATAAATGCGGGAGTTCGGCACTGCACACTGCTCGATATCAACTATCTTGGGTGGTCTATCTGTCAATTACACGTTTACCGCGAATTCACTCCTGTGCCGCATGCTCCACAGAATCGGACGGGGCAACGCGGCGTCGCAAAGCCGATCCAGCACCTCGCGATGCGCCAACCCTCCCCAAGGCGATATCGCGAACGATGATCGGAGGTTGGCCCGTTCCGAGTGCGGCACTGAAACTTTTGCGTTTCTCCCCCCGGTCGCCGCCCCTGAGACCACTCCCAATCGCGCCGGTTTGGGAGTGGTCTCCCCTCTGCCCGCCATGAAGACACTTCAAGACACGTCTCGGCTCCTTGCTGGCGCCAGCCCATTTCCCTAAAGTCGCGCGGCTCTTTCTGGCTGGAGGCAGTTGCGCGCGATCATGCGGTTCAAGGGCACCAAAGACTACGTCGCCACAGATGATCTGAAGGTTGCGGTCAACGCCGCCATCACCCTGCAAAGGCCGCTGCTGGTGAAGGGCGAGCCGGGCACGGGCAAGACCGTGCTGGCCATCGAGGTCGCCAAGGCGATCGGCGCACCGCTCATCGAGTGGCATGTCAAGTCGACAACCAAGGCGCTGCAGGGCCTCTACGAGTACGACGCCGTGAGCCGCCTGCGCGACAGCCAGTTGGGCGATGCACGCGTCGCCGACATCCGCAACTATATCCGCAAGGGCAAGCTGTGGGAGGCGTTCACCCACGACGCGCGCCCGGTGCTCCTGATCGATGAGATCGACAAGGCCGATATCGAGTTCCCCAACGACCTGCTGCAGGAGCTCGATCGTATGGAGTTCTATGTCTACGAGACGCACGAGACCATCAAGGCCCGCCACCGCCCCATCGTCATCATCACATCCAACAACGAGAAGGAGCTTCCCGACGCCTTCCTGCGCCGCTGCTTCTTCCACTACATCAAATTCCCCGACCCCGAGACCATGCGCTCGATTGTCGAGGTTCACTTTCCCGACCTGAAGGGTCGCCTGGTGTCCGAAGCGCTCAAGGTTTTCTACGACGTGCGGGATGTCCCCGGCATCAAGAAGAAGCCGTCGACCTCGGAGCTGCTCGACTGGATCAAGCTGCTGCTGAACGAGGACATCAGCCCCGAGACGCTGCGTGAGAGCGACCCGCGCAAGCTGATCCCGCCCCTGCACGGCGCCCTGCTGAAGAACGAGCAGGATGTGCATCTGTTCGAGCGGCTGGCGTTCCTGAGCAAGAGGCAAGGACAAGGTTAGACGGAGCCGACACGGGACCGGCATGATCAACGATAGGCCGTTGTCGCGCTTTGTCCCGCTCGCGGAGGGGCTGGTGAAGCCCATCTATGCCGACTACGCCTTCGCCAACATCGCCGATACGATCGAGCATCTCCTGACCGGCAACACACGCGGGCCGCTGCTGCCGTCTGACTGTTTCGGCGCCTGCTATCCGCGGCCTGAGAAGGTCGTGCTGTTCTTCATCGACTCGTTCGGCTGGCAGTTCTGGCAGGAACACGGCCGGCGTTTCCGCACCACCCAGCGCATCATGGATGAGGGCGTGCTGACGCCCATCTCGGCCCTGTTTCCTTCGACCACCTCCGCCTCGGTGTCCACGCTCAATCTGGGCGTGCTGCCCGGCGTGCACGCCCTCTATGAATGGAACATCTACATCCCCGCCTACGGCGAGGTCATTCAATCCCTCGCCTTCTCGCCTTTGGGCCGGCACGCCCAGGATGCCTGCCTCGACAAGGGCTACGACCCGGCGGAGCTGCTCGCAACGCACGATACGATACACCGGCGTCTCGCCCGGGCCGGCGTGCCCTCGGTCCAGTTCGCGCATCGCGCCTATGCCGGCTCAGCCTACAATGGGATCGTCAGCGACGGGGCACGATTGGTCCGCCACGCCACGTTGGCCGAGGCGCTCGTGCAAATGCGGGAGGCGTTGGAGCAAACGACAGGCAAGGCGCTCTTGAGCTTCTACTGGGCGTCGATCGACACCATTGCCCATGTGCACGGCCCGGGCACGGCGTATCACGTTGCCGAAATCGCCAGCTTCTGGCGGACCTTCGACGACGTCCTTGGAAACATCGACAGTCCCGACACGCTCTATCTGTTCACCGCCGATCACGGCCATGTCGGCGCCGATGCACGCGACACGATCTACATCAACGAACGCATCCCGGAGCTGGCCACATGCCTGCCTGTCAGCCCCACCGGCAATCCCATCTACCCCAACGGCTCACCGCGGGATGTCTTCCTGCATGTGCGGCCCGAACGCCGCGCGGACGCTTTCGCGCTGCTCAATCGGCATTTCGATGACATCGCGCTGATCCTGCCGATGGAGGAGGCCTTGGAGCAGGGCCTGTTCGGCCCGCTGCCCGTCGGTGCGGAGCTGCGGCGGCGCCTCGGCGATATTCTCATTCTGCCGCGTCTCGGCCACTTCATCTGGTGGCGCGAGAAGGGCGTCATGGCCAACCATTTTCACGGCCACCACGGCGGCCTGTCGCCGGACGAGATCACGACAGTGCTCGGCGCGATCGACACGCTGTAGGGGCTGCCACTGGCGCGTCTGGCTTGGTTTTTATGACAAGGCCATGCCTTGGCGTGGCCCCAAATCGTATCTATGCCGCCTGCAATCTTTAGGGGAGGCGCGAAGATGGCGATCAACCAGACATCCACGCTCGGCAGCGAGGAAGCCGCCAACATCGCCGAGGCCGGCCCGCATGGCGGCAAGCTCGCGACCGTGTTCTCCGCCGTCGCGCTGGCGTTTTCGTTCATCAGCTTCTACATGAGCGCCCTGCAGGGGCCCGAGCTTGAGGTCTATGTGCCGCCGGCCATCCACTATGGCCGCGACGGCGGCGGCGATACCGAGCTGTTCGCCATTCCCATCACCATAACCAATAGCGGTGCGCGCAGCGGCGCCGTCCTGTCCATGGAGCTTGAGGTGCAAAACCTCAAGACCAATGCCACCAAGCGCTACTACAGCGCCTTCTTGGGCGAGCATCCTAGGGATGCAGCCAGCCCCAACCGCCAGTTCGCGCCGTTGAGCATTCCGGGCCGTGCCGTCTTTTCCGAAACCGTACGGTTCTATCCCGTGGGCGAAGCGCTGCCGCGACTTGTCGATGCCCAAGGCGAGTATGCGTTTCGCCTGCAGCTCAATACCGCGACGCCGCCGCACCCCTCCCTGATCGATCGCCTGCAGGGCCGCACACAACCTGGACCCATTCAATTCCAGATGACGCTGCCCTGGATGTCCGATCAGCACCTGTCGTTCCGCCGCGCCACCATCGCCATGCATGCCAAGGACTGGAAGCCGGCGGCCGCCCGCTGACCGCCTGGATCAGGGTCCGGACTTGCCGGGCACCCGGCGTTGGCCCTACCTAGGGGCCAAAGGGCAAAGGCGTGCGGCTTTCGGATCTCAACGACGCAACGGCAGGGGCGCTCAGGAGCGCCGGCGCGCGCCTGTCCGACCTGATGACGCCCACCGTGCGCCTTGGGGTGACGGGTCTCGCCCGCGCGGGCAAGACCGTGTTCATCACGGCCCTGGTGCGCAATATCATCGCCGGTGGACGCCTGCCGCACTTCCACCCCATGGCGCAGGGCCGCATCACGCGCGCCTACCTGGAGCCGCAGCCCGACGACCGCATTGCGCGCTTTGCCTATGAGGAGCATCTGGCCGAGCTCACGGGCCATCCCCCCCGGTGGCCCGACAGCACTCGCCGCATCAGCCAGCTTCGGCTCACCATAGAATTCGTCTCGGCGAAGACCTTGCGCTCGGCGCTCATGCCGGGGCGGCTGCATGTCGATATCGTCGACTATCCGGGGGAGTGGCTGCTCGATCTGCCGCTGCTCGATCTCGATTTCGGCGCATGGTCGAAGCGTGCACTGGCCGATGCCCGGCAGCGTCAACGCGCGGCGGCCGCCAAGACGTGGCTCGACTTTCTCTCCACCCTTGGCGTCGACAGCCCGGCGGACGAGCACGTCGCGCTCACGGGCACCGGCTTGTTCACCCGCTATCTGCAGGAGGCGCGCGCGCCCGATCCCGCCCTTGCCGCGCCCGGGCCCGGGCGCTTCCTGCTCCCGGGCGATGCTGCCGGGTCACCGCTGTTGACATTCTTTCCGCTGCCGCCTCCACCCGAGGGCAGCTTCGCGCGCGGCACGCTCGGCGCCATGCTCGCCCGTCGCTTCGAGAGCTACAAGACGCACCTGGTCAAGCCGTTCTTCCGCGATCACTTCGCCCGGCTCGACCGCCAGATCGTGCTGATGGATGCTCTCTCGGCCATCACGTCGGGAGCCGAGGCGGTCGATGATCTGGAACGCACGATGGAAGCCGTCCTCGAATGCTTCAAGCCCGCCGCCCACACCTGGCTGTCGCGCATCCTGTCGCGCCGCATCGATCGCCTGCTGTTTGCGGCCACCAAGGCCGACCATCTGCACCACTCCAGCCATGACCGATTGGAAGCCGTTCTGCGCTTGCTCGCCGAGAAGGCCATTGCCCGCGCGCAGTTTGCGGGAGCGGACGTCAAGGTGATGGCGCTGGCCGCCGTGCGGGCGACGCGGGAGGCGGAGGCCCGATCAGGCTGGCAGCGTCTGCCCTGCATCATCGGCGTGCCGCTGCCCGGAGAGCGGCTGGGCCGCCAGGTTTTCGATGGTGCGACCGAGACCGCGGTCTTCCCGGGCGATCTGCCCGAGGATCCGGCGACCTTGAAGGTCGCAGACCGGCCGAGCGCCGTGCAGTTTCCCCGCTTCACTCCTCCGCGCCTGCAACCTGCGACACCGTTGGACGAGGCGCCGGTCTTGCCTCACATTCGGCTCGATCGGGCGATGGACTTTCTGCTGGGAGACAAGCTCGCATGAGTGCCGAGCCACGCCAACCCCGCGCCTTCAAAGTCGACGATCCGGCACTGGTGACCGAGCCCGAGCCGGACCCGGCGCCGCGCGCATCCCCGAATGACACCCAGGACACGGCTGTGGCGCGACCCACCCTTGCGGACATGGGCCGGCGCGGAGCGCGCTGGGGCGCGCTGCTCATTGCTGCCCTGACGGGCGCGGCGGTACTCGGATTGGCCGCATGGTTCGCGCGCATCGTCTCAGCCGCGCTCGCCCGCGACGATTGGGTGGGCACGGCCACGCTCGGCCTGCTGTTCACCGCCGCCTTTGCGGCCTTGATGATCGCCTTGCGCGAGCTCTTCGGGTTCTTGCGTTTGGGCCGTCTCAATCGCCTCAGGAGCGACGTTGGCATTGCGCTCGAGCAGCGCGACCGCAAGCGCGAGCGCCGGGCCGCGCTACGCCTCGCGGCCCTCTACGCGGGACGGTGCGAGCTTGCATGGGGCGTCAAGCGTTTCCGCGACCATGTCCGCGACGTCCACGACCCCGGCGAGCTGCTGGGTCTCGCCGACCGGGAAATCCTCATCCCGCTCGATGCGGAGGCGCGTCGCATCATCACCCGATCGGCCAAGCGCGTCGCGACCGTGACCGCGCTCAGCCCCATGGTTCTGATTGCCGTCACCTACGTGCTCATCGAGAATCTGCGCTTGCTGCGGATGCTCGCCACGCTCTATGGCGCCCGTCCCGGCTTTCTCGGGGTGACCAAGCTTGCCCGCTTGGTGTTCGTGCATATCGTCGCGACCGGTGGCATGGCCATGACCGACGATCTGCTCGGTCAGTTTCTGGGACAGGATCTTCTCCGACGTCTCTCGCGGCGCTTGGGCGAGGGCGCCTTCAATGGCGCGCTGACGGCGAGAATCGGCGTGACGGCGCTGGAGGTGATCCGTCCATTGCCGTTTCTCGCCGCCAAGCCACCACGCGTGCGCGACATTCTCACGGAGGCACTCAAGCCGATTTTCTCAGCACGCAAAACCGACAGCGCCTGATGCGCTCACGCCCGCATATTTCATGCTCTATTTGATTTCCACTTGATTCACTCGTTCAAGTCAGCGCTCTGGAATTTCAGTGCCGTCTGCGTGCATAGTTCGCGTCAAGGCTCTTTGAAAATGGCGGCTCTACCGGGTGGGGCAGCAGGTGGGGCGAACACGTCGCGCAGGGGGATGCGCATGACACCGAGGGAAATGCAGATCCTGCGTTGGATCGCTGCCGGCAAATCCGACTGGGCCATCGGCCGCATTCTCAAAATCTCGGACAAGACCGTGAACTTCCACGTCGAGAACGCCAAGCGCAAATTCGGCGTCGGAACACGCCTCCAGGCCGTCATTGCGGCCATGCGTAACGGTGAGAAGCTGCTCTGCTGATTTTCGCGTCAACCTCGTCTATCCTGGCAAGACCAGCCCCTATCGCTTCGAGACGACCGACCATGTTCGCCACGTTCTTCCACGAGCTGAAAGCCGCCAAAGTGCCGGTCACGCTCAAGGAGTACCTGACGCTGATGGAAGCGCTGCAGGCTGACCTTGCCGATCGCAATGTGGAATATTTCTACTATCTCTCGCGCGCAGCCCTGGTGAAGGACGAGCGCCACCTCGACAAGTTCGATCAGGTCTTCGGACACGTGTTCAAGGGCCTCGATCTCATGCGCGAGGCCGTCGAAGCGCAGATCCCGGAGGAGTGGCTGCGCTCCCTCGCCCAGCTCTACCTGACGGAGGAGGAAAAGGCGAAGATCGAGGCGCTGGGCGGCTGGGAAAAAATCATGGAGGAATTGAAGAAGCGACTGGCTGAGCAGAAGGGTCGCCACCAGGGCGGCAAGAAGTGGATCGGCACGGAAGGGACCTCGCCCTATGGCGCGGACGGCTACAATCCAGCCGGCGTGCGCATCGGACAGAAGACGAACCGCAACAACCGCGCCATCAAGGTGTGGGACAAGCGCGAGTACAAGGATCTCGACGACAAGGTCGAGCTCGGCACCCGCAACATCAAGGTCGCACTGAGGCGCCTGCGCCGCTTCGCCCGCGAAGGCGCGCCGGAGGAGCTCGATCTCGTTACGACCATCAAGGGCACCGCGCACAAGGGCTACCTCGACATCCACATGCGCCCCGAGCGCCGCAACACGGTCAAGGTGCTCATGTTCTTCGACATCGGCGGGTCGATGGATTGGCACATCAAGACCGCCGAGGAGCTGTTCTCGGCCGCACGCACCGAGTTCAAGCACCTCGAGTACTTCTACTTCCACAACTGCCTCTACGAGTTCGTGTGGAAGGACAACGCCCGCCGCTGGACCGAGCGCACACCCACCTGGCAGGTGCTGCACAAGTATCCGGCCGACTACAAGGTGGTCTTCGTGGGGGATGCGTCCATGAGCCCCTACGAGATTTCCGTGGCCGGAGGCTCGGTCGAGCACATGAACGAGGAGCCGGGCGCGGTGTGGATGCGCCGCGTTGCCGACATCTACGAGCACTGCGTATGGCTCAATCCGGTGCCGGAGAGCCACTGGAACTGGACCCCGTCGATCAAGATCATGCGCGATCTCCTCTCCGGCCGCATGTACCCGCTCACCATCGACGGGCTCGATCGCGCGATGAAGGAGCTGATGCGCTAACCATCTGCAAACCCGCGAACCTCAGCGGCTGCGCCGGCCGCGCCACACCGCGGAGATTGCGGGTTGACCCTGTTTCTCCATATTTTCAAGCAACATGCTGTTGACCTTGTGCCCGTTCTCGGCACACTGGGGTGCGAATTGGGGACCCCATGGATAGAGTCGCGCCGTGTCTGGCCTATGCCGTGTTGCTGGCCGCAGCCACCCTGCTGGCTGGCTGCGGCAACAGCGCGAGCGGATTGACCACGGGTGCGGCCCCGGCCGGGGATCTGCCGGGTGCGGTCAACAATGAGGACCCCCTCGCGCGCCCCATCGCCGTGGCTTGGACGTCGGCACGCGCGCAACGGTGCGGCTTTTATTTCGACGCGATGAAGCTGAGAGCCTCCTACCTTGCTCATGAGGCCAAGCAGTCGAGCCCGGAGCAACTGGCGAAGGCCGAGAAGAGCTATGACTCGACCTTCAAGGTCATCCGCGACCGCGTCTCGAGCGATCCCGACTACTGCAACGACAGGAAGAGTGCGGAGATCAAGGGTCAGTTGCAGCGACACCTTGCCGGCGACTTTTCGCCCAGGCTCCCCCAAACCAAGAAGGCAGAGACGTGCGGGATATGGGGCTGCCCCCAGGAGGCCTCGGACGAGCCTTTCAATGCCAAGAAAGTGTTCGACGATATGGCCAAGAAGCAGAGATAGCGTCCGGCCGGCTCATGCGCACTAACTGACGCCGAGCTTCTTCTGCAGCGATGACGACGAGGTCGTGTACTGGAACAGCAGCTTTTTGCCCGGATATACGATGCGATGGGCGGCTTGAGACATCAAAGCCGCCTCATGGAAGCCGGACAGAATGAGCTTGAGCTTGCCCGGGTACCAGTTGATATCGCCGATGGCAAAGATGCCCGGCGTGCTGGTCTCGAATTTCTCCGTGTCCACGGGCACCAGGTTCTCTTGCAGATTGAGCCCCCAGTTGGCGACGGGGCCGAGCTTCATCGTCAGCCCGAAGAACGGCAGCAGGCGGTTGCATGGATGGCGCACGTCGCCATCCTTGGTCTTGATGGTGACCGCAGTGAGGGCGCCGTTGTTGCCTTCCAGAGCCGCCATCTGCCCAATCAGCAAGGCAATCTTCTTGTCGCGCACCAGCGCGCGCATCTGTTCGACGGAGTGCGGCGCACCACGGAAGTCGTCACGCCGATGCAACAAGGTGAGGTTGTTGGCGATCGGCTGCAGGTTGAGCGTCCAGTCCAGCGCTGAATCACCACCGCCGACGACCAGCACATCGCTGTCCTTGAAATCATCCATCCGCCGCACAGAATAGAAGATGGACGTTCCCTCGTAGGCTTCGATGCCGGCGAGCGGCGGCCGCTTGGGCGTGAATGATCCTCCGCCCGCAGCGATCACAACCATCTTGGCCAGGAAGTGGGTGCCCGCGTCCGTGACGACTTGAAAGCGCCCGTCGTCCATCTTCTGCAGCGCGTCGACACGCTGGCCCAGATGGAAGGTGGCGCCAAACGGCTTGATCTGCGCCATCAGCGCGTCGGTCAGCCCCTGCCCCGTGACGATCGGCAGCCCCGGAATGTCGTAGATCGGCTTCTCCGGGTAGAGCTCCGCGCACTGCCCGCCGGGCTTGCCCAGAATATCGATCACATGCGCCTTGATATCGACGAGACCGAGCTCGAACACGGCAAACAGCCCGATCGGACCCGCCCCGATGATGATTGCATCGGTCTCGATGGGCGCTGCGCTGACTGTCCCGTCGGCTACCATCATCACCCTCGCTCGCCCTGGCTCAGAATTGCTTCTCAGGCACGCGCACGACCAGCCCGTCCAGGTCGGCCGTCACCTTGATCTGGCACGACAGCCGGCTCACCGGCCGCACGTCGAAGGCGAAATCGAGCATGTCCTCCTCCATCTCGCTGGGCCCGCCCACTTTCTCCCGCCAGGCCTCATCGACATACACATGGCAGGTCGCACAGGCGCACGCGCCGCCGCACTCCGCCTCGATGCCCTCGATCATATGCTGCCTGGCCGTCTCCATGACGGTCGCGCCGACCTGTCCCTCCACAACCTGCTCGGTGCCATCCGGCTGAATGAACGTAATGCGAGGCATGTGCCGTTAACGATCGCGTGTTGGGGCCATCACCGAAAGGGCGCCCGGGCGGCGCCTTGCGAACGAGTGGTGTTAACGGGCACGGGCAGCAAATTCAAGCGATACGGTTTGCATGCCAAACTATATGGCGCAAATCAGTCCGTGGCAAATAGGCACGCGATATGGCCGCAGACCGCGCTCGACGCCTCTGCAACGGCATCGGCGGCCTGCTGGCGGATGTGCTGGCCGTCGGCAGACGCGGCATCCACATCAAGGCGCTCCGCCCTCTGCGCCAAGTCTGCCAGCCGTTGGGCGCCGACGGCCAACGCCGATCCCTTGATGGTATGGGCCGCAAGCATCCACGCCTTGCTGTTGGCCGCGGTCCGCAACTGCGCGACGTAGAGCGGCATTTGCGCCGCGAACAATTCAAGGATCTCGCGCTCGAGCGCAGCGTTGCCGAGCGTGAACCGGGCAAGATAGCTCCGATCGATCGGCTCTCCGCTGCTCGCCTCCCGTGTGGCGTGGGCTTGGATCGGCACCGCGCGGCAAGCTCCCTGTTCTCGACGCTGGCATCGACTATGCGGCTTGTTGGAATAACTGCCGGTTAATCGAATGCACGCTAGAAGCGGCCGCACATGCACCCCACCATCCGCCCTTCCGCCCTACACAATGGCACCTTTGTTTTGCCCCATTGGATGCCTAGCAAGACCCAAATGGTTGAGTACACGGGGGAACTGTGAGCCGCATCAACGCTTTTGAGGTCGGCTGATCACCAGAATTCGCGTTTCGCCGCCTGTGCCCAAGCACGCAAATGCGCTATGTCTCGGCACAGGGGTCGGCCCTTTGCGGCGCCGAAAGTTGGACGGGAATGGCTCACGACGGTAACACGCAGCGCGACACGGTTCCGCGCCTTCCGGATCCCGCCGACGGCGGGCTCCCCACAGGGGACCGGCCGCCCGGGAGCGGCGCGTTGAGCGATGCACCTCTCGGACCCAAGTCTCCCAAGGTCCTGCCCAAATTCAACATGGTTCCACGGCCCGGAGGTGCGCAAAAAAGCCCGGCCGCAGAGTTTCCGTTGCCACCGTCGCTGCCAACCCCGGAGCGGTCGGCGCCGCCGCCGAAGCTTGTGCTCGAGCCGGCCGTCGAAGATCCTGCCGCGCCGCTGTCGGCAGAGGGCGAGGCCAGACGGGCCGCCAAGCGCCGGCCGGCGGCACCGCCCCGTGCGCGCATCGCCGCCAACGACGACGCGCCATCCATCGGCGGGCTGATCTTTGCCCTGCAGCAGAAACCTTCCAACCGCCCCTTCATGCTGGCCGCTGCCGGCTCCGGCGGATGGCTTGCCGTGGGCAGCCTGCTCGCCTGGGCCATGCTCGCCCCCGAGGTCGCCCGCAGCAGTTTTCTGGACGCGATGGCAAGCCCGATGATGATCATCGTGGCGGCCACCATTTTTCTGCCCATCGCGTTGTTCTGGTTCCTGGCGCTGCTGGTGTGGCGCGCGCAGGAGCTCAAGCTCATGTCCTCGGCCATGACGGAAGTGGCCGTGCGCCTGGCCGAGCCCGACCGGGCCGCGGAGCAGTCGGCAGCCTCGCTCGGACAGGCCGTGCGCCGCCAAGTCTCGTTCATGAACGAGGCCATTTCACGCGCGCTGGGGCGGGCCGGCGAGCTGGAAGGGCTGGTCCACAACGAGGTGGCATCGCTGGAGAAGTCCTACAGCGAGAACGAGCACAAGATCCGGGGGCTGATCCAGGAGCTCGCGGGAGAGCGGCATGCCCTGGTCAGCACCACCGACAAGGTCTCCGAGACGCTCAAGGCGATGGGCAGCGAAGTTCCCACGCTGATCGACAAGCTTTCGCAGCAGCAGATCAAGCTTGCCAAGATCATCGAGGGTGCCGGGCAGAACCTGATTGCGCTCGAGAACCAGCTCTCCTCCGCCAGCGGCAGCCTGGAAACGACCCTTGCCAACCGGACGCAGCAGCTGCAGGCCGTGCTCGACGACTACACCGTCGCGCTCGATGCCACTCTGGCAAGCCGCGCGGAGGCGCTCGATATCCAGCTCGTGGAGCGCACCCGCGCCCTGGACGCGGCCTTCGCGGAACGTCTGACCCGCTTCGATGACGCGATGATGCGCTCGACGATGGCCATCGACAGCGCGGTGAGCGAAAAGGCCCGCGCACTGACATTTGCCATGGAGAACCACGTCCGCGCGCTCTCCGACACGCTGGGGCAGCAGGCACACAATCTGGACGAGTCGATGATGCACGGGCTCGATGCCGTGCGCCGCTCGAGCGACAACATCAGCCGCCAATCGCTGCACGCCATCGAGGGCCTCTCCAACCAGGCGGACCTTCTGAAGAAGGTTTCCGAAAATCTCCTGGACCAGATGTCGGGAGTGGCAAACCGGTTCGACAGCCAGGGCCAGACCATCGTGCACGCGGCGCACGCGCTCGAAACGGCCAACAAGCACATCGATTCAACGCTGCAGAAGCGCCACGTCGAGCTTTCCGACACGCTGCAGCGGATCTCGGGCAAGGCCGACCATCTCGACCAGGTCATGCGCGGCTACTCGCAGACCCTGGAAGGCTCAATCACCGACACGGAAAGCCGGGCCCGTGCCATCACCCAGCAACTGACGCAGGGGGCTTCCGCCCACACGCAGGCCGCCGCCGCAGAGCTGGAACGCCTGCGCGCCCAGACCGATGCACAAACCGCACGTGCGATCGAGGACATGCGATCGAAAATTTCAGGCGTATCGCAAGAGGTCACGCACCATCTGGGGAGCATCGCCAGCCGCTTCAGCGACACCTCGGAGGAGCTGAAGGCCAGGGCCGCCCGTGCGGCGGCAGATCTTCAGATCGAGCAGGAACGCATCCGGGCTGAATCGGAGCGGCTTCCCGCCATCGCGCGGGAGAGCGCGGAAAACATGCGCCATGCGCTCAGCGACCAATTGCGCGCGCTTGAACAGCTCTCGAGCCTGTCCTCGCGCGAACGTCGCGATGTAACGCCTCCCGGACCGATGCCCGCCCCCGCGAACCCCATATCGCTCACGGCCGCGTTCTCGGCTCAGCGCGACGACCAGCAGGTCCCAGTCTCGGTCGACAGCAGCGACCGCTGGTCGCTGGGCGATCTGCTCGCACGCGCCTCGCGCGAGGACAGCGCCATCAACATCGCCAGCATCGCCCGCGCGCTCGATCCCACCACGGCCTCGGCGATCTGGTCGCGCTTCCGCGCCGGCCAGCGCGGCATCATGGTGCGCAGCATCTATACCAACGAGGGTCGGGCCTTGTTCGACGAGATCAGTGCCCGCTACAAAACCGACGTCGATTTCCGCCGCGTCGTCGACCGCTTCCTGGTCGACTTCGAATGGCTCATCCGCGATATCGAGCAGAAAGACCCCGCCGGCCGCAGCGTGCACAACCATCTCATCTCCGACAGCGGCCGTGTCTATCTCTTCCTGGCGCATGCCAGCGGGCGGCTGCGCTGACGATGGCGGCACCTGCCGATGCCGGCCCCGTTGCAGATTGATGTCGCCGTCGAAGCCTGGCCGATCGCCGGCACGTTCGTCATTGCGCGCGGCGCCAAGCGGGAAGCGACCGTTGTCGTTGCGCGCATCGGCGACGGCACCACCGAGGGTCGGGGCGAGTGCGTGCCGTACGCGCGCTATGGCGAGACGGTCGAGAGCGTGCGTGCGGCCATCCTGGCCCAGCGCCAGGTGCGCGATCGGGCGGCCCTGCTGCAGAGCATGCCTGCCGGCGCCGCGCGCAATGCGCTCGATTGTGCCTTGTGGGACTACGAGGCGAAACGCTCGGGCACCAGCGCCGCCGTATTGGCGGGCCTCGGCAAGCTCGATGCCCTGACCACCGCCTATACCATCAGCCTGGACGATCCCCACCGCATGGCCGCCAAGGCCGCCCAAGCGGCACACGCCATGCCGCTGCTGAAGATCAAGCTCGGTGGTCCGGGCGATGCCGACCGCATGCGTCAGATCCGGGCCGCCTGCCCGCAGACACAGCTCATCGCGGACGCCAACGAGGCCTGGACGCCGGCCTTGCTGCCGGAGCTGATGGCGGTCGCTGCGGAGACCGGGTTTGAGCTCATCGAGCAGCCCCTCCCCGCCGAACAGGATGCTGCCCTGGCGCACATGGCCCGCACCGTTCCGGTCTGTGCCGATGAATCGCTGCACACGCGCGGCGATCTGCAACGGCTTTGCGGACGGTACGATGCCGTCAATATCAAGCTGGACAAGGCCGGCGGATTGACCGAGGCGCTGGCCCTGGCGACGTCGGCGCGTGCACTCGGGTTCCAAATCATGGTCGGCTGCATGGTCGCGACGTCCCTGGCGATTGCCCCGGCCATACTGCTGGCGCAGGGGGCCCGTTGGGTCGACCTCGACGGTCCCCTGTTGCTTGCTCGCGACCGGGCACCGCCTCTGCACTACGACGGGGCGCTTCTCAAGCCCGCCTCCCCCCAACTGTGGGGTTAGGCGACGGCCACATCACGCCTCGTCCGCATCAACACGAGACTGGCGCCGAGCCCGACGGCGGCAACGACCGCCATGGCCCAATACGCCCGTCCGGCGTACTGGGCATAGAGCGGGCCGGAAACCAGTGTCGCTGCACCCATGGCAATGCCGCTCGTGACCGACGCATAGAGCGCCTGCGACGTCCCCGTCTGCCAGTCCGGCACCGCCCGCGCCATGAAATGGATGGCGCCGACATGGGCGGCACCGAAGGTCAGGCCGTGCAGCATCTGCAGCAGCATGAGCCAGGGGAGCGGCGGGTCGAAGCCCATGGCCAGCCAGCGCCCGACAGCGGCCATCGCCGCCACCGCGATCAGCCCAGGCGCTCCTACGTGCCGGATGAGGGCCGCGGAGACCACGAAGATGGCGATCTCGGCCAAGACGCCGATGGCCCAAAGCATCCCCGACCAGCCCGCAGACAGCCCCTGGCCGGCCCAGTGCAGCGTGCCGAAGGTATAGAACATCGCGTGCGCCGCCTGGATGGCGCCCGTGGCCAGGAGGAAGACGAGGAACGGGCGCGCGCTGAGCAACCCAAGGGCATCGGCGAGCCGCAGGCGGGAAGGGCCGAGCGCCGCCTTCGGTCTGCCAAGGCCGATCGGCCGCGCCACCCAGTGCGCCGCAAGCGTCGTGAGCACGCCGCCGGCCAGCACGAGCCAGATCGCCGACGCTGCGCCCCAGTATCCGACAACGGAGCCGCCGCCGAGGCTGGCGGCAATGAAGCTGAGCGACCCCCACAGACGCATGCGGCCATAGTCGAGCCCCGCCGCCTTGACGCCGTTCAGCGCCACCGTCTCGGTGAGCGGCATGATGGTGGTCCAGGCCAGGGCGAAGGCGACGGTTGAGATCAGGATCGGCCAGAAGGTCGATGACTGCGACAGCGCCGCAAGCGCGGCGAGGCCGCACCATGACAGCCCAACGAGAAAGCGGCGATGATCGCCAGCCCGATCCGCCGCGAACGCAATGGCCGGCGTCACGACTACGCGGACGAACAGAGGTGTCGCGGTAATGATGGCAATCTCGCGGGCCTCCAGGCCTCGCCAGTCGAGCCACACCGGCAGATACGGAAGGTTGGTGCCGGCAACAACGAAGATCGCCGCAAACAGCACCGACACGCGTACGCCGAGATCGCGACGCTCGCACGCATCCGGCCCGATCATGCCGCGCGCTGATCGACGATGATCTCTGCAAACAGAGACGGATCGATGTTGCCGCCCGACAGCACCGCAGCCACCGTCCGGCCCTCGATCGGCAGCTTCTTGGCAAGGATCGCCGCGAGGGAGACCGCACCCCCGGGCTCGACAACAAGCTTGAGCTCGCGGAAGGCGAATCTGACTGCGGCCTTCGCCTCCTCATCGGTGACCGAAAGCCCGCCCGCCAGATGTCTCTGCGCCATGTCGAAGGTCAGCTCGCCGGGGGTGGCCGCCAGCAGCGCATCGCAGATGGAGCCCGAAAGCGCCGCGTTGCGCTCCCGCGCCCCCTTTTTCAGGGACCGCGCGAGATCGTCGAAGCCTGCCGGCTCCACACTCCAGATTTCCGTATTGGGGCTTTTTTCCTTCACGGCGATGGAAACGCCGCCAATCAGTCCGCCTCCGGACGCGCCGACGAGCACGATGTCCGGCACCGCGCCCACGGCTGCCGCCTGCTCCATCATCTCGAGGCCGACGGTGCCCTGGCCGGCGATGACATCGGGATCGTCAAAGGGATGGACATAGGCTGCGTGGCGCTGCTCGCAAATCTTGCGCGCAATCGCATCACGGTCCTCGGTCTCGCGGTTGTAGGCCACGACCTCGCCGCCAAACGCCTTGGTGCGCTCGATCTTGAGGCGGGGCGCATCGGCGGGCATGACAATGACAGACTTGAGACCGCACAGGGTGGCCGCGGCCGCCACGCCCTGCGCATGGTTGCCCGACGAGCAGGCCACCACGCCACCGGGATAAGCGGCTGCATCCACCTGGGCGATCTTGTTGTAGGCGCCGCGAAACTTGAAGGCGCCGACGCGCTGGAGATTTTCGGCTTTGAGCAGAACGCGGGCGCCCGTCACGGCGTTGAGAGCGGGGTGCTCGATCAACGGCGTGACGCAGGCCAGCGTCCCGAGACGCCGGCGCGCCGCCACCACGTCGCCGTAGGTCGGCGGATGCTTGGCCATCGCGACCTCCTCCAAGTGGACAGACGCCGGCACCACAGCGCCAGCTCTAGCGGCCTGTCAAGCAATCGGCCTGGTCAGAAAAAAAGAAAACCGGTCCGGCGGGACCGGACCGGTTTCCTCTGGAGCAGAACCCGTCCCTGGATACCAGGCTCCACTCTCCCCCCAAAACCCGTCGCGGCCGAACCGGTTGCAAACCTCCCCCGAAGTTGCAACGACGGCTGCAAGGGCTTCCTCAGCCTAAGTTGTTCCAGACTTCTGCGGTGTCGACAATATGCCCGATGTGATCAAGTGACAGCCGTGGCGCAAGTGCCACAGCCGCCTTGCGCCCCTAGCACTTGGCGAGGCCAATCGTGACTTTGGTGATGTCCAGGCCCTTGGGCGTGATGTTGATGGACTGCTTGCAGGACGACAGGGTGACGTTCATGGCCGCCGTGAAGTTGGCCCCTTTGATCATCAGGGCAAAGGTCTCGCCACTGTAGCGCCCCGTGACCTCGCCCTTGGCCGCGTAGGTCTTCTCCTCCCAGCTGCCGGTCACCTGGCCGCCTTTGACGTGCAGGTCGGCCTGGGCGTTGATGGTGTAGTCCGCACTGGCGCAGCGCATGGTCTGCCGGAGCACGCTGTTGCCGTCGGAGGCCTTGTAGAACACCTGACATTTCACGCGTTCCGTATTGCCGCCCACCAGCGTGACGGACCCGTTTCCGGTCCAATACCCGGCGAGCTCGCCGATCGGATCGGCCGCAACGGCCAGAGAACCCAGCACGCCCAGCAGGGCAGCCGCGGCGAGTTTGGCGATCGCTTTCATGTCCAGAGATCCCAGATGAATGACGGCCGTAGGCGAAGGAACTCGCGTCTACTGAAAAAGGAGGCTCTGCCCGCCCGTTTGCGGGGATTGATGCAGATTTGCAGACAGGCGGCAAAGCCTTTTTTCCTGAGCCGCCCCAGACGCCGGACGAGTGTTGCGGCATCGCCCTGGGCGTGGGCCGTCACGCCGGGGGCGGCATGCGACGAACGGCGAACAGGTGGTCGACAGGCCCCCGGCCCTGTCCGACACCGAGCCCGCGCCCGTGCAGCAGGCCCTGCCAAACGTAGACCTTGGCACGCTCGACCGCGGGGGCGAGCGCGACACCCTGGGCCAGCAGGGCGGCGATAGCGGCGGAAAGCGTGCAGCCGGTGCCGTGGGAATGCGGGGTGGCAAGGCGGGGGCGCTGGAACCGCTCGACGCCGGACGCGCTGACCAGAATGTCGATGGCGGCATCTCCAACGCCATGGCCGCCTTTGATCAGCACGGCGTGACAGCCGGTGGTGCGCAGCAGTTCGGCTTGCCGCACCATCGCCTCCTCGCTGGCAGCCATCTCGGTCCCGAGCAGGATCGCGGCTTCCGGAAGATTGGGGGTGATCAAGCTTGCCAAAGGTAGCAGCTCCCTCTTCACCGCAGTGACGGCTTCCGGGGCCAGCAGCACGTCACCGCTGGTCGCAACCATCACCGGGTCGACCACGAATGGCCGCGGCGGTGCCGATCGCAAGACCTCGGCCACTGTCATCACGATATCGGCATTGGCGAGCATTCCCGTCTTGATGGCACCGACAGCCAAATCCGACAGGACGGAGCGGAGCTGCTGGGCGACGAATGCCGGCGACACGGCTTCGATGCCCTGCACCCCGCACGTATTCTGAGCCGTAAGCGCGGTGATGGCGGACGCGCCGTAGACGCCGAAGGCGGAGAACGTCTTGAGGTCGGCCTGGATGCCAGCCCCGCCGGAGCTGTCCGATCCGGCAATCGTCAACGCGATCGCCGTCGGCACCGCTGCCGGCTCGGCGGCCGTCATTTCATCCCTTCCTTCAGGATCTCGGTTTGCAGCTGCTTGGGTGTGAAGGATTCCTCGATGCGCGCCAGCGCCGGCACGTTCTCGATCATCCAGGTGCCGAACCAGTTGAGCCCGCCCGTGAGGATCAGAACCCCGGTGGCAATCATGAGCACCCCCATCACCATCTCGACACGGCCCAGATGATGCCGGAAGCGCTTGAGAAATCCCATGAAGGAGCCGATGGCGACCGCGGCCAGAATGAACGGAATGCCGAGCCCGAGCGAATAGACGAACAGCAGCCGCACACCCGCACCCAGGCTCGCCTCGTTCGCGGCCAACGTGAGGACCGTGGCCAGCACCGGGCCGATGCATGGCGTCCAGCCGAATGCAAAGGCAAGCCCCATGACATAGGCGCCGGCAAAGCTGGCACCCTGCCGGTCGGTGTGAATGCGCACCTCGCGGTACAGCATCGGCACGCGCAGCAGGCCCAGGAAGTGCAGGCCGAAGAGGATGATGACGAGCCCGGCCACGATCGCAAGCTGGTTCTTGTGCGCCTGGATCCACTGGCCGAACATCGACGCGCCGGCGCCGAAGCTGACGAACACCGTGGTGAAGCCCAGCACGAAAAAGACCGACGCCAGCACCACGCGGCGCCGCAGGCCGGCGTCGATCGCCCCGTGCTTGCCGATCTGCTCGATGGTCGTGCCGCCCAGATAGCCGAGATAGGGCGGCACCAGCGGCAGCACACAGGGTGACAGAAAGCTCACCAGTCCGGCAAACGCCACGCCAAGATGGATGTAAACCTGCGTCAGCATCTATCCTCGCCACTAAGCCGTGTCCCGCTCAGATAAGGGCGCAATGCAGAGCCGGCAAGGTGCATCAATTGCCGGCGCGCACAAACTTGACGGTGCGCCCCGCTTGCGACGGCACGACGCTGCGGCCCTTCACGTGCTGGGCCACCACATCCCAGATCGCGGGACCCTCGACATCCTCGTTGATCGATGCCCAGCCGGCAACAACATAGTCCCGGCCTGCGTCGATCGGTGCACCCGATCGCAACAGGTGCATCGCGCTGATCCGCTCGCCCAGGGCGCGGTCGACATGAACCGTAAATCCCATGCCGCCGACGCGCACCATGTCGCCGCCCTGCTGCAGATAGGGATCGGGATAGAACAGATTGTCGGCGACGCCCTCGAGCGTGGTCTTGATGGCCGCGCCGCTCATGACGGTGCGATACACCGCCGGATAGGTGATGGCGGTGGCGTTGTAGACGTCCTCCCAGGTGATCGGCTGTCCTGCCAGCAGCGTTGGCCCCCAGCGAAAGCCCGGCGAGAACGCGATCTCAGCATCGCGCTGGGCAAGCACGGCATCGCAAATGAGATCATCGAGCGTGCCGGCAAACGTGCCGCGCCGGTAGAGCAAGCCTTCGGTGCGCCCGAGCTCGCGCGTCAGCATCGCCTCGTGCGGCGCGCGAACGTCGGCGATCACCTGCGCCATGGCCGGGTCCGGTGTGATGGCGTCGGCCAGCACCGGTATCAAGGCATAGGCAAAGTCCTTCACCCTGCCGTTCTCGACCTCCAGGTCGAGGCGCGAGACGAACTTGCCGTTCGAGCCCGAGGCGATCAGCAGGGTGTTGCCGACCTGGATCGGGGCCGGCAGCGCATCGTGCGTGTGGCCGGTCAGGATGACATCGATGCCCTCGACGCGGCCGGCGAGCTTGCGGTCCACGTCGAAGCCGTTGTGCGACAGCAGAACCATCACCTCGGCGCCCTTGCGCCGAGCCGCCGCGACGGTCTTGCGCAGGCTGCTCTCGCGGATGCCGAACGACCACTCGGGGATCATCCAGCGCGGATTGGCAATTGGCGTATAGGGAAAAGCCTGCCCGATCACGGCTATATTCACGCCGCCCTTCTCGAAGAAGCGCAGGGCGTGAAAAACCGGCTCCTCGAAATCGGTATCGCGAACATTGCCGGCCAGGAACGGGATGCCGGCGCTTCCCGGCCGGTTCCGGGTGCCGAAAATCTCGGCGACCCGCTCCGCCCCCAGCGTGAACTCCCAGTGGCCGGTCGTTGCCTCGACGCCGAGGGCCTGCATCACCGCGACCATGTCGCCGCCCCTGGATTGCAACGCCGTGTACGAGCCCTGCAGCGAGTCGCCGCCATCGAGCAGCAGCACCCGCTCGGCGCCACGCTCGGCCCGGATCGCGTTGATGAGGGTCGCCACACGATCCATCCCGCCGACGCGGCCATAGCTCCGGGCCAGCGCCTCGAAATCGGCCGCCGTCAGCATGTAGGCGTCGAGCGAGGAGGCCGGAATGCCGAACGAGGACAGAAAGTCCTGCCCGACGAGGTGCGGCAGCTGGCCCCTCGCCTGGCCTACCCCCAGATTGAGCGAGGGCTCGCGAAAGTAGATCGGTTTGAGCTGGGCATGGCAGTCGGCCATGTGCAGGATGGTGAGTTGGCCCTTGGGGGCAAAACGCAACAGGTCTTCCTGGCTGAGCGCAGCCCGAGCGACGAGGCGCCCGAAATCTCCGCCAAGACCGGACACGGCCGCAGCCGCCGCTGTGATCTGCATGAATTCGCGACGCGAGATCATGCGTTGCCTTTCATCGAGCGCCAGCCTGCTGCCGCAGGCGGATGCGTGCACACGAGCGGGGAGCTTAGCACAGGCCTATGAGCACAGGCCTACCGGTTCACCGGGCTGTCGGGCGCCATGACATAGGCCACCAGGTCCTTGATCTGCTCAATTGTCAGGAACTTGCTGGCGCCCATGCGAGGCATATTCGCGCAGGGGATGGCGGCATGCGGGTTGTAGATCCGCTCATAAACCGCCCGGATCTCGGCGTCCGCATAGCGGCGGTTCTTGCCGTAGTCGAGCAGGCTGGGACCCAGAGTGCCGAAGCTCAGCTCCGTCTTGTCGAGCTGGTGGCAGGCATAGCAGTTGCCGCCGTTCTCCTGCCGCGGCGGATAGTCCGTGAACCGGCCACCGTAGCCGCTCTGGGCCAGCCGCTCGCCCTTCCTCCAGTCCCCCATCAGCTTGCCGTCGGCGGGATACTGGATCATCGCCCTCTCCCGCGCCAGGACGGCGTCGGCGATCGGCTTGGGCGGTGCGTTGCGGTACGTGCTGCACACTTTCTGCGTCTCGTCCTGCACGAGCCGCACCTGCCAATCGGGCGCCGCCCGCGTCCAGCTTTCCCGGATGGCATCGTCGACGCTCACCGCGCGCCCCTCCGGCCTCCAGAGAAAGTAGGCGGCAGCCAGCGACAAACCCGCCGCGAGCGCAATGATGGCGTAATGGATCCGCATGAGGCCGCCTAACGCTTGATCTGCGGCGCGGAGATGTCGCCGCCCTTGGCCTGATTGACGAGGAACATGGTCAGCGCGACCGTGACGGGGGAGCCGTAGTCGATCAGGGGCAGGCGCATCTGCCAGTAGCAATCGGCGATGCGGTGCTGCATGGTCATGACCGTGCCCTGCGACACGCGGTAGGCCGGCCACTCGCCAATCACCTTGCGGGCCGCCTCCGGCTTGCCGAGAAACGGCAGGCCCTGCAGCCGGATGCGCTTGCCGGACTCGGCGTGGCAGGTGGAGCACGAGAAATCCATCGGCCCCTGCCGGCGGAAGAACAGCGCCTCGCCCACAGCCAGCGCTTCGCGCGCCTTGGGATGCTCGAGCTGCGGGGCAAATTTCAAGCCGTTCGACTTGTTGGCGACATACGTCGCCAGGGCCTCCAACTCGCTGCCGGCCTGATTGGCCTTGGAATAGGGCCGCTTGATGATGTCGGCGCGCGCGAACCCCTGCAGCCGCTCGAGGCACCACACCAGCCGTGTCTCCAGATCCATCACCCGGTCCGCGTCCCTGAAATAGCGCGGCAGCTCGGCGAAGGCGCCTTCAACCTTTCCCGGACCTTTGCCGAGATCGCACTGCTCCAGCGAGGCGTTCTTCGGTCCGCGCCTCTCCTTCCACAGCGCTTCGCCGCGATCGGCATCCAGCAACCCCGGGTTCGACCACGGATCGCCCTTCAGCATCTGGCGGTAGCGCTCCACCTCGCGCTCGGTGGCGTCGTCCTGCGCCGGGAGCGGAGTGGAGCCGATCAGCGTCAGCGCAACGGCCACGGTGCCCAACGCTCGGCGCATCCTTGCCTCCTCCGGCTCTGAGCGCGCAGGTTGGGATCTCAAGCAGGGTCTGTCAATCCGATCGCGGCCGGCCGCCGTCCGCTCCCTTTGCAGTCACGGAAGCCGAGCCCGCGGCGAGGCTCTCCGGGAGCCTTGCCCGTCTAGCGCGCAGCCCGAACGAGGGCGGCAATGCCCGGCAGCTCGCGACCCTCGAGCCATTCGAGAAACGCCCCGCCGGCGGTGGAAACGTAGCTGAACGCGTCGGTGATGCCGGCCGCATTGAGGGCCGCGACGGTGTCGCCGCCACCGGCCACCGAGGTGAGCCTGCCGGCCTTGGTGGCGGCCGCGGCCGCGCGCGCGAGCTTGAAGGTGCCCTCGCCGAAGGGGGCGATCTCGAAGGCGCCGAGCGGACCGTTCCAGAGCAGCGTGCTGCAGCGGCCGAGCACGTCGATATAGTGCGCCACCGCCTTGGGTCCGACATCCAGGATCATCTGATCCGCCGGCGTCTCAAGCACCGGGGCGACGCGCGCGGCGGCGCCGGCCTCAAGCTTGGCGGCAACCACCACGTCGGCCGGCAGCACGATCTCGCAGCCCTTCGCCTTGGCGGCGTGCATGATCTCGTGCGCGGTCGCGACGAAGTCGGGCTCTGCCAGCGAGTTGCCGATGCCGACACCCTGCGCCAGCAGGAACGTGTTGGCCATGCCGCCGCCGATGATGAGCTTGTCGACCTTGGCGACGAGATTGGTCAGCACCGGGATCTTGGTGGACACCTTGGCCCCGCCGATCACCGCCGCAACCGGCCGCTTCGGCGTGTCGAGCACGCTGCGCAGCGCGTCGATCTCCTCCATCAGCAGCGGCCCGGCATGGGAGGGCAGCAGCCGCGTGATGGCATCGGTCGAGGCATGTGCGCGGTGGGCGGTGGAGAACGCGTCGCTGATGAAGAGGTCGCCGAGCGCAGCCAGCGCCGCGGCAAACGCCGCATCGTTCTGCTCCTCGCCCTTGTGGAAGCGCAGGTTCTCCAGCACCGCAATGCCGCCGGGCTGCAGCGCCGCCACGGTCTTCTGCGCCGCCTCGCCGATGCAATCGGCGGCGAAGGCGACGGGCTTGCCGAGCAGCTGACCGAGCCTGTCGGCCACGGGCCGCAAGCTGAATTCGGCGGCGGGCGCCCCCTTGGGCCGGCCGAAATGCGAGATGACGATGACCTTGGCCCCGCGCCGCATCAGGTCCTGCAAGCCCGGCACGAGGCGTGCGAGCCGCGTCGCGTCCGTGACCCTGCCGTCTTTGATCGGAACGTTGAGATCGGCGCGAACGAGAACCCGCTTGCTTGCGACGTCGATGTCAGCGGCGGTCCTGAGCTTGTCGAGATCCATCAACCTTGCACAACTCTCCTGGCCGTCTCCGCAACCTTCAACGGCGTGATGCCGAAATGCTCGTACAGCTTGGCCGCCGGGGCGGAGGCCCCGAAACCCTCCATGCCGACGAATGCTCCCCGCTCGCCCAGCCATCGCTCCCAGCCGAAGCCGACGGCCGCCTCGACGCCGACCCGGGGCGCCGTGCCGAGGGTCGCCTGGCGATAGCTGGCGGGCTGGGCCATGAACAGCTCCCATGACGGCATGGACACGACGGCTGCGCGAATGCCTTCTGTTGCCAGGCGCTGGCGGGCTTCGATGGCGATGCTAACCTCCGAGCCGGTCGCCAGCAGGGTGACGTGGCGGGCCCCGCCTTCGGCTTCGGCCAGCACGTAGGCCCCCTTGGCCGACCGGTTCTCGCTTGTGGCCTCGGTCCGCAGCAGCGGCACGGCCTGGCGCGTCAGGGCCAGAATGGACGGCGTGTCACTGGCGGCCAGCGCCAGCTCCCAGCATTCGGCCGTCTCGATCGGATCGGCGGGGCGAAACACGTTGAGGTTCGGCATGGCGCGCAGGCTCGCCAGGTGCTCGACGGGCTGATGCGTGGGGCCGTCCTCGCCGAGGCCGATGGAATCGTGCGTCATGACATAGATCACACGCTGGCCCATCAGGGCGGAGAGGCGGATCGACGGCCGGCAATAGTCGGTGAAGACGAGGAAGGTGCCGCCGTAGGGAACGATGCCGCCGTGCAGGGCCATGCCGTTCATGGCCGCCGCCATCGCATGCTCGCGCACGCCGTAGTGGATGTAGTTGCCGGCAAAACTGCCGGGCGCCACGGCCGTGTGATGCTGGGTGCGCGTGCCATTGGAGCCCGTGAGGTCGGCCGAGCCGCCGATCAGGCTGGGCACGGCCGCAACGAGCTTCTCCAGCACCTTCTGCGAGGCCACGCGCGTGGCGATCTTGGGCGGCGTCGCCAAAAATTCGCTCCTGATCTCGCCGATGGCCGCGGCGATGGCCTTGACGGCGCCGGCATCGATCGGATCGCCCAGCACGGCCGACGGGGCCCCGCCCAACATGCCCGCCCGCTGCTCCCAGTCCTTGCGCTGGATGCTGCCGCGCGAGCCCGCCGCCCGCCACGCCGCCAGAACGCGCTCCGGCACCTCGAAGGGCGCACTGGTCCAGCCGAGCCTCTCACGCGTGCCCTTGATCTCCTCCGCGCCCAGCGGCTCGCCATGCGTGGAGGCCCTGCCCTGCTTGGTCGGCGCCCCGTAGCCGATGATGGTCTTGCACGCGATCAGCGTGGGCTTGTCCGACGTGCGCGCGCCAGCGACGGCTGAGGCAATGGCAGCGGGATCATGACCGTCGATCCGGACCGCATTCCAGCCCGAGGCGCGGAAGCGCACGACCTGATCGTCGGAGACGGAAAGCGAAGTCGCGCCATCGATCGAGATCTGGTTGTCGTCGAACAGCACGATCAGCTTGTTGAGCCTGAGATGGCCGGCAAGCGAGATGGCCTCCTGGCTGATGCCCTCCATCAGGCAGCCGTCGCCCGCAATCACATAGGTGAAGTGATCGACGACCGCGTCGCCGTGGCGGGCGTTGAGGAGCCGCTCCGCCAATGCCATGCCCACCGCATTGGCGAGGCCTTGTCCCAGCGGGCCGGTCGTGGTCTCGATGCCAGGCGCATGGCCGAACTCGGGATGGCCTGCGGTCTTGGAGCCGAGCTGGCGAAAATTGGCGAGCTCCTGCATCGACACGCCGGGAAATCCCGTCAGATGCAGAAGCGCATAGAGCAGCATCGAGCCGTGCCCGGCGGAGAGCACGAGGCGGTCGCGATCGGGCCAATCGGGGGCGGATGCGTCGAACTTCAAGAACTGCGAGACCAGCACGGTCGCCGCATCGGCCATGCCCATGGGCATGCCCGGATGCCCGGATTTGGCTTTCTCCACCGCATCCATGGCGAGCGCCCTGATGGCGTTGGCCATATCCCGATGCCTTGCGACGCTATCGATGTCCTGCTGCACAGCCGGCCTTTCCATGCCACCCAGGCAAAGGCCCCTTCCCGGGCCAATGCGGGCGCAGAATTAGCCGGCCCAGCGCGGAACGTCTACCGGCTGGGTACCCGGCCGCGACACCATGCACAGCAGGCCTGGCCGGCCCAAGCCTAGCGATTGGCCTTGATGGGCGCGTACTGGGTCCAGTCGAACGTGCCCTGATCGCGCTCGTCGACGGCCTGCTTCCAGCCCTTTTCCTCGGCGCGGCGCTTGAAATTGAGGCCCTCGCGCGTGTGCCGGGTGATGCCGTCGAACAGGGTGGCGATCATCTGCGTGGTGTGCAGGCCCATGTTGGCGAGCGCCTGATTGACCATCAGCTTCTGCATCATGAGCTGGTTCTGCGGCACCGAGGCCATGCGGTGCGCCAGCGCCTCCACCTCCTCGTCCAGCCGGTCAGAAGGCACCGCCTTCAGCACCAGACCCAGCTTTTCCGCCTCGCGCCCGTCGATCTTGTCGCCCGTGAACAGCATGCGCTTGGCCTTCTCGGGCCCCAGGCGATAGACCCACATCGCCGTCGTCGGACAGCCCCACACGCGCACCGGCATGTAGCCGATGCGGGCGTCCTCGGCCATGATGATGAGATCGGAGCAGAGCGCGATGTCGGAGCCGCCGGCAACCGCGAAGCCGTGCACCTTGCAGATGACGGGCCGCTTGGAGCGGAACAGGCTCATGAACTGCTCGGTGTTGCGCATCATGAAGGCGTAGTCCTGCATCGGGTCCCAGGGCATGTCCTGGGTGTAGCGGTTGGTGCCGTCGGCCTCGGCGTAGTGCATGAGGTCGTAGCCGGCACAGAAGGCGGGCCCCGCGCCCGCCAGCACGATGACATGCACGGCCTCGTCGGCATCGGCGCGCTCAACCGCTGCCGCCAGCTCGCGCGGCAGATCATTGTCGATGGCGTTGAGAACGTCGGGGCGGTTCAGCGTGATGCGGGCGATGCGCCCGTCGCGCTCGTAAAGCACTTTGGCCATGGATGATCGCTCCTCGATTCCAGCGCTGGGGTGGATCCCGAGGAGCTTAAGGTCAATGGCGAGGGCCCGCACGCCCTAACTCGGCACCCGGGCGCGCCAGCCGGCCGCACTGGGCGCCGGCAGGCGTCAACTGTGGGACCGCGTGGTCCGGTTCGTCTCTTCAAGCCGCGTCTGCATCGCCTGGGCTGCATCCTCCGCCATGGTCTTGCCGAGCTTGCTCAACTGCTCGAACTCGGACTGGTAGTCGGTGACGGCGGTCTGGAAGAAATCGGTGTACACCCCATACATCTCCTGCACCGTCTTGCATGCGGCGAGCTGCTTGGGCATCGCGAAGTCTTCCTTCAGGCGACGGTTCACGAACGCGACCCAGTTCTTGTTCATCGTCGCGATGTTCTCGTAGACCTTGCCGTTCACGTCGGCCATCGCCGACAGCGCCGGCCGGTTCATCTCCATCAGAGCCTCGAGCCCAAACGGCAGCATCATGGGGGGGAAACCGTTGTCGGCCCGCCCATTCGTGGTCTTCTCAGCCATGCACGAATTCTCCGCTGCTATATCGCCCCCGGGCGACTCTAAGTCGCGCGCCAAACATGCGCACGCATTTTCAAGTCACAATCACCTGATCCGGTTCCAAACGAATCAAAATTCTGTGGATAACTTCGAAAACATCCCAGCGAGCATAATTGCGCTCAGCGTGTGTGTGCGACGTCGGCCTGGAATGCGTCGAGCTCGGCGCGGGAGGGCAGACCGGCACGCGCGCCGAGGCGCGTGCACTTGAGCGCAGCCGCAGCGGCAGCCAAGCGCGCGCGATCCTCGACGGCGAGGCCTTCGGCCAGCAGCAACGCGAACGTGCCGTGGAACGCATCGCCGGCTCCGGTAGTGTCGGTGACGCTCACGCTGAAGGCGGGAACATGGCCGTTGCCGCCGCCGCGCTCACGCCAGGTGTAGCCCTGGCTGCCGAGCGTGACCCCGGCATGCCTCACCCCGAACGAAAGGACGTGCTCCAGCCGCTCCGCATCGCTGCTGCCTGGAGCAAACTCGCGCAACGCAGGTGCCGAGAAGATCGCATGATCCGTGACCGTGAGCAGGCCCGACAGCGCCTCGCGCGCGCCGAGGTCGGCATCGAGGACGGTCGGCACGCCCGCCTTGCGCGCATGCGCGAATACGGCCCTGGCACCCTCCAGCCACCGCAAGTCGCCCAACACCACGTCCGCGTCCCGGATGCGCTCGAGCGGCAGCCAGCCGGTATCCGAGGGCATGCCGGCATCGCGCTGGCCGACGATCAGGCGCTCGCCCCTGTCGTCGACGATGATGGCCGAGGTGGAGGATCGCACACCCTCGAAGGACTGCACGTAGCGCACGTCCACGTGCTCGGCCTTGAGGCCGGCCCGGATCGTGTTGCCGGCGGCATCGTCGCCAGTCCGGCTCCACAGCTCCGCCTTGCCGCCGAGACGAGCAACGGCAACCGCGGCATTGGCGGCCATGCCTCCGCCCGCCTCGATGTATTCGAGCGCGCGCACCTTGGTCGGCTGCGGGGGAAACGCCTCGATGCGGTAGATGCGATCGAGGGCCGCATGCCCGACACAAATGATCCGCTTGGGCTCAACCATGGGTCAGATCGCCTTTCCAACCCTCACTACATCTTCACGCGGGCTGCACCTAAGATAACGATAGTTATTGCCATGCTTAACGAAAAGGCGGTTGCCCAGGAAGCTGGAAGTGCAAAATGCACTTTCCGCCCTGATCCGAATGCTCTGCCCCGCCGTACACCTTTGCTCGACGGCGCGGCATTCAGCTATGGTCAGCCCTGCATTCAATCCTGGACCCGGCGGGCAGCTCCCGCCCACGGCGTATCGCGGCATCATGGCAGACCTGTTGCGGCGTGTGGCTGAGCGGGCGGATCCCGCAGCGTTTCGTGAGCTCTACGAGACCTAT
The DNA here is from genome assembly GCA_019747815.1 of Hyphomonadaceae bacterium. GTDB lineage: Bacteria > Pseudomonadota > Alphaproteobacteria > Rhizobiales > Hyphomicrobiaceae > AWTP1-13. The sequence goes on from JAIEQJ010000023.1 coordinate 155,709, forward strand.
GGGCCGCGCGTTAAGGCCTACATGATGCGCAAGGGTGCGGATGCGGGCACGGCGGAGGACCTGGCCCAGGAGACCCTCCTCACCGTGTGGCGCAAGGCAGCGCTCTATGCCGGCGACAGGGGCAGCACCACGACGTGGGTGTTTGCCATCGCCAGAAATTTGCGCATCGACCGGTTGCGGCGCGAGGTTCCCTGGCAGGAGCTGCCAGAGTGGCGACTGGCAGAGCCCGCCGAGGATGCCCAGCCCGACGAGGCTCTGGCAGAGAAGCAGCAGCAGGCCCGATTGCGCGCGGCACTCGCCGATCTCCCGGCGGATCAGCAGCAAGTCGTGACGCTCGCCTATCTGGAGGGCTTGTCGCACAGCGAGATCGCGGCGCGCCTGGCGCTGCCGCTCGGCACCGTCAAATCGCGCATGCGCATTGCCTACCAGAAGGTGCGCGATGCACTCGAGGATCCCGCATGACCATCACGCACCACCTCGACGCTGCGACGTTGATGAGCTTTGCCGCCGGCTCGCTCCCGAGCGCGCTGGCGGCGGTTGCCGCCGCGCATGTCGCCATGTGCCCCCACTGCCGGCGCGAGGTCGCCATGCTGGAGCGCATCGGCGGCACCCTCATCTCGGCGCTCGCGCCGGCGCAGCTCGATCATTCTCAACCCGCCATGCCGCAGACAACCCGCGCAGCTTCACCGACCCCGGTCGCCGCGGCGGCCGGCGAGATTCCAACGCCTCTTGCGCCCTTGATCGGCGGCAGTCTCGACGCGGTCGCCTGGCGCTGGATCGGACCAGGATTGCGGCACCGTCGGCTGCCGTTGCGCGGCGAGGGCAGCCTGCAGCTCATCAAGGCCTCGCCCGGCGCCAGTGTTCCCGAGCATACGCATGGGGGCTCGGAGATCACGCTCGTGCTGCGCGGCGCGCTCTCCGACAGCTCGGGACGATACGGGCCGGGCGATGTGGCTGATGTGGACGGCGATATCGAACACACGCCGGTTGCGGACCCCGAAGCCGGGTGCATCTGCGTGATCGCCACCGAGGCGCCGACCCGGTTCCGCGGCCTCATCGCGCGCCTGATGCAACCCTGGCACGGCCTCTGAGGCGGTCTTGCGGAGGGGGCGGCCGAGGCGCCCTGCCGCTCGCCGGGATGCGACAGGCCCCGCAGACGGGGCGCTCCGGCCGCGGTCAAGGCCCAAAACCCATCAATTTCGTGCGTATTTCTGCAAAGAAGGGCTAGTTTCGCCCATTCTACTTATGCTAGGCGCTGACTTGTCATTCACCCAGGAATTCCGAGAGGGAGATGCCATGGCTACCAATTCGACGTCCGGCGCCGCACCAGCAAAGGTCGAGACCGTCACGCTGCGACAGCTTGCCGAAGGACTCTCTGAGTCGCATGAGCTGCCCAAGAAGCAAGTGATGGGCATGCTTGAAGAGATGGTTGGCGACATCACCAAGCATCTGAAGCGGGGCGCGCGCATCCGCATCGGCGGCCTCGGCATTCTGCAGGTGCGCAAGCGCCCGGCGCGCATGGGCCGCAACCCCGCGACCGGCGAGGCCATCAAGATCAAGGCCAGCAAGAAGATCGCCTTCCGCGCCGCCAAGGATCTGAAGGAATCGATCTGAAGTCCGCGCAGGCCGATGGCGCGAGCCGGCGGCCGGCCATGCCTACACATTGAGCCCTCCCCGCGTGGGAGGGTTCAATGCTTTTGGGCGATCCTGTCTCGTCAGACCGACGGCGCGGCGTCCCTCTATTTGAGCGGCGAGTGCACCGCCGGGATCATGATGGTGGAGTGCATCTCCTCGATCAGCGGCGCGGTCTCTTTGAGGAACTGGGCCCAGGCGGAATCCTTTGTGGCCTCCGCGCGGACCTGCGCGCGATGATTGAGATCGGTGTAGGCCCAGACGTGGCAGACCTCGCTGGGCTGCGGGGCCTCGGTGATCCATAGCCCCACGATCTTGGAATAACGCTCGCGCACGGGCAGCGCCTTCACCAGGTGGTCCGCCCACTGGCGCACCGCGCCGGTCTTGGTGCGATAGTTGCGCAGCTCGTACACATTGGGCGTGCGCTCCGGCGCCGCCGGGCCGACCACGCTCGTCAACAGCCGGATGTCCTGGCGCATGACGTGCGGCCTGATGAGCGAGATGTACTCGCTGTTCCAGCGGGGGTTCCTCGCAAGCTCGGCCCGCAGCCGTGCGCGCTCGTTGAGGTCGGCATAGCTCCACATGTGCATGACCTGGTTGAGCGGCCCGATATCGCTGTGCCAGTAGCCCTCGAGCTTGCCGAAGTCGTCCTTGCGAATGTCGCGCGAGACCGTGCTCGCCGCCTTGACCACCTCCGGCAGCGTGCCTTGCCTGACGGTGTAGGTTCTCAGCTCGTAGATCATTCTTCTCTCCTGGCATTGCAGGCAGCGCGGTCCCCCGATGCCTGCACAAAAGCCGCGTACCCTAGGTCATAAACTCATAGGGTCCTTCCGGCGATGGTGGAAGCTTCAGCCCGGTTGTCATCCCGGACGGCCGGAGGCCGATCCGGGACCCAGGGGCCCAGAGCACCAGCAGAGCACCGCCCTCGCGCCTCTGACCTCTGGGGCCCGGCTCTGCGCTACGCTTCGGCCGGGATGACACTTCGATGCAATCTCAACTGGAAAGACTCTAGCAGCGGCACACTGGCGAAAAAACCACCGCAGCCGCACAGCGCCTTTGCATTATGCCGCGCATCCGGCGCCCCGGGGACAGCGGTTGGTCGGCCGCGCCTAGCGAGGCATTTCAAAGCCGAGCTCGGCGAACACCGCGCGTGCAGCGGCCGTTTGCAGAACGGCCAGCACGGCGTCGGCGCGCGCCGGCGCGCCCGCCAGCTTGGCGGCCAGGTAGCGCGTGCGGTGGCCATAGGGGTGCGGCAGCGGTCCCGCCAGGATCACGCCGGGATGCGCCACGATCTCGCTCGACTGGCTGACGCCGATCTCGAACCGGCCCCGCGCCACCTCCGCGATCACCTCGCCGCCGAAGGGCAGCACCACAACCTTGGTTCTGACCTCGGCTGCAATGCCGAGCCGCTCGAGCACGCCGGCGAAGTGGGCACCTGCCGTTGCGCCCCGCGCCGGATCGGCGTGGGCGATCGACGCCGCCGACAGCAAGGCCTGCTTCAGGGCATCGGCAGACGTCACGTCGAGCGCCGGCGCGCCCTTGCGCACTGCCAGGGCGACCGCAATGCTGCCGAGGTCGACAGCCGCAGCAGCGGCAATCTTGCCGGCCTTCTCCAGGGCGGCCAGACCGGCTTCACTCAGAATGACCACATCGGCGACTTCGCCGCGCAGCACGCGATCGCGCAAGGCGCCGACGGTATCGAAGACGGCGTCAAGCCTGGCCGCGCTTGCCGCCGCAAGGGCGGGCTCCAGCCGCAGCACGGCCCCTTGCGCGGCACCCGCCGCCAGCACGCGCACGGTCTCTGAGGCCGCAGCAGGCCAACTGCCGGCCACGGCAACCGCCAGCAGCAGGCCCGCGGCCAGCACCCTCTCGCTTGGCAGCCGAACCTTCGGCATCGCCAGGCTCCCGGTGGCTACTAGTTCCCGAACAGGCCGGAGAAGAAGTCGTTGCTGGTCTGCTTGGTGGCCTTGGCGCGCCGCGCTTCCTTCGAATCCCTCAGGGGTGCGGACGCAACGGAGGGCGCCTCCAGCGGCAGCGGCCGGCCGGCCATCGCCATGGCGACGCGGTTGTCGTGGCCATAGATGTCGCCGAACGACTGCAGGCGGCCGTCATCGTCCACCATGGCGGTGAAGTAGGTGATGTGGACGGGAATCTGCCGCGTCAGCGTGATCTCGTTGTTGCCGCCGCGTGCCAGCAAATCGCGCACGTGGGCCGCCGACCAGCCTTTGTCCTCCTCCAGCAGAATCTCGGCGAGGCGGCCGGGATTCTGCACCCGGATGCAGCCGTGGCTGTAGGCCCGCACCGCCTTGTCGAACAGATCGCGCTGCGGCGTGTCGTGCATGTAGATGTCGTGCTTGTTGGGGAAGCGGAACTTGATCCCGCCCAGCACATTGCCCGGGCCCGCCGGCTGGATGAAGGTGAAGCGCCGGATGTCGACCTGCTGCCAGTCCACCTGGCTCGCATCGACCGGCTTGCCGTTGTAGCTGACGCGCAGGTTGTGCCGCTGCAGGACCCGGGTGTCGGTGCCGCCGCCGAAGCCGAAGAACCCGCCGTCCGCGTTGGGACGCAGATAGGGCAGAATCTCCTTCACCTTGATGGAATCCGGCACGCCCCATTCGGGGCCGAACACGATGTAGCGCATGTTGGCGGAGAACAGGGTCGTCTGCGTATCGGGCTTGCCCACGACGATCCGCATCTGATGGATCGTCTGGCCGCGCTTCACCACGCGCGACTGGAACTCCGGCACGTTGTCCCAGACGTAGAAGGTGCCGAGGTCCTCCGGCATCCAGCGCCAGCGCTCCATGTTGACGATGATGCGCTGCACCTCCGAGCCGAACGCCGGCTTTGGCGCCTCGGGCCCGTTGAGCGCGGCGCGCGTGCGGCCGGTCAGCGCGCCGGTCGGCTGAATGTTGTTCCTCTCCTGGAAGGCCCGCACGGCCTCCTGCAGCTCGCGGTCAAAGACCTCCGCATCGCCCGAACGCGCCGCTAGCTTGAGGCGCTGGCGCAGCAGAGCGACGTGCGGATGGCTCATGCCGAGCTTCAGCGTCGGACCATCCGCGGGCAGGCGCACGACAGCTTCGGCCCTCTCCTCGGTCCGGCCGGCCGAGCCGCGCGCCTTCAGCAAGGCGTGCCGCAGGCGCTCGAATTGCACGTGCTTGGGGTGCAGATCGCGCAGGTAGGTGCCCGGCGTCTCGGTCGCCGCCACGGCGTCCATCACCACCTTGGGCTCGCGCAAGGTCGGCTTCTGGTCGAAGTTGCGGCTGAGCTGGGCCGGATCGAGGCGCCCGCCGCGCGCATGGCGGGCGTACTTGAGCACCGCCAAGCTGAGCTTGACCTCGGCATCGGCCAGGGCGGGGAGCGACGTCTCGCCGGGCGCCAGGCGCGGCAGCTCGAAGGCGCGCGCTTCAAGCCCCCAATCGTCGGCCTTGGCGATCTCCGCCATGGCATGGCGGGCCCGGGGCGTGAAGCCGCCATCCGCCGTGACCCAAATGGCCGCTGTACGCCCGGCGTAGAACTCCGCCACCGCGGCCCGGTCCGCCGCCACCACGCCGCTGCGGGCCGGCGCGGCTGCCGCCTGGCGCACCTGCGCCACCAGCGGCTCGATCTCGGCGACCGGCGCCGGTGGCGCCGCCGCGGGTGGCGGTGGCGTTACGGCATCCGCCTGCGGCTGTGCGGGCTCCGCCGCTGTCTGGGCCCGCGCCGGCGCCACGGTTGCAAGGGCCAGCACGGCTGCAAGGCTTGTCCTGGCAGCGAGCGAAAGTGGTCTCAGCATCGGGGAATCTCTCCAAGGTGCGCGCGAAATTTATCGGCGGCGACCATCCCTGACCAGCAGGCGCCGGCGGGCGCGCCGAGGATCGTCATCGGTCCTTGCAATTCGGCAACAGCCAACACAATTCTCCACCGGCTGCCGTCGTCGCCATATCGCTTGCCCATTGTGGCGACTTTTGTGCTTCGCAGCGCAGCATCCGCGTCTTCCTCCGGTCGGCCGCCCGGGAAGCCGCAAGGGCTGGTGCCGCAGCACCTTGCGCCCCGCAGCGGCTTTCCGCCCGAGGGGGTGCGAGACGAGGAGGAGC